>NZ_PRLD01000053.1 GCF_003287405.1 Faecalibacterium prausnitzii
GCGAAAAAGGCGGCATTGTTCTCCAAAGTGCGCTCTGGCGATGTGCGAGTTTTGCTCGGAAGCACTGCAAAAATGGGAGCGGGCACCAACGTCCAGTCCCGACTTGTGGCGGTGCATCATCTGGATGTTGGCTGGAAGCCCAGTGACATGACCCAGCGCAATGGTCGCATCATCCGGCAGGGCAATATGAATAAGGAAGTCAAGGTGTTCAATTACGTTACGGAAGGGACATTTGACAGTTATTTGTTCCAAACTTTGGAAAACAAACAGCGATTTATCAGCCAGATTATGACCAGCAAATCCCCGGTGCGCTCCTGCGAGGACGTGGACGAGCAGGCACTTTCCTATGCGGAGATCAAGGCACTGTGCGCTGGAAATCCGCTCATCAAGGAGAAGATGGATTTGGATGTGCAGGTCGCCAAGCTGAAGGTGCTGAAAGCCGACCACCAGAGTCAGAAATTCCGCCTGCAAGACAAGCTTCTGACCAAATTCCCGGCTGACATTCGGGAAACGAACGCCTATATTGCTGGGGTGAAAGCGGACGCACAGCTTACCGCCGCCCATCCGCAGGTGCAAGAGGGTTTCTGCGGCATGACCATCAAGGGCGTGACCTACGATGAGAAAAAGACCGCCGGTGAGCGTCTGGTGCTTGCCTGTTCCGAACTGCCCAACGCCGAAGAAAAAGTGATCGGCAGCTACCGGGGCTTTGAGTTGTCTCTGCGGTTCGATACCTTCCGCAGTGAGTATCAGGCTATTCTGAAGGGCGAACGGAGATACCCGGTAGCACTGGGCACCGACCCGCTGGGCAACATTATCCGTTTGGATAATTCGCTGAACAACTTCCCGGAGCGCATTAACTCTGCTGAGAATGAACTAGCCACTCTGCATCAGCAGCAGGCAGCAGCGCAAATCGAGGTTGAGAAACCATTCCCACAGGAAGAAGAACTGGCAGAGAAGTCAGCCCGCCTTGCCGAATTAAACGCCCAGTTGGATGTGGACGAAAAGAGCCACGACCCGGAACAGGATGAGGAAGAACAGGAGGACGCACCTCGCCGCCCCTCGGTGCTGGCGGCACTGGAGGAAAA
>NZ_PRLD01000020.1 GCF_003287405.1 Faecalibacterium prausnitzii
AAAATACGCTTTACGACTTCGGATGCCACCGGATCAACAACAAGTGTCTGCTTGTCGTTCGGCAAACGGTTATATCCGCCCGATGTCAAGTCTTGGACAACTTTTTTCACAAATAAATTTGAAAAAGCAAAAAAATAGGCTCATCAAAGCCAAAGCAGTTTTCAATCTGCCCTTGACTTCAATGAGCCTTTATCCAAAAGAAAAGAGCCATCTCAGGTCATTGCATCTCTGAGGTGCACTCCGTCAAGTAGACAATAAAAATAATATAAGATTTTATTCGCCGTTTCACCAAAGAAACGGCGAATTTTTTGTACAACCAGCCAATTAAGCTGCCCGATTCATGGCACTGACATGAGCTTGCATGGGAGTCTAGATGAACAGCCTGTGCTGGTAACGGCGGTTGTTGTAGTAGTCAATATAGCTTTCAATTGTGGAAATGAGCTGTTCTCGGCTTGTAAAAGTATGCCCATAATAGCACTCACGCTTCAGGATTCCCCAGAAGCCTTCCATCGGGCCGTTGTCAATGCAGCGGCCAACACGGGACATACTCTGTGTCATCCCGGCATCCAGCAGTTTCTTGTGGAAGGTTCTGCTGGTGTACTGGAATCCACAGTCGCTGTGGAACAGCGGATGTGCATTCGGATTTTCCAGAACAGCTTTATCAAGCGTGTCAAAACCAGCTTGTTGTCATTTCGGTCACGAATAACATAGCTGACGATTCTCCGGTCACACAAATCGAGAATCGCACTCAGATAGAGCTTGTGGATAATTGGACCTTCATACCACTTGAACTCCGTTACATCGGTCAGCCACTTTTCGTTGGGATGCCCCGCCCAGAATTCCCGGTGCAGACGATTCTGTGCTGTTACCTGCGGGTCAGAAGCATTTCTGGTACAACCCTGTTTTCTGAACTTCACGGTTGACTGGATATGAAGCACACGGCAGAGATTCAGAACACGTTTGTTGCTGGTTCGGATATCATAGTCCTTTTCCAGATCATTCCGGATGCGGCGGTGCCCTTTGTCTGGATGCTCTTTATAAATCTCTTGAATTGCCGTTGAAATCTTCTCGTTTTCGAGTTCATTGCTGCTTTTGGGATGCTTTAGCCATTTGTAATAAGATGAACGAGCAATATGTACCAGTGAGCAGAGGTCACGGACAGTATAGCCTTTTTCCTCATGCAGTTCCTTTACCGTCCGATAACGAAGCAGCAGTCTGGTCAGGCTCAGCGATTCCCCCTCTCCAGCTCCTGTAATTTTTTTAGCACGTCAATCTCCATTTGTGACAGATAAAGCTGCCGCTTCAAAGTTGCTACTTCCAGCTTCAACCGTTCCTCTTCCGTCTGCGGCTTGTAATCCTTCTTGTGCCGTCCTCGCCGGTCTTTCAGGGCATCTTCGCCGTCTTTCTTATACTTCTGCACCCATGTGTAGATCTGCTGATAACCAACTTTGTACTTTTCAGAAATCTCGGTGTAGTTGTATCCGTTCTCGATGCACTCTTTCACAAATGCGATTCGTTCCTCGTAAGTTGTATCTCTTCCTTTGGTCATACGGCTGCCTCCTGTGTAACATTTCAGTTCCTTATGACTATTATACAACTTTATCCAGTCTTGAAGTCGCTTTTTGTTTCCGATTTTGTACTTTTTACAGATAGCCCGAAGCGAACCTGCACCGCTCAGATAATCTGCTACTGCCTGATATTTCAATTCTGCTGGATAGCTTTTATTCTTCCTTGACATGAAAATACCCCCAAAGTATTCAGAGTTTTGTTTTTACTCTGTCTACTCTAGGGGTAGCATATCACTCTGCATGACAACCGAAATGGCTCTATAATCACTGTGCTATATACAAATCTTTTAGTTCGTTCAAAATCTGATCTTTCGTTCTCCCTACCAGCCCCAACTGCTTAATGTCAACGCTTTCATTTTGCATCCGCTGCACAAACTCTTGAATATCCGTATAAACTCCTTGGGGAGCCGTAATCTTGACCGTGGGATCAATCAATTCCGTCAGACGGAAAACATCGTTCTTATGCTTCTTGATGTTTTTGCTATCAACGTGTTCACCTGCGGCTTTGCGATCCGTCAAATCCATCCACGCTTTTGCCTTAAACGGAATCAAATACGCTGCATCCAAAACGGTCACTCCATCAACGGTGACTTTTCCCTGTTTCAAGAATTCATAGTAATCATCGTCCAAGAGAATAGCAGACAGACTTGAAATATCTTCGTCCATCGGCAATGGCGTTAAGACTGCATCTTCTGGGAGTTGAATGGCATCCAACTTTCGTGTGAAAAGTTCAATCATCGCAGGATACTGATTCGAGGTCGGGTGGCTAAAGCGATAAAACTGCGGCACACCCGAACTTTTATTACAATGTTCATATCCAGCCTGTTTTACATATTCCCAGAATTTCTTTCCAAAATCCGCATCAACTGCTTCTATAATCAGAACAAGGTCAATGTCCTTTGTTGCTCGGAAGTCCAATCCTTCTTCCGTCATCAGAATGTCACACGCAGTTCCGCCAATGATAGCATACTGATTTTCGCTGCCCTTGAACCATTCCTTAAAACTGTCAATTCCTGTAACCATCTATCTTCCTCCACAGTTCATTCAGCATTTCTTCTACTGCTTCTTCAACTCGTTCATCTGCATCTTCTCTCAATGTCAATGCCAACGAAAGTTCGTCTACAATATTTTGTGTTGTCAATTTTCGGGGATTGTATCTCCACATTTCTACGGCCACTTGCCCCTGCGAATCCTGCAAGCTATTTGTCATAACATCTTTCCATTGAGAGATTCTTTCTGTTGCATAGCATTTGACATTCGGTGCGTTCAGCATGGAACACTCTGCCAATGCCGAATATCCACTTTCCAACAGGTCTGTTCCCGCTAATTCTTTCGGAATATAAACTGTTCGTTTTACTGGATTCAGCAGTGTATCTTCTGCTTTTTGGAACAGCATTTTCGGAGAATCCTCAGATTGCAGAATCCTCTGCACACCTGCTTTCTTTATATGCAGCAATCCCATTTCTTCAAGCTGTTTCGATGCCCTCGATATAGAAGTAGGTGTCAGTTCCAAGTCTTTCGCAGCCTGACTTGTAGACAGTTCTTGTGCGCCTCCATAAATGAACCGCAACAAAAGCATCTGTGCCGATGGAAGTATTTCTTCCCGTGGCTTTTTTTCAGCATTGCACCGTTCCTGCAAATACAATGCCATAAAAGGCAAATAAATCTGCCTTCCTTCTACGATGAAAGGAATTTTTTCACGAATCAAATATTCTTTCTGACGAAAGCCAAGTTCATTTAGCACTAGCACAACAGGCAAATTTTCGTTTTTCTGTATCCGTGCAATATGCTTTTTCAGCACTTCGATCTGCTCCAGTTCTGTCTTAGGATAAAGGAAAATCACCCTTTGTCCATTCATAGACACCATCTGTAAGCGATACCTTGTGGCTATAAAATTGGGTAAATGCTCAAACTTACCGTTCATATAGGAAACTTCAATTCCGAGGACTTTATCGAGATACTCCATGTGTTCACCTCCAATCTTAACTCTTTTTCTGTATTATAACTCTTTTTAAGTTAAGATGCAATATTAGAGTTAAGATAAGCTGCAAACTCGCATCATCGCTAAGGTTTTTCATGTTTCAAGTTGTCCATGTTATTACATTATCGTTGATGTTATATCATGGGCAACCGCTTGATGCTACTCCTCCACCGTGCTATACTTATCCTATACAAAATCATCAAGAGGGAGTGCATTGCCATGAGCAAAAGACTTGTCGCTTACTTTTCTGCCAGCGGTGTCACCGCAAAAGTTGCCGAAAATCTGGCAGATGCCATCGGCGCAGACATTTTTGAGATTCAGCCAGAAGTTCCATACACCAAGGCCGATTTGAACTGGATGGACAAGAAGGCCCGCAGTACCATCGAAATGAGCGACCCAACCTCTCGCCCTGCCATCGCTGCCAAACGTGATAACATGGACGAGTATGACACCATCTTTGTCGGCTTTCCTATCTGGTGGTATGTTGCTCCCACCATCATCAATACATTTCTGGAAAGCTACAATCTGAAAGGTAAAACGATTATTCCCTTTGCCACCTCTGGCGGCAGCGGCATGGGCAAAACCAATGAAAACCTTGCTCCGAGTTGTTCTGGTGCAAAGCTGCTGCACGGCAAAGTGTTTAATGCCTATTCCAGCAAGGCCGACTTGTCCGCATGGGTAGAAACACTCAACCTTTAACCTTCACATTCCTGCGGAATGAAATGCCCGCCTGGTCGAGAAGATTTGCGAATCCTCTCCCCCAGACGGGCATTACTTTTATCATTCGGCCTTATTCCATAGTGAAAACCAGAGCACATCCATTATACTTCTGCTTAATTGTCTTATTTTCTCCTCTGAAACGGCTTTTTCTATATCACCATGTCCCAGTAGATTTCTATTGTAGGTCAGATCATCTTCTTTATACTTTCTTCTTGGCCTTCTCGTTAGTTGAAAGCCTATCTGTCTATCTTTATTGGCCGGATTATACACTTTTTTTATGTAATCAGTGACTTCCTTCTGTGTGTGTTCTTTCGTTACTTGCCCTAAAAGAATTTCATATTGCATCAAATATCGAACAAAAATATCATCAATACGCATCGTGCTAAAAAGCAAAGGATATACTTCGTCTGCTTTATCCTCTGGAACTTGTTTTTCATACATTTCCTTAAAATAATGAGCATTGCACTGTATTGCACACGAACATTCAGCAGAAATCACCAGTGTACTACTGAACTCATATTGAGCTTTCTTGCTATTGGGATTGAAAATCTGCAATATTCCCATAGAAAATTCAGACACATAGACATTCGGATTTCCATATAAGTTCACCAAAAAACGCTCAATTTTCCGTCTGATTGTCTGCTTTACTTGTTCGTCGATTACACTATCTTCTTTTAATAGTACTTTCAGCCCAGTAATTTCCAGTCCTTCTTGCTTCAATTCGATTTGTATTATTAAATCGTCTTTTACGCAAAATGATTTTTCTTCTTTTGCAACGATTCCACTTATTCCTTGAATTTTATATTCAATATAAGGGCATTTTTCAACATCAACCATTTTATAACTCCTACCCTATCACATAGCATCCTTACTATTTTGTATGATTTATTCGTGCAATTCCAAGGGCAGTCCATCAGGGTCAAAGAAAAATGTCATTTTCTTTTTGGTGTAGCTGTCCAATCGAATTGGTTCACATTCAATTCCCATCTGCGCAAGTTCTGCCACGGTAGCTTCCACATCATCCACCCGGAACGCCAGATGCCGCAAACCGCAGGCTTCCGGCCTATTCACACGTTTGGGCGGGTTTGGCTCCGCGAAAATTTCAAGTTCAATCGCATCGGCTCCGTCACCGACACGCAAATCCAGTTTCCAGTCGTTCCGCTCCTTGCGGAAGTTTTCTCTCACAACTGCAAAGCCCAGTTTGTTCACATAGAACTCTCGTGCCTTTTCATAGTCAGAAACGATAATCGCCACATGATGAATCGCCGCCAATTTCACTATCTGTACGCCTCCCTATTTTATATGTACCATACCTGCCGAAGCATTACTGCCGCCAGTTCCATAAGTACCACTATGCTGCCGACCACCTGCGGTATCATAAAAATCACGAATCCACCGATCAGCATTTGAAGTGCTTCCATCACTTGCGACTGCTGCATGAGGTACGAAAGAATCGCCGTTGCCAATAGCACACTACCCATCAAATAGAAAATCCATGCCGAACAATGATGCAAGAATACCACAAACCACTTTATCAGCCACACAACAAGGATCAGTGGCAGGGTCATAATCACCAGAGCCAATTTTAACAGCCATCGAATCGCTTTCATAATGTCCTCTTTCCGGCTGTTTTGTTGCCCATATTATAACACACTCTTTAATGTTACAACATGGGCAACGCAGCCTTTTTTGAAATTCAGTCTGTGTGTAACGCTTTTACAGCATCTTGGATGCTCTGCTCATATTTGAACCGTACCACAATGCGCCCGCCATCATATACAAAGACATTTTCAATGAACGCCAACACCATACTTGCCGTAAGCCTTGTACCATTCAGAAAGTTTTCTGCCTGCTCTGCCGCTGCGCGCACGGTTCCCGGCACAACACTCTGGGTGGATTCTTCCGCTTTGGATTGTTCAATTTGCTCTTGTACCTCTGAAATTTTTCTATCGCACTCCTGCTTTTTCTGCTTGTAAGTATCTAGTGAGAGCGTTCCTGCTGCATATTCCTCATACATCCGCATTTTCTTCCCTTTTAGATTTTTTAGTTCCTGCTCCATCAGAGTTTTGCGGCGGTTTGCCTTTTTGTGAGCTTCCTTCAATCCCTGTTCTTCTTTTTGAATATCGCCATAGAGGGAATCCAGCAGGGAGAGTTCCTTTTTCAGTGCTTGAAAAACAGCATTTTCAATGTCACTAACCTGAAAGACTTCGGATGTACACTGAGTTTGCCCCACAAGTTCCAGTCCTTCTCTGCACCAGAATGTTGGGACAGCCTGTTTGAAATTGTGCGCCATCACCCGTCTGCAATTTCCGCAGCGGACTTTTCCTTTCAGCGGGAAGTCCACGCCGCCCATCAGCACTTTATGGCTGTTGCTTTTTATGACAAGCTGCGCTTTTTCAAATTCTTCCCGGCTGACGATTGCTTCATGGGTTCCCTCTGTAATAAACTGCTGTCCTTTGGGGACTGTTCGGACAATGCTTTTGCCGGAAATCAGTGTTTTTGTTTTGCCCAAAACCATTGCCCCGGTGTACACATAAGCCGTGAGGATTTTCCAAACGCGAGTACTATCCCAAAGAATCACTGGGGCGATGGTATAGGTCGTTTCCTTGCCATACGCCTTATTTTCTTTGTTATATACGCTCGGCACAGGAACATTTTCGTCATTGAGCATCATTGCTATCTCTCTTGTACCTAACCCCAGAATCGCAAGGTCGAAAATACGCCGCACGATTTTTGCTGCTGGCGGGTCGATGATAAATGCGCCCTTTTTGTCCGGGTCGAACTGATAGCCGAACGGTGCAGCAGATGCCGTTGTGATGCCTTTACGCCACTTGACCTGATTGGCAGTTCGCAGTTTCTTTCCTGCATCCCGGCAGTACATGGTATTTACCAGATTACTGACAATCACATCCATGCCCAGCGTTGTACCTTTATAATTATTGCTGTCATAGTTATCATTGATGGCAATGAGCCGGACACCCAGCAGAGGAAAAATCTGCTCCATATACTCACCCACGCCGATATAATCACGGCCAAACCGGGAAAGGTCTTTCACGATGATGGTATCAATCTTGCCATTGCGAACACCATCCATCATTTGCTGGAATCCCGGTCTGTCAAAATTGCTGCCTGTGTAGCCGTCATCCACAAAATCCATCACAGGCACATTTTGCAGACTTTCTTTGCAGGAGATATACCGCCGGATCAGTTCTTTCTGGTTCTCAATGCTGTTTCTCTTATCCTTGCCGTCTTTACCCAGGTCGCCATCAGCCCTTGAAATGCGCTGATACGCTGCAATCATGTTTCTGCACTCTCCTTTCCAAGTTCTGTAAACACATCCTGAAATCCGAAAACAATCCGAATCAGCTTGTCCGCACTCACTTCGATTTTCTGCACAAGGGATTTTACTAACTGAATGTCAAATTCAAAGTTGTCCAGATGTTCTTCCAAATGAGAAGTCATACTCAGGTATTCTTCGATTTGCTGTTCTACCTGAACTTTTTTGTTTTCCGCTTCCTGCAACGCGGCTCGCAGGCCATCGTATTGTCTGGAATAATCTTCCCGAATCAGCTGGTAATCTTCGGAATCCACCACACCAGCCACATAGTCCGCATAAAGCTGTTCCCGCTTCTTGGCCATCTGGCTGACTTTATCGGTCAGGCTCATAATTTCACCCTTTGCCCGGTAAACGGGATTCTGCACATCCTCGATTTTCTGCAATTCTTCCAGCACCTTCCGTTTATCGCTCAGCTGGACAATGAACAAATGCAGCTGATCCATTATCAGGGCTTTCAGCAGTTTTTCCGGAATCTGGTGGCCGATGCACTTATCGTCAGCCTGTCTTGCCTTGCAGATGTAATAGCAGACCTTTTTACTTTCTTCCGCTCCATGCGGCAGTCGTTCAAACTCCATCGGTCTGCCGCAGTCTGCGCAGAACACCATTCCTGCAAGGTCATTCTGATACTCTGCCCGAATCTGCTCCGACTTTGCTCTTACGGTATGGAACACCTTTTGATTCCTGTCCAAGATTTTTTGTACCTTTTCAAAATCATCCCTTGCGATGATGGCCGGATGTGTGTTCTTTGCCACATACCACTGTTCTTTGGGGAGGTCGCACTTGTCCTGTCCTGCGAATAACTTCTGCGTACTTTTATTGTTGATAGTATCGCCCACATAGGTTTGATTTTCCAGAATGTGCCGAATCGTGGTTACGCCCCACTTTTTACAGGAAGTCACTTCTTTACCCTCAACAATTTTCCTATGCCACTCCCGTGGAGTCGGAACCTGCAACAACGTCATTCGTCGAGCGATTTCAAAAATTGGTACGCCCATCAGTTCCCACTGGAAAATTAACTGCACATAAAATGCCGCTTCCGGGTCAATTTCATTGCGCTTTGTCATGGGGTTCCGAATATAGCCATACGGAGCATCGTTTCCGACAGCATAGCCTGCTTCTTTTTTGCGCTGCAAGGAAGTCCATATCTTTTTGGATATGTCTTTCGCGTACATCGCGTTGACCATATTCCGAATCGGGAGAGCCAGACTTTCCATATCCTCTTTGCGGTTACTGTCAAAGTTGTCGGTAACTGCAATCAGCCGGACCCCCAGAAACGGGAACACTGTTTCGATATAATACCCCGCTTCCAAATAGTTACGACCAAAGCGTGAAAGGTCTTTCACCACAATGCACTTGATTTTCTTCTGCCGCACATCGTTCATCAGGCGGGTAAATGCAGGCCGCTTAAAATTTGTTCCCGTAAATCCATTGTCGAAGTAGGTGTCCACATAACTCAGTTCCCTGCTGCGGTTGATATAGTCCTGCACCAGCGCGATCTGCGTTTCCATACTTTCTTCTTTTTCTTCATCCTCAACGGAAAGCCGCCCATAGATTGCCGCTGGCATTTTTGCTTCTTCCAGCTCCGGCAGCAGCACGGAAGCTGCCACCTGTTCCGGCTGCGGGAGATTCTTTCTACTCTTTCGTGCCATCGTCTGTTCCCTCCATCTCTATCCGGCCAAGCATCTTTTTCCATTCATCCGTTTTCATTGTCAGGCTGATTTTCGCCTGCCCGTTTTCCAGCAGTGTAACTGTGACCTGTTCGATATATTTCTTCACAAAATTGCGGTCAAGTTCTTCCGGGGCCTTATACTGTGCCATCTGCTGAATCCACGGATTGCGCAGGCTTAATGCTCGTTCCCATACCAGCGTATCTTCCATAATTGCCGTAAGCCGCTCATTCAGTTTCCGATGCGCTTCTTCATAGTCCATCAATTCCGCATGGTACTGTTCTTCGGTGATTTCATTTGCCATATAACTTTCATACAGCGGCACACGGCGAAACTGTTCCATATTCAGTTCGGCCAGAACGGACTTCATCTGCACCGACTTTTCAGCTCGGACTACCTCGATTGCTTTCCTGCCTGCTCCCTGCTGAATCGCTGCAGTCAGCTTTTCTTCTTCCAGATGTTCTAGTTCCAGAGCATCCATCACATTTTTATAAATGATAGCTGCCGGAACTTTCAGATTCTTTCCGTTTTCCTTGTGTGCGCGGCAGTAATGGCAATAGAAAAGTTCTTCCCCTGTTTTCTTATCCTTGTGCCAGCAGAGTGCGCGTCCACAGGTGCAGACAATGTGCTTTGCCAGCGGATTCGGCTTTTTGTAGCTTTTTCGAGTGGAGATTTTGTTTTCGTCCTCGCGCATATTGCACGGGAACGCATGAAACTGTTCTTTGGTTATGTATGGTTCGTGGCAGTTTTCCGCAATGATCTGGCGGCTTCCATTTGCCGCCGCACCCGTATAAGTCGGGTTTCGGAATAAGCACCTCAACATATCCGTCGTCCACTGGTCTGGTTCTGCATCATAAGGCTTTCCCAAAATTCTCTTTTTGTGTCTCATTGGAGGTTCAACACCCTGCTCATTTAACCACTTTGCAATGTCACGCATTTTCTGACCGTACGCATATCTGGAAAAAGCCTCGCTTAAATAAGGAGCAACTTCTTCATCCTTTATCATGTTGCTTTCGCCATTCCTGCGGATATAGCCAAATGGAACAGAGCTTGTCAACCGGAATCCTGCGCCTTGTTTCCTTCTCCACGCAAACATGATTTCTGCGTGCATCTCACAGCGTTTTGCTTCAAAATAGTCCTCGACTTCTTTTCGGCTGGCTGTTCTGGTGTCCAAACCCTCATCCAGCACGATCAGGTCGATGCCCGTCGCATAGAGCGTTTCCTTGATTGCCTGTCGTGCCGCCGGGAAATCCGGCCCGCAGTAGTACATGGATGCCACAATAATGCAATCAAATTTTCGCTCTACGCCATCATCGGTCATTTGGTCAAACGCGGTGCGCGCCTTTTCATCGTTCTTGCGGTCAGAATACTTTTTCAGCAAATCCAGTTCTTTATGTTCCGCCAGATATGTCGCAATACGCTGATTCTGCTCGGCAATCGCTAGTTCACCTTGATGGTTCTTCCATGGAAGCGTCCGGGTATAGCTTACACACTTCATACTGCATTTCCTTCCGTTTCTGCCTGCGGAACACTACTGCAATATTCCAGCACATTACGAATTTCCTGATCGAAGCGGTACTGGATATGAATGTGTTCCTTATCATAGACGGTGATGCTCTCTACCAATTCCACCAGTACACGGCGGTTCAGGCCCGTCAGGTTTTGGTAGGACTTGAAATCTTCAATCCACGGCAGATGTTCCACATCCAGATTGTTCAGGCAATCCCTCTGGCGGTTCATTTCTGCTTTGGCCTTACGGATGGTTTCAACCTTTTCATTAAAAGAGCGGCTGAACTCTTTGTATTCCTCTTGGCTGACAATCCCACTGCTCATATCCTCATAAAGCTGGCGGCGCAAGGTCTGATATTTTTGTTCTTCCTGCTCCAGCATTTTCAGATGCTCTTCCACAGATTTCAGTCTGCGTTCATTCTTGGGAATCTCATTGATTTCATCCAGACGATGTTCCAGTCCACTGATCTGCTGGATTTTTCCCTGCAATGCGGCCAGCACCACCTCTTCCAACTTACTTTCGCTGATAAGATGCGAGGAACAGCCCAGGCCGTTGTGGTTTGTGACGCAGTGCAGATAAATATATTTCTTTCCGTTTTTTGATACGGTACGCCGCACCATGTTCTGTCCACAGCCGCCGCAGCGAACGATGCCCGAAAACAGATTTACAGCCTGTTGTCCTTTCGATGCACAGGTGTCTAGTTTCAAGACCTCCTGCACGGTATCGAACAGCTTTTGCGGAATGATGGCTTCGTGCATATTGGGAACTCTGATCCAGCCGGATTCTTCCACATCCCGAATTTTCTTGATTTTGTAATTGATCTTCTGCCGTCGGCCCTGCACCATCGTCCCTGTGTAGACTTCATTTTTCAGAATCCGAAGCACCTGAATCGCCTGCCACTTTGCATGAGTGCCAGCTTTGAACCCACTATGGTAATTCAAACCGCACAGCCGTTTGTACTCGCTGGGGGCCAGCACATTCTCGCTGTTCAGCTGTTCGGCAATCGCCTGTGCACTCATGCCTTCCAGTTTTCTGCGGTAGATAGAACGGACAATATCTGCGGCATACTCGTCTACCACCAGACGGTTTTTGTTCCGTTCATCTTTGCAGTAGCCGTAGATTGCATAGCCGCCGATGAACTCTCCCTTGCGCCGTTTCATGTCCAACTGGCTACGCACCTTGATGGAAATATCCCGGCAGTAGGAATCGTTCAGAAGATTCTTGAACGGAACTACTATACTGTCCGAATCACTGCTCTCGGAATTCGCATTGTCATAGTTGTCATTGATAGCGATGAAGCGAATCCCCATCATGGGAAAAATCTGTTCCAGATACTTTCCCATCTCAATGTAGTTACGGCCAAGTCGGGATAAGTCCTTGACGATGATGCAGTTTATTTTGCCAGATTTAATATCCTCCATCATCCGCTTAAAGCCCGGACGTTCAAAGTTGGTTCCTGTGTAGCCATCGTCAGCATACTCTTCGACCAAATGCAGTCCTGGCCGTTCTGCAGCAAAATCTCGAATCAGTTCTCTCTGATTGCCGATGCTGTTGCTCTCGGCCTTGTCGCCATCCTCGATGGACAATCTCAGATAGGCCGCTGCCCGTATGTCTTTATTCTTTTCCTTGTAAAAAAACAAAGCCATTAAACCTCCTGTCTCCACGCAAATTGCATGGTAAAATCCAGAAAGTTAATGGCTTTTGATTGCACTATTCACTTAACCCGTCTGTATTTTACCAAGCTGTTGCACAAAAATCAAGCTGCTGCGCACATTTTTCGAAATTTCTTTTTCAGTGCTTTCCCATACTCTGCAGCAGACAATCCCACAGTTCGCTGCCCTCCGGCCGGAACGATTCATATACGGTGATGCCCTTGATGATAGCTTTTCTGTGATGCACAGGCTCCGTATGTTCCTGTTTAGGCTTTTCATCAAATCGTTCTTTCTGCTTCATAGAAATCAATCCCCCTTTACTAATAGGAATCCAGAGGGGCATTTTGGAATACAATTTTTGAAAAAATTTCAAAAAAATTTGAAAAGTGTATTCCAAATCGGGGCTGCGGATTCCTATTTATAGAAGGACTTCTTTTGATAGGTCTACGGCATACGGTAAAAGACAGGTCTTTTTCTGTCTTAGAGCAAGATTCGCCTATGGTAACTCAAAACTCACTTTCGTGGTTTTTCGTTCCCGGCAATCTTGATGGGGATTCCATTCCCCATTCCCACGGTACGCACAAAATCTTGGATTTTGGCTATCTGGCTCCACATGAATGTGTTCGCAGCCGAACGCCTACGGCTTATCGGGAGTTGCTTCGCAACTATAAAATACAGGAGGATCACACTATGGCTCGACCCAAAAAGGATGAAAGTATCAGACGGACTAATAACGTAATGGTTCGATTTACCGATGTAGAGTACGCACTGGTTTCATGTTCCGCTGAACAGACTGGTTATCCTGTTGCCGTTTATGTGCGAAAACAGGCTACCGCCGAAAAACTCCATGTCCACTATAATGTTGTTGCTGACATTGCAGAACTGCGAGATTTTGCAAGACAGCTTTCTCACATTGGGAACAATCTGAATCAAATTGCAGCCTTTTTCAACAGCGGCGGCATCCAATCTCGTGCCATGCTGGAAGAAATCAATCGTTGCATGACCGACCTCCGCGCTATGCGGAAAGAAATTGCAGGACTGGCAGGTGATTATCGTGGCAATCTTAAAACACGTCGCGGGTAAAAGTGCAGACTATGGTGCTGCACTCGACTATTTGAAATATGAGCATGACGAAGTTCTGAAGAAACCCCTGCTGGATGCAAACGGGAACTGGGTACACCGCCGAGATATTCTTCTGGCGGGCATAAACTGTGAGCCGGAACTTTTTGATGTGGAGTGCGAAATGCTTAATGCGCAGTACCACAAGAATCAGAATTACGACGAAATCAAGACGCACCACTACCTCATCAGCTTCGATCCTGCCGACAAAGACGAGTGTGGACTGACGGGTGAACAGGCGCAGGCCATCGGCATGGAATATGTAAAAGCCAACTTTCCGGGGCATCAGGCGTTGGTCTGCACCCACATGGACGGCCACAACGGCAGCGGCAATATCCATGTGCATATCGTAATCAACAGTCTGCGAAAACTGGATGTTCCGCAGCAGCCCTTTATGGAACGGCCCATCGACTGTAAGGCGGGCTACAAACACCATCTGACAAAAGATTACCTAAAGCATTTACAGCAATCTCTTATGAATATCTGCTTGAGGGAAAATCTCAATCAGGTCGATTTGCTTTCCCCGTCTGTCAGCAAAATTACGCAGCAGGAGTATTATGCTAAACAGCGCGGGCAGATCAATCTGGACAAGTTGAACGCTGAACTTGTTGCAGAGGGTTTCACTCCCATGAAAACCAAATTTCAAACGGAGAAAGATAAACTGCGCGATGCCATTACTGCTGCGGCGAAGAAAGCAAAATCTTTTGAAGAATTCTGCCGCCTGCTCCAAACCGAATCCAACATTTTGGTAAAAGACCACCGTGGTCGATTTAGTTACCTTCTCCCGGACAGAGAAAAATACATCTCTGCCAGAACGCTGGGAACCAGTTTTGACCGTGAACATCTTCTGACGCTTTTTGAAAGTAACGCGATCACCGCTGCAAAAGAAAAACAGCAATGGAGTGTTGCTGACCCCATTGCCGTTCTCTATATCAAGTCCAATCTTCGTCTGGTAGTGAATTTACAGGACTGCGTAAAAGCCCAGCAAAGCCGCGCTTATGCTCAAAAAGTCAAAATTTCCAATTTGCAGCAGATGGCAAATACCATCGTCTATGTGCAGCAACATGGTTATGATAACTATGAAGATTTGAAAAAGGCTCGTGATGAACTATCTGTCAAAATGTCAGATGCCCGCAATACCGCCAAATCCACCGATGCCGACTTGAAACTGCTGAATGAGAAGATTCACTATCTGGGGCAGTATCTTTCCACAAAGGCTACACACAAAGAATTTTTGCAGGCGGGCAACAAAAAGATATACCGTTCTGCACATCAGGATGAAATTGCCAGATATGAAGAAGCTGTTCAATTCTTGAAACGCAATCCAACGGATGGCACAATTCCCACGATGAAAGATTTACGAGCAGAAAAGGAAAAGTTGCTTTCTACGCGAACTGCACAATACGAAAGCTACACCTATTTCAAAGATTACTACCACGAACTGCAAACCGCTTGCAGGAATGTTGATATGATCCTTGAAACGGAACACACGCAGCAGCACAGCCGTACCCAGCCCAGGCACAGTCACGAACCATCGCTCTAAGCGATGGCATGAAAAGAGCCAGCCACAAGACTTCACACTAAAAGTCCTGTGGCTGGCCTTCTGTTTTATTCTTTGATACTCTCCGCCTTTACCTGCACAATTCGGTTACTATTGAGATTGAAAATATATTCCTCCTTCTCATACCGCTTATGATTTTCACGCAGGTAGTACGACGTAAATTTCACACCATCCTCATTTATCTTGTACAGATCAATCCCATACTTATAATGTCTGTGGCGTATAAGACTTCTTACTTTCCTTGCATCGTATTTTCCAGAATCCGAATTCTTTTTCATTTCGCAGCAGAAAATATTATAATCATCGGTCAGCCTTTTATGTAAGACAATATCTGGTGCAGTCCAACTTCTCTCCTTTATTGATAAGTTATTCGGCTTTCTATTTTCTCCTGAACGGTTATATTCAATATCAATCACCAGTCCAGACATTTGAAAGAACTTTGGGTATACCCTGTCCATATACATTGCGATTTTTCCTGCAATCGTTCGTTCCTGCGCCCCTGCAACAAACAATTCTGTATCATTCTCGTAAAACAGAGTCAATGCCCGTTCCCATAGCAGAAGAACTCTTTCTTTTTCTTCGCAGCCTTGCACCTTGGTTTCCCCCATTTCCTTATTTTCTTCTATTATGTACAACCATTTTACAAATAGCAAGACCTATCAATAAAAAAGAGTGGTGACTCCTTTTTAGGGGAACCACCACTCTGCGTCATAACGGATTTTTAGTTTTTACGGCTTCTCTCCTGCTGCTGTTGTTGGGTCTGGTCTTTCTGTTTCCGCTGTGCCTGCTTGATATGCAGCCGATCCAGCACCGACCATCTGCCACCAATGCGCCGTGGCTTTTTCGGCACGTTGTTCACGTAGCCATCTATCATGTCGTAATTCTGCTCTGTGCCGGATTCCCGCGCACGTTCATACGTTCCGTTCGTCAGGCATTTCTCATGTTCGGTCATATCCTGCTGCTTCTTTTCAGTACGATGAACATACTCTGTAAGGATGGAGCGAACATTTTCAAAGCCGTTCGGAGCATCCGTCACAAATACGCCTTTGCTGTCTACCACGACTGGAGAAACAGCATCTTTGCGCTGCTCATTGCGCATCATAAAAAAGCAAACTCCCTCGACAACTTCGCTGTCATACGGGAGCCATGTTCCAGTCTTTCCATCAATCTGATAATTGGGAACCATATAGACGACAGTGTTTCCGGCTGCATCAGCATCCATAAAGCCGCCAAACTCCACCAGTTCTTCTTTATCGACGTAGAAAAATTTCCGGCTCTTTTCTTCATCCCATACGATCACATCTCCAACACCAAAGGAGCGGCCAATAAATGTGTTTGGTCGCTTTTCTTCCAACCTCTTCCGGGCTGTCATCGGCGTATCGCTGGGTGCAGGCTTTCCTTTGTAAGCACTCTGGTAATTCTGATGATGAATCAGAAACCCGTCCTCTACCTGCTGTGCATAGGATTTTGCCCAATGCTGATGATGCACCTCTTTGATTTGGAAAACTCTATACTGGTTTATCATTTTACGTTTTCTCCTTTTCCGGCTCCTCCGGCCTATGCCATTCCAGCTCCAGCCCCTTGAACTGCTGCTCATTCAACTGCTGCATCTTCAGAATGGTCTGCTGGACAAGCGCAGCCATCTCTGCATCCTCTGCCACAAGCGGCTGGATCTCCGTCAACACCTGAATCGTATCTTTGAGCGTCGGCTGCTCAAACATCGCCATCAGCATCAATTCCAGTTCATCAAAACGCACATTACTCATAACTCCATCCCTTTCTTTTTTGCTTTCTTCGGCTTGTCCTGTTCCTGTGCAGGCTGCTCCTGCTTTTTGGCTTTCAGACTGCGCAGGGCATCCAGAACAGACTTTTTCGTGTTGCTGCGTTCCTGCTCCTTACTCTGCTGCCGTGCCGCCATCAGCTTTTCCATGTCGGAAATAGCCTGCTGCACCAGCTTATCATCCCTGAAATAGTTGATGGAATTGATGTTCTCGCGCTGCACTTTATCGTCCACGACCAATTCATACATTCCAACAAAGCCGCCATTTTCCTCAATGCAGAATCCAATGCACTTGTTGGCGTTCATCCGTTCGGATGGAATCTTATCGTAGACTTCCAACGCTTCCTCCATTGTCAGATGGTCGTGGAACTCTCCTGCAAATGTGAACTCCAAACACTCCGCAACATAAAAGCTGAGTGTTTCCTCCGGCGCAGGTCTTTCTGCGGCGAGCTTTTCTTTCAAAACTTCTGCCTGCTGTTCAGCCACCGTATCGTCCTGTTCCCGCAGCTCTGCCGCGTCCATGACCCTGCCCTCTGCTGCATCACAGCCAAACTCTGTCAGCAGTTCCGTCATAGCATCCTGCACAGACTTATCTCCATCTGTTTCAAGGATGCCGCCATCCCGTTCCGTGAAGTCCTTATTATATAAGGTATAGTCGAAGCCATCGTCACAGGTCTGGATGTGGAAATAGGCATCTGGCAATTCATAGGCCAGCTCCACATCCTGCACAGCCAAGGCTCCCTGCAACGGCTGCACAACATGATTTTGGATATACGGGTTATTCCAGCCCGGAACCGTTTTGTAGTCCTCTACGATGGTGTCAATGCCGTTCTTGCATTGCAGAACATCCAGCACCCCCGGCAGCGGATCAGGATTTTTCTCCACGCCCAGAGCTTTCATGTAGTGGCTAGGAAGTGCCTGATACTGCGACATTGCATCGTCCAGATTGCCAAACCGCTTAATTTCAAGCGGAACAGCCTGCCGGTTCTCGACTACATAGAATTGCTTTACAAATGGCTGCTCCTGCTCCAGCTTTTTCTGCGCTTCCAGTTCATCCCGGTACATCGTCACAAAACCATCCAAAACAGCCGGATGACTGTCAACCACCCAATCTGCTCGAAATTTAATAATTCTCGCGTTATTTTCCGGGGTGCCGACCTGCTCTGCCCATTCCTGATTGCTGGCAGAAAAGCGGCCATCATAGTTTTTGTAGCGCAGGGTATTCGCCAGAATGTACCCCACGCGTTCCATGCCGTACTGCCGCACGACCTGATTCACTGCATCATCACCAAGATGCATCCCGTCATAGTTGTCCGCAATCGCTTCATGGATTGCCTGCTTGCACTCGCTGTTCATCCGATAGGATGTACGGTATAAATCCACCTCGTCATTTTCTTTGGCATAGCTGAACGGCTCATAATAGACAGGCACATCCGAATAGTCCTGTGCGCTGTTGTCCGGCATAGGCACAGCCTTTTCAATGATTTCCGACACCACATCATCCTTATGCGGCATATTCCATTTTTCAGAAAGATACTCTTTTACCGCGTCCAGAAAATCATCATCGAAGCCGTTCCACAAATCCTCTGCCACCAGCTTGCCCTGCTCATTGACTGCAACGCAGGCCGCCATGTCACCGTGTTCCTCATGCTCCAGCAGAAAGAACTTCTCGCCACCAATTTCCGTTTCATCAACAGCATACCATGTGCCGATATGCCCCTCGACTGCGATGTGGTCGGAATCGCCGTGGATCAGACCACTTCTTTTCTGCTGTTCCTCCATAAACTCTCGCACGGTCAACTCTGCGCCCGTGAAGTTCAGCCCTTCCTCGCCAAGTTCCAGCCGTCCCTCTGCGCCAAGGTCAAGTTCTTCGGCCATCAGGACAGATGCCGCATGGTTCACTACTACGGTTTTCTCCACAGTGACAGGCTGGCCTGGGTCATAGTCCGAGCCGCGCAGATCATAGCGATATAAGCCCTCCGGCACATCTTCATCCCGCAGTCGGCCATTGCTGAAAAGACCGGGCTTATCAAAGATTTCGATTTCCTGCAATTCTTCGTTCAAAAGGTTTTCTTTCTGCAAATCTATATTCCTTTCCTTGAAAAATTCCGGCAGTTCAGCAAATCCAATACTGTCCACATAGTAGGCTTTGACTGTACTGCCATCGTTGAGCACCACCACATCACTGACCGACAGCGAATGACCCGTAAAGTCTGCCGGACGCTGGATATTGAACCGTTCATAAATGCCATCCAGCGTGTCCTTTTCCGTAAGCGGCGCGGTATAGATCAGGTCATAATCTGCACGAGCAACCGTTATGCCTTTCTTCTGCACATAGTCCAGCCCCATGAAACGGTAGTCGCGTTCCGGGTCACGTTCTGTGATCTGATAAATGCCGAACTGATTTTTGCTGCCATACAGCAGCATATTTTCCTGTTCTGTCATGTTCCGTTCCTGTTCCAAGTCAGCTATTGCAATCTGGAAGGTATCACTTCCGCGCTCGATTTCCTCTCGCGCCGTGACAAGAATCGGCCACGGACTGATGCGGACAAGATAAATTTGCTTACCCTCGTCATACAGCCGTAGAGCCTGTTCACGGTTTATTACTGTCAGCTGAAAATCCGGGCGCGCATACTCGTCCTCTGCATAATCTTCCCGTTGTTCCAGCAGAATCGCATCCCATGCGTCAGCCCTAATGCCGAAAATGCCATCGTGCTGCTCGATTCCCTCTTGGCTTGCATAATCACCTGCCGTACCATCACGGAACAGCGGATAGATTTTCTCACCCAGCCGATGCCACTCTCGTGCGCCCTCTTTCGTCAGCGGCAGTACATCATCTTTCCGGTAGCCATAGTCGTGCATTTCTGCAAGACCAATCATCCCATCCGGGAGATTTTCGATTTTCTCCTGTGCATCGTACATCAGACGGTTGACTTCTTCTTTGTCATCCTCGGCCAGTGCAGCCGCCAGAGCGTTCACCAGTTCTTCCGTTGCTGCCCGATCATCCAGCTTAAAAGCAAAATTCACGATGAGATTTCTCTGCTCATCATCAAAAATTGTCTTTTTCTGCTCCTTGTCGGCAATCAGCTTTTCCGCATACTGCATTGCGGTCATGCGCTCTGCGCTCCTTTCTGCGATTGCCGCTTCCAATTTTTCCAGAAAATCGGCTGCTGTCAATCGAATCGTATCCATCGAATCTTTCAGTTCCTTCATCTCCTTGCCGCTCGCCCAGCTTGCCACATACGGAAAAGAGTAATCGGATGTGTCAATGCCCAGAGCCGAGCAGACCGTAAATGCGATGCTTTCGGCTTCGGTTTCTTTCGTGAGCCTGTCTTTTTCTTCGCCGTGCTGCTTCATGAAATCGCTGTTATGCAGCATCGCATGAGCAACTTCATGGATCATCGTCTTTATGGTCTGGCTCTCGCCCATGCCGACCTGAATGCAGATTTCTTTGTCTGCATCACTATAATAACCTTTGGCTTCCACTTCGATTTCATCAAACCGAATCGGCACAGGCGATACCTGCTCGATTGCCGCCGTAAGCAGCGCATAGTCCTTAACGCTGGCCGTCAGTTCATGCGCTCCCAGTTCCGGAAGCGGTTCACCATCGGTCTGCGAAACATCGAAGACCGTTGTTACGCGGAAACGCGGAATCACATACTCCACACGTTCCATTTCCGGCTCACCGTTTTCGTTCAGCACAGCCAGACCCGTATTCTTGTCGATTTTCTCGCGCTCCTCCACTTCCTTGATGGGAGCCGGAGCAATGATCTGGATGCCCTTTTCGCCTTTTTTGACGTAACGGTTAAACTTATTCTTCCATGCGTTAAACCCTGCCACCAGTGTGGCATCAGGCCGCTGCATAGCGATCAGCAGCGTATTGTTGAAGCTGTAATTGTGGAATTTTGCCATCGTGCGCAGGTATGTCGTATACATTTCCGAAGTAAAAATGTCCTTTACACCCTGCTCCAGCCGTTCCGTGATTTCTTTCATCTGCTGTTTGCGGTCAACTGCCATGCAAGCCCTCCTTTTTCTTGACCCATCGTGTTTTCATCTGGCGCGGATATTGGTCGGCCTGTTTTGGTGCTTTTGCACCGTTCCATTCCAAGCCTCCGGCCCTGCCTTCACAGGTGTACCCGGCAGCTTTCAGGGATGCCCCGTTTTCCGTATCCAGAATGTAGGTGATAACTTTGTTGTAGCCCATTGCCCGCGCTGCACGGTATGCCGCCGCGTACAGGATGCTGCAAGCGTTCGGTGTTCCATCTGTACACAGACGGTTGACTTCCAGCGTATAGCCATCGTCCAGCCGCCGCGCCACAGGTCTGCCGCAGATAGCAACACCCACCAACGCGCCATTGTCCGATACGCCGATGGAGAATTTATGCCCCCGCGTCGGTTTATGGTGGCGGTGATACTGCTGCACAAATGCGTTTGCCGTTTTCAGATTGATCGGTGTTAATGTAAGCAAATGCCCTCCTTTTTCAAAAATACCCCGTTAGATTCCTTGCAGAGATCTAACGGGGTTATCCTATTTACAGTTCCATATCGTGACTTTTCCGCTTCTGGGATTTCTGCGGTTCTGCGCTGCGCTCTGCCTGTTTTGCATGAAGCTGCGCCAGCACAGAGGGTTTCCGCACATTGTCCGCAGTGCGCTCTGCAACGCGGCCTGCATAGTTCACAGGCTGGCGCGGCCTGTCTGCAACTTCGGTTTCGGCTGCATCCTCGTCCACTCCCAGCGCATCCTCACCGCCCTTTTCGTCCATGTTGAGCAGTGAATTCAGCTCTGCAAGTCTCGCGGATTTCTCTGCCAGTTCCGCTTCCTGCACAAAGGGTCGCTTGGCTTCTTCCTTTGCCTGCGCCAACTGCTGTTCCAAGGTTTCCAGTCTGCGTTCCACTTGCGGCAATGCTCTTTCGATGCCAGACAGTGCATTGGTAACACGCAGAATGTTGCCCTGCGGGTCTTTGCCGACTTCCATAGAGTAGTTCCATGCGCCCTTGATGGATAGCCGGAACACCTTATCGAAGTTGTCAAACCGGGAATGCAGTTCAAACGCACCGTAGCTGCCAATCCTTCCCTCGGTGCCAGCCGCTTTCAAAGCCTTGCAAGCCTCAATGATGGCTGCACCCGCTTCCTTGCGTTCGGTGTACACCTTGCCGCTGATCTCCATAGAGAAGTGGTCTTTGTCCTGCACCAGAAGCGGTTTTGCCGCTTCCATATCGGTTTTCAGTGCTTCGATCTGTCCCTGTGCCACAGCGATTTCTCGCGGATAGCGGCGCGCAATATCCGATTCCAAGCTATAAATCTGACTGGTGTGATTAGCTTTCAGCAGTTTCAGTTTGCTGACCTGAATATCCAAGTCCATCTTTTCCTTGATGTAGGGATTGCCCGTTGCCAGTGCCTTGATTTCGGCATAGGACAGCGCGGTATCGTCCACATCATCGCAGGCACGGACAGGCGACTTGGATGTCATAATCTGGCTTATAAACTTCTGTTTATTTTCCAGAATCTGCCACATATACGAATCAAACGTATTTTCAGTGACGTAACGATAGATTTTCACCTGCTTATTTCGGTTTCCCTGCCGGAGAATACGTCCCTCCTGCTGCTCCAGGTCAGACGGCTTCCACGGACAATCCAGATGATGCAGGGCAATCAGCCGATCCTGAATATTGGTTCCTGCGCCAAGCTTCGGCGTAGACCCCATCAGGATACGCACCTGTCCGGCGCGCACCTTTGCAAAAAGCTCTGCCTTTTTGGTTTCCGTGTTGTACTCGTGAATGAACGCCACTTCTTCACGGGGAACACCTCTCGCCACCAGCTTTTCCCGCACATCATCGTAGACGTTGAATGTACCATCAGCTTTTGGTGTTGATAAATCGCAAAAAATCAACTGTGTTCCCCTATCCGGGGCCGATTCTTCCCAAACCTTGAACGCATTGTCCACACAGCGATTGACCTTGCTCTCCGGCTCGTCCGGCAACATCTCGTTCATAAGCCTCTGGTCGAGTGCCAGTTTTCGGCCATCGTTGGTGATCTTGAGCATATTATCGAATCTGGGATTCACATTACCGTTGCGTACAGCCTCGGCACGGTCTGCAAAGGAACTCACCATTTCTTCCTGTGTCTCGCTCGGTTTCAGCACTTCGTTGATGTACTCCGCTTTCGGCACAGGCAGGTTCAGCATATCCGCCGTCTGCACGTCTGCCGATTCCTTGAACAAGGAAATCAGTTCCGGCAGATTAAAGAACCGGACAAAGCGTGTTTTCGCGCGATAGCCCGTTCCCTCCGGGGAAAGCTCGATTGCCGTAACGGTTTCACCAAAGGACGCCGCCCAATCATCAAAGTGGCTCAGTCCCATCTTCTGCAGGGTGTCATACTGGAGATACCGCATAATGGTGTACAGTTCCACCATCGAGTTGCTGACCGGGGTTCCAGTTGCAAAGGTCACACCCTTGCCGCCTGTCAGTTCGTCCAGATACTGACACTTTGCAAACATATCGCTGGACTTCTGTGCATCGGTCTGGGCGATACCTGCGATATTTCGCATTTTTGTGTAGAGGAACATATTTTTATAGAAATGCGACTCGTCCACAAACAGGCGGTCAACCCCCAGTTCCTCAAATGTGACCACATCATCCTTTCTCGTCTGGTCGTTCAGCTTTTGCAGCTTTGCTTCCAGCGTTTTCTTTGTTTTTTCCATCTGCTTGACCGTAAAACTGCGGCTGTTCTCACTCCGGGCATCGGCCAGAGCCAGCGTAATGTCGTCGATCTGACGCTCGATAATAGCTTTCTGCCGTTCCGGGGAAAGCGGCACTCGCTCAAACTGCGAATGACCGATCACGATAGCATCGTAATCGCCGGTTGCGATCCGGGAGCAGAACTGTTTTCGATTGCTGGGTTCAAAATCCTTCTTCGTTGCCACCAACACATTGGCATTGGGATAGAGCCGCAGGAAATCTGCGCCCCACTGCTCTGTGAGATGGTTCGGCACCACATAGAGGTTTTTCTGCGATAAGCCCAGCCTGCGGCTCTCCATGCCGGCAGCGATCATCTGGAAGGTCTTGCCTGCGCCCACGCAATGTGCCAGCAGCGTATTGTTGCCGTACAAAATGTGCGCTACCGCATTTTTCTGGTGCGGCATCAGAGAGATTTCCGGGGTCATGCCCTCGAAGCGGATATGACTGCTATCGTACTCACGGGGCCGAATCGCATTGAAAATCCAATTATAGGTCGCACACAAATCCTCGCGGCGATCTAAATCTTTGAAAATCCACTGCTTAAACGCTTCCCGAATGGATTCCTGCGCCTGCTGTGCAAGCATGGTTTCCTGCTTATTCAGCACACGGTGGTCGCCATCCGTATCGTGAATCGTATCGTAGATTTTGGTATCCCGGAGGTTCAGCGCATCTTCCAGCAGCTTATAGCCGTTGACGCGCAGGGTTCCGTAAGTGTTGGTGACAAGCGGATTGCCGCGATCCAGCGACTTGCCCGAAATGTTCCATGCACCAGAAATTTCGGAATAGGATGCCTTAATGTCAATCCCGGCATAGTAGTTCGGTGTTTTGAACACTTCCTTCATAAACTGCGTGATGTACTCCGGTTTTACCCAGTTCGCACCCAGCCGTACTTCAATTTCTGAAGCATCCAAATCCTTGGGCTGTACCCGTTTCAGGTAGTCCACATTGATCTGATACTCTGCATGGTTTGCAGCAAAGGTTTCTGCTGTGGCCAGTTTTTCACGAACATTGCCGGACAGGTATTCATCCGAGGTTTCCCACTGCTGTGTCATAGGGTTTCGGAAAATCGCACCTGCCAGTTCATCCGTGATCTCCTGTTCCGGTTTACCGCAGAGCTGCACCATAAACGGCACATCCACCTTTGCTTTTTCTCCAATGGAAAGTGCCAGGGCTTCGCTGGGCGTGTCCACTGAGGTAACAGGTTCCGGCTTACGGATGGTGCGCTTTGTAAAAATATCGGCCAGCCGTTTGAGATTCTTCTCCTCATCCAGAATTTCCAGCGATGCCAGCAGACAATAACTGCTGTCCTGTCGGAACGCCCGCTTGTTGGCGGTGCTGTTGATCAGGCCATACTGCGCCTTAAATGCGATGTATTGCTGTTTCAGTTCATTCTGCAAAAGCTGTACTTCCGCATCCGAGCCATCATGCAGCTGACAATCCAACAGTTTTCGGGTGGTTTCCCGCAGAGCGATCATGCCCAGCACTCGCTCTGCTGTCACGGCAGGCAGTTCCACCTTGTTCATAAAGGAATTTTCGCGGTAGTAAATCTGTCCGTCCACGTTCGTGAAGCTGAAATTCTTCACACTTGGGTCTGCCGGAATGGGTTCTTCCTGCACATCCAGTTCATCGTCGGAGATTTCCGGCTCCGTGATGGTAGCCTGGATGTTGCCGACCGCCTCTTTTAACTGCTGAGCAAGGTCTGCACCCTCGATGGGCTTGACCGTTGTTTCCTGCTTGCCATACTGCGTGCTTTCGGTGGTGATCTCCCCCAGCACCATTTCAGGATGCTGCGCAAAATACTGGTTAATGGAGTAGCCTTTCGGTGTTTCGCCAAGGTCTACCCAGTCTGCCCGCTCTACCGCTGCACGGTCACGCTTCTGCAAAAACAGGATGTCAGCAACCACGCTCGTGTTGGCATTGCGCTGAAACGCATTGTTCGGCAGACGAATTGCGCCGACCAGATCGGCACGGTTGGCAAGGTACTCACGGACAGAGGAATCCTTCTTATCCATCGTACCGCTGGACGTTACCACCGCTACCACACCGCCCGGACGCACAAGGTCAAGACTTTTCGCAATAAAATAATCGTGGATGAGAAAATTGTGGCGGTCATATCGCTTGTCCGGTACTTTGTAATTGCCGAACGGTACGTTACCCACAACACAGTCAAAGAAGCTGTCCGGGAACTACATTGTTTCAAAGCCCTGCACCGCAATCTTGTTTTTCTGGTACAACTGCTGTGCAATGCGGCCCGAAATGCTGTCCAGCTCCACACCATACATCCGAATCTTCTCCATGCTGTCCGGCACCAGACCCATGAAATTGCCGACACCACAGGATGGTTCCAGCACGTTGCCTTTGGACAATCCCATATTGCCCAGGGCTTCATACATCGCCTTGATGACCGTAGGAGAAGTGTAAAACGCATTCAGGGTACTGGCACGGGCTTCCTTATACTCATCTACCGTGAGCAGGGACTGCAGTTCGGCATACTCTTTCGACCATTCCGCGTTGTTTTCATCGAACGCCTGCGGAATGCCGCCCCAGCCCACATACCGGGAAAGTATCTCCTGCTCTTCTGCGGTAGCCTGCCGCTGCTCTGCATCCAGTGTCTGCAGCACCCGAATGGCTTCCACATTGGCTTTATACTTTGTTTTCGGCCCTCCTGCGCCGAGATCATCGTCCGTAATGCGGAAGTTAATAGGTTTCTGTTTGGGCTGTGCAGGCTGTTCTGTTTCTGCTCCACTGTCCAGCGGAAGATTGTGCTGCCGCCGTGCATGGTTGACCTCTGCCGGGGTCATAGGCTGCTGGGTCAGCGGTTCAAGGGCTTCCTCTGCTACTGCACGGCTGATGGCATCCGTTCGGTTCTGCACATCTGCGATCAGCTGCATCTGTTCTGGCGGGAAGTCAGGATTCAGAAGTTCTTCCAACTCGCCGCCTGCTTCTGCCACCGAATAGATCACATCCATCTGCTCCGGGGAGAAATCCTCGTAGGCCACACCCGCATTGTGCAGAGCCGTAAAGACTGTGATTTCCACCGCTTCTTCCATCGGTACATCTGCCTGTTCGTACAGATGCCGAATGTACTCCAGCTGTTCCGTTCGGAAAATCGGATACCGGGCTTCTTTTGCAAGGGTCATGTCCTGCAAACTGACCGTTCCATTTCCAAAGTCCACCGAATCCACACGGAACTCTCTATCGTCCAGTTCGATGGTGGTATTAACAGGCAGATATTCCTCTCTGCGGAAGTATTTCGTTTGGGCATGGGTTCCATCTTCCTGCTGGCCGGACAGATAGACACTCTCCCCCTGCTTCCAGAGCTTCATTGCCTGTGAAACCCACTGTTCACGCGGAAAACCAGATACCTCAACCTTGCCGAGTGCGGTTTCCTTTTCCAACAGCTTGCTGCCAAGAAGTTCTGAAACGCGCTTTGCATCCTCGCCGTAGAACTCAAAGTTACCGTGCTGCTCGTAGCCGACCAGCGCATCCGGGTAACGCTCTTTCAGCGCGTTATACTCGTTGGCGGCATCCAGTGGCAGGGGCTGCAGCGTCTGCTCCGAAGACTTTTCATCTGCAAGAGGCGCATCTTTTTGGGGTTTCTCAACCGCTGCGGCGGTTGACTGCTCTTTCGATTGCGGCTCCTGCTCCATGAAGTCAAACATGGACATCTGCCCCTGTTCAGGAACCGCAATCTCAACAGCCCTCTTCTTTTCCGGGAAGATTGTGTACGTTCCCTCGACATACTGGTGCAGGATAGAGAGGAATTCTGCCTTGCGCTCATATTCTTCCGAATCCAGCGACACGGACAGCAGTGCAGTGTCCATCTGCTCCAGAAGTTCCGCTGCTTGTTCAGGGTCTGCCAGCTTTTCGGCGAGAGCCTTTCGGCCTTCTTCATGGTAAAGGTCTTGCGGATAAGGCCGCTCCACGTCGTTCGGCAGATGGTGATAGAATCCCATCACCCGCATTGCCATCCGCTCGCGCTCATAAGCAGGCATCCGGGAGTAGTCTGCCGGCTTCAAATACTCACTGTCACGGATAAGCCGGTCAATTCGGCCTGCGGCCTGATTCCAGTTCAGATGAACGCTGGCATACGGGTTTCCGTATGAGCCACGCTCCAAAGCAATACCCCTGCCATCGTGATCTTCGTGAGAATCGTCTGCCCCGCAGAGTGCATGGCTGCTGCCGCCGATCCCGTAATGCTCTTTCAGGAAGTCAGCCCGCTCTTTTTTGTCCTCATGATTCAGGAAGAACGAATAGATTGCCAGCCGACTGTCCGAATAATTGCTTCCCCGCGTGAAATAAGCGTTTATTTCATCTTCCGTAATGAACTTCTTGTACTCATTCCAGTGAAAGCCATCTCGCGCCGAGTAGTTCTGATAAGGCTTTGCAAACTGCTGGAACAGAGCCGCTACTTTATCCGGCTTATAAAAGTGCATCCGCATCAGGTCTTTATCTTCGGCATAGGCTTCCCCCAGCGCAGATAATCTGTCGTTTAGGTCAGTCAGAAAATCCGTATCATCCAGCAAGCCTGCCAGCCTGTCTGTCAGTTCCGGGAAACCGCCCCTGAAGATTTCTGTATCCTGAAACACTGCTTCGGCAACGCCATCTGCCAAATCGCGTTCCATATAAGCCAATGTCTGCGCGTGTTCCTGCAAAGCATTCTGCCGTGCAGCATCCAGAACCGCCTGCGGAGCATACTCACCCTGCCGGAGCAGTTCATGGATACGATTGCTCACATCCTCCCACGACAAAAACGCATTGACAAGCGTGCCGCCCTTTGCCGTATCACCTGCTGCAATGCGCAGCCCTAAATCATCGAACCAGATCGCATACTTTGTACCGCCAATTTCAAAGCCTTTGCCGCCCGTACCATATTCGTTTTTCACGAACTCTGTGTATTCTTCCGTGGTTTTCTCAACCATGAAATTGTAGATCAAGCGCAGCTGACCCTTGCTGCGGTTGCTGCCCGTGCGCAGAATTTCATCGACCACTTCGGGATCAAGCGCAATCTCGTCCGCATACCGCGCCCGGATCGGTTCTTCGATGGCGCGGATCTGCTGTTCCACGGTGGGCAGATCGGGAAAAGAAAAAGCAGAGGCAATTTCTTCCTCTGCTTCGCTCAAATCCTGTTCCGTTGTCGTTTCGGTTAATTGTACACCAATTCCTTCAAGACGATCTCCTCTGCCATCGCCGTCAGGTTGTTCTGGTGCGCTGCCCATGCCAGCGGGTCTTTCTCCTTGCTCGGTGCCGGGAACTTCTCGTTCAGGCTGTCCAGCAGCGTTTCCACCCGGCTCTCCGCTGCTTCCTCGATCTCCGCCAGATGCTGGTTCAGTCTGCCGCTCATCAGCATACTCTGATACCAGTTCTTGCGGTTCTCTTTCAGGTACGTCCTGCGCAGCATCCCGTACTTCCCGATGGTCTGCGGCTCGTCCTTCACGGCCAGATTCGGGAACAGATAATCTCCCTTGCGGTAATACGTCAACTCCATTTTCTTGTCCTCCTTTGGTCGTGTTTTCTTCGGTTTCGTGCTTTAATGTGCTAAAGTCCGTATTGGTATTATACAAGCTGTCAACGGATTTTTCAAGCTGCTGCGTGATTTCTTTTTTGTAAATTTTCCGCATCTCTCGGCCAATGTCAAAAAGAACCGCTTCGCACTGTTCGGAAACCGCGTTGCCAAGGAACGACAGCACCGGCAGCTTGTTGAAATCCACGATGCGGATAAAGTCATCATCGTCCAGCACATCCATAGGCTCCTGCCCGCAGCGACGAGAAAGCGTATAGAAAATACTGTTGGTCATCAGTTCCCTGAAGCGGACACGGATGTTATCTTCGTCCAGTTCTTCCAGAAAAGTATCCGCCACCTCATAGGCCAAACCGTCCATCGCTTCATCCAGATTATCGGCGGTCAGCTGCTGTGCCAGTTCCAGCAGGGCAGTATTCATGCTGTCTGTCTGCAACAGGCCGTAGGTATCTGCCAGATGGTCTAAGATCGTCTGCTCATGCTCGTGGCTGTCCAGATTCCATAAGAGCGGTGTTTTTCCGCCGCGCACCAGATGGGTGTCAGCAATATCGAACACATACCGCAGCTTGGTACGGGGTCCGGTATCATCCAGAAGCGCGATGCCTTTTGCGCCACGGTTGACCCATCGGCTCATTTTCTGATTCCAGAGTTCCAGTTCTGCGCAGGCGGTTGCATCGGGCCGCTGCGCGTGGATCAGGAGTGTATCGGTGAACGAATAGCGATACAGCCGCGCCGCCACATCCAGATAACTCATCCAGTCCTGTGGCGAGTTACTGACATACCGGGCGTTCTGCTGCGCCAATTCTCGAATATCGTTAATCTGTGGCAAGGGTCAAACCTCCTTTACGTTTTCGTTTTCATCGGTGTTTTGGGAAATTCCAGACTGTACTGTGCGCGACCCTCTTCGACGCGCATCACAAGGTCAGCGGCGAATGTCTTATCTTTTTTCGCGGAATAAAAGTCTTTTACATGGGTGCGGCCTTTCTTCAAAAGGTCTACCGCCATCTTCTTGTCCAGTGTTTTTCTCATATTGGCCAAGTATCTGCTTTCTTTCCAGAGGGCAAATTTGCAGCTGCGGTCTGCACAACAAAAGCTGAGCTTACTCTCATGTACAGGGTTTCCGCAGACCGGGCAGTTTCCTACGCTTACCTTATTATGATGGGGAGCTGCCGCGACGGTAGGAATCTGCCGGAGGTCAGCCAGCATCTTATCGAGCAGTCCATGGATGCCCTGCATAAAATCGTGGGGCTTGATTTCGCCGCGCTCCATCAGCAGCAGGTCATTTTCCCACTCGGCTGTCATGCTGGCAGATTTCAGGTAGTCCGGGATATTGCGGATCGCGGCCACACCGTCCTCCGTGGGAATCATCTGTTTGCCCTTGCGCTGCACATAGCCGGAAGATACCAGCTTTTCCAGAATCGCGGCGCGCGTTGCAGGGGTTCCCAGGCCTTTCTTCTCAGTGTCCTTTTCAAATTCCTTGTTGCCTGCTGTTTCCATGGCCGACAGCAGGGTATCTTCGGTGTAGACTTTCGGCGGTGAAGTAAAGCCCTGCTTTTTCTCTGCCCGTACCACCGGAATAACCATCCCCTGTTCCAGATCGTTCGGAAGTGACGCATCCTTGTTCTTCTCCGGCTCCACAAGCGGAACAGGTTTTGCCGTATAACCGGGCTGCAGAACGTTCTTATACTTCGCTGTAAAATTCTGTCCCTGACAGCATACCGTCACCAGAACATCTTCGTAGATGAACGACGGCTGTACAGCCTGCACCAGCTTCCAGATAACGAGCGAAAGAATCTTCTGTTTGGTTTCGGACAGCTTTTCCTTATCACACTTTGCGCCCTGCATCGTCGGCAGGATCGCATGATGGTCTGTGACCTTGCTGTTGTTAATAACGCAGCTTACATCTGCCGCCGCGCCATCTAAGGCCAGCACCAGAGATTCCACCGTCTTGCGCATATCCTCAGTCACAAACTGGCTGTCTGTTCTGGGGTATGTCACCAGCTTTTCTTCATACAGTTCCTGCAATGCTTGCAAGGTCTGGTTGGCGGTCAGACCGTAATAGCGGTTTGCTTCTCGCTGTAAGGTCGTCAGGTCATACAGCTTCGGGGGCTTCTTTTCTACCCTCTTGCGTTCGATGCTGCCAACCACGGCGCACTGACCATCGCAAGCAGCCTGCATGGTATCGGCATCCTGCTCCTGCGCCATCTGTTCCGATGCCGCCACGACACCCGCACCGGACAGTTCCACTTTGTAATAGGGTTCTTTTACAAAGTTCTGGATTTTGGCCTGCCGTTCGGCCAGCATCGCCAGCGTCGGGGTCTGCACCCGGCCAATGGTCTGCTTTCTGCCGTACTTTTTTGTAAAAGCGCGGGTTCCGTTCATGCCAATCAGCCAGTCTGCTTTTGCCCTGCACTCGGACGCTGCAAACAGGTTGTCGTAGGCCGCACCATCTTTCAGGTTTTCAAAGCCCTGCTGGATGGCAGCATCCTCCATACTGCTGATCCACAACCGCTTGATGGGGAGTTTGCTTCCGGCAAGAGCATACACACGGCGGAAAATTGCTTCGCCCTCGCGCCCTGCGTCTGTAGGATAGTTCTCGGAGGTGACTTTTCTGACTTTGTTACTCGATGGCATCCAATGGGCCGATAAAGCGGTAGAAAATCTGGATTTTCTGGACGTATTCGCCATCGACCT
>NZ_PRLD01000054.1 GCF_003287405.1 Faecalibacterium prausnitzii
GGATATAACCGTTTGCCGAACGACAAGCAGACACTTGTTGTTGATCCGGTGGCATCCGAAGTCGTAAAGCGTATTTTTCTTCTTGCGAACGAAGGAAAAAGCCCACGGGCAATCGCAGAACTATTGACAGAGGAAAAAGTCCTGATTCCTGCTGCATACGCAAAGAAATATCACCCAGAGCAGTACAATGGGACAAAGTTCTCCAATCCGTACCTGTGGGGCACCTCCTCCGTAAGAACAATTTTAGGTCGGCAGGAATATCTGGGACACACTGTTTTACGAAAATCTGTAAGCGCAAATTTCAAACTTCACAAGAGAAAAGAAACAAATGAAGATGAACAGTACGTTTTCCAGAACACGCATGAACCGATTATATCGCAAGAACTTTGGGATAGTGTTCAGAAACGCAGATGCCGAGTGAATCGCGCTTCTGCTTGGGGAACGCACACCAACCGTTTAAGCGGGTATCTGTATTGTGCCGACTGCGGCAGAAGATTGACCTTGCAAACACACTACAGTAAAAAGGATGGGTCTACTCAATATTCTTATCGTTGTGGTGGATATGCAAGTCGGGTGAATGGCTGTACTGCCCATTCAATCAGTGCCGATAATGTTGAAGCCCTGATATTGGCATCGGTCAAACGCTTTTCGAGATTTGTTCTAAAAGATGAAGAAACCTTCGCTTTGGAACTGCAATCGATTTGGAAAGGGAAACGTGAAGAAAAGCCGAAGCAGAACCAATCGGAATTGAAACGTTGTCAAAAACGCTATGATGAGCTTTCTGCCCTTATTCGTAGCCTGTACGAAAATCTTATGTCTGGACTGCTGCCCGAACGACAGTACAAGCAGCTGATGGCACAGTATGATAGCGAGCAAGCAGAATTGGAATCGCAGATGGAAACGATGAAATCCGAAATTGCCGAAGATAAATCAAGTTCTGCTGATATTCGGCATTTCATTTCGCTGATTCGCAAGTGCAAAAATCCAACAGAAATCTCCGATTCAATGTTTAACGAACTTGTCGATAAAATCGTTGTTTATGAAGCCGA
>NZ_PRLD01000021.1 GCF_003287405.1 Faecalibacterium prausnitzii
AAAGGAGACATGCCTATGACGAATGTCCGCAAAAATTCCGCCAAACTGACCCGTGAGGACTTGAAAATCGCGCCCGAATCCCCTACAATGGAACGTCAGGAACTTGCAGTTCCATGCGAATTTTCTGTCAGAAATTCCATGGTAATTTCTGACGAAACTTCGGACGAAAACCCTGCCGTAGAGCCTTCTGACCAGACCAGCAAAACCGTCCGACACGCCCCGCTCGTCTACCGGGTGGAGGAGATCGCCCAACTGTTGGCGATCTCCAACCGTGCTGCGTACAATCTGTGCAACACCACGAAAGACTTCAAGGTGATCCGCCTCGGTACCAGCATCCGGGTAAGCAAGCAGAGCTTTGACGATTGGTTTGCAGCGGTCTGAGGGAGGGAACATCTATGGCATCTATTATGCCGATGCCTGCCAAGGCAGGCAAAAATATATCCGCGCGCAGCGCACACTGCTAGGCATACGAAGTATGAAACGTGGCAACACGTATTCCGTCCGATATAACTACAAAGATCATGCTGGCAAGCCCTGCAAGGGCTGGGAAACCTTCAAGACCAAGGCTGAAGCGCAGGAGCGCAAGATCACAGTGGAGAAGGAACTGCTGGACGGCACGTTCCTCATACCCGATGCAATGACGGTAGCGGAAATGCTGTACAAGTGGCTCCCCATCCAGTCCAGCAAGCACAAGTGGGCACCCAAAACCTACACCCACACGGTAGCCATGATCCAGAATCTTGTCGTGCCCTATCTCGGCAAGAAGCAGATTCAGAAGGTTCAGACGTATGACCTCGAACAGTTCTACGCCACTTTGAGCCGGACACCGCGCGGACTGTATAAGCAGGGTGTCAAGCAAACGCTCACCGACAAACAGAAGCGGCAGTTTCTGACGGGTGCTTCCATCCGGGAAGTCCATGCCATGCTCAAGACTGCTTTTTCCTATGCCGTTGGGTGGGGTCTGCTCCTCAAGTCACCGATTCCGAGAGAAGCCCCGAAATCGACCTCGGAAGAACGTGCCATCTGGGACGAAAAGACCATGCTTGCTGCGTTGCAGACCATGACCGACCCTACGCTCCACCTTGCTGTTCATCTGAGCATGATTCTCCCGCTGCGTGTCGGAGAGATCCTTGGCTTGCAGCCGGGAGACATCGACTTTGATGCAGCGGATGGACGTGGGACCATCACGGTCGGCAGGAGCTTACAGCGCACCGAAAAGGCTGCACTGGAAAAGACCGACCCGAATCAGATCTACCACATCTTCCCCGACCAGCGTGAGGGCAGCAGCTCCGCACTGGTGCTGAAGAAGCCGAAAACCAAGAAATCCAGCCGCACCCTTTATCTGACGAGACCCTTGAAAGATGAACTGCTGGCTTGGCTGGAAAAGCTCCGGCAGGACGAGCTTGCCATGGATGGCAGGTATCGCAACTGCGGTCAGCTTTTCCGCTTGCCCAACGGTATGCCTGTTGCCCCGGAAGCCCTTTCTAAATGGTACCGCACTTGGCGTGCGGAGCACCCGGAGTTTGAGAAGATCGTGTTCCACGGTCTGCGCCACTCCAGTGCCACCTACCAGCTGATTGAATCCGGCGGCAACATTAAAGCCGTGCAGGGCAACACCGGTCACGCCACCACCGGCATCCTGATGGACACCTACGCCCACACGCAGGACAAGCCCCGGTTGGAGCTGGCTGAGAAGCTGGAAGCAGACTTCTATTCACAGGACATCGGCTCCCCCAAATCCGGCTCTGCGCCGGTAAAAGAAAATCTGCCGGACAGCATCCAGATCACCCCGGAAGGGATGCTGAAAGTTGTCCGACAGATGAACCCCGAGCAGCGGCGTGAGTTCACCCGCCTGCTGTTCGCCTGAAAAAAGTATGGAAAAAACGCTCACGATGCACAGAATGCAGACAATACAAGGAAAAACACGGCTTTCCCGCCGGTGTGCAAAAAGTGTGCAAAAGTGTGCAGAACCCCAGAAAATGGAAAATCCCACGAGGAATCTTACGATTCTTCGTGGGATTTTGGTGCGCTCGAGGGAACTCGAATCCCTGGCCCTCTGATTAAAAGTCAGATGCTCTACCGGCTGAGCTACGAGCGCATATTCCGCAGCAAAACAACACTGCCGAATAATATTACCACAATTGACTGCAAAAAGCAAGAGCAGCGCCGAAAAAAGCGGAAATTCCCGCGCAAGCGCCCGGATTTGCGGCGGGAGAGATTTTCCGGCGCACAGCATTCGGCGGAAGCCGGTGCGCGCCGCCTATGACTGGGTGCTGCTGTGCAGCGTTTGCAGCCGGCAGTGCTCTGCCCCAAAACCGGCGTGCGGAGCATACCCGGCGGCGCACGCTCCCGTCGGGCAGAAAAAGCAGTGCGGAGCGGCAGTGTCCCGCTATTATATTTAAGGTACGATAAAATGGTGAAACCTAAATTCCGATAGTTGACAACGTGGTAAAATGTGGTACTCTTAGGGTACAAAAAAGCTTTTGAGGAGGGTTTTTATTATGGCTATGAAGATGGATCGCCGTTCCTTTTTAAAGACCTCTGCTGCGGTGGCAGCGGCAGTATCTATGACCGGACTGCTGGGCGGCTGCAGTGATGGTGACACTGGCACTGATCTGGGTGGCTTTACGGTTGCTGTGGGCGAATGGAGCGCCGTCCCTTATGATCAGGGTATAGGTACCGGGAAATCTTGGTATGCAGATTTCGCAGTGACTGTGCGTGTTCATAATCTGGATAATTCCAATGGCTTCAGTTTCCCTGCAAAATCCGTATTTGTGCTTAAGATCAACGGTCAGAAAGTCGCGTTGCAGGGTGGAGATCTGCTGAGCAATATCACGCTGGTCATGAAAAAGGGTGAGCGTAGAACGGGCATTCTGACCTTCCGTCTGGATGAGAGCCAGAAAAATCTCTATCAGGCAATGGATGCTCAAACCGCAGATATCAAGCTTACGGTTGGCGTTGACCCCACCGAGACCTATACCGGTGTTTACGAAGGCTATACTTTTAAGAAGGATTCCAAGCTTGCGTAATTGAACGCAAGCTGCCTAATACAGGAGGTGCATCGCTATGATCAACCGCAGAACATTTCTCAAGCTCAGCGCCGGGGCACTGGTGCTGACCGCCGCAGGGGCTTTGACCGGCTGCGGGGATACCGTAGTCGACAAGACCAGCGGCGTAGCCAAGATCGGTGATGTCACCTTTATCTGTGCAACACCGTTTCTGGGCGGCGGCGATAATTTTGCACTGACCTATTGCACAGAGTTCACCGTCCAGAACAACAGCGCTGAAAGGGTGGTCATCAAGCCGGAGGACATCACCTGCATCTTCCGCGAGTCAGATACAGAGGAAACGCTGTATTTCAAGCGGAACGAGCTGATCGCAGCGCCGGGACAGACGGTCGTCTACAATGGCTCGCAGAAGTTCTATCTGGAGACCAAGGAGCGCATCCCGGAAAAGAACAGTCCCGGCACCTATGAGCTGCGCGTGCGCTACAATGGCAAAACCGCTGTGTTCCTCTACGGGAACAACGGCAAAAACGTAACAGGCCGCGTAGAGTAAAACCCAATACATCCCGCCGCCGGGCACTTCTGGAAACAGGAGTGCCCGGCGGCTTTTGTTTTGTGCCGCATTACCTGTTCTTTACATTGGGGCTGGCAGTATGCACAAAGTTTTACGCACTTTTTGCACGTCCATGGTCGCGGCAAGGGCGGCAAAGCGGTAGAATAAGGCCGTTCCCAAGGAAAACACAAAAAGACAGTGCCGGGCGGGAGCCCGGGTTTTTAACGGAGGAAATTCTATCATGAAAAAGATCTCTCGTCGTTCGTTCCTGACCGTTTGCGGTGCAGCTGCTGCGGCTGTTGCTCTGACTGCCTGCGGCGGTTCTGCTTCTTCCGCATCCAGCACCGCTGCTTCTGCTTCCACCACCGCTTCTTCCGCTGCCGGGCAGGCAGCCGGCACCCTGAGCGGCAACGTTGCTACCGGCGGTTCTACTTCCATGAAGAACGTCATTGCTGCCCTGACCGAGGGCTTTGCCGAGGTCGAGCCGGGCGTCACCGTCAGCTACGACCCCACCGGTTCCGGCGCAGGCATCACCGGCGCTACCGACAAGACGCTGGACATCGGCCTGTCCTCCCGCGCCCTGAAGGACGACGAGAAGAACGATGTGGACGGCACCACCGTGGCGCTGGACGGCATCGCCATCGTTGTGAGCAAGGACAGCAAGGTCGCTGACCTGACCGTGGAGCAGCTCAAGAAGATGTTCACCGGCGAGATCACCAACTGGAAGGAGGTCGGCGGCGACGACGGCGAGATCGTTCTGGTGGGTCGTGAGGCCGGTTCCGGCACCCGCGATGGCTTTGAGAGCATCGTGGACGTGAAGGACAGCTGCAAGTACGCACAGGAGCTGACCGCCACCGGCGCTGTCATCAGCGCCGTGGAGGCAAACCCGCTGGCCATCGGCTACGCTTCCCTGTCCGCTGTGGGCGACACCGTTGCCATGGTCACCGTGGAGGGTGTGGAGTGCAGCGAGGACACCGTCAAGGACGGCAGCTACAAGATCCAGCGCCCCTTCGTGTTCGTTACCAACAAGAGCGTTGCCCTGTCTGAGCAGGCACAGGCCTTTGTGGACTTTGCCACCAGCAAGGACGCTGCCGACCTCATCCGCACCGCAGGCGCTGTGCCCGTGAACGAGTAATTACCGGGTGGTTTGCCGGGGAGTTTCCCCGGCGAATGATTCGAGGGTGGGACCCTGTTGCCGCAGGCAATAGGGCGGGAGCTGGAAGCCCCGAATTTCGCGGGGAAAGCTCCTCGGTGAACCGCCCACCCCGCATCTGAACAAGAGAACTGCCGCGTCGGCCTGCCCTAAAAGGCTGGGCTGGTGCGGCTTTTATAAAGGATTTCAGCTATGAACAAAAAATCCTATCTGCGCCGGGTGCGGCTGCCCCGCACCCCCGCCGACTGGCTGGAAGCGGTGATGAATTTCCTCTTCTTCCTGTGCGGAATGCTGGCGGTGTGCTGCGTGGTGCTCATCTCGGTGTACATGGTGGTCTCCGGCGTGCCGGCTATCCATAAGATCGGCCTGTTCAAGTTCCTGTTCGGCACCAAATGGGCGTCCACTGCGGCAGAGCCGCTGTTCGGCATCCTGCCCTTCATCCTGTCCAGTGTCTACGGCACGCTGGGCGCTACCATCATCGGCGTGCCCATCGGCCTGCTGACGGCAGTGTTCCTTTCCAAGGCCGCAGACCCCAAGCTGCGCACCGTGGTGGTCACCGCCATCGAGCTGCTGTCCGGCATCCCCAGCGTGGTGTTCGGCCTTTTGGGTATGCAGGTGCTGGTGCCCGCCGTGGCCAAGACCTTCGGCAAGGCTTCCGGTGCCTGCCTGCTCAGCGCCATCGTGGTGCTTTCCATCATGATCCTGCCCAGCATCGTGTCCGTGTCGGTGACGGCGCTCAACGCCGTGCCGCCGGAGTATGAGCAGGGCAGTCTGGCGCTGGGTGCAACCGACACCGAAACATGGTTCAAGATCAGCATTCCGGCGGCGAAAAGCGGCATTGCCGCAGGCGTTGTGCTGGGCATCGGCCGCGCCATCGGCGAAGCCATGGCCGTGATGATGGTAGCGGGCAACAGCCCCAATATGCCGGACAGCCTGTTCCGCAGCGTCACTTTGCTGACCACCGCCATCGCCAAGGAAATGAGCTACGCCGGCGGCTTGCAGCGGCAGGCACTGTTCAGCATCGCGCTGGTGCTGTTCGTGTTCATCATGCTCATCAACGTTGTGCTGAATGTGGTACTGAAGGGAGGAAACCGCGATGAATAACGGCTTTTCGCCCTCCCGCCGGGCATGGAACCGGGTAATGACCGTGCTGGTCTGGGCCAGCGCAGTGCTGGTGATGGTACTGGTTGCCGGTATCATCGGCTTAGTGCTGGTGCGGGGCATCCCCCACATCAGCTGGAAGTTCCTTTCCACCACCGCCAGTGTGCTGAAAAAGACCGACGGCATTCTGCCCGCCATCCTCAACACCCTGTATGTCATCCTGCTGACATTACTCATCGTATTGCCGCTGGGCGTAGGTGCGGCGGTCTACCTGACCGAATACGCTTCCAACCGGCGGCTCATCGAGATCATCGAGTTCACCAACGAAACGCTGGCGGGTATCCCCAGCATCATCTACGGCTTGGTGGGTATGCTGGTGTTCAGTCAGGCGCTGGGCTTCCAGACCTGTCTTTTGTCCGGCAGTCTGACGCTGGTGGTGATGAACCTGCCCACCATCATCCGCACCACACAGGAATCCCTGAAAACGGTGCCGCAGGGCTACCGTGAGGGTGCCATGGGTCTGGGTGCAGGCAAGTGGCACATCATCCGCACCATTGTGCTGCCCTGCAGCATTGACGGCATCGTCACCGGCTGCATTCTGGCGGTAGGACGCATCGTGGGCGAAAGCGCCGCGCTGCTGTTCACCGCCGGTGCGGCAGAGGTGATCGCCAAGAGTGTGTTCAAAGCCTACACCTCCAATGGTGCCACCCTGTCGGTGCTGCTGTATCTGCGCGCCTTTGAGGACGGCGATTTCACCTCCGCATGGGGCATCGGCGCAGTGCTGCTGGTGCTGGTGCTGCTCATCAATCTGGCAGCACGTCTGGCCAAAACAAAACTGAAACAGAAGCAGTAAAAATAAAGAGGTACTCTATGGAAAACACGAATGTGCCGGTGATATCGGCAAAGGATCTGAACCTCTGGTACGGCGACTTCAAGGCGCTGAAGAGCATTTCGCTGGATGTGGGCGAGCGGGAGATCACCGCACTGATCGGCCCCTCCGGCTGCGGCAAATCCACCTTTTTAAAGACCCTGAACCGCATGAACGACCTTGTGCCGGGTGTGCGTATCGAGGGCGATGTGCGGCTGAAGGGCGAGGACATCTTTGCCCGCGAGATGGAGCTGACCGACCTGCGCCGCCGCGTGGGTATGGTGTTCCAGAAGGCAAACCCCTTCCCCATGAGCATCTACGACAACATCACCTACGGCCCCAAGCTGCACGGCGTGCGCAATAAGGCCGAGCTGGACGAGCTGGTGGAAAGCTCGCTGCGGGGCGCAGCCCTGTGGGACGAGGTGAAGGACCGCCTGAAAAAGAGCGCCCTTGGCCTTTCCGGCGGGCAGCAACAGCGTCTTTGCATCGCCCGGGCACTGGCGGTCAAGCCCGAGGTGCTGCTGATGGACGAGCCCACCAGCGCACTGGACCCCGGCTCTACCATGAAGGTGGAGGAGCTGATGAACGAGCTGAAAAAGAACTACACCGTGGTCATCGTCACCCACAATATGCAGCAGGCTGCCCGTATCAGCGACCGCACCGCCTTCTTCCTGCTGGGGGAGCTGGTGGAAGTGGGCCCCACGAACCAGATCTTCAGCACGCCCCGGGACAAGCGCACCGAGGACTACATCTCCGGCCGGTTCGGTTAATGCAGGGAGGAACAAAGCAATGAGCATTCGCAAACAATACGACAGCGATCTGGAAGCCCTTAAAACCGCGCTGGTGGAGATGGGGCAGAACGCCGCCGAGGCCGTGGAGAACGCGCTGGAAGCGCTGTGCACCGCCGACACCGCAGCCGCCCAGAAGATCGTGCAGGGGGATGACCGCATCAACAACATGGAGCGGGACATCGAGCACCGCTGCATGGCTCTGCTGCTGCGTCAGCAGCCGGTAGCGGGCGACCTGCGCCACATTTCCACTGCCATGAAGGTGGTCACCGATATCGAGCGCATGGGCGACCACGCCTCGGATATCGCGGAGATCATCCCACATCTCGTCACCGTGCGTAAGGAGAGAGACCCCGCTGTCAGTCAGGCCATCGCCATGGGACGCAAGGCCTACCAGATGATCCTGGACGCCATGGACGCCCTGACCGCCGAGGACGAGATCGCCGCCCGCCGCGTCATCGCCGCAGACGACGCCGTGGACTACGACTTCAACGCCATCAAGCACACGCTGGCACAGGAGATCGCCGCCGACCCTGCCAAGGTGGACGCGGCGCTGGATCTGCTCATGGTCATCAAGTATCTGGAGCGCATCGGCGACCACGCCGTGAACGTAGCCGAGTGGGTGCAGTTCGTGCGCACCGGGCGCTACAAGGACGAAAGTATGTTCTGATCCTCACTCTGCCCTTTTGGGCGCGTGTTTTCCTTATTTTCTTCTGGAAAAGGCTGTCTGCCGTCTGGCAGACAGCCTTTTTCTGTGGGAAAATTTTCAAACGGGCTCGCCCTCTCCGTCACGGCTTACGCCGTGCCACCTCTCCCAAAGGGAGAGGCTCTGGCGAGACCGTATACTTTGCACTTTAGCCGGAAACTGTACCGCCATGCCAAGGGCTCTCCCCTTGGGAGAGCTGGCGCGTTAGCGCCTGAGAGGGCGAGGAAGCTTTTCCGCAGCGCCGCGCTTTCGCAGAAAGCGGCGCTGCAAATGCCGCTTGCCGTTACGACCCCTCCCGTGAAAATGCGTTTGGAGCGCTCCGCAGAGCGCGACAAACGCGAAATTTAAAATAATTCTTCCGCTGAAGATGCGCAGAGCAACGCGGAGCGCATTCCAAATCGTCCGCCCTCTCTACAACGAAAATTGACTAAAAAATTTTTATCTTTTCTGCAATGTTTGCGGCGGGTGATTCGTATTCAGGGTATAAGAGCCCGGAAAGGGCTCCGCAGTTATCGTGCGGCGGGTGGTTCCGGCTTCCCCCAGTCCCCCGCCCGCCGCACCGTTACGGAGGACAGATACAATGATGGCAAAGCTTGAACGCTCCACGCAGCCCGCCCGCATGGAGGCCGTGAGCCGCGATGCACTGGTGCAGGCGGCGCTGCAGGAGATCACCCAAAATTATCGTGAGGCCAGCCTTTCCAACGTGGCAAGGGCTTATGGTGTTTCGCTGGCGTATGTCAGCGAGTGCGTGCGCGCCCAGACCGGGCGCACCTACAAGGAACTGCTGCAAAAGCACCGCATGGAAACTGCCGCGCGGCTGCTGCGCCGCAGCGACCTGAACATCCAGCAGATCATCGCGCAGGTTGGGTACGAGAACACCAGCTACTTCTACCGCCTGTTCCACGAGCGCTACGGCCTGAGCCCCCGGGAGTACCGTATGGTGCGCACCGGCACCACCACCCGCCGCCCTACTGCATGAAGCCCCTCGTTTTGCTGCCCCCGACCGCCGTGCTGCCGCCCCGCGCACGGCGGTCTGTCTTTGCCGCAAAATGGAGAAAAATCTGGTGCTTTATGGAAAATTGTGTTATACTGAATAAAATGCACCCCGCGCGGCAGGGCGCGGGCGAGAGAGGATGAGAAGATATGTTTCGCGGAGCGGTAAGAGCGGATATGGCAAAGATCCTTGAGGTCTATGCCCGTGCGCGGGATTTCATGGCGAAAAACGGCAACCCCACCCAGTGGGGGGACAACTACCCTACCCCGGAGCTGCTGGAGGAGGATATCGACACCAACCGGCTGTTCGTGTACATGATCAACGGCCGGATGCAGGCGGTGTTTGCCTTTGTCCTTGGCGAGGACCCCACCTATCAGACCATCGAGGATGGACAGTGGCTCAACGACACCCTGCCCTATGGCACACTGCACCGGCTGGCTTCGGCGGGCGAGAGCACGGGCGTGGGCAAAGCAGTGGTGGAGTGGTGTCTGGAGCACTGCGAGAGCCTGCGCGCCGATACCCACGCCGACAACAAGGTGATGCAGCATCTGCTGGAAAGTGAGGGCTTTACCCGCTGCGGCATCATCCATGTGGCGGACGGCACGCCGCGCATTGCCTACCAGCGGATGTCCCTGACCCAGAGCCAACTTGGGTGAGCAGAAAATAGTTTTATTTGCAGTTCCGAAACGCCTGTGGGCGTTTCGGAACTTTTTTTCACAGAAGGGGTTTGTATCCCCCCTTTTGTTTTTTCCTCCCATCACCTGTGCGTATGGTGGGGTGAAAAATTTTCGCCTTTCTGTACAAACGCACTGAAAAATTGTAGGATAAGAATGGAAAAGACGTTCACTTTCACGCTTTACAACTTTATCTAGATAAAGTAAAATAAGAACAGAAGCCTTTCATACTATGGGCGCGGAGGATGCCGCGCCGGATGTTTTTGTGTATAGAGACGCCGGAATTGTGCCGGCGCAGGGAAAGAAACACGGGAAAAGGAAAGGAAACGAGGGAGCGAAATGGAGTTCAGTCTGGAGCATCTGCAGCCAAAGGAGCGTGCCTCCTTTGCGCTGCGCAGCCTGTATGAGACGGCAGGCTGCCGCAAGTACCACATGGGGCGGTTCGAGGAGTACAGCCTGTATCAGGAGAACCGCAGCTTTCTGTCGTCGGAGCAGGTCATCACCTTTACCGACCTCGATGGCCGTCTGCTGGCGCTCAAGCCGGATGTGACCCTGTCCATCGCCAAGACGGCACAGCCCGCCCCGGGCGAGACGCTGCGGTACTACTACCACGAGAACGTCTACCGTCCCTCTGCCGAGAGCCATACCTTTAAAGAGATCTCCCAGATGGGTCTGGAACTGCTGGGCGCTGTGGGCGAAGCCGAGGTGCAGCAGGCGGTGTGTCTGGCGGCGCAGTCGCTGGCGGCGCTGGGCGCAGAGTGGGTGCTGGAGGTCAGCCACATGGGCTACCTCTTCGGCCTGTTCGATGCACTGGGCGTGCCGGAAGCCGCCCGGGCGCAGCTGCTGGAAAAGCTGCGGCAGAAAAATGCCCATGAACTGCGTGCCGCCGCGCTTTCTGCGGGGCTTTCTGAAACAGCGGCGGACGCCTTGTGCGGGGTGCTGGAGCTTTCCGGCGGCTACGCTGCTACCCTTTCCAAGGCGGCGGCGCTCTGCCGCAACCCCGCCATGACCGCCGCCGTGGCAGAGCTGACCGCCCTGGCGCCCACGCTGGGACAGGCGGGCGGCAGCATCCGGTTAGACCTGACCTTAGCCGGTGAGATGGAATACTACAACGGCCTTGTGTTTCAGGGCTATCTCAAGGCTTTGCCCCGCCCGCTGCTGAAGGGCGGACGGTACGACCTGCTGCTGCAAAAGTTCACCCCCGGGGCAGGTGCTATCGGCTTTGCGGTGTATCTGGACGAGCTGGACCGGCTGAACGCGATGCCGCCGGTGCAGCATCAGGACACCGGCAAGGTGATGCTGAACGTGGCGCTGCCCAAGGGGCGGCTGGGCGACAAGGTGTATAACTTACTGGCGGGCATCGGCTACGGCTGCCCGGAAGACTACAACGCCACCCGCAAGCTGGTGGTGGAGAACCCGGCGGCGGGCATCCGGTATTTTCTGGTCAAGCCCAGTGATGTGGCTATCTATGTGGAGCACGGCGCTGCCGATGTGGGCATCGTGGGCAAGGATATCCTGACCGAAGCCGCCGCCGATGTGTACGAGCTGCTGGACACCGGCCTTGGCCGCTGCCGGATGTGCGTAGCCGCCCCGGCGGGCTACCGGGACGACCCCAGCCGCCCGGTGCGGGTGGCGACCAAGTTCGTCAACATTGCAAAGCGCTACTACGCCTCCATGGGGCGGGATATCGATATCATCAAGCTGAACGGCTCCATTGAGCTGGCACCCATCCTTGGGCTTTCGGATGTCATCGTGGACATCGTGGAGACCGGCACCACCCTGCGGGAGAACGGCTTGCAGGTGGTCACCGAGTTCATGCCCATCTCGGCGCGGTTCATCGCCAACAAGGCCAGCTACCAGTTCAAGCACCGGCAGATGGACACCATGCTGGAAAAGCTGCGCGACACCTTGCACAAGCAGGAGGAAGAGAAATGATCAAGCTGTATAATTTTGACGAGCTGAAGCCGGAAGAGATTCTGAACCGGGACATCCGCGCCGAAAAGAACGTGGAGGACGTGGTGGACGCCATTATTGCGGACGTGCGCGCCCGTGGCGATGACGCCCTGAAGGACTACGCCCTGAAATTTGACGGTGCAGAGATTGAAAACCTGCAGGCAACGCAGGCCGAGATCGACGAAGCCTTTGCGGGCATGGACCCGTATTTCCTCGAGACCCTGCGGCAGGCAGCGGAGAACATCGAGCAGTTCCACCGCCAGCAGGTGCACAAGAATTTTGTGATGAACGACCGCCCCGGCATTGTACTGGGGCAGAAATACACCCCCATTGAAAAGGCCGGTGTCTATGTGCCCGGCGGCACGGCGGCGTACCCTTCCACCGTGCTCATGGACGTCATTCCCGCCAAGGTGGCGGGGGTGTCCGAGATCGTCATGACCACCCCCGCCGGGAAGGACGGCAAGGTGAACCCGGTCATTCTGGCCGCTGCCGCCACCGCCGGGGTGACCAAAATTTTCAAGACCGGCGGCGCACAGGCCGTGGCGGCGCTGGCCTACGGCACCCAGAGCATCCCGGCTGTGGATAAGATCGTAGGCCCCGGCAACATCTACGTTGCCACCGCCAAGCGCAAGGTGTTTGGCAAAGTAGGCATTGATATGATCGCTGGCCCCAGCGAAATTCTGGTGCTGGCAGACGGCAGCTGCAATCCCGCGTGGGTGGCGGCAGACCTGTTAAGTCAGGCCGAGCACGACAGGCTGGCAAGCCCGGTGCTTGTCACCGACAGCGAAGCCCTTGCCAAGGCCGTACAGACCGAGCTGGAGGTACAGATCCCGCAGCTGCCCCGCGCCGCCATTGCCCGCGCCAGCGTGGACGACAACGGCAAGATCATCCTCTGCACCGACCTGCACAAGGCCATTGAAGCCTGCAACATCATCGCGCCGGAGCACTTGGAGGTCTGCGTGGAGGACCCCTTCGGCGTGCTGAACGAGATCCGCAACGCAGGCAGCATCTTCCTTGGCCGCAACGTGCCGGAAGCGCTGGGCGATTACTTTGCAGGCCCCAACCACACCCTGCCCACCAGCGGCACCGCACGCTTTTCCAGCCCGCTGGGCGTAGACGACTTTGTCAAGAAGTCCAGCTTCATCTACTACACCCGGGACGCGCTGGAAACCGTTGCGCCCCGCATTGCAGACTTTGCCGAGCGCGAGGGTCTGCACGCCCACGCCCGCAGCGTGACCATCCGGTATGAGAAATAAAGGCGGCTCGCCCTCTCAGTCATCGCTGCGCGATGCCAGCTCCCCCAAAGTGGGAGCCCTTGGCAGTCCACGCAAACTTCATCTCTTTGCCAAGGCCTCTCCCTTTGGGAGAGGTGGCACGGCGTTAGCCGTGACGGAGAGGGCGAGGTCGTTCGCCATAACTGAATAAACCTGAGGAAACCATTATGAGCCGTTTTCTTTCCCCTGCCCTGTCCGCTGTTACCCCCTATACGCCGGGAGAACAGCCGCAGGATCAGCAGTACATCAAACTGAATACCAACGAAAGCCCCTATCTGCCGTCTCCCCGGGTGGTGGCAGCCGTGAGCGAAGCCGAGGTGGAAAAGCTGCGCCTTTACTCCGACCCCGCCTGTGCCCAGCTGCTGCGCACGGCGGCGGCGCATTTCGGCTTGCAGCCTTCTCAGGTCATGCCCGGCAACGGCAGCGACGAGAATTTGTTCTTTGCGCTGCGGGCTTTCTGTGACGAGAGCCACCCGCTGGCCTTTGCGGATATCACTTACGGCTGCTACGGCGTGTGGTGCGGCCTGTTGCACATCCCCACCCATATCATCCCCTTAAAAGAGGATTTCACCCTTGACCCCGCCGATTATCACGGCCTGCACGAGACCATCGTCATCGCAAACCCCAACGCCCCCACCGGACTGTGCCTGCCCCGCAGCGCCATCGAGGGCATTTTGCAATCGAACCCGGACAGCGTGGTCATTGTGGACGAAGCCTATGTGGACTTTGGCGGCGAGAGCTGCGTGCCTTTAATTGACCAATACGACAACCTGCTGGTGGTGCAGACCTTCTCCAAATCCCGGCAGCTGGCGGGCGCGCGGCTGGGGCTTGCCATGGGCAACGCGGCGCTGATCGCTGACCTGAACCGGGTCAAGTTCAGCCTGAACCCCTACAACATCAACCGCTTGACTTTGAAGGCCGGGCAGGCTGCGCTGGAGGATACCGCCTACTTTGATAAGACCCGCGCCGCCATTATGGACACCCGTGCATGGACGATGCAGCAGCTGACTGACCGGGGCTTTACCGTACTGGACAGCCGCGCAAACTTTGTATTTGCCAGCACAGAACGGATAAGCGGCGGCGTACTATACAAAAAGTTAAAGGAAAGCGGCATTCTGGTGCGGCATTTCGATGCGCCGCGCATTGATAACTGGCTGCGTATCACCATCGGCACGCCGGAGCAGATGCAGGCACTGATGGACGCCGTGGACAAGATACTGGAGGTGTGACAATGGCAGAGCGCATGGTAACGCTGGAACGCAGCACCAACGAGACCCAGATCGAGCTGACCCTTGATCTGGACGGCACCGGCCGCTACGAGATCGACACCGGGTGCGGTTTTCTGAACCATATGCTGGAACTGTTTGCCCGGCACGGACGGTTTGATCTGGTGCTCACCTGCCACGGCGATGTGCAGGTGGACTACCACCACACCACCGAGGATGTGGGCATTGCGCTGGGACAGGCCTTTGCCCGGGCGCTGGGCGAAATGCGCGGCATCTGCCGCTACGGCAGCTTTTACCTGCCCATGGACGAGGCACTGGTGCTGTGCGCGGTGGATCTTTCCGGCCGGTGCACCCTGAACTGGGACATCCGCTGCCAGACCGAAAAAGTGGGCGATTTTGACGTGGAGTGCGCCAAGGAGTTCTGGTACGGTTTTGCCCGCAGCGTGCCCGCCACCGTCCATTTTGTGCAGTTTGCGGGCGAGAACACCCACCACATTCTGGAAGCCTGCTTCAAGGGCGCAGGCCACGCGCTGGCCGAAGCTGTGCGCATCGACGCGGCACACCGGGACGAGATCCCCTCCACGAAAGGACTGCTGGTATGATCGCCATTCTTGATTACGGGGTGGGCAACCTGTTCAGCCTGCGTTCCAGCTTGCAGCAGCTGGGACTGCAGGCAGTGGTCACCGCCGACGCCGATGCCATCCGCGCCGCCGACCGGCTGATCCTGCCGGGGGTGGGCGCATTTGGGGATGCCATGGCAAAGCTTACCGCCACCGGCCTTGTGCCGGTGCTGAAAGAGCAGGCGGAAGAAAAGCCCCTGCTGGGCATCTGCCTTGGGATGCAGCTGCTGTTTGAAAAAAGCTACGAATACGGCGAGCACGCCGGGCTGGGCTTTATCAAAGGCGAAGTCTGCCCGCTGGGGCCCGACCTTGCGGACAAAGGGCTGAAAGTACCGCAGATGGGCTGGAACGCCTTGCACATCGTAAAGGATGACCCGCTGTTCCGGTACATCCACGAGGGCGAGTATGTGTACTACGTCCACAGCTACTACGGCAAAAACTGCGCCGAAAGCACCCTTGCCGTCAGCGATTATTCCATCCCGGTCACCGGCGCGGTGCGGGCGGGGCGGGTGTACGGCACCCAGTTCCACCCGGAAAAAAGCGGCGACACCGGGCTGCGGATCCTCAAGGCGTTCAGCGAATTGTAAGCGGGCACGCCCTCTCAGTCACCTTCGGTGACAGCTCCCCCAAAGGGGGAGCCCTTGGCAGTACGGCAAAGTTTCCGCTAAAATGCAAAGCCACCCCTTCCGTCTGCTCCCTTTGGTCGCAGCCACACTCCCCCTTTTGTCGCTACGCGACATCTTCCCCCGGCCGGGAGAAGTCGGCCCTCAAGGGGACGGCTTTTGGCGGTAGCGGTAAGGTTTCCGGTCAAACCGCAAAGTGTGTGGCTTCGCCAGAGGCTCTCCCTTTGGGAGAGCTGGCAAAGCCGTAGGCTTTGACTGAGAGGGCGAGGACGCTAAAGGAGAAACAACTATGCAGCTATTTCCAGCCATTGACCTGCGCGGCGGGCAGGTGGTGCGCCTGACACAGGGCGACTACGACCGCATGACCGTTTACGGGCAGGACCCCTGCGCACAGGCACGCAGCTTTGTGGCCGCCGGGGCAAAAAATCTTCATGTGGTGGACTTGGACGGTGCTAAGGACGGCACCCTTTCCAACTACGATACCATTGCCGCGCTGGCAAAGCAGGGCGGTTTGTACATCGAGGTAGGCGGCGGCATCCGCACCGAGGAGCGCATTGAAAAATACCTCTCCCTCGGGGTGGGGCGCTGCATTCTGGGCAGCGTGGCGGTGACGGATTTTGCCTTTACCGCCCGGATGCTGCAAAAATACGGCGACAAAATTGCCGTGGGCGTGGACACCAAGGACGGCTATGTTGCCATCCACGGCTGGAAGGAAATCAGCGCCGAGCCGGGCGTAGCCTTCTGCAAGCGGCTGGCAGAAGCCGGCTGCACCGCCATCATCTACACCGACATTGCCTGTGACGGCGCAATGCAGGGCACGAATCTTGCCCTGTACCGCCAGCTGGCAAAAGAGGTGCCCGGGGTGGCCTTTACCGCCAGCGGCGGCATCTCCTCCGAGGCAGAGCTGCTGGAATTGCAGCAGATGGGCACGGCAGCCGCCATTCTGGGCAAAAGCCTGTACACCGGCGCGCTGGACCTTGCCCGCTGCGTGCAGCTGGTGCAGGACTGAGAAAGAGGGAGCTTTATGATAACCAAACGCATCATCCCCTGTCTGGACGTGCGCGACGGCCGGGTGGTCAAGGGCACGAACTTTGAGGGCATCAAGGACGTGGCCGACCCGGTGGAGATGGCACGGCTGTACAACACCGCCGGGGCGGACGAGCTGGTGTTTTACGATATCACCGCCAGCTTTGAGGGACGCGCCCTCTTTACCGACATCCTGACCCGGGTGGCGGGAGAGATTTTTATCCCCCTGACCGTGGGCGGCGGCATCAACACGCTGGAGGATTTTGACCGGGTGCTGAAATGCGGCGCAGATAAGGTAAGCGTCAACTCCGGCGCTCTGAAAGACCCCGGGCTCATCCCCGCCGCCGCCCAGCGCTACGGCGACCAGTGCGTGGTGCTTTCCGCAGACGTGAAGCGGGTGAACGGGCAGTTCCGGGTGTTCGCCAAGGGCGGGCGTGAGGATACCGGCCGGGATGCGCTGGACTGGGTAAGCTGGTGCGCCGCCCACGGCGCGGGCGAGATCTGCCTGAACAGCATCGACACCGACGGCGTGCGCAACGGCTTCGACCTTGAAATGCTGGACGCCGTCGCCGCCCGGGTGAATATCCCCATCATTGCCAGCGGCGGCGCGGGCAAAAAAGAGGATTTTCTGGAGCTGTTCCACCACAAGGGCATCGACGCCGGGCTGGCGGCGGGCATCTTCCACCAGAAGCTGCTGGGCATCCGGGAGCTGAAGGAATACCTGAACGCAAGCGGCGTGGAGATGCGGCTGTAAAAACACAAAAATACCTTGCATTTTTATCTTGAATACGATAAAATACACAATATCCCCATCCGGGGAGGGAGAACCGTCATGGAACTGAAATTTGATGAAAAAGGCCTGATCCCCGCCATCGTGCAGGATCACTACACAAAGCAGGTGCTCACCCTTGCCTACATGAACGCCGAAACGCTGGCGCTGACCATTGCCGAGGGGCGCACCGTGTTCTGGAGCCGCAGCCGTCAGGAGATCTGGCGCAAGGGCGAGACCAGCGGCAATGTGCAGCGGGTGGTGTCCATTACCGCCGACTGCGATGCCGATGCGCTGGTGGTAGAGGTGGTGAAGGACGGCCCCGCCTGTCACACCGGAGCGGAAAGCTGCTTTTTCAATGAAGTATACGTCTCCCCGGAGCTGAAGCAGTTCAGCTGGCAGGGGCTGTACGAGCTTATTAAAGGCCGCAAGGATACCCCCACGGAGGGCAGCTACACCACCTACCTGTTTGAAAAGGGCAAGGAGAAGATCCTGAAAAAGGTGGGCGAAGAGTGCACCGAGGTCATCATTGCGGGCGAAAAAGAGGACAAGGCTGAGACGGTCTACGAGATCAGCGACCTTGCCTATCATGTGCTGGTGCTGATGGTCAGCGCGGGCATCACCGTAGAGGATGTGACCCGGGAGCTGGAAAAGCGCCATGTCATCGACCACAAGGTCAAGCAGGAAAGGATGCAGTGAGAAGCCTATGGCGGATTACAGAAAGTCCAGCGTACATTGCCACTCTACCCTGTGTGACGGCAAAAACACCTTACAGGAGATGGCGGGTGCCGCCTGTGCGCAGGGGTTGACCACCCTTGGTTTCAGCGGCCACAGCTACACAAAGCCTGACCGCGAATACTGCATGACTCCCGGCCGCACCGCGCAGTACCGCGCCACCATCGCCAAGCTGAAAAACGAGTACCGGGGCAAAGTAGATATCCTGTGCGGCATCGAGTGGGACCTGCTGAGCGAGGGCACGCCCAAAGGCTTTGATTACTGGATCGGCAGCGCGCACCATCTGTACGGCAAAAATACCGGCAAATACTACGAGATCGATTTCCGCCCCGAGGATCTGCGGGACTGCATCAATAACGATTTTGACGGTGACCCGCTGGCAGCGGTGGAAGCCTATTTTGCCGAGGTGGAAAAGATCGCCGCCAAAAAGCCGGACATTCTGGGACATATCGACCTTGTCAAAAAGCTGAACGCGGACGGCAGCTTCTTTGATGAGGAGTCTCCCCGCTACAAGGCCGCAGCGCTCAGGGCGCTGCAAGCCGCCCGGGAGAACGACTGCATTCTGGAGGTGAACACCGGCGGCGTATACCGGGGCTACCGCAAGGACTTCTACCCCGGCGCATGGCTGCTGGGCGAATGGAACAAGCTGGGCGGCAGGGTGATCATCACCGCCGACGCCCACGACACCGCCGCGCTGACCTTCGGCTTTGACGAAGCCGCCGCCGCCATCAAGGCCGCAGGCTTTACCGCCCTGACTGTGCTGACCGTCAACGGGTTTGAAGAGCAGCCCTTATAAAATGAAAAAATGCGGTTGGAACAGCCTGCAAGCTGCTCCAACCGCATTTTCACGAGAAAAGCTGAAACCATACAGTCGTCTTAAAAAGATACACGGCCTCGCCCTCTCCGTCTTTGCTTCGCAAATCCACCTCTCCCAAAGGGAGAGGCCTTGGCATAACGGCAAAGTTTCCGGTTTCGCCAGAGGCTCTCCCTTTGAGGAAAGACTTCCCCCGCTCCGGGGGAAGATGTCACCACAGGTGACAAAAGGGGGAGTCTGTCACCGCAGGTGACTGAGAGGGCGAGCCAGCTGCCCGCATAAACAACGCCCTTGTGGCTAATTTTTGCGGCAAAACACCAATCGGAGGAACCCTATGACCCAGACGCGACCCCTGAAAACAAACCTCTTTAACCGGAATGCAGACCTGCTGCACGGGCCTATTTTCAAGAATCTTTTTCTGTTCATGCTGCCCATTCTGGTGTCCAATTTATTCCAGCAGCTGTATAATACCGTGGATACCATGATCGTGGGCAATGTGCTGGGCGATAGCGCACTGGCTGCCATCGGCTCCTGCGGGTCCATCTACGAGCTGCTGGTGGGCTTTGGCATCGGCATCGGCAACGGGCTTTCCATCGTGGCTGCACGCTCCTACGGGGCGCAGGACGAGGATCTGCTCAAAAAGACGGTGGCCGGGTCGCTGGTCATCGGGCTTTGCGCAAGCTTTGTCATTACCACGGCGGGCTTTTTCGGCCTGCGGCCGCTATTGCAGCTGCTGGATACCCCCGCAGAGATTTTAGAAGATGCCTACCGGTATATCATCGTCATCGATTTGGGCGTTTTAGTGATGTTCCTTTATAACCTGTGCGCCGGGCTGCTGCGCGCCATCGGCAACAGCGTGATGCCGCTGGTGTTTTTGCTTATCAGCTCCGGGCTGAACGTGGCGCTGGATCTGTGGTTCATTGCCGGGCTGGGCATGGGCGTGCAGGGCGCGGCGGTGGCTACCGTCATTGCACAGGGCATCTCGGTGGTGCTGTGCATTCTGTATGTGATGCGCCGCGTACCGCTGCTGCTGCCCGCCCGCAGGCACTGGGCGGTGGGACAGCATTTGTACTGGGAGCTGTTCAGCCAGAGCATCTCCATGGGGCTGATGAGCAGCATCGTGTCGGCAGGTTCGGTGGTGCTGCAATACGGCATCAACGGGCTGGGCACGCTGACCATTGCGGGGCACACCGCCGCGCGCAAGCTGTTCTCCTTTACCAGTATGCCGCTGATCTCCATGGCAAACGCCGGTTCTACCTTTGTTTCTCAGAACCGGGGCGCCGCCCAGCCGGAGCGGGTGCGCAAGGGAATGCGCACCATGTACCTGTGCTCGGTGGTCATCATGGCGGCAGACATCGTGCTGATGCAGCTTTTTGCCCGTCAGCTGGTGCAGCTGATCTCCGGTTCCACCGCACCGCTCGTGCTGGAAAACGGCGCACGGTATCTGATGTGGAACGCGCCGTTTTACGCGGTGCTGGGAGTGCTGCTGTGCACCCGGTACGCTTTGCAGAGCCTTGGACAGAAGGTGCTGCCGCTGTTTTCCAGCGTCATCGAACTGGTGGGCAAGGTGGTTTTTGTGCTGGTGTTCATCCCGCGCTACGCCTACAACGCCGTCATCCTGTGCGAGCCCATCATCTGGTGCTTCATGGCGGCATATCTTGTGGCGGTGTACCGCCGCGACGCCTTTGTGTATCCGAGGAAAGGGCAATAAAAAGAACACTTTCGGGCAGCGGGCTCGCCCTCTCAGGCGCTTACGCGCCAGCTCTCCCAAAGGGAGAGCCCTTGGCATAGCGGCAAAGTTTTCGGAAAAGTCATAAAGTTTGCGGTTTCGCCAGAGCCTCTCCCTTTGGGAGAGGTGGATTTGCGGAGCAAAGACGGAGAGGGCGAGGACGCTTCCCAAGAAAGCACACCCCCGGACAGCACGCAGAGCTGTCCGGGGGTGTTGTGTTATGATTTATGATACTTTTACCATGCGGAAGGTCTTTCCGCGCTTAATGCAGTCCAGCAGCAGGTCGTATTCTGCGGGCACTTCACCGATGACGTTTACCTTTTCGTCTGCGGGCAGGTCGGTGCGCATGAGCTGAATCTCGCCGGAATAGCGCCCGTAGCCGATGTTATCCATGGTCACGCAGCGGCGGCGGCGCTCTGTGCAGTTATCCGGCTGCACGGTGCTGCCAAAGCAGGAGTAGAGCCGGGATTCCTGATACCGCACAAGCGTTTTGGGCGAGTCCGGGCGGCAGGTAAAGGTGCGGTCGTACAGCGTCTCATAGCCGGGGCGCAGGGCGACCGGCAGGCAGAGCTCACCGGTGGTGCAGAAGTGCCGGATATACTCCTGCTCCCGGGTGCTGACCTCCGGGTCGCCCGCAAAAATGCCATCCAGCCCGTAGTTCAGCGCCAAGTCCGCAAAGGCCGCCGAGGGGGCGGCGGTGCGGTGGGCTTCCAGCGTAGGCAGACCCTTGTACAGCGGGCCGCGCAGCAGGGCGTCGCCGGGGATAAAGCCGTACACCTGCAAACCCTCTGCCTGCAAAGCTGCGGTGCTCTCGCGCAGAAATTCCGGGTCAAGGCCGGTCTCCGGGCGGGGGTAGAAGTTGTGCATGGCGATGACCGTGCCGCCGCCTGCCGCCAGCTGCCGTGCCACCTCCGGGGTAGTGGTGGAGGCGTTGACGGCAACGGGCAGCTGCTGCGCAAGGGCGCACATCTGCTCCACCGAGAAGCCGTAGTCCAGCCGCAGACCCCACAGGTGCAGCCGCTTTGCCAGCGCGGTCAGGTCGGCGCAGCCGAACTGCCGGATGGTCTTTTCCGACACGTCTGCCAGAATGCGCCAGCCCTGCGCCGCCAGAAAGTCGCACATTTCCTGCACGCGGGCGCAGTAAGCGGCATCAAATTCTTCGCTGATATGCAGTGAGATAAAAACAGGCGCGCCGCCTGCCGCAAAAGCGGAAAGCGACGCACGCTGTTCCTCAAACTGCGTCAGATACACTGACCGTCCGAGTGTTTTAAGCATTGGCAACGTCCTCAACAGAGACCATTGCGTTGGTCACGATAAAGCCCATGATGTAGCAGATGACCAGGCCCACTGCGTAGCAGCCAACGGAAGCAGCCACACCGTGAGGGCCGGCGGTCATGACGAACAGAGCCAGCAGACCGGAGGGGCCCCAAGCAGTAGCAGCCACCTGCATGGCCATGACGAAGGCACCGCCGAAGCCTGCGCCCAGACCGGCACTGATGAAGGGCTTGCCCATGGGCAGGGTGACGCCGTAGATCAGCGGCTCGCCGATGCCCAGCAGACCTGCGGGCAGTGCGCCGGTGATAACGTTCTTCAGGCGGGTGTTGCCGCACTTCTTAGCCTTGAAGTAGATAGCGACAGCAGCGCCAACCTGACCGGCACCAGCCATAGCCAGCGCGGGGTACAGGGTAACGTAGCCAAAGCTCTCCAGCTGCACGGAGTACAGAGCCACCAGACCATGGTGCATACCCATAGCGACCATGGGCAGGAACAGAGCGGTGGAAACATAACCGGCAATGATGCGCACGATCAGGATATCGCTCATGCACAGCTTTTCAACCACCCAGCACAGCGCGGTGGAAACATAGCCGGTAGCGGGCATGATGATCAGGATATAGGGCACAAGGCACAGGATCATGGTGATCAGCGGGGTGAACACGATGTCCAGAGATTCGGGCATCCACTTGCGCACCCAGCGCTCGATCTTGACAAGGCACCATGCGCCCAGCACAACAGCCAGCACGCCGCCGCGGCCTGCACGCAGGATGGAATCCAGCGGCACAGCCTCGTTGAAGAGACCCAGAATGGAAGAGATCTTGTTGATGCCCTCCAGACCGGTGATCATGCCCAGCATACCGCCCAGAATGGGGGTGCCGCCGAACTTTTCGGCTGCGCGGTAGCCGACCCATGCGGTCAGGTAGCCAAGGAAGCAGGTGTTCATCAGACCCAGCAGGGTGCTGATCAGGGCCAGTGCGGGGATGTCGGCGTAGTTCGGCACCACCTGACCGATCAGGGAGTTGATGCCGGCGCACAGACCGGAAGCCACAACGCCCGGGATCAGGGGGATAAAGATATCGCCAAAGGTCTTGAACAGCTCCTTGACCTTGCTCTGCTTCTGTCCGGCCTTGACTGCGGCCTTGTTGGTCTGCCAGTCGTTGGCGGTGGAAGCGGCGGCGTCCGCCGGGATGCCCATATCGCGGCAGATATCTGCGCACTTGCGGCACTTGCCGGGGCCGACCACGATCTCTACATAGCCGGTACGGTCGTGCACGATGCCCATCACGCCCTCGATGGCCTTCAGGCCCTCGTCGTCGATCTTGGCGTCATCTTTAACGCGCACCCGCAGACGGGTCATACAGTTGGTTGCGGTGAGAACGTTGCTCTTTCCGCCGACTTTCTCCAGCGCCGCGCGGACCAGTTCTTCATTCGTCATAAGTGGGTCCTCCTTTAAAACAGGTGTATATCCGATGCGGCCTGTGCCGCTAAGGAACTTGGGTGTAAAAATGTGCCTTACAGCACTTCCAGCCGGATGGCTTCCCGCACATGGCCGTGTGCCCGTTCCAGCCGCCGGGCGGCTTCTGCGGCATCGCAGTCTGCCAGCAGCATGGTGATGGCAGTCTTTACGCTGCCGCCCGCTGCATCAATGGCGGCGCGGGCTTTTTCCCGCTCCACGCCGGTGGCGTCGATGACGATATTCTCGGCGCGGGTGTGCAGCTTTTCGTTGGTCTGCTGCACGTCCACCATCAGGTTCTGGTATGCCTTGCCGGTGCGCACCATAGAGCCGGTGGAGATCATGTTCAGGATCAGTTTCTGCGCCGTGCCGGACTTGAGCCGGGTGGAACCGGTCAGCACCTCGGGGCCGCAATTTACCTCGATGGCAAGCTCTGCGGCCTTGCCGATGGCGCTGCCGATGTTGCAGGCAATGGCGGCAGTGTGGCAGCCCACGCTTTTGGCGTAGTCCAGACCGCCCAGCACATAGGGCGTGCGGCCGGAGGCGGCAATGCCCACCACAAGGTCATTTGCGGTCAGGCCGTGGGCTTTCAGATCCTCAACAGCCAGCTCCCGGCTGTCCTCTGCGCCCTCCACGGCCTCGATAAAGGCTTTTTTGCCGCCGGCGATCAGCCCCACCACCATCTCCTTCGGCACACCGAAGGTGGGCGGGCACTCGGCGGCGTCCAGCACGCCCAAGCGGCCGGAGGTACCGGCGCCCATATAGAACAGCCGTCCGCCTTTTTCAAAGGCTTCTGCCGCCCAAGTGACCGCCTGCGCGATCTGCGGCAGGCACTTGGCAATGGCCAGCGGTACCCGGGCGTCCTCCTCGTTCATGACAGTCACGATCTCCAGCGGGGACATCTGGTCCAGCTGCATCGTGCGCGGGTTGCGGGTCTCGGTGGTCATCCCACTCAGATTCAATCCCATTTCCTGCACCTCCACTTTCCGCTTTCTGCCGCACCCTTACGGCGTGATTGTGACCAAAGTATAAACTTTTTCAAACAAAATGTCCACAAAAAGACTATTTTGTGGTACAATGTTTTATGCAAGCATTGTTTTTGAAATTTTTGCTCACAAGTATGACTTTTTTGTGCAGCTTGTTCAATCCATCTTGAAATACAACAGAGGTATCGATATGCAGAACGTTCTTTTACGCCTGCGGGAGGTGCAGCCCTCCCTCAGCAGCACCGAGCGGCAGATCGCGCAGTTCATTCTGGAAAACCCGGACGAGACCACCACCCTCACCATCCGGGAGCTGGCGCGGCGCTCCTTCTCCTCCCCTTCCAGCGTGGTGCGCATCTGCCGGGTCATCGGCTTTCAGGGCTACAAGGAGCTGCGCCACGCCCTGACGCTGGAGCTTGCCACCCTTGGCGAGAACGGCAGCCACCGGGAAAAGGACATCACCCCGCAGGACAGTTTGCAGGAGATCGTGGAAAAGGTGACCCACAAGAACATCCAGAGCCTGCTGGACACCCAGCGGCTGCTTTTGCTGGACGAGCTGGAGCAGTGTGTGGAGTTGATCGCCAACGCCCGCACGGTGCTGTTGTTCGGCATTGGCTCCTCGCTGTGCGTGGCAAAGGACACCTATCTGAAATTTCTGCGGCTGGACAAGCCCTGCGTGGTCAACGAGGACTCCCACTCGCAGCTTTTGCAGGCGCGCAACGCCACCGCGCAGGATGTGGGCATCGTGTTCTCCTACTCCGGGCAGACCATGGAGATGATCCAGTGCATCAAGGAGATGAAGTCGGGCGGCGCACCGGTGATCGCGGTGACCCGCTACTACCCCTCCGAGGTGGCGCAGCTGGCCGACCATGTGCTATATGTGGCTGCCAACGAGAGCCTGTTCCGCAACGGTGCCATGTCCTCCCGGCTTTCCCAGCTGAACGTGATGGATATCCTGTACACCGCCTACGCCAGCCGCAACCACGAGGACACCATGCGCCGCCTGACCAAGACCCATATCTATAAGCCCGGCGACCCGGAGGTGCTGACCCAGCCGTAAAAAAGCTGCCCCGCAGGGTACAAAAAAGGCGCTTAGCGATTTCCTCGCTAAGCGCCTTTGCTCCCGTTGACGAAAGTATAGCGTTTTTTGCTGGTTCTTTCAATCCGAAAAGTGCAGCAACTTTTTCGTCAGGCAGTTTTGTGTTTTGTAAAGTGTTACAATGTTCCGCTTTGCTTTTTGTTGGTTTTGCCATGTCGGTTTTCTTGCCCTGCAAAAAGCCAAACGTGCAAATAGGGTGCAAAAAGTGTGCAGCCGCGATGCACCAGACCATGATAGCACTATTCGTGCTGCTCTGGCTCATAACGGACATCGTCCGTCACCCCTTCTTTTTGTACCCGCAGTCGCAGTAGGGTCCACCGGAGGCAAGGGTGTACTGCCGCACAAAGTCGGTCACGCCGCCCGCTTCGCTCATGGTGTAGTCCAGACGGCACAAAGCAGGGGTCAGGTCGTACAGACCCAACTCCTTCATCAGCACACAGATGCCGCATTTGGTAAAGCGTCCCTCGTAGCCGCTGCCATCCGGGTATTCGTAAAATTCCATGTTCCACGAGTAAGGGTTGCGGTCGGCAGCTTTCAGAGCAGCGGCAGCTTTCATGGTGGCAATATCCTTTGGGGTAAATTTGCTTTTTCCGCTCTTGCGGCAGAACCACTGCATGGGCGCTGTCATCATGGATCTTGCGTAATAATCTGTCAGCCTGTCCACCTCCGGGCGCTGCGGCATGGAGAGAATGAACGCCCCGATCATGGCGCAGTTGACCAGATTCATTTTGAAGCGGTCGGCCTTTTCAAACTCCGGCAGCCTGCGAATGATCTGCTGGTATTGCGGCTTTGCCTTTTTCGTGATGGCTCTTGCGGTGGCTGCATCATAGCCCAGCACAGCGGTCAGCTGCTTTTGAAAGGAGCCTGAAAACAGCATCCACATTCCAAAGGGCATCCCGGCATACTTCATTGTCTGCCTCCAAACCCGATCTTCACGATCTGCATTTTCATTCCGTTGTCCCCGACCTTTGCAAGAAAGCGGAAAAAGCCGCTGACGGAAAGGTCTTTCAGGTCACTGTAACCTAACATATATCCCCTGCTGGACACCTGCAAACGGCTGTCCCATGGGGAAAGCTCGCTTTTTGCATCCGAAACCGCAAAATACGCCCCTACATCCTTGATTTTAGCCGTCCTGAGCCACGTTTTGGCGATCATCTTCACCGCCGTGCGGTTGGCGGCATCGAACACCAGCACTCCACCGGGAAACGCGTCTGCCATCCCCTGCACCAGCGCCCTGACCTGCTGGGTCAGAAAGTAATAGAACACCCCGGAGGCAAAGAACACCGCCCCGCCGGAGGCATCGATCTTGTCAAACCATGCGGGGTCTTTCAGGTCACAGGGGATGTTTTGCTCCCGCTCCCCGGCAGGCAGAAGCTGCTGCCGCAAGGCGATCACATCCGGGAAGTCCAGATTGTAGATCTTGCATCTGCCGTTGTCGCAGGCTTTGCCGGTGTTGTCCAGCCCGCAGCCCAGATTGACCACTGCTGCACCGGGGTGCGTTTTCAGGTATGCCTGCACCTCCCACGCAAGGTCATTCTGCCGCATGGCCACCTCCAGCGCACCGAAACGCTGCATCAGGCTGCGGGAGTTTTTCTCTGCCTGCGAAAAGTCGTAGTCGATTTCATCAATCAGACGCACCGCCGTCTCGTCCCGGTAAAGGGTCGGATACAACTCGGTACACAGCTTCCGGGAATACAGTGGGAGAATCAGCGTCTCCTGCACGGTGTTTTTCTCGATTTTGTATTTCATAGGTTCCTCCCTGTTCTCCTTATTCTGCTTTCCGGCAGACAAACCATGCCATGCCCTTCACTGTTCCAAGTGTTACGGTTGCGTACCGTTTCTCCAGCCGTTTTTTCAAACGGAAGGCCGTCTCATAGGGCGGTGTAAAGAACCCCATCCCTTCATAAACGTGCCGGACAAACCAATCCGTCCGCTTCTGTTCGCCCTTTACATAAAAGCAGCCGCAGAAGATCCCGCCGGGTCTCAAGACCCGAAAGACCTCCCGGTAAGCGGCCTCCTTATCCGGGAACGCGTGAAAGCCGTTCAACGACAAAACGACGTCAAAGGCACCGTCCGTAAAGGGCAGCGCACCCACATCCCCCTGCCGGAAGGTCACATTTTTCAGGTGCAGACGGTCTGCCTTTTCCTGTGCCTGTCCCATCATATCTGCCGAGTAATCCAGACAGGTAATATCTGATTTTGGCAGCGTCTTGTAAAGCGGCATGGTCAGAATACCCGTGCCCACCGGCACCTCCAGCAGCTTGCCGGAAAAATGCTCCGGGATGCCGGACAGCGCCTTTTCCAGATAGGCATCGTTTTCCGCCTTGTTCATACCCCACACCAGACGGCACACCGCTTTTCCGCGCAGGGTGGAGCAGGTGATCATGCCGTCATAAAAATTGTTGCCGCCTGTCAGCCGATAGGCGCTGCGAATCGCTTCTTTCCGTTCCATGATCCGTCCTCCTTACGCTCTGCCTTTTCCAGACGTCCTCCGGGATATGGGCGCCGAATAGTTAGATAAAGCTAACTTTCTGCTCTATAAAAAGCCGCTTCTCAGCGGTCCTTCTGCCAAAATAATACGCCCTGCTGTTGTCTCTGTCAAGATGTTTAGGCGTTTTCGGAGATTCCGAAAGAGATTTCGTTATCGAAGTCTCCCCTCGCCGCATGAAAGATGCAAATCGTTTCCTGCATCAAAAAAATTCACCTCTGCAAACTTGTCTGTTTCTGCTTGACAACGCCCTGTTGACGTGCTATTTTAGTTTTTGTCAATTAGCTTAACCTAACTATCTGAGGGATACTTCTCCCGCAGTTTTTCTTTGCGCGCATTGTTAGGATAAGCTAACTAAATGTTTTTAGAAATAAAGATAGAGGTGTGTTACGATGAGATTGAAAAAGGTATTTGCAGGTGCACTTGCGGCCGCTATGTTGATGTGTGCCGTGGCAGTTCCGGCCTTCGCTGCGGAAGGCGTGGAGCAGGAGAACTGCCTGTCCTCCAGCTATGTCCAGATGAACATTCCCTACGCCGACTTCTACAAGGCTGCCGGTGTGGACAACGCATCTGAGATCGATGCTGTTACCAGCGCCACCAAAAACAAGACCCGTGCAGGTAACCTTGCCGCCGGTTCCTACCACGTCAACACCGATGGCACCGACATCACCGGCGTTTCTTGCCCGGTCAAGGTGCTGACCCCGTGGGCACTAAAGAACGCAAAGCAGGTCACCGATGCCGACAACTACGACATTACTGTTACCCTGAAGGGCAAGGAATCCACTACCACCTACACCGGCGCAGATGCTCTGTTTGAGAACGAGAGCTACGCTTACTACAAACTCAACGAGACCCCGGCCTACTACATCACCGCATGGTACAACCTGCTGAGCGGCAAGTGGGAGTTTGGCAAGGTCCACGCCACTGAGACCACTGTAGAGGGCGCAACCGTGGAACTGAACACCAACGGTCACCACACCACCTACGAGATGAAGATCTCCGGTTTTGATCTGGACTACAAGACCAACAAGGTCTACGGCGTGGTGCTGACCACCGCCGACGGCACCGAGTATGGCCTGCATCATGTGACCAACATCTGGCATGGTACCAAGTTGGGCTTCAATGCCGATGACCCTTACTTTGCATCCATCATCGGTAAGACTGTTACTCAGATCACCTTCTACGCCGCCGATGGTGTGTATGTCCTACCGGTCAACGTGGCGCTGTGAGGTCGCGGAAAGCTTCCTGATTTAGCGAAATACAGTACAAAACGGCAAGGCCGCCTGCTGCCAGGCGGCCTTGCCGTTTTGTAGCAATTTGTGTTTCTAGGAACATCGTTCGGAGTAGCCTGCGCCGCACAGCTGCTCACACAGCAGTGCCAGCAGTTCGGCGTTGTCATCCACAATGAGAGACCTTGCACAGAAACGCCCCCGATTCGGGCAAATGTGCAAACGGTGTGCAGAAAGTGTACAGTCGCTTTCTTACATAAAGAAAGAACGCCAAATCTTACGATTTGACGTTCAATATCTGGTGCACCTCCAGGGACTCGAACCCTGGGCCCACTGATTAAGAGTCAGTTGCTCTACCAACTGAGCTAGAGGTGCATAT
>NZ_PRLD01000022.1 GCF_003287405.1 Faecalibacterium prausnitzii
CACGACCCGGAACAGGATGAGGAAGAACAGGAGGACGCACCTCGCCGCCCCTCGGTGCTGGCGGCACTGGAGGAAAAATCCGATAAGTCGGAGCCGGTGAAGCCCTTCCGCAGTTATTACGACAAGGACGGTGATGCCCGGTGAGGGAAAAGCGGGACGAAATCATTATCCTGAGAACAACAAAAGCTGAGAAAAGCCGCATTTATGAAAAGATGTTGGGCATGGGCATCCGCAGCCTGAGTGCCTATATCCGCAAGATGGCACTGGACGGCTATTGCCTGCACCTCGACTTGAAAGAACTGCAACGCATGGCATATCTCTTGCAGATGTGCAGCAACAATCTGAACCAGTACGCCAAGCGTGCCAACGAGTGCGGCAAGGTCTATGCCGCTGACATGGAAGATCTGCGGCAGCGTCTGGATGAACTGATCGACATTGGTCGGCAGATTCTTTCCCGGCTGGCTGAACTCTAAAATTTTACCCCGCAGTTGGAGGACTGCGGGGGTACATAAGGGTTGACATCCTTGCAAAGCAATCGTTGATACCTTTATAATCGGGGTGAAAGAAAGGCGGGTGCTAGATATGAGGTTCGTTTTTAAGATGATCGTTTTCCCGTTTTGGTTGCTTACGGTTTTCCTTGCGCTGATGCTGAAATGGACGCTGAACCTGTCGGCGTTTGTGCTGGCACTGCCCATGCTGTATATCTTCGGCTGCGGCCTTTATACACTGTACTGCCGGGAGTGGATGCAGTTTTTGATCTTGCTGGTGGCGGAGTTTGGATGCTTTGTGTTGATTTTCATGGGCGCTTTGATTGCAGATGCAGCAGAGCGTTTTAGTGGCTGGGTTGCCGGATTGTGAGGGATGCTATGGAAAACCAGAAATTGGAGGAGTGCTATTCTGCGCACAGCAGCACGATTTTTTCTGAAATGCTGGGTGAGGATGAAAACTATCAGCGACTGAAAAACGCCAAAATAGCGGCTGAGAAAGCCTTGCAGAGCGTCATCAGCCAAGAATCATGGAAGCAATACCTCGCCTTAGATGAAATCTGCAACGAGTTGGAATGCGCCCGTTACAAGGCGATGTATCTGGCTGGTGCTTCCGATTATGAAAAACTATTCAAATAATCTTGATGCCGCCGACGTGCGGCATTTTCTTTTTTGCAGGGGGTGATGGCACTGGCGGCAACACGGCTAATTCCTATGCGGAAGAACAAAGGCAAGTCCATCGGGGCTTGTCTGCATAACCATACCAGCTATATTCAGAATCCGGACAAGACCGAGCAGGGCGAGCTGGTCAGCAGCTATCAGTGCAGCCCGTTGACGGTAGATGAAGAATTTCTGCTGACGAAACGGCTGTATGAGCAGACCACCGGGCGCAGCCAGAAAAGCGATGTAATCGCTTATCAGGTGCGGCAGTCCTTCAAGCCGGGGGAGGTCACGCCGGAGGAAGCCAACCGCATCGGCTACGAGTTCGCCGAGCGTTTTTTGAAGGGCAAACACGCTTTTATCGTTGCTACCCACACCGACCGGGCGCACATCCACAACCACATTATTTATAATTCCACTGCCTTGGATGGAACCCGGAAATTCAAAAATTTCTGGCTTTCTACCTTTGCGGTGCAGCGGTTGAGCGACCTGATTTGTTTGGAGCATCAGCTCTCAACCATCGAGTACAAGCCTTATCGGGAACGGCAGAAGCGCATCGTCTATCCGCCCAAGGAAAGTAACCGTGACCGCCTGTGCGGAATCATTGACACCATCCTTGCAGAAAAGCCGGGGGACTACGAAGCATTTTTGCAAAAGCTGGAGCAGCAGGGCTACGAGATGAAGCGTGGCAAGCATACGGCGGTGAAGGGCAAGGGGCAGAAACGCTTTATTCGTTTCCGCACACTGGGCATCGGCTATGGCGAGGACGAGATCAAGGCGGTGCTGGAGGGAAAGGCGAAGCACCAGCCGCAACAGAAGCAGCCGCTCAAAGAACAATCGTTCCAGTTGCTGGTGGATATTCAGGGGAAAATGGCAGAGGGCAAAAGTGTCGGCTACAAAAGGTGGGCAACCAAATTCAATCTGAAAGAGATGTCCAAGACGCTGCTGTTTTTACAGGAGCAGAAAATCGGCAGCGCCGAGGAACTGCGGGAACGAGCAGCGGCGGCAACGGAACGCTATCATGCCATGGGCGATTCCATCAAGGCAGCAGAAGCAAGGCTGACGGAAATTGCCGTGCTAAAAAACCATATCATCAACTATGCCAAGACCCGTGAGGTGTACACCGCTTATCGGAAAGCCGGGTACAGCAAAGCATTTCTGGAAGCCCATCGGGAGGAAATCACTCTGCACAAGGCGGCGAAAGCTGCTTTTGACGAAGCCGGGCTGCAGAAGCTGCCGAAGGTCAAGGAGTTGGATGCGGAGTTTGCAGAGCTACTGACCAAGAAGAAAGCCGCTTACCCGGACTACCGCAAGGCACGGAACGAGATGCAGGAACTGGTTCGGGCACAGAAAAACGTGGAACGATTTTTTGCAGAGGAAAAGAACACCACCGAGAAAACACAGACACGATAAACGAATACCGCCGAGGAGCTTTCCCAGTTGGAAGGCATCCTCGGCGGTATTTTTTAGTTTATATAGCAGCGATCCTGTTTTACGAGCCAATCTTCACACAGCCGCTGAGCTTCGGCCTTTGTGCAGCAGGTGCAGTTGAAAAGTTTGCCACGGATAGAGCAGTAAGTGTAGTGTACCTTCGGGACACCATTAGCATCTCGAAAATCAACGCAGCGTTCCTCACCGGGCAGCAGATAGATCGTATCCACATTCAACAGCTCCTTTTCACTATGTTCGTGTGCAAACCGCACAACACGCAATGTCTGCTATTGTACCATGAACCATCAAATTCTTCTATTGACCCTTGCACCAAAAAGGAATCGGATTTTTCGTGGGATGTGCCGATTGACATCCTCAAAAGCGTCCCGCAGGGATGCGCAGCCTGCATTGGAAAATGCAGATCAAAGGGGTTTGGGGCACTCCCCAACAAGCATTTTGCAACGCAAAAAGTGTTTTTGTATAGACGAAAACATTGCTTGCAGGTGAGACGACGAAGTTTATTACGTCCAGCTGATAGTGATGCGTTTTTTATAGTAAGCATTCAAGAGTTCTTCAACCTTTTTACGATGCTCTTTATCAGTTACAAAGCCTCTGAAAGCATCGTCTCCTGTAAAGAGCTGTTCCATAAACCATTTAACATCAGAAAGTTCTGCATCCGTTAAATCTGCCGAATACTCCTTGAACTCAACATAGAAACAATAGTAGCAGTCAATTGCAGTTAATAATTGCTTCTCCTTTTTTTCCGGATTATCATTTTTAGAATACCTCAAATAGTTCGTAAGGATTAGAGCTTTGGTTACGTTCATATGTGTTATCGTGTATTGCTTGTTTCGACTTGCAGATTGATCAGCCAGTTCCATAGCTCGATCAATTATTAAATTTGCTTCTTCAAGAACTCGGATACCTTTATCCGACCCCAAGCCAAGTTGCTGACTGTAACGCAGTTTGCACTTTGATGTTTGATGCAAAAATTGATATTGACTATGCAAAACAGATCTGAGCTTACTATAAATAATATCAGGAAGTGCAATTGAACCCCTACTTGGTGAATCAAAGAAAAACATCTGTTGAAGGGTATCAAGATAATAATATGGTTTTATTTCTTGATACACTTGATAATCAACCACATCACCTCTTTGATAAATTTCTATATATGTTTTCACTATTTCAACAATCACATCAGCAATGGTTTCGTAATTTGTTGAATCTTTTGCATAATTTGCAAGGCATCGATACAGCCAATAAAGAGAATTTGATACGTATTTCACTCCTGAATGTGTGAGATTTGTCAATTCAAAATCAGACAAGTAGTCCTTTTGAACCGCTCCATTACTTTTCTCACAAAGACCTACCAATTCCTCAGTTATATCAAATCGGTTCGCCATTGTTACGCTCATAAAGTTACAATTTGCTAAAAGCAAGATGCACCTTAGCATATCTTTGTCGCCAATAAGATTTACGTCTGGCAAAATTGATTTACAATCAGATAACCTTGAATTTTCAATGCGAAATGCATAATCCAAAAAAGTGTCGTTCTTTTTTCGATTAACGATAGTTAGCTTTTTTATCTTTGAATTAAACTCGGTCAACTCATTAGAATCGAGAATTGAATCTATCGAATAATATTCAACAAAGCCTCTCATACTTTCATCAATATGAATAACTTTTGTGAAATTTCTATCTGACCGATTTACAGCATATACTATTTGAATACTGTTTTCTACCATCGCATTCAAGTTATTAAGTATAATATTCTGGAATTGGCGATTTTCAATTGTTCTACAGTCGAATACAAATACTGCTTGATGGTAGCAAGAGATGATATAATTAAGAATTTTTGTTGAAATGTTCTTGTCTCCGATATAATACACTTTTTTATGTTTTTTCTGAAGTTCATCAACTATTTCAAGCAACGCATAGGTTTTACCCGCAAAGCGGTTACCCGCTATAATGCAAACCGGAATGCCTCTTTCCAGCGCATTGATAATGTTTTTGGAAACAGTTCGATGTGTATAAAAATAGGGAAACAAGATGGTGTTGTTCCGGGGATTTGCTAAAAGTGATTTATTCTCAAAGATATATGGAAGATTACACGCTAAATCACATGAAGTCAGTTGTTCAAAAACGAAGTTTCTATATTTTTCGAGTTTGTCCTCCTTTTGTATACTAGCCTTCTCTTTGAAAAATTCACAGATTAAGCTATAAAATTCAGGCATTTCATCAGGGGTTACACGAATGATATTTTTTATTCCGTAATTACCAAGATCTGATCGTACATATAAAGGGATTTTTCCTTCCGGGTCGCAATCATAATAGATATAAAAAGAGTTTTCACTTGCATCATAGCTTAATTGAGATACCCTTTTGGTTCCTTCCGCAAAAAGGAAATCATACTCTCCACTTAAACTACATCCGATGAACAACAAATCTTTGGATGAGCAATCATCTTGCAACCATTCCATCAGATCTTTGTTTTCGGAAGATGTTATTGAGTTCAAATATTGGCTTTTGCTCAAAGTACAGTATTTCATTTCTTTACAGCTTAGCATAGTATGGACATCACCATGGAGTTTAATTACACACTTTTTCTCTTTAAGCCACTTTTGATTAAGATTTCTATATGGCACAACAACTTCGTATTCTGGCAAAGTTTTTTCGATTGTGTCATCGTAGTTGAGGGTATAGAGATATTCCCAATCACACCGCAGAAAACTTTTTATATAGTTTGGACAATCGTGTACATTATAGAAGTGATCTTCCATATATTTCAAAAAAGATTTCGGGGCAAAGACTTTGTCTCCGTCGCTGTGTTCTTCCAGTAGCTGCATAAACATATCCGAAAGCCGAGATAAATCAAACCGCTCTAATTCTTCAGCATCGTATTCATCATATTCTTCATCTTCTGTTAATTCTTGTTTGATTTTTTCTTTCAAGTCGTTTACAGATGGAACGGTTCCATTATTTGCCTTAAATCCATAAGAAAAACCAGATCCTAAGACTGGAATCATTCGATTGTTTATAATTGCGTCTTTTATTTTTTCATACACATCGGTTCCATCAACAACATCTGCAAATCTATAAATATTAGGTTTCATAAGTTTTGCTCCTTTTTATAAATTGCCTTTCATCTTCAAATTCATGCCGCTGTTTCCTATACTGTGCTGGGCTAACTCCGTACTCTTTTTTGAACACCCGGCTAAAGTAAAGCTGGTTATCGTACCCCACGATCTCAGCGACCTCACCGACACTGTAATCTGTATTTTCCAACAAGCTCTGTGCGTTGACCATCCGCAGAGAGAGAAGGTACTGTGCAGGACTTATCTTCATGTGCTGCTTGAAATTACGAATGAACCAGTTCGTACTGATATGCAGCGATTCGGCATACTGCGCCACGCTGATCTTCGTATTGTAGTTTTCGTTAAAATAGGAAACCGCCATCTCAATTTCTTCGGGAATCGTCACGATATAGTTTTCACCGTTCTGCTGCTGGCGGCTGACAAGCAGCAGAATGTTGTTGAATAACGAAGCGATGTAATCTTCATACCCATCTTCACATTGCTGAAGCTCCCGAATGATTTTTCGGAACAACATCTTATACTCCGGGAGCGTTCCGCTGTAAAAGACGTGCTGATCCAAAGAGATGCCATGGTACTCCAGAATGTTCTTAACGTCATAGCCAGTAAAATGAATCCAGAACACCTCCGGGTGGTCCTCAACATAATAAACGTACTTTTGAACCTCTTTTGGCTGGTAAAGCACCATGTGACCAGATTTCAACGATTTCCTCGATTCCATTAAACCAGAAATGCGCCTTGCCCGATGCCACATACAAGATCTGATAGTCTCTGCGGCCCTTCTTCCAGTATGTCGGCAGCATGGGACGCTTTTTCAGGCGGTAGGTGCCGCAGCTTCCTACCACCAATGGTTTTGTGTAATCCTTGAAATCAAGACGAAGGTTGTTTAAGTAGCCAGAGTTGAAATACATCTCAATACCATCTTCTTTCTTAAAGACTTCGCCGGAATCGGAATGCGTTCTGTTTGATTTCCACAAACTGTGTGATTTTGTGCATACTTTGTTCCATTTTTTCAGTATGATTTTGTCAATATAAATTTTACAATACTTTCAGACAAAACGCAAGAGAATTTGACATCTTGCCGAAAAAGCGTAAGCCTTGTAAAATCGAAGCAAATGAGGAGAATCGGAAAATGACGGAAAAGCGCTATTTGAAATGGTACAACAAAGTTGGTTATGGTTCGGGTGATATAGCAGGCAATGTGGTGTATGCGTTCCTGTCCTCCTTCGTCATGATCTATCTGACCAACACGGTTGGTTTGAACCCCGGCATCGTCGGCACCCTGATCGCAGTCTCCAAGCTGCTGGATGGTGTAACGGACATTTTCTTTGGCTCTTTGATCGACAAAACGCACTCCAAGATGGGTAAGGCTCGTCCGTGGATGCTGTACGGCTATATCGGCTGTGCCATCACGCTGGTGGCGATTTTTGCAATTCCAACGAACCTCGGTCAGTTTGCACAGTATGCATGGTTCCTGATTGCATACACACTGCTGAACGCCGTGTTCTACACCGCCAACAACATTGCTTACCTTATATAAATAGAAGCGTTTCGAAAAAACGCGTAGCCTGCATCGGAACGGTGCAGAATAAAGGGGATTGGGCACAGCCCAACAAGCATTTTGCGAAGCAAAAATGGCGTTTGTATAGACAGACGCCCTGCTTGCCACTTAGCGACAGCCCTTAACTTTCTTAATGCCCTCGGCTGTGGCTTCTATTACAACAAGCTCTTTTTCATTCATAGAATTTAGGAGCACATCAATGTGCTTTCTGCAAGAGCTTGACCTTGCCTCTCCGTCCGCATGAATAAACTGGCCAACTGAAACGTCAAACATGGTAATGAGTTTAACAAAAAGGTCGAAACTGGGATACTGACCTTTGTTCTCAATATTCATAATGGTGCGGTCAGTCTTGCCGACCAGCTCCGCCACATAGGCTTGCGTCCAGCCCTTTTCCTCTCTGGCTTGTTTCAAAGCGAGCCCGAGCCCGTGAAAGTCAAACCTTCTTTCATCTTGGTTCATTCTCATATGATTGTTTCCTATTAATTGCTTATGCCGCAAAAAGAAAGTATAATAATTGAGAGAAATTTGAGAATTAAATGCTATAACAGTTTGTCGGAGAGGAGGAAATACCATGAATGAAAAGCTACTCATTGTGGATGATGAAAAAGGCGTCGTTGATATGCTGAAAAGCTATTTTGAAATGCAGAGCTTTGTGGTCTATACGGCGTATGATGGCGAAACAGCATTGAAACAGGCGGCTTGCCATCCTGATCTTGTGCTGCTGGACATCAATATGCCCGGCATGGACGGCCTTACCGTATGCGAGAAAATCCGCAGCCACATTTCTTGTCCCATCTTATTTTTGACGGCCAGAATAGAAACCGCCGATAAGATCAAAGGGTTTCAGGTTGGAGCGGATGACTATATCATAAAGCCGTTTGACATTGATGAATTAGGCGCAAGGGTCGCTGCACACTTGCGGCGGGAAAACAGAAAGCAGGGGCAATCCGAACTCCGCTTTTTCTCTGAAATGGTGATCGACTACTCTAAACGGGAGGTATCTATCAACGGAACGCCTATCAACTTATCAAAAAAGGAATTTGACATTGTGGAGCTGCTTTCACTGAACGCTGGGCAGGTATTTGACCGGGAACGGATTTATGAAGCTGTGTGGGGACTTGATGGCGAAGGCAACAGTGATACCATTATGGAGCATATCCGAAAAATTCGAAGCAAGTTTACTGCCTTGTCGCATCACAGTTATATCGAAACAGTTTGGGGGGTGGGTTACAAATGGAATGGATAAAAAATATGAGCCTGAAAAAGTCCTTGTTCACGCTGACGCTCATCAACCTATTGCTGGCATTAAGCCTTTCGGCTGTTGTTTTTGTGGGCTGCACAAAATTGAGTGCAGTATTCGCCCCATCTGGCGTGCAAATTATCGTTAGAGCAGATTCCACAATAAAGACAGAGTTTCCGGAACCGGTAGCAGGAGCAACCGCAGTTAGAAATGCGTTGGCCATTTTTCAGTTCGTTTTGCCGATGCTATTCTTCATTGTCGCTTTGATATTAACTGCATCGCTGTTCTATCGCTGGAAACTGAAAGAGCCGCTTGCTATTCTCATGGATGGAGCAAACCGCATGATGGAGAATGATTTGGACTTTACCATTCCATCCGTGTCTGGGGACGAGCTGGGACAGCTCTGTGTTGCATTTGAAACCATGCGGCAATCGCTATTGAACAGCAACCGCGAGCTGTGGCGGCAAACTGAGGAACGGAAACGGCTGAACGCCGCGTTCTCCCACGATCTCCGAAACCCGATAACGGTCTTAAAAGGCTCGGCAAAAATGGCAAAACAGTGTGCAGATAGCGGCAATACGCCGCAGCTCATGGATAATCTTGAGCGCATGGAAGCCTATACAGGGCGCATCGAACGCTATGTGGAAACTATGAGCAAGGTTCAACGGTTGGAGCAGGTGCAGCCGGAAAAAGTGACTTTTGACACCGCTGCGCTGAGCGCCGATTTGGAAAAAGCCCTTGGCTTTTCCGCAGCCGATCATGGAAAGCAGCTTTACTTTCACGGTCTATCCGCAGGCGGCACTGTCACACTGGATAAAGGGATGTTGTTTCAAGTTGCTGAGAACCTTACAACAAATGCTCTCCGATTTGCAAAAGAGAATGTTTCGGTAGAACTCTCCATAGAGGGCGAAAATCTGAAACTGGAAATTGCAGATGATGGCGACGGGTTTCCGGCGGAGCTTTTGAAAAACGGCATCCAGCCGTTCCGCAAAGGTACGGAAGAAGCGGAGCATTTGGGCATGGGACTTTATATCTGCGATCTTCTTTGCCGCAAACACGGCGGTACGTTGAAAATCGCAAATACCGATATCGGGGCTGTTGCCTCCGCTATTTTGAAAATCTCATAACTCTTGAGCGTTTTTTGAGATTTGCCTTTTATACTCTCCTTATCAAACCGATAAGGAGAGTTTTTTCATGGATATTCAAGTAAACGATGTTTCCAAAATCTACGGTACAGGCGAGAACAAAGCCGTTGCGCTGTGCCATGCAAATATGACAATCCACTCCGGTGACTTCATCTCCATTATGGGGCCGTCAGGCAGTGGCAAAAGTACGCTGCTTCACATCATCAGCGGATTGGACACGCCAACTTCCGGCAAGGTGTTGTATGGCGATACTGACATCCATCACGGCAGTGACAAGGAGTTATCGGCGTTCCGCCGCCAAAAGATCGGCTTCATCTTCCAGCAATTCAATCTGCTCCCGGTGCTGACAGCGCAGGAGAATATCATCATGCCGCTGCTTCTCGACAAGCGCCAGCCGGACAATGCCTATTTACAGGAGATCGCAACCTTTTTAGGGATCGACAGCCGTTTGAACCATCTGCCCCATGAACTGTCCGGCGGGCAGCAGCAGCGCGTGGCAATCGCCCGCGCTCTGATCGCAAAGCCAGACATCATCTTTGCTGATGAACCTACGGGAAACCTTGACAGCAAAAGCGGCGGCGAGGTCATGAAAATGCTCTGCGATCTTCGGGCGAAAATGAAAAAGACACTTATTGTCATTACTCACGACCCTCATATTGCAGAAATGGCAGAGCGTCGTTTTACCATCATTGACGGAGTGCTTTCGGAGGTGACAGTAAGATGAAATCCTATTTAGCTCTTACATGGAAAGAACTAAAAACGCAAAAAATTACAGCGACTTTAATCCTGATTGCAGTTATCATGTCAACGATCATAACAACCGTTGTTGGTCAGTCCATTGGAATTTTGCAGTCTATGAGAATAGAGCAGGCTGCGAGCCTAAACGGAAACCGATATGTAACATTTCATCAACTCAGCAGGGAACAAGCACAGAAACTCCACGAGGATGATCGAGTATATGATGTAGGAGATACCGTCTTTGTAGGCAGCACAACCCTTGGTAATAGCAGCCTGAACTTGTATCTCAGAGAGTATCATGATAACGCTTTGGCGATGTACCCAGCAATCAGCAAGATAAAAGAGGGGCATTTGCCGGAGAAAGCAAGTGAAATTGCATTATCAGAGGATAGCTTGAGGTATCTTGGATTAGATGCTGCGGTTGGAGATACCGTTTCTTTGGATATGCGCGTATCGGTTATGGATGGTTCACTTCCTGAATTTGAATATTGCGGAAAATTCATATTAACGGGCATTCTTGAAAGCAGCTATATCGGCTATTCAACAGGTACAGTTGAAGGAATTGTAGGAAACGGAACCGCAGAAAAACTATTACCAGAAAAATATCTGCTTTATTCTACTGACTTTAAGACCCATGACAAGAAAAACTTTCAGAGCATCGTTTATGATCTTGCGAAGAACTTGGATGTAGAGGATCGGTATATCCAATATAACTGGATTCTTCTTGATGCTGTCGGTATTTCTTATGATGAGACATCCAACAGTGATGCTGGTGCAGGTTTTTCCTTTATGACGGTGGCGTGTGTTTTGGTAGGCTTGTTGGTTTTGTTTGCAGCCGGACTGGTAATTTATAATATTCTAAAAATTTCCATTACAAAACGAATTAAAGAATATGGAACACTTCGTGCAATCGGCGGAGAGCGTGGGCAAATCTATCGTCTTGTTTCCTTGCAGCTCCTGATCCTTTGCGGAATCGGTATTCCGATTGGGCTGGTACTTGGCACATTAGCAGCAAAGGCTACGCTAATTGCTGCTACGGGTGCTCTCAATCCTGATATATTCATGGCAAATAGTGTTTCCGAATTAAACGAAGCAATCAGCACTGCCAGTACGGTAAAATTCCCCATGCTCCTTGCAAGTATTGCGGTCACACTTTTATTTGCGCTAATGGCTGCATTTCCAGCTGCTCGGTACGCATCGCGTGTATCCCCGACAGTTGCTATGTCTGGCCAGTCTGTTAAGATCAAACGCCGCAGAAAAAGAAATCACAAAATCTACAATTTTGAATCCTACTATGCAAGACTCAATTTGAAACGCGGGCGTGGCAGGACGCTTCTTACAATACTGTCTCTTGTTATGAGCATTACCGTCTTTGTTGCTCTGCAGAGCTTTACTGGGCTGCTTGATACCAGCAGTTCGATTCAGGATATGTATTTCAGCGATTATGCTGTTACAAATGAAACATCAGGTATTCCGGCAGAAGCTATAAGCACATTGGAGGCAAACGACACTGTAAAAGACATTTCCACTGTCAGGCTTTCTGTATTTACGCCGGGTGCTGGTGACGAACTTCCCTTTGAAACAGATTTGTCCGTGCAGAGCCACGAAACTTTTCAGCTTGTCAATATTGACGATGGGCTGTTAGAAATCTACGCTCCCAATCTTTCTGATCAGGATAAGCAGGCGCTAAATAATGGAACAGGCTGTCTTGTCAAAAATCCTATTCCCTTTTCTTACGGGGATACGCCTGTGGAGCATACGGAGCTTTCTATTGGTGATACGATCCAGTTGGGCAGCAGGGCGCTTCGTGTGATAGGGATAATTGATACTCCTATTACAATCAACAATGAAGGTTTCACCAACGGTGTGCAACTTATCATGAACGAAGAAATATATTGCTCGCTGATGCAGGATGATACCTATTCTGAAATCTATTTGACATTGCAGGATGGCGTAGATACGAATTCTTTTGAAAGTATATTGGATGATTGGTGTAGCAAATATCCGGGTGCTCACTGGCTTTCTTACCTTGAAAGCAGCAATGAAATGGCAGAGAGTTTTGAACAAATCAAAATGCCTTGCTGGGTACTGATTATCTTTATTGGCATCATTGGCATATTGAATATCATAAACACCGTTTACAGCAACATCCATACACGTGTCAATGAAATTGGTATGCAGCGGGCTATTGGCATGAGTGCCGCAAGCCTTTATAAAACATTCTTGTGGGAAGGTGCCTATTACGCTATCTTTGCCTCTGTGATTGGCGCAGTGCTGGGCTATGTCTGCTGTATCTTTGTCGGGGCTGCAAAAACGGATGCCTTACAACTGGTTGCCGTTCCCGTTATTGCGATTATAGAGGCTGCTGTGGTTTCTGTTGATGCCTGTCTGCTGGCAACGGCGATCCCGCTACACTCTATTGCAAAAATGAACATTGTTGAAACAATTGAGAATATCGAATAACACCTGAGCAAAAGCCGTCCGGCTTTGCAAAGATGACGGCGGCTTGAAAATATTGCATTTCAGGCCGCCGTTTTCCTTTTGAAAAAATGGATTTACGGAGGGTGTGATAAAGTCGCCCTTTTTTAAGGATACGGCGGTGTCCAGGAGGTATTGCCGTGTCCATTTTTGCTTTTTTTCACAGTACCCATGACCTGCACCAGCTAAAAAAGCGTAGCTCCCCCTCCGGGCAAGTATAACATTGCATCGGCATTATCGTTCCATGTAATTCAGTATAATAATGGCTGTTCTTGGCGCGCCAGTTTTCCCTCACGGAAATCTGGCGTTTTTTGTTGCCATTTTTTCGGAGATGACCCGGTTGTCTGCCGGTGTCGGTCTCCGCCTCCATTCGATTCACCCGTCAATCACCCGTGAATCGAAATGGAGGTACATAATGAAGAAAATTAACCTTCGGGAACTTTATCCTGATGTTTATACAACAGACTTTTTTGTAGATATGACAGAGGAAGTAATGGAGACTATTCGAGTAGCTGAACGTGCGGAGGCTGCGTATGAGCGAAAGATGTATCGTTATAAAGCACAGTATTCTCTGGATTGCGAGAATGGCATTGAAAATGCGGTGCTATTGAAGCCGCAAACACCGGAGATGCTTCTGGAGGAAAAGCAGCTGCGGGAGCAGCTCTATGCCGCTGTGATGGCTCTGCCAGAGAAGCAGGCCAAGAGGATCTATGCCCGGTATTACCTGGGTATGCGTGTGAGTGAGATCGCCGCAGCGGAAGGTGTAGACCCAAGCCGTGTCCGTGACAGCATCCGGCGCGGTCTGAAGCAGCTGGCAAAGTATTTTTAGGATAGAATAACAAAGGGCGCAAGGCCACATAGTGCTTCTGGCACAGGGCTTTGCGCCCTATTTGCAAGCTTGTATTCTTCGAGCAAAGGAAATATAATAAACCATATTGGAGGGAAACTATATGGATTATATGACGCTGAAAGAAGCAAGTGAAAAATGGGGTGTTACCCCAAGGCAGATCAATTATCTGTGTGCCGGTGGGCGTATCCCCGGTGCTGTGAAGATGGCTACCATTTGGCTGATTCCCAAGGATGCGGAGAAACCGGCAGACCGTCGTTTCAAAAATACAAAAAAATAATCCTCTCGTGAGATTTCTGTGACATTTGGATGCTACACTAAGAATGAAGGAGTGTGATACAATTGCGAATTTTAGTAGTCGAGGATGACCGGCTTTTGAATAATACTTTGTGCTATAACCTGTATACTGCGGGCTATGTCGTGGACTCTGTATTGACAAAATCAGCAGCTAGCAACTTTCTGACTAAGCAGGATTATGACCTGATCGTGCTGGATGTAAACCTGCCAGATGGGAATGGCTTTGATTTCTGCCGGGAGGCAAAAGAGCGCCGGCCGGATACGGCGGTGATCTTCCTGACCGCAAATGATATGGAGAGCGATATGCTCAAAGGATATGAGTTGGGCGCAGAGGACTATGTGACCAAGCCATTTCCTATGAGCGTCTTTCAAAAAAAGCTGTCCGTGGTGCTGGGGCGGCTGGCAAAACCATCTGGCGGCGGGGATTGTTATGAGGATAGCGCACTATCCATCAATTTCTCGGAGATGACTGCTTCTCTGTCTGGTAAGGCGCTGGTGTTCACTCCGTTGGAATACCGGCTGTTGAAAATCCTGACCAAAAATCCGCAGAATGTTTTGACCAGGCAGGTGCTGCTTGAAAAGCTGTGGGATGCCGATGGGAACTTTGTGGATGAACACGCCCTGACTGCGGCCATCAGCCGGGTGCGGAATAAAATTGAAACGGATGGACGCCAGTACATCAAGACGGTGTACGGTATGGGCTATATGTGGATCGGAGGGGCATCGAAATGAATATGCGAAAACTCTCCATCAACAAAGCCTGCGTTCTTTTGGGAACGCTTTTGCTGCTGGCGGTTGGTGCAGTCTGCACCGCTGTTCATCTGCTGACCCAGAATATAACCGCTGTCCGGTGTGTGTTCCTGTTCAGTCTTTTTGTGCTGCTCTGCGTCATCTGCTTTGTGGCGCTGATTCGTCGGAAGCTGGTCCGGTTCTCCGATGCCTTTTGTGGTCAGATGGATGATATGCTCTCCGAAAATATGCAGCCCAAGCAGACGGTTGAAGAAGAAAACCTGTTCTATAAAATCAACTACCGGCTGGGGCGACTGTACGAGGTCATGCAGGAAAATAAAAACAGCATCGCAAAGGAACGGGCTGACCTGCAAGAGCTGATTTCTGACATCTCCCATCAGGTCAAGACCCCGATTGCCAACTTGAAGATGATCAACAACACGCTGCTTGAAAACGAGGTTCCCCCGCAGAAGCAAAAGGAATTTCTGACAGCCCAGGCCAGCCAGCTTGATAAGCTGGACTTCCTCATGCAAGCCATGATTAAAACCTCCCGCCTGGAAACAGGAGTCATTTCACTGGAGCAAAAACAGCAGCCGGTTTATGATACCCTTGCCGCTGCCCTGGGCGGGATTTTGCTCAATGCCGAAAAGAAACAAATAGATGTGCAGGTGGAATGCCCGGAGCATTTGGATGCACGCCATGATAGAAAATGGACAAGCGAAGCCCTGTTTAACATTCTGGATAACGCAGTGAAGTACACCCCGGCAGGCGGGCAGATCCATGTGTCGGTGGAAGGCTGGGAAATGTATGTGAAGATCGACATTGCCGACACCGGCATTGGCATTTCAGAGCAGCACCAGGGAACGATTTTCAAGCGGTTTTACCGGGAAGATGCGGTGCATGATGTGGACGGTATTGGGATTGGCCTGTATCTGGCTCGTGAGATTGTGACCTTGCAGGGCGGTTATATCCGGGTGGTATCGGAAGTTGGGAAAGGCTCAACCTTTTCTGTTTTCCTGCTCCGAAAGTAGAGCAGGCACGCCCCGAAAAAATGAAATGTCACAGGTTCGTGACATTTGGGGCCGAATTTAGCAGAAATTTTTTGTGGCTCATGACATTTCTGTGAGGTTTGGTCGTTACAATGGGTTTATCAAAAAGAAAGGATGGTGTTCTTTATGAGCATTTTGCAAACGACTGAACTAAAAAAATATTATGGCGCAAAACCGAACATTACCAGAGCCTTGGATGGTGTGACCCTCTCCATTGAAAAGGGCGAATTTGTTGCCATCGTAGGAACCTCCGGCAGCGGTAAATCTACACTGCTGAATATGATTGGTGGGTTGGATGTGCCGACCTCTGGCAAGGTTATTGTGGATGGACGTGAACTCTCAACATTGAAAGATGAGCAGCTTACCATCTTCCGTAGGAGAAAGATTGGCTTCATCTTCCAGAACTACAATCTGGTTCCGGTGCTGAATGTCTACGAAAATATCGTGCTGCCTGTGGAGCTGGACGGAAACAAGGTAGACAAGAAGTTTATGAAAGAAGTCGTTCAGATGCTGGGGCTGGAGGATAAGCTGAACAATATGCCCAATAACCTTTCCGGCGGCCAGCAGCAGCGCGTAGCCATTGCCCGCGCTTTGGTGTCAAAGCCTGCAATCGTCCTGGCTGATGAACCGACTGGCAATCTGGACAGCAAGACCAGCGCCGATGTGCTGGGGCTTCTGAAAACCACAAGCCAGAAATTCCATCAGACCCTCGTGATGATTACCCATAACAGTGAGATCGCCCAGCTTGCCGACCGCATCATTCGGATCGAGGATGGTAAGATCGTGCAGTAAAGGGGGGCGGGACTATGAATGACATTTTATTTGGCAACAATAATTCCGAAGTAATTACCAAGCTATCCAAACGCTATTTCAAAAAGAATAAGGTACGCAATCTGGCTGCACTGCTGGCAATTATCCTGACTGCTTTCCTATTTACCTCTATCACTTCCCTGGCGTTCAATATGGCGTCCTCCATCCAGCTCTCTCTGCAAATGCAGAAAGGCAGCAAGGCGGATGGCACTTTAGGATATATGACGGAGGAACAGTACGAGCAGCTTGTAAACAGCGATTTTGTGGAGCAGGCGGGTCACCGGCGCATCATTGGCTATGCAAGCAATACTTCCAGCCATTCCATTGAGCTCAATTATGCGGACAGTGTGCAGCAGGAGCTGACCTTCTGTGTGCCTACTCACGGAGCTGCACCGGAGAAAGCGAATGAGATCGCCACCACGGATTTGGCGCTGAAGGCGCTGGGTGTAGAACCAAAGATTGGCGCAGCGGTTCCGCTGGAATTTGAACTGCGGGGGAAAACTTATCATTATGATATGGTGCTTTCCGGCTGGTGGGAAGCAAGCAATGACTCTGTGAGCGTTGCGACTGTTTCAGAGCAGTTTATAAAGGAAAACCCCGATGTGGTCCAGAACACTTATGCGGTAGACCATGAAATGTCCGGCGTTACTTTTTCCGATGTCGTGCTGAAGAATAAAGCAAATGTTCAGCAGCAGTTGAATGAGTTCGTTTACTCCATTGGCGGCAATCCAGAGGATATGGGCGCAGACAATTTCATTCTCGCCTCTGAAAATCAAATGTCCCAGGGACTGACTTCATCAGAGTCCATCGTGTTTGCTGTTGTATTTATCCTGATGTTTGTCGTGTGCGGATACCTGCTGATCTACAATATCTTTGATATTTCTGTGATGCAGGATGTTCGTCAATACGGCCTGCTGCGGACGATTGGCACTTCCACACGGCAGATCAAGGGCATTGTGAACCGTCAGGCGGTCTGGCTCACGCTGATCGGACTGCCTATTGGTCTGATCGCCGGTTTCTTTGCCGGTTGGGTGCTGCTTCCTATCGTGACAGAGATCATTAACCTTGAATACTCTATGGTGGGTACATCCGTATCGACCTCGCCGCTAATTTTTGTTATCGCCGCTCTCTTTACAATCCTGACCGTGTTTATCAGCACCAGGAAGCCTGCAAAAAAGGCGGCAAAGATTTCTCCTCTGGAGGCGATTCGCTACACCGAGCAGAACGCCTATAAAAAGAGAAGTGCCAAGCGAACCAATGGGGTAAAGCTGTCCCGTATGGCCTTTTCCAACCTGGGCCGCAATCGTCGGCGTTCAGCGTTCATCATTATTTCCCTGCTTCTGTGCATCGTCCTGTTTAACTCTATCATCATTGTGACGCAAAGCCTTGATGAAGAAAAGTGGGTAAACCGTGTCACCAGAACAGATTTTAATGTCTATAACTCAGCCGCATTTAATGTAATGGAAAGCGTTCAGCACCATAAAGATACGCTCTCACAACAGGCGGTGGATCTGATTGCCGGACAGCCCGGAGTTGAGGATGAACGCTATCTCTACCGAAATACAAAAGACGATAGAAATGTATTGGTTGACTATGGGTTTGAAGATTTAAGCGGCATAGAGCTGTTTCATGAGGAAGAAGGCGTCGTAAATCAAAGCTATCAGGGATATAGCCTGTACACAAGTTCTGATACCGAAAGGCGCTATTTTGGCAATGTGATGGGAGCCTCCGAAAATTTCTGGGCTGATATGCGTATTTTTGAAGGCGAAAAAGATGCCGAAACCTTAACGCAGAAAATGGCTACCGGAGAATATGTCATTATTGGCTGCCCCATGGACAAACTGACAGAGGAACCAAGGAACACTCCGCTGACCGATCAGTTACAGGTTGGAGAGAGCATTTCCTTCTACAAGGATGGGAAACTGGTCAAAACCAGCACTATCCTTGCAAAAGCGATCCTCGTGGGAACGGAAACCGAAACGCCGACAGGCACCACCGCCCAGGCGCACATCGCCGCTGATGCTCCTTTTGTGTATCTGCCGGACACTGTATTTAAGGAAATCTATGACGCTCCCACGCTGCTGACTTATGGATTCAATGTGGATGAAGCCTTGCAGCCGCAGATGGAAGAATTTTTGAGCAGCTATGTGAGTGAAAATACTTCGGTTGCCTATACTTCCACCAAGCTGTTGAAAGAGCAGCTTGATTCGGTCCGCAGCATGATCCTGGTTATCGGCGGTCTGATTGGTTGCATCATGGCCTTTGCAGGACTGATTAACTTTGCCAACATGATTATTACCAACATCATCACCCGCCGCCATGAGTTTGCTACCATGCAGAGCATCGGTATGACCGGCAAGCAGCTTCGCCGCTTGACGGTCTATGAGGGCATCTACTATGCCGTAGGTGCGGACATTATCGGCGGAGCAGTCGCAGCGATCCTGGCAGTCACAGTGCTAAAGAGCGCATTGAATGGCCCTTCCATGTGGTTCTTTACTCTGAATATTACATTGGTTCCGGTTCTGGTCATTGGTGTGCTTTATCTGCTGCTGGCTGCGGTTATTCCGCTGATCGTTCTCCACTTCTTTAACAAGGGAACTGTGGTGGAGCGGCTGAGGACTTCGGAGTAACGACAGAGATTGCTACAATAGATAATCATAAACCTATTGAAAGCCGGGAGGATGCATTTCCTCTCGGCTTTCCTCAAAAAATTTGAAATCTCACAGATTGGTGAGATTTCAGCTTGTTATTTTGTCGAAATGGAGTATGTCCGTGACATTTCTGTGAGGATTGCCTGTTAAGATAAAAGAAAAGTGAAAAAGTTGCCGCACGATGGCAAAAGAAAAAAAGCCGTCGTATGGCGGAAAACAATATTCCCTACAAGGTGCGGGCGGCACTGCTTCTGGTGCCGCTGAATACACCAATGCCTACCGGAGCAGTGACTCAATCCTTGTGGTACATTGCAGTTCGTTCCGGGGACGTCCACCGGGTGCAGCACTATCTTCGCACAGAAAGGGATACCTAAGATGGAGCAGTTATCGGCACGTCTGCTGTTAACGGCTGGCATCCTGCTGCTGATCGCAGGAGTGATTTTTGCCATTCTCCAAGTATGGCTCTATACCGACCTTCTCTGGGCAGGCGCGTTTGGATGCCTGCTGGCGGCTCTGAACTTTCGGGATTCCAAAAACGACGGCGGCTAAAGCATACGGCATCGTAGTGCACAGTCAATGCGGAAATACGAGCTACACCCGATTTTCCATATCGAGTGATATAGATTTGGCTTTGGGGGAGGATTGTCTACTGTATGCAAAAAATTGAAGTTGTTGTTCGCATCACGAAGGATCACTGCCCACCGCAAGAGCAGACGATTTTTGAATGGGTCGATCTGATGCGGAATCCCACAGACGTTCTGAGAAGTCCCGATCTGGGAATCAACTTGGAACACCACCGTGTTTTCAAACACGGAACAGAGGTATACATGAGTCGTTATGAATACGGTGTTTTGAGTTTGATGGCACAGCATCCGGGCAAACTGTTTACAAAGGAGCAGATCTTTGAAGCAGTCTGGCATAAGGACAGCGAAAGCTATTTGAGAGCCGTCACCAGCACGATCGGTCGAATCCGCCAGAAAATAGAGGATGACAAAGATCACCCCCGTTATATTAAAACGGTTTCCAACATTGGATATCAATTTGTCCCATCATCGGAATCGGTGCGATCAAATCGCAATCTGTAATAAAAGCCATACCGTAAGATCCTAGTAGGATTCTTCGGTATGGCTTTATCGTTTTCTACGCTGTACGAAATCGGCATCCTTGCATAGATGACCAAGAATATTCTAAAATAGAGATAACTTAATTCAGGAGGTCAAACCATGCAAACATTTGAAGAAGTATTGACCCACTTCCATAGCTTTTTAGAGTCTGCGACCTATTTGGACGTTGTTCCATGCCGCTGGGGATATGTAAGGCTTTTCAATGAGGGCGACCCTATCAATTTCAATGCAATTCTTTGCCGCACACCACAAGAACTATATACGGCATTGGCAAATGATTTGGGAACAGAGATTCAGGTCAGCTTGGGAATCGACTGAATTGGTATAAAATTGGTTTGCTTTTGGGTTCGTTTTGGTATAGTGACTTTGAAAAATATGCTATACTGTACCACAAGCAAAACATTTTCAGGGATTTTCAATCTTACTGTAAAACTCTGTCAGATGCTTTGCCAGTGTGCGGGTCGAGTCCATTAAGGTTTCTCGCACCGCTTCTGGACAGGAAAGATAGATTCGATTGAACTCTTTTAACTCTATTTCCGTTTTACCCATCCCCGGAGTAATCAGCGCATCAAGCGAAACCGGCAAAACACGAGCAATCGCCAAAAGAATTTCGTAAGATGGATTCATGCTGCCTTTTTCAATGTTGGCGATATGCTTCGTTGAAACATGGCAGCGTTCAGCAAGTTGTTCTTGTGTTAAACCTGCCAGCTTGCGCTCCTTGCGAACCTTTTCTCCAAGTACTTTCAAGTCAGAATTCGGCATCATCGTTCACCTCGATAGTATTGTATCGTTCTGGTGAATGACGCGGTATAACATTGTATTTCCTGTGAATAGGAAGTATAGTGCCGATTTTTGCGTTTCCCGGTCGAGTTATAAAAAAACGGTAACTCGTCCGGGCGATTTCATGCGCCACAAGATCACAGTTGCCGTTTGTGGAGGTAACTGTGATTTTTTATTGGGGTAACGCATCAAAAAAAGCCTGTCTGCTGCCGTAGACCCGAATACCAATAAACCGGCACAATCATTCCGCTTTATCACCCTCAATCGTGCCGATATGCTGTACTGCGCCAGCTTCCCTCAATGGGAGGCTGGCGTTTTTGCGCTTTTGGAACAAAAGTGCCGCAGTCCGCCGTTTCCCCATAATACCGCAGCAAACTTTATATTTGGGAGGGAAAGTCATGCTCGATCATAAGAAGGAAGCAATTACAGAACACTGGCAGTTTTGCCCCAAGTGCAATATAAAGCTCTATCGAATGACCGCCGACTGCACTGGATTCATCCACATAAAATGCTGGCGTTGCCGGGAAATGTTATGGCTCAACCTTTCCATTCGAGCCAAGTAAGCATTGGTTTCATAAGAATCGGGTGCAAAGCACTCTGAATATGGACTGTTCGCACCGAGCAACGGGCCGTCACCTCCGGGTGATGTATGAAACGTAGCACCAAATAGCCGGGCAGCAGCTTGACTGAAAGATCTCCAATCTTTCGGTCGGCTGTTGTCCGGCTATTTTTATAGCTTCAGATGGCCTGCTCCCGAAAAGGAGCAGGTTTTATGTTTGCCCTCTTTTCATGGCTGCCCCAAGCGGCGAAATATCCGTAGCATCTCCAAATTTTCGACTTTTCACGTTTTATCGAAAATTTGGAGGTTACACATGAGTTTCAATAATGGCAATGAACGTCGCAAGCTGAACGCAAAGTGGGAGCATCTTCGTGTGCAGTACCGCGA
>NZ_PRLD01000023.1 GCF_003287405.1 Faecalibacterium prausnitzii
GATCCGAAAGGTAGTATCGGCGTGGAATGTGGAGAAGCCCTGTTAAAGCACGGCTACAAGCTAAAATTCTTCAACACGATCAACTTTTCCAAGAGTATGCGCTATAACCCCATGGCGTACATCCACAGTGAAAAGGATGTACTGAAACTCGTGACCGCACTGATGACCAACACCAAAGGTGAGGGGCAAGGTGGCGACCCTTTCTGGGACAAGGCGGAGCGGCTTTTGCTGGTTTCACTGATCGCGTATCTCCACTATGAAGCCCCTGTTGAGGAGCAAAACTTCGCTACTCTGTTGGAAATGCTCAACACCATGCAGGTGTCCGAGGACGATGAAACGTATCAGAATCCGGTAGACCTGTTGTTTGAGGATCTGGGCAAGAAAAAGCCCAATTCCTTTGCCGTACGCCAGTACAAACTCTATAAATTAGCTGCCGGCAAGACGGCTAAGTCGATCCTTATTTCCTGCGGTGCCCGTTTATCTCCATTCGACATTCAGGAAGTTCGGGATGCCACCATGTATGATGAACTGGAACTGGACAAGCTGGGCGACCGGAAAACGGCATTGTTCCTGATTATGAGTGATACCGACAGCACCTTCAACTTCTTGATCTCTATGATCTACACCCAGCTTTTCAATCTGCTCTGCGATAAGGCAGATGACCAATACGGCGGCAAGCTGCCCGTCCATGTGCGGTGCCTGATCGACGAGTGTGCCAACATCGGGCAGATTCCGCAGCTGGAAAAGCTGGTAGCCACCATCCGCAGCCGAGAGATTTCGGCTTGCCTTGTCCTGCAGACCCGCAGCCAGCTGAAAGCCATCTACAAAGACAACGCGGATACCATCGTGGGCAACATGGACAGCCAGATTTTCCTCGGCGGCAGTGAGCCTACCACCCTGAAAGATCTTGCCGAAGCACTCGGCAAGGAAACCATCGACAGCTACAACAATTCTGATACCCGTGGCAATAGCCCAAGCTATGGAACCAACTATCAAAAACTCGGCCACGAACTTATGAGCCGGGATGAACTGGCGGTGCTGGATGGCGGCAAGTGCATCCTGCAACTGCGGGGTGTGCGCCCGTTTTTGAGCGACAAGTACGACCTGACCCAGCACCCGAACTATAAGTACACCTCCGATTATGACCCCAAGAACGCCCTCGATATCGAGAAGTTCTTGAATCGAAAAGAAAAAATCCACCCGGATGATACCTTCATCATGGTGGATGCTGATTCACTCCCGCCCGCCTGATAAGACGAGCGGTTATTTTTTACCCATTGACCCAACAGGTACACCGGAAAATCAGCCTTTGCCGTGGTTTTCGGCTTTTTGCAAATGGATTTCAGGTGTGTGCAGGGTCGCTTTTCAAAACAAAGGAGATTTTTCTATGGAATTCTTTAACAGTGCAGTTGACGTTCTGAAGACTCTGGTGGTTGCTTTGGGTGCCGGTCTGGGCGTGTGGGGTGCCGTCAACCTGATGGAGGGCTACGGTGGCGATAACCCCTCGGCCAAGAGTCAGGGCATGAAGCAGCTGATGGCTGGCGGCGGCGTTGCCCTCATCGGTATCACTCTGGTGCCCCTGCTGAGCGGTCTGTTCGGCTAATTCGCTCTCGCAATAAACACAGTTTGACCCATAAGTACACCGGAAAATCAGCCTTCGCCGTGGTTTTCGGCTTTTTGCAAACGGATTTCAGGTGTGTGCAGGGTCATTTTTTCAAACCAAAGGAGATTTTACTATGGAATTCTTTAACAGTGCAGTGGACGTTCTGAAGACTCTGGTGGTTGCTCTGGGTGCCGGTCTGGGCGTGTGGGGTGCTGTGAACCTCATGGAAGGTTACGGCGGCGATAACCCCTCTGCCAAGAGTCAGGGTATGAAGCAGCTGATGGCTGGCGGCGGCGTTGCCCTCATCGGTATCACCCTGATCCCCCTGCTGAGCGGTCTGTTCGGCTGATCTTTTCCGGGCGGCGTTTGCCGCCCCGTACATATTTACTTGCAAGCATTTTCAGCCCCTCCGTGGCAAACGGATTCTTATTATAAAGAGGAAACGCATTGCAAATCGAATATTCACCTTTATTTTGAAAGGATGGTGCTATTATGCAGATTCTGACTCACCTTATTTTTCTGCTCAACCTGCTCAAGACCCTTATCAACCATTTTTCTTGATGGGTGGTGGCGTTGAGTGGAAACTGTTCTCAAAGCAATCTCCGATTGGATCAAGTCACTGCTGACAGCGGCGATCATGTCCAATCTCTCCGGCTTGTTTGATGACGTCAACACCCAAGTGGGCAACATCGCACAGCAGGTCGGCACCAAACCATCCAATTTTGAACCGCGCGTTTTCGCTATGATCGAGGCGTTGTCCCGGAACGTAGTGCTTCCCATTGCAGGCGTGATTCTGACCTTCATCGCCTGTTATGAGTTGATCGAGATGATCACACAGCACAACAACATGGCGCAGTTTGAGCCTGCGCTGCTGATGAAATGGATCTTCAAAACTGCCATTTCGGTCTGGATGATCTCCAACACTTTCGACATCATCATGGCGGTGTTCGATGTGACGCAGCAGGTGGTGGCAAATTCCAGCGGCATCATCAGCGGCAACACACGGGTGAACGACATCGGGCTTTCCATGTTGCAATCCAGCATGATGCAGATGGACGTAGGACCCTTGTTCGGACTGTTCTTGCAGTCCTTCTTCATCGGTATCACCATGCGCATCCTGTCCATCGTGATTTTCGTCATCGTCTACGGAAGAATGATTGAAATCTACATGATGGTCAGTCTGGCTCCAGTGCCCATGGCAACATGGGGCAACCACGAGCAATCCCATGTTGGACAGAACTATCTCCGTTCTCTGTTTGCGCTGGGATTTCAGGGCTTCCTGATCCTGATCTGCGTGGCGATCTATGCCGTTCTGCTTCAGAATGTTGCCATATCCGGGGATGCCATCAACTCGATCTGGAGCATCGTGGGGTACACGGTGCTGCTCTGCTTCTCGCTGTTCAAGACCAGCTCTGTCGCCAAAACTCTGCTGGGTGCCCGTTGATTCGGAGGTGAAATTTTGGCAGCTTATATTTCCGTGCCGCGCGATTTCAGCAAGGTGAAGTCCAAAGTAGCCTTCAACCTGACCGCCCGGCAGCTTATCTGTTTTGGTGCAGCGGCAGTCGTAGGCGTGCCGCTGTTCTTTGTTCTGCGGGACACCGCTGGCAATTCCGGTGCTACCCTCGGCATGATGGCGGTCATGCTGCCCATGTTCTTTCTGGCCATGTACCAGAAAAACGGTCAGCCGGCTGAAAAGATCCTGCGGTACTACTTTCAGGCGCGCTTTGTTCGCCCGAAGGTGCGTCCGTACCAGACCCGCAATTACTATGCACTGCTTGTGAAGGGAGATGACGCCCATGATTCCGTTTCTGAAAAAGAATAAAGACGGCAAAAAGCCGCCCAAGCCCACAGTGCCCCACACGGCACAGGAAAGCATCCCGTTCCAGCGGATGTTTGAGGACGGTACCTGCCGTGTCCGTCCCGGCTACTACACCCGCACCATCCAGTATCAGGATATCAACTATCAGTTGGCGCAGCAGGAGGACAAGACCGCCATCTTTGAGGAATGGTGCAGTTTTCTCAACTTTTTCGACAGCTCTATCCACTTCGAGTTGTCCTTCGTGAATACCGCCACCGATTCGGCGGACTTCGAGAAGTCCATCCGCATCCCGTACCAGCAGGATGGCTTTGATGATGTGCGAGCCGAGTACAGCCAGATGTTGCGGCAGCAGCTTTCCAAGGGCAACAACGGCCTGACCAAGACCAAATTCCTGACCTATGGCATCGAGGGCGACAGCATGGCGCAGGTCAAACCTCGGTTAGAGCACATCCAGAACGACCTGATGAACAACTTTCACAGGTTGGGCGTTCTGGCAAAGCCGCTGGACGGTACGGAGCGTCTGCGGCTGATGCACGGGATGCTGAACATGGATGGAGCCAACAAGTTCCACTTCAACTGGAAAGACCTTGTGCCCAGTGGTCTGTCCGTAAAGGATGCCATTGCCCCCACTGCGCTGGCGTTTAAGAACAGCCGTACCTTTCAGGTGGGCGGCATCTTCGGGGCGGTCAGCTTCCTGAATATTACGGCTTCTGACCTGAGCGATCAGCTTTTGAAGGATTTCCTTGATATGGATTCCAGCCAGATCGTTACCATGCACATCCAGTCCGTTGACCAGAACAAGGCCATCAAAACCATCAAGCACACCATCACGGAACTGGACCGCAGCAAAATCGAAGAGCAGAAGAAAGCCGTCCGCGCAGGATACGATATGGACGTTTTGCCGTCCGATTTGGCAACCTACGGCAGAGATGCCAAGGCACTTTTGAAGGAATTGCAGAGCCAGAACGAGCGGATGTTTTTGGTGACGTTCCTTGTCCTGAACACCGGCAAGACTGAGCAGGAACTGGAAACCAACGTGTTTCAGGCGGTCAGCATTGCGCAGAAGCACAACTGCGAATTATGCCGCCTTGATTTTCAGCAGGAGCAGGGGCTGATGAGCAGCCTGCCGCTGGCAGACTGCCAGATCGAGATCCAGCGCGGCCTGACCACCAGCAGTACGGCAATTTTTGTGCCGTTTACCACGCAGGAACTGTTCGATAACGGCAAGGAAAGCCTGTATTATGGCTTGAACGCCCTGTCCAACAACCTGATTATGGTTGACCGCAAAAAGCTGAAGAACCCCAACGGTCTGATTTTGGGCACTCCCGGTTCCGGTAAATCCTTCAGCGCAAAGCGTGAGATCTGCAATGCGTTCCTCGTGACGGACGATGATATCATCATCTGCGACCCGGAAGCAGAGTACGCTCCGCTGGTGGAGCGTCTGCATGGGCAGGTCATCCACATCAGCCCTGCCAGCACCCAGTATATCAACCCTATGGACATCAACAGCAACTATTCGGAAGAGGATAACCCGCTGGCTTTGAAAGCCGACTTTGTACTGTCCCTGTACGAACTGGTGGTGGGCGGCAAAGAAGGGTTGCAGCCGGTGGAAAAGACGGTCATTGACCGCTGCGTCCATGTAATCTATCGCAAGTATTTCGAGAATCCCACCCCAGAAAATATGCCGCTGTTGGAAGATCTGTACAACGCCCTGCTGACGCAAGACGAACCGGAAGCACGCCATGTGGCGGCTGCGCTGGAAATCTACGTCAAGGGCAGTCTGAACATTTTTAACCACCACACCAACGTGGATATCAATAACCGCATTGTCTGTTTTGACATCAAGCAGCTTGGCAAGCAGTTGAAGAAACTCGGTATGCTTATCGTACAGGATGCCGTGTGGGGGCGCGTGACCGCCAACCGCAGTGCCGGAAAATCCACCCGGTACTATGCAGACGAGTTCCATTTGCTCTTGAAGGAAGAGCAGACTGCCGCTTATTCTGTGGAGATTTGGAAGCGTTTCCGTAAGTGGGGCGGCATCCCGACAGCCCTAACGCAGAACGTCAAAGATCTGCTGGCAAGTCCCGAAGTATCGAATATTTTTGAGAACTCGGACTTTGTGTATATGCTCAATCAGGCCAACGGAGACCGACAGATTCTCGCAAAGCAGCTCAACATCTCGCCCCATCAGCTTTCCTATGTGACCCACTCCGGCGAAGGTGAAGGGCTGCTGTTTTTCGGTAACGTGATCCTGCCCTTTGTTGACCACTTCCCGAAAGACCTTGAACTCTACCGCATCCTTACGACCCGCCTTTCCGAAGTCGCGGAGGCGCAAAAGCATGAGTGAGAAACAGCCGAAGCTGAAATTCGAGGAGGAAAAGGAGCGCACGGCTACACGCTCCCCTCCGAAAAAGTCTAAAGTGGAGCAGTCGGTGCCCAAAAAGCAGAAACTGAAACAGGATGCAGACAAAGCTGCGGAGAAATCCCAGCATCTGCGTTTTGGCAAAGCCGAGATCACCCCGGATGAAGCATCCCGCATGACAAAGCAGCAGAAACGTGCTATGTATGCCGCCGCTGCCGCCCGGTCTGCGGTGCATCGGGAGGTTGACCAGTACGAGGACGATAATGTGGGCACGCAGGCTTTAAGCGAGGGCGAAAAAGCCGCTGAGACTACCCACGATATTTCCAAGAGCCGTTACGCCAGAAAGCTGAAAAAGAAAGCCAAGATGCAAGGCAAGAAAGGCGCCCGAACCGCAAAATCTTTCCCGCAGGAGCCGACTGCGGCACAAGATGCAGGCGCATCCTGCACCGGCGAGGGCGGCTCCAACTGGCTCTCACGATGGCGGCAGAAACAGGATATTCAGAAAAGCTACCGTGCCGCAACCCGGTCGGGCAGCACCGCTGCACAGACCGCAGGCGGTCAGAAAGCTGCATCTGGTGGTGTTCCTGCTGCAAAGTCCGGTATGGAGCAGGTCATCGACAAAGGAAGATCGGTGGTCAGCACCGCAGTCAACGGCATTGCCAATTTTGCAAAGAGCAACGCGCACGTTCTTTTGATCGTGGGCGTTTTTCTTTTGCTCCTGCTGCTGGTCATGTCAGCGTTTTCGTCCTGTTCCATTCTGTTCTCCGGCACCACGCAGGTATCCGGGCAGACCATTTATACCGCAGAGGACCGGGACATCCGGGGAGCCGAAACCGACTACAAGAAGCTGGAAAAGGAACTGGATAAAAAGATCAAGCGTACCCCAACCGACCACCCCGGCTATGACGAATACCGATACCATCTGGATGCTATTGAGCACGATCCTTGGCAGCTCACTTCGTTCCTGACTACTCTCTACGACGACTACACCCGCAGCGAGGTGCAGGCAAAACTCAAGGAGACGTTTGCTAAGCAATACAAGCTGACCACATGGGTAGAAGTCCAGACCCGATACCGCACGGTAGTGATGATCGACATTTTTACTGGCATCCCCTACACCGTGCAAGTTCCCTACGAGTACCGCATCTTCCACACAAAATTGGTGAACAAAGGGCTGGAAGTAGTTATCCGGGAGGAACTGAATAACGACCAATGGAAACGGTACGAAATTTTTCAAGATACCTTGGGTGGCAGACCTTACCTGTTTAACGGCGGTCTGCCGCCCGGTGGCTCCGATGGCTCTGGCGCGCCGGGCATTGATTATCAGGTTCCGGCAGAAGCCCTGACGGATGAGGAGTTCGCCGCCATCTACAAGGAAGCCCAAAAGTATGTGGGCACACCCTACGTCTGGGGCGGCTCCACCCCGGAAACCGGGTTCGATTGCAGCGGCTATGTCTGCTGGGTCTACAATCAAAACGGCTACGATGTGGGGCGCACCACCGCCAACGGCCTGTGGAACAAGAGCCAGCATATTTCTGAAGCCGAAGCAAAGCCCGGCGACCTTGTTTTCTTTGAAGGAACGTATGATACGCCGGGGAAAAGTCATGTGGGCATCTACCTTGGAAACGGGATGATGGTGTCCGCCGGCGACCCCATCAAGTACGCAAACATTCACTCGTCCTACTGGCAGAAATATCTGTCCGGTTTTGGGCGGCTCTCAAAATGATTGGAGGAAAGTATGAGCGAAAAACTCGATAAGCTGCGCGCTTCTCTGGAAAAAGAGAAGGAGCGGCGCATCAAGATCAACAACCGCATCGAAAGCCTTGAGCGGCGCATTCAGGAAGCGGAAGCCGCCGAAGTGAACGAGATGGTTCGGACGGCAAAGGTCACGCCGGAACAGCTTGCCGCCTTGCTGCGGCAGTCCGCAACTTCCACCCCGAACCCGGCTGCGCTGTCCGCAGTCGGTGCTACCATTGATAAGGAGGACCCCGATAATGAAGATGATGAATAAGGTATGTGCGCTGGTGCTGTCGGTGGCACTGTGCGCTGGCATGGCAGCTCCTGCTTTTGCCTATGACGGCGAACCTGTGGAGGAAGTGGAACAGCCTGTCCTGACTGCTGCCACCGAAGAGGAAGAGGCTGTCACCGTGACCGATGAGGAAACCGGTGCTCTGACCCCGGAGGGCAATCTGACGCTGGTGGACGATTACCACACAAGTTACTCGGATGGCAGCGGTCAGCAGTTTATCACGCTGGTGTCGAAGTCTGGCAATACGTTTTATCTGGTTATTGACCGCAACGCCAAGGGTGAAAACACCGTCCACTTTATGAACCTTGTGGACGAAGCCGACCTTCTGGCTCTGATGGAGGAAGATGCTGCCGATGCTTATACCGCCGAAAAGGAAGCAGCGGCACAGGCAGAGCAGGACAAGCTGAAAGCCGAGGAAGAAGCCAAGAAAGCCGCCGAAGAAGCAGCGGCATCCGGCACAGAACAGCCCACGGAAAATAAGGTCACAAAGATCGCATCGGGCTTTCTGGGGGTAGTCGTGCTGATTGCGCTGGCGGCAGGTGGCGGCTTCTACGTTTTTGCGAAGCAGAAGCAGAAAAAGCAGGCAGAAAAAGAAGCCCTCGACCCCGATGCAGGTTATACCGAGGACAAGGGCGATTTTGAGATTCCCACCGAGGACGAGCCGGAGGACACCGGCGAGGAGGATACCGAACCCATCTGATTTTAAGGCGGCATTTTGCCGCCTTACATATTGCAATCCAAAACAGATTGGAGGGATTCTTATCGTAAAATTGATTGTGGCAGAAAAACCGTCGGTTGCCATGTCCTACGCCAAAGTCCTCGGTGCCACCAGCCGTCAGGACGGCTACCTTGAGGGTAACGGCTATCTGGTAAGCTGGTGCGTGGGGCACTTGGTGGAACTGGCACCGCCCAACATCTACGATGCCAAGTACGTCAAGTGGAGCATTGCAGACTTGCCCATCCTGCCGCAAAAGTGGCAGTATTTGGTGTCTGCGTCCACCAAAAAGCAGTTTGATATCCTGCAAAAACTGATGCACCGCCCGGATGTGGAGAGCGTGATCTGCGCTACGGACGCAGGGCGCGAGGGAGAACTGATCTTCCGCTTGGTGTACCAGCAGGCTGGGTGCAAAAAGCCCTTTTCCCGTCTGTGGCTGTCCAGCATGGAGGAATCTGCCATCCGGGAGGGCTTTGCCCACCTCAAACCGTCAACTGAATACGATGCGCTGTACAACGCAGCACTCTGCCGGGAACGTGCCGACTGGATGGTCGGCATCAACGCTTCCCGGCTTTTTTCGTGCCTGTACGGTCAACCGCTGGCGGTGGGGCGTGTTATGACCCCGGTGCTTGCCATGACAGTGGTGCGGGAAGCCGCCATTGCCGCCTTTGTGCCGGAGAAATTCTACACGGTTGCACTGACCCTTGCGGACGGCGGCACCGCATCCAGCAAGCGGTTTGCCCAGAAAGCGGATGCCGAACTGCTGCTTTCCAAATGCCGAAAGGAGGGGCGTGCCACGGTGCAAAAGATGGAACGCAAGGAAAAGTCCGAAAGCCCACCGCAACTCTATGACCTTACCGCATTGCAGCGGGATGCAAACCGTCTGTTGGGATTTACGGCGCAGCAGACCTTGGATTATGCCCAAAGTCTTTACGAAAAACGGCTCATCACCTACCCCCGCACGGACAGCCGCTTTTTGACGGAAGATATGGCGGCATCCTTGCCGGGGCTGGTGACGGACACGGGTAAGGTGTTTGCCGTGGAGGAGTCGCTTCCCATCCATGTGCAGCAGGTCATCAATGGCGGCAAAGTCACCGACCACCATGCGCTGCTGCCTACGAAAAGCATGGCAAACGCAGATCTTGCCGCCCTCCCTGCCGGAGAGCGGAATGTCCTGCGGCTGATTTCCGCACGGCTGCTCTGCGCCGTAGGCGAACCGCACCGCTATGCAGAAACTACGCTCACCACCATCTGCGCTGAAGAGGAGTTTTTCGCAAAAGGCAAGGTGGTGCTGTCCGACGGATGGAAAGCCATGGAACGAAAAATGCTGGGGGAACTTCTGGGCAAGCAAAAGGAAGCAGTTGTTCTGCCCGATGCGCAAGAGCAGAGTCAGTGCAGCGTTGCTGATGCCGAACTGAAGGAAGGTCAAACGTCCCCGCCAAAGCATTTCACCGAGGACCTTCTACTTCATGCGATGGAAACCGCCAGTGCAGACAGTATGCCGGAGGGTGTAGAGCGTCAGGGCATCGGCACTCCGGCAACCAGAGCCGCCACCATCGAAAAGCTGGTGCAGAAGGGCTTTCTGGAACGGAAAGGCACCAAGAAAACCAAGGTGCTGCTGCCCACGGATAAGGGAAAAGCCCTTATCACTGTGATGCCCGAAGAAATCCAATCCCCGGAAATGACCGCCGATTGGGAAACAAAGCTGCTGCAAATCGAACGTGGCGAAATGGAGCCGAGCGAATTTATGACCGAGATCAATACGATGATTACCGAACTGGTAAAGAACACGGAAATGAAAAAAGGAGCGAATGCGCTTATGAAAAACAAAATTATTGGTGTCTGCCCGAATTGCGGTGCAAATGTTGTAGAGCGTGAAAAAGGCTGGTTCTGTGAATCCAACCCTTGTCGTTTCGTGCTGTGGAAGGACAATGCGTTCTTTAAGCGTTTGGGGAAGCGTCTGGACGCTCATGTGGCAGACAAGCTGCTGCGGGATGGTCGGGTCCGCCTGAAGGACTGCAAGAGCGCCAAGGGCAAGACCTACAATGCCACCGTGCTGCTGAGCACTGAGGTCGATGGCCGCAGCAAGTTTTCGCTGGAATTTGAGGGTGGCTGCTGATGAAGGATGACGCCGTAATAAAGGATAACGAGGCGGTCTACCTCCTCAACGAGCATCTGTACCTTCATCTGCGGGAAAATCTCGCAGGGGTCGGGTACGAGGTCTTTGACAAGAACAGCCCTCTCCCGGTGGAGGAAGGGCAGATTCCGCGGGAAGTTCTGGGCAACACCCAGCGGCGCATCGAGACCGCCCGTGCGTACTATCTGGCAGAGCATCCAGACGAGCCTGTGGGAAAGATCCAGAATGTCGCTGTCACCACCTTGGAGAAGTTCCGCTCCGGGGTTCGGAAACGCCGGAATCTGGCTCCGCGTTCTCTGCCGGAGAACGATGTGCGGTTCATCGACCCAATGTACAACGAGTTGTTCCGGGTGCCGGACGGCGGCGTTGTGCAGATAACCTACCCGGATGGGCACCAGCGTTCCGAGGTGGTCGAATATCTCGATGGTTACCACATGAAAAGTGGCTCCTCAGTACTGCACATCTGTGAATTTGCAGAGCGCATGGCGCGCAGTCATGCCATCGTGGAGCCGGAGCCTTTAACGCAGCAGGAACAGCGGGCGTGGAATCTGGAATACGACTATTATCTCACCGTGCAGGCAGAGGGTGGCGCATGGAATTATGCTCTCTATCAGGGCGACTGCTGCCTGTTGGAGCGTGGGAAAATTGATGCGCCCGAACTGATGATCGAAGAAGTGCGGGACGAGATCCTATACAGCCACAATCTGCGGAACAAGGACTGCATCCCGCTCACTCAAGAGGAGTTTGCCCAGAAACTTGCAGACCGAAACGAGATTCAGTCGTATCGGATGAAGCAATTCCAGCAGAGCGGGCACGACTGCTATCTGGTCATGCAGCTGCAACAGGATGCAGACCCTGTGCTCCGCTTTGCGTCTATGCGCTACCTGAATAAGCAGAACATCGCTCCGTCCATTGAAAATTACGAGATTCTTTACCGGGGTAATCTCCCGGAAGGAAAACGCAGCGTTCCGCAAGCGGAGCTGCTGGAACAACTGTACCAGAAATTCAACTGCGCCCGCCCGACGGATTACCATGGGCACAGCCTGTCGGTCAGCGATGTGATCATGCTGAATCAGGGTGGAAAAATATCGGCGCATTATGTGGACAGCATCGGCTTCAAGGAACTGCCGGGATTTCTGGATAAAAAGCCGGAACGCACCTCGGTTTTGCAAACACTCAAAGTGAAGTGCGATGCCCCGGAGTGTAATCCCAGCGGATGTAAAAAAGAAAGGAGCGACCATGAACTTTGACCATGAAGAACTGATGCTGATGATGCTCTACAACACCGGCACCCGGCTGGGGCTTATCCATGAACTGCGGCTCATGCAGTGCTACCTGATGCCCGATGAGACCGCCCTGCGGGAGTTGTCGGAAGGTGTTATCGAGAAGCTGAAACTGCTGACCGATGCCGAGTTTGCCGAACTGGAATTTCCCCCGGACTGACTTTCGCCGCCTGCGGGCGGCGTACATAAAGTATTTTGTTCTTCCAAAAGATATGCTATAATCAAATTAGACAAAATTCCTCTCTTCAAGCGATTTCTCCGCAATTTTCCTGTGGCTCTGCTCGTATCAAAAATAAGGGACTGAATTTTAATTGTCAGAACGGAGGAACCATTATGGCAATCTTTGAAAAGACCATCCGAAACAAAAACTTTGACAAGCTGCTTCGGAAGCTGGAAAATGAAATTCCAGACAGCAGTTGGTCGGCAGATTTGGAGGCAGGCAGTGACTTCAAAGAAGCCGACGCCCGGTGCAGTGTCCGTGTGTTTGAGCGGTACAGCATGATGGGCGGCAACCGCCTGAGCCTGACTCTGACCCTGTTCCAGAATGGAGACAGTCCGATCCGCCTGTCTGCCATCACCGCAGGCGGCAGTCAGGCGGTGTTCTTCAAGGTGAACACCCTCGGAGAAGAATCTTTTCTGGACGATGTAAAGGACCTGCTGGAAGAAATTTTGGAGGAGTAAAATGTTTTTTGGATGGTTTGACGCTATATTCAGCTTCATTTTCCCAATCCTGTTCCTGCTTTTTATTGGAATGTTTTTCTTTGCTCTAATTTCAAATCTCCGCACATGGAACAAAAACAACCACTCGCCGCGGCTTACCGTTCCGGCAACAGTGGTAGCAAAGCGCACCGATGTTTCGCATTCCAGCAGTGCCAATGCCGGAGATATGTCCGGTGCGCACGGATACGACACTAGCACATTTACATCGTACTATGTGACTTTTCAGGTGGAGAGCGGCGACCGGATGGAATTTGAAGTGGACGGAAGCGATTATGGTCTGCTCGTGCAGGGCGACATCGGAAAGCTGAGTTTTCAGGGCACCCGCTATCTTGGGTTTGAGCGGAACTAAGTGTTCTCCTACACTATATAGTAAGGAGTGCTGTATGAACGATCTATTTATCCAAGGGCTGACCATCGACTGGAACAGAGTTCGCCCATACAATTATGTTCGTCAGATTCCTGCCATCAGTGGAATCGACACTTTTACATTCCATAAGCCCATTACGTTCTTTGTTGGCGAAAATGGAAGTGGAAAATCTACGCTTCTGGAAGCAATCGCTGTTGCTTACGGCTTCAACGCAGAGGGTGGAACGAAGAACTATTCATTTTCCACATACAACTCCCATTCGGAACTATGTGAGGCTATGACGATTTCCAAGGGGTATCGCAGACCAAAGTTCGGGTATTTTCTCCGAGCAGAGAGTTTCTATAATGTAGCCACCAAGGAAATCGACTATTCCGATGACGATCATCCCTCCAAAGGCTATCACCAAAAATCACACGGTGAAAGTTTCCTCGCCATTGCGCAGGACTACATGGGTGCAGATGGAGTCTATATTTTTGACGAGCCGGAAGCCGCTTTATCCCCGCAGCGGCAGCTCACGTTACTGATCAACATTTATCGGTGTGCCCAAGAAGGGGCGCAATTCATTATCGTATCACATTCACCCATTCTCCTCGGAATGCCTGATGCTGAAATTTTTAGCTTCGACAATGGCACGATTCATCCTTGTCAGTATGAAGATACGGACAGCTACGTTATCACCAAAACATTTGTAAATAATCGGCAGCATTTTTTGAACCAGCTTCTGAACGAAGAAACGTAATGCCGGGAAAGGACATTCCATATGAGTGATTCTACGTTGAAAGAGCTTTGGCAGCAGGTCGCTGAAAAGAAAAGCTGCGAAGCAAAACAGAAAGAACTGACCGCCCAGAGAGATACGCTTGCTGATTGCCTGAAAAAGCTGGAAAAATCCAAGCTGGCAGAGCAGGCTGATGTGGACCGTCTGGAGGGACACAGCCTTGCCGCATTTTTCTATCAAGTGATTGGAAAAATGGATGAAAAGCTGGACAAAGAACGGCAGGAAGCCTATGCAGCCCGCGTCAAGTACGATGCGGCTCTCCATGACCTTTCTTCCGTTGATGCCGACATGGAGCAGATTCAAAATAGGCTGGTAAGGCTGTCCGATTGCGAAAGGCGGTATCAAGCTGCTCTTTCCGAAAAAATCAAAAGCATCAAAGTCTCTGCTCACCCTGCCGCACAGCAGATTGCGGAAAGCGAAAGCCGTATTGCCGCGCTGAAAGTCCAAAAACGGGAGCTGCTGGAAGCTATCAATGCCGGAAAGACCGCCCTGCATACGGTCAACGAAGTTCTGGAAACCCTCGACAATGCCGAGGGCTGGAGTACATGGGACGTAATGGGCGGCGGTTTGATGGCCGATCTTGCCAAGTATGAGGAACTGGACGATGCACAGGAACAAATCGAACAGCTTCAAGTGGAACTGCGGCGGTTCAAAACTGAGCTTGCCGATGTTGAGATCACCGCAGACCTTCAGGTTACGGTGGACAGCTTTTTGAAATTTGCGGATTTCTTCTTTGACGGCCTCTTTGCAGACTGGGCAGTTCTGGATCACATCAATCAGGCACAGAGCAGGGTGGAGAATACCAAAGGTCAAATCAAGCGAGTCCTTGCACTTCTAAAAAAGATGCGCGAAGATGTTGATGTCCAAATCGCTGATGAAAAAGAGAAGCAGGAGCAGCTTGCGGTGGAAACTGAGCTGTAAGTTTGAAGAGTCCGCTTATGTGATATGATTCGATAAAACCGAATTTACAGGAGGTGTTTCGATGAAAACAAGAAAGTTTGCCTTATGTCTGGCAGCGGTTTTTCTGGTAATGATTTATATCAATATTCAGAGAAGCCATACTTTCACCCTTTCAGATGATGAAGGCACTATAAAGACAGAACAAATACAGCCACTTTGGGGAACTGTAAAAGTAAGCGGCGATTGTGATACTGATGTGGTCTTTACCGATGTTGAGACTGGAGAAAAATACAAAATCGGATATATTACACAGGGCGTAACGGAAAGAATCAAACTTGAACGAGGCAAATGGTATAAGGTGGTAGGCAGAGGAAACCTTACACTGAATCCGGTAAACATTCGAGTCGAATAAATGTAAGTTCCTTGCGGGCAGCTATGAAAGCTGAAGCTGAGAAGAGAGTTTTGAATATTCACATATGAAGGAGTACAGTTCTATGAGTTACGGTTGGGCAACTGTTTTCACTTTAGCGGCATGGTTTGCAGGGCTTGTGATTGATGTAAATGTGCGGGTCGGCGACCTCGGTTTACGAACCGTGCTTCCCGTCATCGTGATGGGGTGCTGCGTTATGAAGTACATAAAGGGCAATAGCAAATAATCTTATCTCGATACACTTTCCAGCGGGCAACCCCAAAACGGTTGCCCGCTATTTTTATACCCTAAAATCTGAAAAAGGAGGCCAAAATGCCAAACAAAACCGAAGAATATCTCGCCCTTGCCCAGCGCACGGCCAACGGCTTGACCCGGTACTGGGAAAGTTGGACGGATTACCTGACCACCGCATCCCGGCTGTACAAGTACCCCTTTGCAGACCAGCTGATGATCTATGCCCAGCGCCCGGATGCCACCGCCTGCGCTGACTATGATGTTTGGAACAACCGGATGAACCGCTATGTCAGACGTGGCTCTAAGGGCATCGCTCTGCTGGACGAATCCAGCGGATTTCCCCGACTGCACTACGTCTTTGACGTAAGCGACACCGGAGTGCGCCGCAATTCCCGTGACCCGGAGGTGTGGCAGTACAACGACGACCTGAAACAGCCTGTTTCGGAAATGTTGAGTAAGACCTACGGCATCAGCGGGGAGCGTGTCAGCCAGCAGCTTGCGGATGTTGCGGGGAAACTGGTGGCAGATTACTGGGACAACAACGGCGGCGACATCCGCGCCATCGTTGACGGTTCGCTGCTGATGGATTATGATGAAGCCGGGGTGGAGATGCAGTTCAAGTCCGCCGCCGCCATCAGCGTCACCTACACGCTGCTGGAACGCTGCGGAATTGAGCCTGCCGGGTGGTTCGACAAGGACGACTTCCGAGCCATCCACGAGTTTTCCACCCCAGACAGTGTTTACGCCCTCGGCGCAGCCGTCAGCGACATGAGCCGGGAGGTCTTACGCCAAATTGAGCGCACCGTAAAAACCACCATTCGCCGCCGAAACAATGAAAGGAGCCAGCATGAATATGAGCAGCAATCTGAGTTACACGCAGACCGGGGATTATTTTCTCCCGAACCTGACCATGCATCAGCCGAAGACCCCGCTGGGCAAGTACGGCAGGCTGCGCCGGACGTACCTGAAAGACCATCGCCCAGTGCTGTACAACACGATGCTCCTGAACGGGAGCCTGTACCCGCACCTGATGGAGGTGGAGCAGACAGCAGAGAACCGGATGCAGCAGACCATGGCGCAGCTTCTGAAACAGACCCCGGCCCCGGACAAGGAGAGCCAGCAAATGGCGTGGGTGCAGCACATGAACAGCCTGAAAGCGCAGGCCGAGGAACTGGTGCTGACGGAGCTGATCTACAGCTAAGTTTCTTCGATGTCGCCATCCCTACCGAAGCCCAGCAAATTGAACATATCGACCGAGCGGAGAGCGAAAAATCGCCCTCCGCTTTTGTTTTGTCGCAGGCTGAAATTGAGAATGAACTGCGCAAGCATGGTTCCGGTTTTCAGGATGGCAAGCAGCGAATCATCGAACTGTACCAGACACAGCCCGACCGCAAACTCCGCGCTAAAGCATTGGCGAAAGAGTACGGCATCGGCGGACATTCGCAGGATTTTCTGGATGGCAGCAGCGGTTTTGTAAATCATGATGGAAAAGGACTTGAATTTGACCACTACCCGGATCATCAAAAGGTTACGTTAAGCTGGACACAGGTCGAGAAATACATCGACCTGATGATTCAGTCTGACCGCTACCTGACCGATAAGGAAAAAGAGCATCGTGCCGCCGTGCAGGAAGCGGAACGACAGCTCCCAATGCTGGATGGTGATGCCGCTGCCGAATACAATGCTCTGAAAGAGCAGTACCCCAATACCCTGATTGGCTTTGAACTGGGCGGATATTTTCTGTTCTATGACAAAGATGCAATCACTGTAAAGGAAGTTTTTCGTTCTAATTTGCTGTCACAGGAAAATGCGCTGGGAAAAGTCAAAGTGACCGGCTTTTTGCGCAGAGAGTGGGTAGCAAAATCGCAGAAGCTGTGGGCCGAGGGCAACAGCATCTATCTAGCCGGACAGGGCGGAGATGGTACCCACCATCAGACAAAATATCTGCGAGAGGAAGATTATCTGCCGATCGGCATCATCATCAAGCTAGATGGCCGGGATTTCCGTGTGGATCACGTCAACTTCATGTTCAAATCCGTCAGCTTGCAGGACATGGACTTGACCAACAGCGGACAGCCCATCTTCCGGGTTGAACGGTTGCCCAATATCCGGGAACTGTATGAACAGCAGCAGGATGAAATTATTGACGTTTCTCCTGAAAAGGCTGTTGATTACAAGGTCGGTGACGAAGTTGTTGTTGACCTTCCCACCCGAACCATCGAAGGCAAAATCGGCTATGTTGGCGAAACCGATGTGCGCATCGACACCAGCGCGCATGGGCAGTCGTGGGATAACGAGGTACTCAACAAGCAGCAATTCGAGGACGGTCTGCGGCGGGATGAACCTACACCTGATGAGGAACTGGACAAGTTGCCTATCTCTGTGGAGGTCAATGGCGAGTGGCAGACCTTTCCGGATGCTGCTGCCGCAGACGAAGCCCTGAACGCTGAACCGATGCCGGAAGCCGCAGGAAATTTTCACATCACGGATGATAATTTGGGTGTCGGAGGCCCCAAGCAGAAATTCGCCCGCAATATTGAAGCCATCCAGACCTTGCGCACTTTGGAGCAGGAGCATCGCGGTGCCACCGCCGAGGAGCAGCAGGTGCTTTCGCAGTATGTAGGCTGGGGCGGTCTTGCAGATGTCTTTGACCCCAACAAGGAAAACTGGTCTGCCGAGTACACCCAACTGAAAGGGTTGCTCACCGAAGAGGAGTATGCCGCCGCCCGCGCTTCCACTCTGAATGCCCACTATACCTCTCCGGTGGTAATTCGCGCCATCTATGATGCTGTGGAAAAGATGGGCTTCCAGTCTGGAAATATCTTGGAGCCTTCCATGGGTATTGGCAACTTTTTCGGTATGCTGCCCTCTGGCATGGCTGACAGCCGTCTGTACGGTGTGGAACTGGACAGTATCACGGGCCGGATTGCCCAAAAGCTGTACCCGGAGGCCAACATCAAAGTGGCCGGATTTGAAACCACGGATAGGCGGGATTTCTACGATTTAGCGGTCGGCAACGTACCGTTTGGCAATTACAAAGTCAACGACAAAGCGTATAACAAGCTGAACTTCAGCATCCACAATTATTTCTTTGCGAAAACCATCGACCAAGTGCGTCCGGGCGGTGTGGTGGCGTTTGTTACCAGTCGTTACACGCTGGACAGTAAAGATTCTTCTGCCCGCAAGCACATGGCAGAACGAGCCGATTTGCTGGGGGCTATCCGTCTGCCCAACAATGCGTTTAAGGCAAATGCAGGCACGGATGTTGTCAGCGATATTATCTTTTTGCAGAAGCGTGACCGCCCTGCGGATATTGAACCTGCATGGGTGCAGCTGGGAAAGACGGCAGATGGCATCGCTATCAACAGCTACTTTGCGGACCACCCGGAGATGGTGCTGGGAAATTTGGAACTGGAAAGCACCCAATATGGTCACGACCTGACCGTTGTACCCATCGAGGGCACCAGCCTTGCAGACCAGCTTGCCGAGGCGGTGCAGCACATCGAGGGCAATTACACTGCGGTGGAGATTGCTGCCCCGGACGTCGCAGATGCGGAAGCACAGCGCAAAACGCTGCCCGCAGACCCGACTGTGAAGAATTTTAGCTATACGGTTGTTGATGGCGAGATCTACTACCGAGAGAACTCTATCATGACGCAGATCGAACTGTCCGACAACGCCAAAGGCCGTGTAGCTGGTATGGTGGAGTTGCGGCAGATCGTCAACGAACTGATTGACCAGCAGCTGAACGACTTCCCGGACGAGGACATTAAGGCATCGCAAGCAAAATTGAACGCCGCCTACGATACCTTTACTGCAAAATACGGGCTGATCAACGACAAGAAAAATGCCCGCCTGTTCGATGATGACAGTTCCTACTATCTGCTCTGCTCACTGGAGAATCTGGACGAGAATAAAAATCTCAAGTCCAAAGCAGATATGTTCACCAAGCGGACGATTCGGCCAGAGCGTGTTGTCACCAGCGTGGATACCCCCAGTGAAGCACTGGCAGTGTCCATCGGGGAGCATGGCAAGGTTGATCTGCCTTATATGGCAGAACTGCTGGGCACACCCGGCGAGTACGGGCGCATCACCACCGAATTGTCCGGCGTGATTTTCAAAGACCCTGCTGCGGATGCTGACGACCCGGAAGCCGGTTGGCAAACAGCGGACGAATACCTTTCGGGTAATGTACGCGATAAGCTGCGGATGGCACAGCTTGCTGCGGAAAGTCACCCGGAGTTCAAGGTCAATGTGGACGCACTGACCAAGGCGCAGCCCAAAGATTTGGAAGCATCTGAAATTGATGTGCGGCTGGGTGCTACATGGCTTGATCCCTCTATCGTGCAGCAGTTCATGATGGAAACTTTTCAGCCGCCCTATCGTATCCGATACAACAACGCCATCACCGTTCGCTACTCTCCTTACACTTCCGAATGGCGGATCAGCAATAAATCTGCTACTGGCTTTGGTGACATTATGGCTACTGAAACCTACGGTACCCGCCGAGCCAACGCTTATAAGATTTTGGAGGATACCCTGAACTTGCGTGACAGCCGCGTTTATGATACCATCGTGGAGGATGGCAAAGAAAAACGTGTGCTGAACCAGAACGAAACCACTCTCGCCCAGCAGAAACAGCAGGCCATCAAGGACGCTTTTGCCGGATGGGTCTGGAAAGACCCACAGCGGCGCACTCTGCTGGTGAAGAAGTACAACGAACTTTTTAACAGCACCCGGCCCCGTGAGTATGACGGTAGTCACATTCATTTTGTGGGCATGAACCCGGAGATCAATTTGCGAGAGCATCAGCGCAATGCGGTTGCCCATGTGCTGTATGGGTATAACACCCTTTTGGCGCACGAAGTCGGTGCCGGCAAGAGCTTTGAGATGGCAGCTTCCGCTATGGAACTGAAACGCCTGGGCTTGTGCCAGAAAAGCCTTTTTGTGGTGCCGAACCACCTGACGGAGCAATGGGCCAGCGAGTTTTTGCGCCTGTACCCCAACGCAAAACTGTTGGTCACCAGCAAGAAAGATTTTGAACCCGGTAATCGCAAAAAATTCTGTGCAAGAATTGCGACCGGCGACTATGATGCTGTCATCATCGGTCACTCGCAATTTGAGAAAATCCCGCTGTCTGCAGAGCGGCAGGAACGGCTGATTCAGGAGCAGATGGATGAAATTGAAGAGGCCATCGAGGAAGCAAAAGAGCAGGCCGGAGAGCATTTCACCGTGAAACAGCTGGAAAAGCTGCGCAAAACTCTGAAGCAGAAATTGGAGAAGCTGCAGACCACCGACCGCAAGGATGATGTGGTCACATTTGAACAATTGGGCGTAGACAGGTTGTTTGTGGATGAGAGCCAAGCGTTTAAGAACCTCTACTTGTACACGAAAATGCGTAATGTCGCAGGTTTGAGTACGAGCGAGGCACAAAAATCCAGCGATATGTTCGGCAAGTGTCGCTATCTGGATGAAATCACCGGTGGCCGTGGCGTGATTTTTGCAACGGGTACACCCCTGAGCAACAGTATGACCGAGATGTACACCCTCATGCGCTACCTCCAGTACAACACCTTGCAGCAGAAAGGGTTGACCCATTTTGATGCGTGGGCATCCACCTTCGGTGAGACGACCACGGCCATTGAACTTGCGCCCGAAGGCACCGGATACCGTGCGCGCACTCGTTTTGCAAAGTTCTTCAACTTGCCTGAACTGATGGCGATGTTCAAAGAAGCAGCAGATATCAAGACCAGCGACCAGCTTCATCTCCCAGTGCCTGATGCAAAATTTGAGACGGTTGTGGTCAAACCTTCGGAAATCCAACAGGATATGGTGCAGGCGTTGAGCGAACGTGCAGCCGAAGTCCACAGCGGTTCTGTTGACCCCTCTGTGGATAATATGTTGAAAATCACGTCGGATGGCCGCAAAATCGGTCTTGACCAGCGGTTGATGAATTCCGCTCTGCCCGATGACCCCAACAGCAAGTT
>NZ_PRLD01000024.1 GCF_003287405.1 Faecalibacterium prausnitzii
CACGACCCGGAACAGGATGAGGAAGAACAGGAGGACGCACCTCGCCGCCCCTCGGTGCTGGCGGCACTGGAGGAAAAGTCGGACAAGCCGGAGCCGGTGAAGCCCTTCCGCAGTTATTACGACAAGGACGGTGATGCCCGGTGAGGGAAAAGCGGGATGAAATCATTATCCTGAGAACAACAAAAGCTGAGAAAAGCCACATTTATGAAAAGATGTTGGGCATGGGCATCCGCAGCCTGAGCGCCTATATCCGCAAGATGGCACTGGACGGCTACTGCCTGAACCTTGACCTGCCGCAACTGCGGCGCATGGCGTATCTTTTGCAGATGTGCAGCAACAACCTGAACCAGTATGCCAAAGCTGCCAATGAAAATGGTCGGGTCTATGCTGCGGACATGGAGGACCTGCGGCAGAGGCTGGATGAGCTGATTGACATTGGCAGAAAAATTCTCGCACGGCTGGCAGAACTCTAAAATTTTCCCCCGCAGTTGGAGGGTTGCGGGGGTACATAAGGGACAATACCATTGACAGGCTCATGCACTATCCATATACTGAAAGCAGAAAGGCGGTGTCAATATGAAATTCGTAGCAAAGGTTCTCCTGTTTCCTGTGGTTCTCCTGAGTGCGTTTCTGGTGCTGATGCTGAAATGGACACTGAACCTATCAGCGTTTGTGCTAGCACTGCCTATGCTGTATATTTTCGGCTGCGGTCTTTATACGCTGTACTGCCGGGAGTGGCTGCAGTTTTTGATTTTGCTGGTGGCAGAGTTTGGCTGCTTTTCGCTGATTTTTATGGGTGCTTTGATCGTAGAGGCAGCGGAGCGTTTTAATGGCTGGATTGCCGGATTGTGAGGGATTCGATGGACACGGATGCTATGACCGACTATTATTGGGAAAATCTGAAAGATATTCTTCAACGACAATTTGCAGACGATGATGAATACCATGCACTGATCCAGAAAAAGATCACCGCAGAGAATGCGCTGAAAGCTCTTATCAGCGAAGAAGCATGGAGCCTCTATCTGGAATTGGATGCAATCAGTAACGAATTAGAGAGTGTTCGGCTGGAAGCCATGTATTTGACAGGTGCTGCCGATCACGAAAAATTATCCAAATAGTCCTAATGCCGCCGATGTGCGGCATTTTCTTTTTGAAAGGGGGTGGTGGCACTGGCAGCAACACGGTTGATTCCCATGCGGAAAAATAAAGGAAAGTCCATCGGGGTTTGTCTGCATAACCATACCAGCTATATCCAGAACCCGGACAAGACCGAGCAGGGCGAACTGGTCAGCAGCTACCAGTGCAGCCCGCTGACCATAGACGAGGAATTTCTGCTGACGAAACGGCTGTACGAGCAGACCACCGGGCGCAGCCAGAAAAGTGATGTCATCGCCTATCAGGTGCGGCAATCCTTCAAGCCGGGGGAGGTCACGCCGGAGGAAGCCAACCGCATCGGCTACGAGTTCGCCGAGCGTTTTTTGAAGGGCAAACACGCTTTTATCGTTGCTACCCACACCGACCGGGCGCACATCCACAACCACATTATTTATAATTCCACTGCCTTGGATGGAACCCGGAAATTCAAAAATTTCTGGCTTTCTACCTTTGCGGTGCAGCGGTTGAGCGACCTGATTTGTTTGGAGCATCAGCTCTCAACCATCGAGTACAAGCCTTATCGGGAACGGCAGAAGCGCATCGTCTATCCGCCCAAGGAAAGTAACCGTGACCGCCTGTGCGGAATCATTGACACCATCCTTGCAGAAAAGCCGGGGGACTACGAAGCATTTTTGCAAAAGCTGGAGCAGCAGGGCTATGAGGTGAAGCGTGGTAAGCACACAGCGGTGAAGGGCGCACGGCAGAAGCGCTTTATCCGTTTCCGCACACTGGGCACTGGGTACAGTGAGGACGAGATCAAGGCAGTGCTGGCGGGAAAGGCTGAGCACAAGCCGTATCAGAAGCAGCCGCTCAAAGAACAGCCCTTCCAGTTGCTGGTGGATATTCAGAGGAAAATGGCAGAGGGCAAAAGTGTCGGCTACAAAAAGTGGGCAACCAAGTTCAATCTGAAAGAGATGTCCAAAACCCTGCTGTTCTTGCAGGAGCAGAAAATCGGTAGCGCAGAGGAACTGCGGGAACGTGCGACGGCGGCAACGGAACGTTATCATGCTATGGGGGATTCCATCAAGGCAGCAGAAGCAAGGCTGACGGAGATTGCCGTGCTGAAAACCCACATCATCAACTATGCCAAGACTCGCTCGGTCTATGATGCCTACCGCAAGTCAGGGTACAGCAAAAAGTATCTGGAAGCCCACCGGGAGGAGATCACCCTGCACAAGGCGGCGAAAACGGCGTTTGATGAATCCAATTTGAAAACGCTCCCAAAGGTCAAGGAGTTGGATGCGGAGTTTGCAGAACTACTGACCCAAAAGAAAGCAGCCTACCCGGACTACCGCAAGGCACGGAACGAGATGCAAGAACTGGTTCGGGCACAGAAAAACGTGGAACGATTTTTTGCGGAAGAAAAGCCAGCACAGGAGAACGAGCAGGCTCGATAAGAACAAATTGCCGGGAGTTGACCGTAAGAGGTCTGCTTCCGGCAATCTTTTTTTCGTTAGTTCAATCTTTAACGGAATTGTTCATCTCTTTCGATTGTGTATATCGGTGTGGCTAACAGGTATTCTATGGAGTGTAAAGAACACGATAGGATGAGGTTGCACTATGAAAGAGCTTTTTGGACAGCGACTACGGGAGCAGCGGATACAGCATGGGTTGACGCTGGAACAGCTTGCGGAAAAATCCGAACTTTCTTCCAACTATATCGGCATGGTAGAGCGCGGCTTAAAGGAACCCGGTCTTGCCACCATTGTTAAACTTCTGAATGCTCTGAATATTTCCGCAGACACACTGCTGTGCGATCTGGTTCCCAGCGCATCCCATGTGACCGACGATGAAATCTGCAAGCGGCTGGAAGGTTTGACTCCCATCCAGAAAAAAGCGGCACTCGATCTGCTGGACACCTATATCGGCAATCTCCCTTACCTCACAAACGAGGAATGAACCGCAAACTTTGCAAGCGCATCGGCTGAAATTTAGCCGATGCGCTTTTCTTTTGCATTTCTTTCGGCTATAATCATTCTTATAGGACGTATTGCGTCCTAAAGAGTTGATTGTTTTTGGGAGTCAAGATGAGAAAACTACAGTACAGCATTTTAGCTGATATTCAGGACGCAATCGGGCAAGCAAAACAGGGCAAGTTGGCATTGTACTGGCAGCGCACCATCCAGCGGGAATACCACTGCAAGAAAGTCACCCCTGCCGAGCAGCAGGCGTATGAGCAGTTGCAGAGCATTCTCTCCGAAATGCCGCAATGGAGCGATGAAGAAGAGCTGCGCTCCGAAATGGAAGAAATCGGCGGCAGGGCTCGTTTCTGCCATTTCTGGATCGACCACAATTCCATGGTGCAGTTGACGGAAGATCGCAACGGCAGGTTTCATGCCGCCTATGTTCTGGACAGAGACACTTCCTCGGAAGTGCGCCGGGAGGCTGCACTGCTGGCGCAGAAGTAGCTTGCAGACTGTATGCAGGAATGGGGCATTTCACTTCTGAATGCGCCTGTCCCGGAACAGATGAAGTATGCTTCTCTGGCAGAAGCCGCTTCTCACCTTATGCAAGTCCTCAACGACCCGGAAAGCATCACCGGGTAAAAAGCGTCCCGCCGGGACGCACAGCCTGCATTGAAAAATGCAGAACAAAGGGGTTTGGGGCACTTCCCCAACAAGCATTTTGCAACGCAAAAAGTGTTTTTGTATAGACGAAAACATTGCTTGCTGGCACTGCGTACCGTAATACTCCCGCTTTAATTTTCACAGGTGATTTCTCCAACATCAGATTCTATCGGTGCCGCACTTTGGTTTTCTGCTCTTTTCCTATACTGTACTGGACTGATGCCATACTCTTTTTTGAACACCCGGCTAAAGTAAAGCTGGTTATCGTACCCAACGATCTCAGCGATTTCACCGACACTGTAATCGGTATTTTCCAACAAGCTCTGTGCGTTGACCATCCGCAAGGAGAGAAGGTACTGCGCCGGACTTATCTTCATGTGCTGTTTGAAATTGCGAATGAACCAGTTCGTACTGATATGTAGCGATTCGGCATACTGCGCCACGCTGATCTTCGTATTGTAGTTTTCGTTAAAATAAGAAACCGCCATCTCAATTTCTTCGGGGATCGTCACGGTATAGTTTTCGCCGTTCTGCTGCTGGCGGCTGACAAGCAACAGAATGTTGTTGAACAACGAAGCGATGTAATCTTCATACCCGTATTCGCATTGCTGAAGTTCCCGAATAATTTTTCGGAACGACATCTTATACTCCGGCAGGGTTCCACTGAAAAAGACGTGCTGATCCAAAGAGATGCCATGGTACTCCAGAATGTTCTTAACGTCATAGCCGGTAAAATGAACCCAGAACACCTCCGGGTGCTCTTCAACATAGTAAACGTACTTTTGAACCTCTTTGGGCTTGTAAAGCACCATGTGTCCAGAAGTCACCACTTCCTCAACACCATCGAACCAGAAATGCGCCTTGCCCGATGCCACATATAAGATCTGATAGTCTCTGCGGCCCTTCTTCCAGTATGTCGGCAGCATGGGACGCTTTTTCAGACGGTAGGTGCCGCAGCTTCCTACCACCAACGGTTTTGTGTAATCCTTGAAATCAAGACGAGAGTTATTTAAGTAGCCAGAGTTGAAATACATCTCAATACCATCTTCTTTCTTAAAGACTTCGCCGGAATCGGAATGCGTTCTGTTTGATTTCCACAAACTGTGTGATTTTGTGCATACTTTGTCCCATTTTTTCAATATGATTTTTTCAATATAAATTTTATAATACTTTCGGACAAAACGCAAGAGAATTTGACATCTTGCCGAAAAAGCGTAAGCCTTGTAAAATCGAAGTAAATGAGGAGAGTCGGAAAATGACGGAAAAGCGCTATTTGAAATGGTACAACAAAGTTGGCTATGGTTCGGGTGATATTGCAGGCAACGTGGTATACGCATTCCTGTCATCCTTTGTAATGATCTATCTGACCAACACGGTTGGTTTGAACCCCGGCATCGTCGGCACCCTGATCGCGGCCTCTAAGCTGCTGGATGGTGTAACGGATATCTTCTTTGGCTCTTTGATTGACAAAACGCACTCTAAGATGGGCAAGGCTCGTCCGTGGATGCTGTACGGCTATATCGGCTGTGCCATCACGCTGGTGGCAATTTTTGCAATTCCCACGAATCTCGGTCAGTTTGCACAGTATGCATGGTTCCTGATCGCTTATACCCTGCTGAACGCCGTGTTCTACACCGCCAACAACATCGCTTATTCCGCCCTGACCGCCCTTGTGACCAAGAACAGCGCAGAGCAGGTCGAGATGGGTTCTTGGCGTTTCATGTTCGCCTTTGCCACCAGCCTGCTCATCCAGTCCATCACGCTGGGTGCTGTTACGGCATTGGGCGGTGGTGCTGCCGGTTGGCGCACTGTTGCAATCATCTACGCCATCATCGGTCTGCTTGTCAACACCCTCTCCGTTTTCTCCGTGAAGGAACTGCCGGAAGGCGAATTGGTGGATACCACCGACAAAAAGGAAATCGAGCAGGACGAAAAGTACAATCTAGTTCAGGCTGCAAAGCTGCTGGTTGGTAACAAATACTATATGATGATTTGCATCACCTACATTTTGCAGCAGATCTACGGTGCCATGATCAGCATGGGCACCTACTATGCAACCTATATTCTCGGCAACCAGAATCTGTTTGGCGTGTTCTCTTGGGCAGTCAATATTCCTCTGATCATCGCTCTGGTATTCACCCCGACGCTGGTTGCCAAATGGAGCGGAATGTACAAGCTGAACGTCATGAGCTATACTCTGGCAACCGTTGCCCGTGCTCTGGTCGCTGTGGCAGGTTATATGGGCAGCGGTAATGTTCCCCTGATGCTGCTCTTTACCGCAATCGCTGCTCTGGGTCAGGGTCCTTGGCAGGGCGACATGAACGCCGTGATCGCAGCCTGCTCCGAGTACACTTGGCTGACGAAGCATAAGCGCGTGGATGGCACGATGTACTCCTGCACTTCTCTCGGTGTGAAGCTGGGCGGCGGTCTGGGTACTGCCATCACCGGCTGGCTGCTGGCAGCAAGCCATTTTGACAGCGCTCTGACCGTTCAGCCGGATTCCTGCATCAATATGCTGAAGATCATGTATCTGGTGATTCCGTTTGCTCTGGATGCCATCATCACCTTCATTCTGTCTCGTCTGAAAGTTGAAGAAGCAAACAAACAGTTTCGTGCAGCAATGAATAATTGAGAACAGTTCCTGCTCTCTCGACCCATAAGACACCAAGACCCACACGACACAATCGTGTGGGTCTTGGTGTTGCCTTGGAAGAAGCCCCGCCGAAGAACATCTGCCCGGCATTATACAAGCGAAAGAATGTATGAAAAAGAAGAAGCACATCTCAGAAGAGCAGCATTATCTATGTGAAATCGGTCTAGAAAAGATGCCATATGGATCTTCCTGGCTCTTCAAATCTTATACAGCGGAAAGCCTCACGCACATCACGATTACGGCCTATTATAATGTGGACGAGGCTTTTCTTCAAACTCCCACTGCAGCATGGGGAAATCTAAGGGATTGCCGTGCCGCGCTTCGCAAGTTGGTATCCTCCGTCTATCTGGAAAGCGATTTGAACCTTCCATTCGGAAAAAACGGAAAATTCTTATTCCAACTTGGGTATACTCCTGTTGTGTCCGACATGAAGAAAATCGTTCAGAAAACTGCCGCATTGTCTTTCCCCAAATGGGCGTTATCCGTATGGGATATGGATACTGCAACATTATATATGATCAAATACGACAGACGTCATTGATTTTCTTTGTTTATCTGTGATACCATTCGTTACGAGACCTCCACCATTGCTCTCTTCGCCTATGGTGGAGACTCCGTCACTCAAAGAAATTTTCCGAAAAACACAACGAGGTGACCATTTTTGAAACGTCGAACTTTTCTTGTCTGCACCGCTGCACTTTTTTGCGGTGCGCTTCTGGCAGGAGGCTGCACTCAAAAAACTTCTCAGCCCGTCCTTCAGCAAATCGAATACTCCAATTTGGCTGATTCGGAAACACAGGATCTTCTTTCCAAACTTTTGCAGGATGCCGGCGTATCTGACCTACGGATACAGACCTTCTTTGATCATGTGCAAAAGTTCAATAATGCTGTGGACCCGGCATGGCTCACCACAGGGTTTGAAAACGCCAAGCCTTCGGATCTGAAATACGATCCTTACTCCATGCAGGACGCATGGACGGAAAAATATGACACCTTCCCCGGCTGGAATTGTCGGATCACCGCTTGTGGGCTGTTCGGTGATTTTATCACTGTCACGGGCAAGGCAGACCTTGACTCAGCCGAGGACACCCTGTTTATGGACTATGAAACGCTGGATTCTGACCCGGAATCCCTTTGCGGCGACGAACGGCAAAAGTTTGATGCGCTGTTCGCCCCGGTTAAAACCACCAATACGACCGATATTCCTACCCATTTGAAAACGATTCAACAGGAATGGAAGAAACGCGGTCTCTCCTTCGTGGACGATGATAAAATCCGTCTCGTCTCCGTAGTCCTGCACGATCAGTTCTCTGAAACGGACAATTCTCTTATGATCGGTCATGTCGGCGTTATGCTTCCCACATCGGATGCGGTATATTTCGTCGAAAAGGTCGCTTTTCAGGAGCCGTATCGCTTGTCGAAGTTCAAAAATCGGACCGAGTTGAGCGATTATCTGATGCTGAAATACGACAACTCGTGGGGACAGGATACCGCCCACACCTTTATTATGGAAAATTCAGACCTGATGGACGGCTGGCGCATTCTTGACGAACAGAAAGACGCAAGCTAAAAGCATCGCATTCGTTGGGAGCCGTTTAGTCTGACTGATCATTCGCCCTCTGATACCAAAAAGACGCTGCAACCTCTTACCCAGAGGCGGCAGCGTCCTTTTTATATCGGAATGTTTGGTTCGCAGGGGGGGACTCCGGGCTTATGACAGGGTATGTATAATGTGCAGAGCCATATCAACATTTTCTTTGTCCACAAACACCTCTGTGACATACCTCGGTTTTATGCCGAGAGTTCCAATTCTCGCTTGGTCAAATGTGTTATGCCGATTGACATCTTTGGATTTGCAATAGAATTTAATTCCAGCTGCCGCCAACGCATCCGTGATGCGATTGCATTGGTAAGGGTCAGAAACTATTGCAACTAACGATTTAAAAAAATGCTCTAACATAAAGAGACCTCCTTGTAAGCTGTATGATAGACCAGCCGCTTGTAGGTATTATAAGCGGCTATAAATTGTTCTTCTTCGCTTTTATCTTCAAGGACAGTTAAGTACACAGAAAACAACACAGCTGCCTCCAATTGATTCGTATGAATCGGATATGGTATGCCACAGCCAGAAAATGCTGCGGAGCAGGAACTTTCCGCTTTTCTGGTGATAGCACAAATGATGGCACAAAAAAAGCAGCGTTCTGATTTTGCAAAAGCGAAAATGAGAACGCTGCCGTCTATCGTGCCGTATTCGATTTTCGATGTGCCGTTATTTTAGAGATGTCTCTTATAGGGATACGGAGTGTGTCAAAGTTCAAACCGATGAACACATCCATAAAACCCATCTTATTTCACAGCCTGTTTCAGCCGCTCCAGATCATCTGCATCCGGGTGAGAAAGAGCCTTGTCGAAATTCTCGATCATTGCGTTCAGATTGGGCAGATGAAGCGGCTGTTTTTTCATGTTCTCATACCGCTGGCGTACCGACATCGGCATCTTTCCCTGACACATGAAGCTGCCGATCACCGTGTTGCTGCTGTGCAGATCTTTCTGCACAGCTTTCAGGATCTTGTTAAAATATTCTTCGCTGCCGCCAAAACCAGCGGTACCAAACAAAAACACCTGTTACTGCTTCAAAAAGTCCGAAGTGCTTTCATCTGCTTTTCCCTTGTCCGTCCAGAAGCCCACATAAAGAGTGTCCGCTTCCATGGCGGCAGGGTTCGGGTTGCCAAAATAACAGCACTCTGCCTGCGGCAGGCAGCTGTGCAGTGTGTCTGCCAGTAATTCCGTGTTTCCTGTTTTGCTGCTGAATACGATTGCGTAACTCATAACTTTTCCTTTGGAGCTGTTAGCTCTCTTTAGTTACAACGTTTCCCAGTTGATTTTTCGATCCCGATAGAAATACTCTTTGTCGTGTTCGCTGATGGGGCGCAGCACATGGCATGGATTTCCTACCGCCACTACGTTAGCAGGAATGTCCTTTGTCACAACGCTTCCCGCACCGATCACCGTATTATCCCCAATGGTAACACCCGGCACCACGATCACGCCAGCACCCAACCAGCAGTTGCGTCCGATGCGGATGGGCAGATTGTATAGGTACTGTATCCTGCGTAACGCCTTATATTGTGTGGAGAAAGAAGTATATGAAACCTAACAAGGAAGCAAATAAGCCAAGGATCACCTACCGCTACTATGAGCTGCCGGAAGGCGAACTGGTGCAGGCCATTACAGGAGAGGACTGGGTCTGCACCTATGGCACCTATGCCGAGGATGTCCATTTCCACAATGTTATGGAGATTGGTATCTGCCGCTGGGGGCAGGGTCTCATGGTTCTGGAAGATCAGCGCATCGACTATACCGATGGTGCAGTTACAGTGGTTCCCGCAAACTGTCTGCACACAACTTTGAGCCGTGATAAAAGCCTGAACTCATGGGAATATCTCTTCTTTGATCCTGCCGGAATCCTGAACAGTGCCTTTCCAAACGACCCTCTGTTTGTAGAATCTGTTCTGCATCGGCTCTCCAGTGAGGCTCTATGCCTTCCGCAAGAGGATGCAGTAGAACTGGAACGGCTTATTACCATGGTGCTGAACGAATGCCAGACAAAGCATGAGTACCATAAAGCCGTGAAACAGAATCTTATGACATCGCTGCTGCTCCTAATCACCCGCAGCTATACGGAGAAGAAAACCCATATCCGCCCCATGACGGTTGGACCGCAGCAGATCATACCCGCTATTGAATACATCGGGATGCACTATATGAATCCAATCTCCGGGGAAGATCTTGCGTCCATCTGTTCCTTGAGCGAGGCACAGCTGCGCCGTAAGTTCAAAGAATATCTCAATATGTCGCCAGTCGAATATCTGACGATGGTACGCATCCAGAAAGCCTATGAACTGCTCAATTCCACCAATTATCCCATGACGGAGGTTGCTCTGCGGGTCGGATATCAGGATGTTTCCTCCTTCAACCGCAATTTTCAGAAGATCATGGGTGTTTCGCCATACCAGTATAAGAAAAACAACAGCGACTACCGTGGTCGAGTATTGGACAAGAAGATCTCTGCCAAGAAAGGATGGAAGCATCCATCCGATCCATAAGAGAAAGACTTTTTGGCATTGTGTCAAAGAAAACCTTTCTTCTTTGGTCAAGCTGACGAAGTCATCGTTTTACGCGCAGAAACACGGCCGGATTCTGATTGAATCTGCGTGTTTTTTGATTGGATGCACCCGCATTTCAACCGCAAAACCTGTTATAATGACTACAACAAACGAGAGCTTGGAGAAAAGAATTGTTCAACTTGTGAATGCGTTCGATTCTTTCTTCAAATTTCTCGGATTCGTCAACTTTTTCAAGGTTTCATGAATGAAGGAGAAGGCATTATGAAAAAGATCTCGCGTCGCGCATTTCTGTCCGTTATGGCTGCTGCAGGTGCAGCTGCAGCCCTGACCGCTTGCGGTGGCAGCTCTGGTTCTTCCACTGCTGCTTCCGGCAGTGCAAGTGTTGGCGGTTCTCAGCCCGGTGGTCACAAGCTGACTGCCTACGCATGGGATAAGAATTTCAATATCCCGGCTCTGAACGCTGCTGCCGCAGACTACAAGGAGAATGTTGACCCGGAGTTTGAACTGGAAGTGATCGAGCAGTCCGGTGCAGGTGATGTAGAAAATGCCATCACGCTGGCAGGTTCTGCACACGATTATTCCAATCTGCCCGACATCGTGCAGTTCCAGGATCACTACATCCAGCGTTATGTTTCCGATTATCCGGACGCCTTCGTTCCTATGGAAGGTGCCGATGTTGACTGGGATGGCTTCGGAAAGGAAAAGCTGTCCTACTCCATCGTGGACGGTGTTCACTACGGTGTGCCTGTGGATAACAGCACCGTTATCTTTGCATATCGCACCGATCTGCTGGAGCAGGTCGGCAAGACTATCGATGACATGACCGGTGCAACTTGGGCCGATGTAACCAAAGTCGGTGAAGATGTTTATGCCAAAACTGGCAAGTATCTGTTCTCCTGCAGCGGCGATAACGGCGACCTGATCTACATTATGATGCAGTCTGAGGGCGTTGCCGAGTTCAAGGATGGTGAGCCTTACATCACTGAAAATGAAACGATGCACCGTGTCTGCGAAACAATCGTTGACATGGCAAAGAAAAACGTCTGCTATCTGGCGAACAGCTGGAGCGACTACATCGACCAGAGCATTCAGGGTGACATGGTTGCCGGTGTTGTGCAGGGCAACTGGATCATCCCCACCATGGAGGCTGTCACCGGGAACTCCGGCAAGTGGCAGATCACCACCATTCCTAAGCTGGACGGCGGCGAGGGCTATGCTTCCAACGGCGGTAGCAGTTTGTATATCACTGCCAACTGCGGCAATGTCGATCTGGCAAAGTCCTTCCTCGCTTACACCTTTGGCGGCAGCACCCAGACCTATGATAACGCCCTGCGTGACGGCGGTGTTATCACCACGGTTCTGAAGTGTGCAGACTCCGATGTTTACAACGAGGGCGTGGAGTTCTTCAACAATGAGCCGATTTATAAGCAGATCGTTGAGATGAGTAAGAATGTTCCCATCATCGAGCAGAGCGATTATCACGTTCGTGCTGGTGTGTATCTGACCACTGCTGTGATCAACACCATCAACGGCTCCAATCTGGATGATGAACTGGCAAATGCTGAACAGCAGCTCCGCTTCGAGATGGGTCTTTAAGACCTTCTGATTCATCCGAAGGAGGGTTTGACATTGAAGAACGAAAAAAGCGGTTCTCTGATGGCAAAACAGCGTCGTGCGGGCTGGTATTACCTGATGCCCGGCACGGTCCTTATTACCATCATGAGTTTTATCCCCATCATCAACGGCTTTCTGACCTCCCTGAAAACGGGTTCCAGTGCAAATATGAAGTGGGCCAGCCCGCTGACCTACAACTATACCCGAATGTTCAAGGATGCACTGTTCCTGCGCTCGATGGGAAACACCTTCCTGTATCTGGTCGTAGAAGTTCCGATCATGCTGATTCTGGCCATTCTGCTGGCACAGCTGCTGAACAATCACGACTTGAAGTTCAAGGGATTCTTCCGCACCTGCGTATTTCTGCCTTGTGCAACTTCTCTTGTTTCGTACTCCCTGATCTTCAAGTCCCTGTTTGCAACGGATGGTCTGGTAAACACGGTTTTGTGCAAGCTGGGCATCCTGCAAACGCACTACAACTTCCTCGGCAATCCCACCAGCGCAAAGATCATCATTATTCTGGCTCTGATCTGGCGTTGGACGGGTTACAATATGGTGTTCTTCTTGGCCGGTTTGCAAAACATCGACTATTCGGTGTACGAAGCAGCCAAAATTGACGGTGCCAACGGCTGGCAGACGTTCTGGAAGATCACTGTTCCGCTGCTGATGCCCACCATCGTGATGACCGCCATCATGTCCATCAACGGTACCTTGCAGCTGTTCGATGAGTCGGTCAACCTGACCAACGGCGGTCCGGCGAATGCAACGATCACCATGTCGCACTACATCTACAACAACTCCATGGGTCAGGGCGTTGCAAACTTCGGCTATGCTTCGGCATTGTCCTTCGTCATCTTCGTGATGGTTGCCATCCTGTCCTTTATCAGCATGAAAGCAGGTGACAAGCGTGACTAATACAGCAGAAACCCACGCACTTGTGCAGCGTGAAAAAGGCAAGAAGCACATGATCCAGCGCAGACTGATTCCTGCTTACATCTTCCTGATCATCATCTCGTTCATTTCGGTTTTCCCGCTGTTGTGGATGATCTCTGCGGCGACCAATACCTCACTGGATGTTGCCCGCGGCAAGATCATGTTCGGCACCTATGCGATGCAGAACTTCAAAAATCTGATCGCATCGCAAAATCTGGCAGGTGCCATGGGCAACTCCTTCCTGTATGCGATCGTGCAAACTGTGATTTCCATGTTCGTCTGCTCTCTTGCAGGATTTGGTTTTGAGTTGTATCATGATAAGAACAAGGACCGCTTGTTCAGCATCCTGCTGCTCGCCATGATGGTGCCGCAGGTTGCCACAATGGTTCCTTTGTTCAAGATGATGTCCAGAGCCGGTTTGCTGAATAGTGTCTGGGCGTTCATCCTGCCCAGCATTTCCACTCCGTTCCTGATCATGATGTTCCGACAGAACTCTCGCAACTTCCCCAACGACCTGATGCAGGCAGCGCGCATTGATGGCCTGAGTGAAACGGGCATCTTCTTCCGGATGTATGTTCCCATCATGAAATCCACCTATGCGGCGGCTGCGGTCATCACGTTCATGAACGCATGGAACGCTTACATGTGGCCGAAGGTCGTTATGACCGATAACCGTGCACAGACCATGCCGATGTTGATCGCCAATATTGCGTCCGGCTACTCCATCGACTACGGTATGTTGATGATGGGCGTTCTGTTCTGCTCCATCCCCACCATGATCGTGTTCTTCGTTCTGCAGAAGCAGTTCGCAGAGGGCATTACCGGTGCGGTGAAGTAATTCTCTATCTTTTCGCTACCCACTTTTTCTCCTTCATCTGCTGTTCCCCCAGAGGAATCCCCATCTCCTCTGGGGGACGATGAAGGAATTTTTTTCAATCACATAATAAGGTAAATGAGGAACAATATGGCTGCATTTGATTTTGCAAAAGTAAAAGACCCCACCTTTTTCAAGGAAAACGTGCTGAATGCTCATGCAAGTTTCCGTACTTACGCTTCCCGCGAAGAATATCGGACAGGCTCCTCTTCTTTGGCGCTGAAGCTGGACGGTATCTGGAAATTCGCCTACGCAAAGAACTACACCAGTGCCATCCCCGGCTTTGAAAAGACGGATTACGATTGCAGCGGCTGGGATGACATTCATGTTCCGGCACACATCCAGATGGAGGGCTACGACATTCCCCAGTACGCGAATATTCAGTATCCGTGGGATGGCCGTGAAGAAGTACAGCCGGGTGAGATCCCGCAGCGGTTCAATCCGGTGGCAAGCTATGTAAAATACTTCGAGCTGCCGGAATCCATGCAGGGCAAGCCCGTCCACATCGAGTTCGAGGGTGTGGAAAGCGGCATGGCTCTTTGGCTGAACGGGTCTTATGTGGGTTACACCGAGGACAGCTTCTCCGCACACGCATTCGATCTGACTCCCTATCTCCAGCCGGGCGTGAACAAACTTGCCGTGCAGGTGTTCAAGTGGACTTCCTCCAGCTGGTGCGAAGATCAGGACTTCTTCCGCTTCTCCGGCATCTTCCGCAGCGTGTGGCTGTACGCCATCCCCACCGTGCATTTGGAAGATATATCCGTCAAAACGTTGTTTGCCGGGGATGATTTTACTCATTCCACGCTGGAAGTCGCACTGCAGGTGGAGGGAAAGGGCGCGGCCCGTCTGACCCTGCGCCGCAGTGAACTGGAAGTGTTCTCCGAAAAAATCGCACTGAACGGCGGCTCTGCTCTGTTCAGCCATGCGGTGGAGAACCCCCACCTGTGGAGTGCAGAGGACCCGGCTCTGTATGAACTGGAAATCGAGCTGCTGGACGATGCAGGCCATCTGGTAGAGGTGACCGGGCAGAAAGTCGGTTTCCGCAAGTTCGAGTTGAAGAACAATCGGATGCTGCTCAACGGCAAGCGCATCGTGTTCAAGGGTGCCAACCGTCATGAGTTCAGCTCCATTACGGGTCGTGCTGTGGGCGTACACACCCATGAGGAGCTGCTTCGGGATATCATCACCATGAAGCAGAACAACATCAATGCCATCCGTACCAGCCATTACCAGAATCAGGATGCGCTGTACGACCTGTGCGACGAGTATGGTCTGTATCTGATCGCAGAGAACAATCTGGAATCCCATGGCACATGGGACATCCATCAGGCGGGCATTCGCGGCATCGAGGGCGTTTTGCCCAACGATAAGCCGGAGTGGAAAGCCGTCCTGTTTGACCGCATGAATTCCACTTACCAGCGTGACAAAAATCACCCTGCTGTTCTGATCTGGTCTCTGGGCAACGAATCGTTTGGCGGCAAGACTCTGCTCCAGATGGCCGAGATGGTCCGCCGCTTTGATGACACCCGTCTGGTGCATTACGAAGGTGTGGTCAACGATCCCCGCTTCCTCGAAACCACCGATATCGAGAGCCATATGTACAGCACTGTGAAGGACATTAAAGAGTATCTGGCACAGGGCGATAAGCGGCCTTATATCGAGTGCGAATACTCTCATGCTATGGGCAACTCCAACGGTGCTTTATACAAGTACACGGAACTTGCCGACCAGAAGGACTGCGGCTATCAGGGCGGCTTCATCTGGGATTACATCGACCAGTCCATCTGGAAAAAAGACCGCTACGGCAAGTGGTTCCAAGCCTACGGCGGCGACTTCGGTGAGCGTCCTACCGACTATAATTTCAGCGGAAACGGCATTGCCTACGGTGGTGACCGTGCTCCTTCTCCCAAGATGCAGGAGGTCAAGTTCTGCTATCAGAACATCGCCGTTTCCATCGACAATTCTGGATTTGAAGTCTGGAATAAGAACCTGTTCACCTCTACGGGTGCTTTCGACTGCGTTGCTCTGCTGCACCGTGATGGAAAGCTGTATCAGCAGCAGGAACTGACCAATATTGATGTTGCTCCCGAAGAGCGTTCCAGCTTCCCGCTGCCGTTTATGGTTCCTGCGCTCCCCGGTGAATATGCAGTGACCATCAGCTTCCGTTTGAAGGAGGACACCAGCTGGGCAAAGAAAGGCCATGAAGTCGCCTTTGGACAGGGTGTGATCGCTGTGGTCCGTTCCATTCCCAGCAAGAAGGTCACGCCGTTTACCGTTACGCACGGTACACACAACATCGGCGTCCGGGGTGAGAATTTCGATGTTTTGTTCTCCGATCTGAATGGCGGTCTGACTTCCTACCGCTATGCCGGCAAAGAGATGATTCAGGAGATCCCCCGTCCCAACTTCTGGCGCGCTCCCACCGACAACGACTGCGGCAACAACATGGGCGGCGTTCGCGGTCAGTGGAAGCTGGCAAGTCTGTACGCTACCGCCAAGGGCATCGGCAAGGAGATTCCGTCTGTTTATGGCGGCACTATCCTCCAGAACCCCACCTGCGAGGTGGAAGCCGACAGCGTGGTCGTGACCTATCTCTATAACCTCCAGACCAGCCCCGCAGCAGAGTGCAGCCTGCAGTACCGTGTGTTCGGTGATGGACGCATCCAGACCACCCTGCACTACGACCCGGTGGAAGGACTTGCAGCAATGCCGGAGTTCGGCGTACTGTTCAAGATCGACGCTGACTACGACACGGTGGAATGGTACGGAAACGGCCCTGCGGAGACCTACTGGGATCGTCAGCATGGTGCAAAGCTGGGCATTTACCAGAACAAGGTCGCAGACAACATGGCACAGTACCTTGTGCCGCAGGAGTGCGGTGCAAAGACCGCTGTGCGCTGGGCAAAGGTAGTGGACCGCAAGGGTCGCGGGCTGCTGTTTACCGCAGATGCCGCAAAGCCCATGTTCTTCTCTGCGCTGCCCTACACTCCCCATGAAATGGAGAGCGCCAAACACCCCTACGAGCTGCCCCCGGTCCATTACACGGTGATTCGTGCCATCGGCGAGCAGATGGGCGTCGGCGGTGATGACAGCTGGGGTGCCAATGTCCACCCGGAGTATATTCCTGATGTGACTAAGCCTGTGGAGTTCACCTTTACGTTCCGTGGCATCTGATGATGGGCCGCAAATGAGGTGTTCTCTGTGAAAAAAGCGAAAGATCAGTCTGAATCTGAACCAGCCGAACCAGCATCCCTTGTTGGAGAACAGATCAGAAAGATACGCAAAGAAGAGGGGTTAAGCCTAGAGCTTTTTGCTTTACGTTGTGACATGAATGCCGCATACGTTGGGCATATTGAGCGCGGCGTTCAGAATCCAACCTTGAACACGCTGGAACGTATTTGCAAGGGTCTGGACATCAGCGTAGAAGACCTTTTCATAGATAAAAGCGCAACAGTTGATATGAATACTGCCGCATTGCAGTATTTCTCTCAGATTACTCGTGATCTTTCCCCAGAACAATTTCATCAGCTACTAAACATCATAAAAGAGATCGTAGCCGTGATGAGATGACCCTCGTTATTAAGACACCTTCGCGTTGAGATATGGACATCCCTGCATGAGATTCCTATCAAAAGCGAGGGTGTCTTTTTTGGTATCACAAAATCTCAATTCCTGACACCACTATTTATAAGTAGTGCTTCGCTCTATATAAGTAGCGTTGCTATGTCAAAATAACCGTATTCAGCTTTTGTTTAGAGCATTTCTTTGAATGGTTCTCCAAACTTTCTTTAACGTATTGAAGTATACAAATTTTTAGGATATAATCAGCACATTCCCCAAAAGCTATATAGAATTAAACAAAAATTTGATAGGAGGCGTACACACATGAGTTATTTCGGTTCAAGGTTTTTATTAGCAAAACCTGCAGGCTGCAAAGTTGCTGGTTGTGCTCATCCGCACCCCTTTGCACAGGTTCATCGGCTAATGATAGAACCGGATTGGCTGATGAAAGAGCCTCCAGCGGGAAGTTTTCTACCATCTCTCCCATCCAAGCTGCGGCATCGCCACCCATCTTCGTTGACGGAGGTCGGCTGACATGAAGGATCGACTGAAAGATCACCTTGAAGGCTGGCAGTTTTGCGAAAACTGTGGTATAAAGCTGTATCAAAAAATCAACGGCTGCAGCGGCATGATTCATCTGAAATGCCACCGTTGCAATACGCTCCTCCGCATTGATTTATCATTCCGAAGAAAGAAGTGACCCCCTAAAACAATAAATCGGGTGCATTGCACCCTGAATATGGACTGTTCGCACCGAGCAACGGGCCGTCACCTCCGGGTGATGTATGAAACGTAGCACCAAATAGCCGGGCAACAGCCTGATTGAGTGATTTTCGCTTGAGAATCTCTCAGTCGGCTGTTGTCCGGCTATTTTTTATAGCTTCAGGAAGCCTGCTCCCGAAAAGGAGCAGGCTTTATGTTTGTCCGTTTTTCGTGGATGCCCCAAGCGGCGAAATATCCGTAGCCTTCCAAATTTTCGACATTTCACGTTTTATCGAAAATTTGGAGGTTGCACATGAGTTTCAATAATGGCAATGAACGTCGCAAGCTGAACGCAAAGTGGGAGCATCTTCGTGTGCAGTACCGCGA
>NZ_PRLD01000055.1 GCF_003287405.1 Faecalibacterium prausnitzii
GGAAGAAAACGCTCAAAAACAATCCCAGCTATTTCACTGACCCGGAAAAGCAGAAGGTTCTCCGCTTCGCAATGCAGCGACCCGCTACCTACCTGACTGAAATCGAAACCTATCTGGAAAAGGCTCTTGCAGAAGCCCTTGAAGAAGAAAAGACCGCATAACAGCAGACACCTGTAAGCCATCAACGAGCCACCAGCCGCAAGTGCAGGGCGGAAAGCATCCGCGCCCTTGCGCCTGATAAAAAATGGAACTTTGATTTTCTTGCCCGGCTTTGCTGCGGTGGGACGATCAAAGGAGCGTGCGTTTGAACAAAAAGAAAAAGTCCACAAACACTTCCCCCTATCCCGATGAAGCCATCGAACGTCTGGCACGGGCATTCTACCCGGCCATCCTTGCCTGCTGGAACAGCGAGGAAGGGCAGCGGGAGTTTGCCGCGTGGCAGGCGGAACAAGTTCATCACGCCGCCAGCAAAGAGAAACAGAGCGTTCCCGACGGGGAACGCCCTGTTGTACATATCGCTGTTATCTGTGGCTTTAATCGCAAGTTTTACAAGCAGAGCAATTCTCAACGACCTGTTTGCGATATGCAATTCACGGTTGTTGCCAACGAATCAAATCGTGAATTACGCTGGCAGGGTGCGTCCTATTCAGGGACGCACCCTGTTTTTGTTTTGTATTTAATCTTCTAATCCATGGTTCAGACTGTATTCGCTCAAACACCCTCTAGAATGGTATGCCGGAAGCAGATGCCTCAAAGCTGCCGACATCTCCGATTTTTCAAAAAGACTTGACATTCCCGGGCAGTTCTATATAATTATCAATGTTAATTACCTTCGATAATCGTTTGGAGAGGAATTTCATTATGACCATCGAACTGATCAAGCAGCTGCTGGATGCCTGCTATCTGGCAAAGCGGGCACGGGAGATGCTGCCTGCCCTGCCGGAGGGTGTGACATCCTC
>NZ_PRLD01000025.1 GCF_003287405.1 Faecalibacterium prausnitzii
GTTTTCTGTTTCTGGATCTCCTCCGGGAAAGTTTTGAGCAGCTTATCCTCCAGACGATATTTCTGATTCTGGAAGTCACCGCGCAGAACTTTCAATTTTGCCACCTGCACGTCCAAATCCATCTTTTCCCGGATGCGCGGGTCACCAGCACACAGAGCCTTGATTTCAGCGTAAGACAGAGCCTGCTCATCAATATCATCGCAGGAGCGCATAGGCGACTTGCTCGTCATAATCTGCGAAATGAACTTCTGCTTATTCTCTAAGGTCTGGTACAAGTAGGCGTCAAATGTCGATTCAGTGACGTAATTATAGACGTACACTTGTTTGTTTTGATTGCCTTGGCGGATGATTCTGCCATTGCGCTGGGTCATATCAGACGGACGCCAGCCTACATCCAGATGATGCACCGCTACGAGCAGCGTCTGGACGTTGGTTCCTGCTCCCATTTTGGCAGTGCTGCCCAGCAACACACGCACCTGTCCGCTGCGTACCTTGGAGAAAAGTTCTGCTTTCTTGTTCTCCGTATCTGCGTTGTGGATGAACTCGATCTCCTGTTCGGGCACACCGGCGTTGAGCAGCTTGGTGCGAATATCATCATAGACGTTGAACGAACCGTCCCCCTTGGGAGTAGACATATCGCAGAAAATCAACTGGGTCAGCTTCTGCTCCTTGGTGTCGTTCCAGATGCGCAGGACGTTGTTGACGCAGGCATTTAACTTGCTGTTGGGGTCATCGGGCAGAGCGGAATTCATCAACCGCTGGTCAAGACCGATTTTGCGGCCATCCGACGTAATTTTCAACATATTATCCACAGAAGGGTCAACAGAACCGCTGTGGACTTCGGCTGCACGTTCGCTCAACGCTTGCACCATGTCCTGTTGGATTTCCGAAGGTTTGACCACAACCGTCTCAAATTTTGCATCAGGCACCGGGAGATGCAGCTGGTCGCTGGTCTTGATGTCGGCCGCTTCTTTGAACATCGCCATCAGTTCGGGCAAGTTGAAAAACTTCGCAAAACGAGTGCGCGCACGGTATCCGGTGCCTTCGGGCTGGACTTCGTCAAGAGGTTTTCGGTAATTTTTCTAAATTCATCAGGTTGTCTGCAAGGAGGTCCCTTGTGACCTCATGTCTGCACATATCCTTGAACATCTTTTCAATCGGCTTTTTGGCGGTTTCGGACTGCTTCACACACACAATAAAGGTGGTTTTACCAATCTGCACCGAATAACTCGAATTCTGATTCTCCATTCGATTTCTCCTTTTATCGTCACTTTTTGAATTTGGCTGGCAGACTGGCAACTGTGGGTGTACCATGATTTTCTTGCCAGCCAAAATTTTCTGCCAGCCAAATGGCTTATTCCATCCAAAAGACCTTTTTGCGGCCTTCCACGATCTTGCTTTTCAGGGCATCGCCCAGTTCCCGTTTTGCATCCCGGACGGTTCGACCGGGGATGCCCCTTTCCAGAGCCGCCTTGTCGATGTCCTCGCTGAGCACCTGCTTTCCTCCGGCAAGCAGGGCGCAGATCAGGTCTTTGGCTTGCTGGGTCTTGGTTTCCCGCTGCGGCTCGATGCCGGACAGCATTTCATCTGCGGTAATGTCGTACTCGCCGACCCAGCGGAAGCCACCCTCGTCCCCCAGAGAGAACGCCAGTGACGCTCCCGGCGGGGCAAGGGAACTTTTTTCGTGGGTCAGGATGCGCATGGTGGGGTCGTGCTTCAGCTTGCCGATAAACATGACGCTTCGGACGGCGGCTGCAATGTCGATTGAGCCGAGACCCCGTTGCAGACTCTGCATTCCAGCGGCCTTGTTCAGATGCCCGATCAGCAAAATAGCGCAGCCTGTTCGCTGCGCTACCTGTCCCAACCGCATGAAGATAGGACGGACTTCGTTTGCCCGGTTCATGTCCACGTCGGCACCGAGATACACCTGGATCGGGTCGATGATGACCAGTCGGGCGTTGTTCTCAATAATGGCTTTTTCAATTCGTTCATCGGAGAGTGTCAGCTGCACATCGCTGTCATCAATGACCAGCACCCGGTCAAGGTCTGCACCCGCTTCGATCAGGCGAGGCTTGACCGTATCGCCCAGACCGTCCTCTGTGGTCTGGTAGATCACGTTGAATGGCTCCATGCGCTCCATGTTGGGCAGCAGCTTTCCGTTGGTGCAGGCAGCGGCAAGGTGCATGGCAAAATAAGTCTTGCCCTCGCCCGGATTGCCTTGCAGCACACTGAGCTTTCCAAAGGGAAGATACGGTTTCCAGAGCCATTCCACCGGAGTCAGTTCCACGTCGCTCATGCGGATGATCTTCACGGAATCTTTCTTCGGGGGCTCTTTCAGCACGATGCTTTTGAAATAATTGCGGTTCGAAATCTCTGCCCGGTGCACCAGAACATCGTTCCAGTCCTTCATGCAGGGCTGGATGCGGGTCACGCTCACGGTGTCCGGCAGCAGCCCCGCCAGCCGCTTGCAGGCATCCTCTCCGGCTTTGTCGGCATCCAGACAAAGGAACACCCGCTCCACATCTGGGCGTTCTGAGAGAAACTGCCGCAACGCCTTGCCCGACACCCCGCCCAGCGACAGATAATTGTGCTGCTGCCAGTTTTTCGGGAACAGTTCGATGAAGGACAGCAGGTCGATGGGCGCTTCAAAGACCAGCAACTGCTTGTCGGTGCCGCGATGGGCAAAGCCAAATGCCTTTTCTGCACCGGCTGCATCCTGCCGAAACTTTTCCCGAATCCCACGGCTGCTTGCGTAGCGGGGATGCCCGTCTGCATCCCGCCCCACAAAGACCACGTTGTGGTGGGTGGCGTCTTCGTAAATATCTCCGGCGGCGATGAAGAAGTTCACCAGCGAGGGACTGAGTTTCCGTTCCTGTGTCAGATAGTTCAGGATGTTGGCGTTGGTGACGTTCCGCAGCGGCAAGCGAAACGCCAGAGAGGGGGCGGGGTCAGCCTCCGGCTGGGCTTCGCCCGGCTCTCCGGTCAGCATCTGCATCGCTTCGGGGAAGGACTTGCCGTAAAATTCCATCACGAAATCCACCGGAAAGCCGCCCTTGCTCTGGCTGTGCCGGAACCATTTGTTGCCGCAGACGGTCAGGCTGTCGTGGGCTTTCCAGCGGTACTCTTTTCCGCTGCGCACCAGCGTTTCGCCCTGCGCCCGGAGAAATTTTTCCAGATCCACCGCATTGGCTTTGTCGATCTTGGCTTGAGTGTAGGTCATGTTGCTCCCTCCTTAAAGCTCCTGTGTGTGATTTTTCGCTTCCGCTTTCATTACAGACTGTGCTGCCTTGGCTTCTTCCAGCTTTTTCAGCACCGATTCCTTTTCCGGGGTCTTGCCGCCCGGTGCGGAAAGCTGCTGCTTATTCAGCACCATGTCGATATACTTGCGGATATTTTTCAGTGCGGAGATGTCCGGCTGCAAGGTTTCCAGTTGGGTACGCAGTTCTGCGCTGCTGGATTGCAGCGCAGAAAATTCGGCATCCAATGCCGAAAAATCCACTGCTGTGCTGCCGTTCAACTTCATCAGGATGCGGACAGCTTTGTTGAACGTGTCCAGTTCCTCCTTGTGCTGGGCGGCATAAGCGTCCTTGGTCAGCTTGAAGTTCTTCTTGATAAAGGTATCATGGATGGGCTTCAGCTTGGCATGGACAGCAGCAGCGTCCTTGATCTGAGCGATTGCCCGCATACGGTTTTCGTTCTGCTTCAACTGCCTGCGGAGAGGGGCGGCAGTCTGGTTCAGGTTAGAAATTGCAGTGTCCAAATCCTCGATGGTGTTCAGAGAATGGGCTTTCAGGTAGTCCACCGCCTGCCGAATCTCCTCAAAGTCCCGGACAGTGCATTTCAGTTTTGCCTTGCCAGACCAATCGCTCCGCTGCTCGTTGCGGAGATTGAAGTAGTCCACCAGCAGATCGGACAGCGTGGGCTCCTTCGCCTTTTCCAGTGCGTCCAGAAGAATCTGCTTCTTTTCAGTCAGGTCTGCGATCCAGCGTTGCAGCCCACGAATTGCGCTGCGGATGGACTGCATCAGGCTGTTGGCGGCTCGAATATCTCGGTTCAGGTTGCCGAGAAAGGTTTCCACCCCACGCTTTTCCATCTGGTGTGCAGCGGGGCCGAGATGGACGGTCGGTATCTGTTGGATGCCCTGCCGCTCAAAGGAGCGCAGGTCAACACGTTCCGGTCTGCCAGCGGCTTCCAGATAGCGGTTGGTAATGGTTTCCCAGCTATGCCGCCAGACCTCAGCGTACTTCTGCTCGTTCCAGTCCACGGTGTTTTCCTTGTGGCACTTCCAGTTCCCAGAAGGGAGCTGGATGCGCTCGCCGTTCTCGTCAAGGTCGTAAACCTTTCGGGCTTTTGGAAGCCACCTGCCGTGTTCGTCCATCGCTCGGAGCGTCAGCAGAATGTGGGCGTGTGGGTTTCCATCTCCCTTGTCGTGGATGGCAAAGTCAGCGATCATCCCTTTGGAAACAAACTGCTCCTGACAAAACTCTTTTATCATGGACAGATACTGCTCTTTCGGCACCTCCACCGGGAATGCCAGCACGATGCGGCGGGCAAGCTGGGAGTTCCACTGGTTCTCCACAGCTTCCACGGCGTTCCAGAGGGTTGCCCGGTCTGCAAATCTGGGCGGCGCATGGGACGGCAGCATGATCTCGGCATGGACAAGTTCTTTTTTCTTGTTGTAGAATTTTGTTTTCTGGTCATACTCGCTGAACAGCCGTTCGCCGCTTTGATAAGCAGCCCCGGCAACAGCGGACTGCCCTTGGCTGCGCTTGACGATGGTGATTTTGAAATGCGGACATGGAATAGGCATCACCTCCAAACAAAAAGACCGCCCAGCAAGATTGCTCTTGTGAACGGTCTGGAATCGTATTCGGTTGTGCTCGCCGCCTTAGACCGGAGTGCCGTGCGCTTCAGTCTTAGGCGGGAGCCGCAAAAGGATAGCTGCAAAGCAGCGCAAGGAAAATGCAGTTTTCCTTGGGATGGAATCGGGCTGGCGCACAAACGCCAGCTTCGATTTCATCGAGCCGTCTGCAAGACCGCAATTTCACCGGAACGGTGTATAATTGCGCCCTTTATTCTAAAGGGTTTTGGACGTTGCTGCGTTCGTGAACGTCATGCACCATCTTTGCAAGTGCCAGCACGACTTCCGGTTGACGGAACGAGATTTTCAGCAGTTCCATCACCTGATCGTCGGTCAGCTCTCCCGGACAGACCAGAAAGCTTTCCAGCATTCCGGCACGGGTGCAAAGGCGATGCACACGCTCTCTCCGGTTCAGCTCTGACATCTGGCGTTCAAGGATCTTCTCCCGGTGCTGACAAGCGCGCAGCTTTTGCTCTGCTTTGGCTTTTTCGCTGCGGAGGTAGGCAAGATCGGTTTTGGGTTGGGTCAATGGCATCACGCTCCCTCTAAATTCTATTTGATCGGAATCAACCTGTCCTCAATTTCAATTCTGTTAACCTGATCAAAATCATATTCATAGATAGATGCAATAATCAGCTGATTTTCTGAGAAGTCTCTCTTTAAGATGCTCATCATCATCTTTATATTTTCTTGATCAACTTCTTTTCCCGTGGGAGAATCCAAAATTATGGGCAACTTTATACCAAGTTCTTTTTCAACAGCCAAGATATATGCTAATCTGAAAGAAAAAACCGTTTTATGAAGAACCGCTCCTGATAATTCTTTCAGATTTGAGGTAAATAGATAAGAAGGAGAAATGGTGTCATCGTCACCCACACCCATTTCTGTTGCGTAACGAAGAATATCTGTATACAAACTCATTACAACAGCATTGTTGCTCTTTGTTAATTCTCTTATTTCAGCGCGAACACTTTTTAGCTTTTTTTCGGATTTATCCAATTCATCCTTTATTACGACAGAATTCATTGGTGTTGAAACAATGCGTTTGTCAAAAACTTCCGCAAGGTTTTCAGAGGTTAGAAAAGACATTTGTTCATTTTCCGCTGCTTTTACCTTTTCTTTTTGTTCCAGCTGATTTTCTAGAGTTGCCAGATCGAATGAAAGCATTTTGCGTTTTGAAACCAGCAATTCAACAGAATCGTTGAGCCCTATAATGTTATCTTCTGTAACTGGAATCTGATTTCCACTCTCATCCTGAACAACCAAGTTCATTTCGGATACAAATTTTCGGAAATTTTTATTACTGGATAGTGCCCGGTCTACTCGTTTGAGTTCTCGCTTAATTCCACCTATTTGGAACAAAATTTGCTGAATTTCACTTGTGGCATATTCATTATAACTCTCTGGTGCAAGGCTTCCCATATCAGCTGCCACTTGATCTCTATATTGAGCGATACTGAACATTTGTTTGTACTTTGAAATGTTCCTTGTCAGTCTGTTTTCTTCTGCAAGTAGTTCATTGCAGTTGCAACCGGAAAGGCCACGTATTAATTCCTCAATATTGAAATGAATGCTTCCAATAACTGTTCCACGATTTAACAACGTCCAACCTTTTTCTTGATCAATATAAAAAGTTCCTAATAAATTCAAAAGAATATCGTCATTGCAATTTCCAAACAGCAATTTATGAAACTCCAATTCTTGCGCTGGAAGGACAATTGTGCTCTTTTGGTTGCCATGCGTCAGTTCCAAGAAATCCTTGTTGTAGCGTATAACAGACACTTCTCCAAGGGCATCACAATAAAGATGTGTTTCAACCTCACACTGATCAAAACGCATCCTCTTTGTGCTTGGAATATTATATCCGATAGAGTACAGCAGCAGTCTTAATAGAGTGGTTTTTCCACAGCTGTTTTTAGTGCTATGAATCAAATTCGCTCCATCAGAAAAATTTATCGTGCGCTCAAGTAATCCCTCTTTAATGCGGATGCTTTGAAATCTCATAGATTCACCCCACTCTTCACACTATCTATCTTGTTTCTTTTAGTTATAACATTGTAAAGAATCGTTTTGATCAGGATTTCTTGCACTTCTTCATCTATACCAGTATCATCAAACATATATGTATATTTTTCCCAATATGAGTCTACGAAACCAAAAGCTGTTTCCATACGGCTTTTATGTTCTGCACCGTTCTTGTATGAAATGTATTCTCTTAAAATATCCTTAAAAAACTCATACTTCTCACAGCAATCAGTAATTAAGCCCTTATATTGACTGATTACTTCATCATAAATATCTGAATCCAGGTGATCGATAAATTTTTCGCTTGTTTGATCAATATCTGTAATAATCACAAGTATTGGCCCGATAATCTCTTTCTTGCTAACACGAATGGCAGCATTCTTTTTGCTTCCATTTCTTTGTAAATCATTTTGCCATGCTTGCATAAGTTTCTTTCCCATGCTTAAGGAGCTCAAATGGAGATCTTCTGCGAATTCTTCTACGGCTTTTAGAACATATTTATAACGTTCATCCTCATCATCAGTTTCGAAGGGAAGAGTTTGAATCAGAAGTTTTTCAGTGTCCAACGGATGTTCAATCTTAGCAAGATAATCATCAATTATTTTCTTTGATGAATCTGGCAATGAATCATAGGTTCGATAGGACGGTGGCCCAGAAAAAATACCTTTGGAAGCCTCGTCGTTAAACGGATTAAAAGAGTTCGTGATAAAAATAAGTTGTTTCACGTTTGTAGCCTTGTTTCCACCCTCTGACAAAGTTTTCAAGGCCTTTTTTAGATTTGCACGTACATTATGAAAATTACTGCTCCCCAATTGCACACCCTTTGCTTGTGCCAAAATTTTTTCTCCATCAGTAAGTTGGAGTTCGATATCCTCATAATTTCCTTCAATCCGAATAGTATCAAGACTTTTGATATTTCTTAGCATTAGAATGATCGCAGCATTTACCTGAAATTCAAAGCCAAACATAACTTGGTCTGCACGTCTGCTAGCAAGCTCCTTTTCGTCATCCATAATATGTAGCCACCTTAATCTTTAATGTCCGAGGACTGTTACAAAGAAACCGAGAATTTATTACCTCATACCGCAGTTTTGAGTCCTTTGGATTTTTCAGAAACGGTATGATCGATATATTTTTTCCAAGAAGGTGCCTCCAAAACATCTCGCTGCGATTCACATTCAAGCAGCAGATCACAAAGAGTTTGCGGAGTTGCCTTATCCGCTTCAAACATAGCAACAAAATATTTCTGGAACTGTGCCAATGTCAACGGCACGATATCAAGGCGCTGCTTCACGTCATCTTTGGCATACCAGATACCATGTCGGAAGGTTTCCGCCGTATTGGTATCAATCCTGACAGCAATAAACATTCCGTAGACGGGCTTATCATATTTAAGAACTGCATCAGAAACATGGCGGCGGACAGGCTCACCCTCCATAGCTTCCTGTCTGGAAGAAGTTGACATTGTAACCTCAGTCAAGATGGTGAAATCCTCAAATTCACAGTACAGATCACCCTTGCCGCCACCTGCCGCCGAAACAGGCATAAAATCGGAATCGAGTTTGAAACCACGCACCTCATAGGGCATATTCACCAGATGGTCAATGGCTAATGATGCTCTCCAAAGCGTCCACTCTAAGTAAGCCGGGGTTTCGTCTTTGGGAACCTCAATGGCGTTATCCTCGTCATATACAGTTTTTCCGCCGCCTTTGATTAAAAGCGTCATATAGTCGGAAATTTCTTTCCACTGGTTGCACTGCGCTTGAGCATACTGGATTTCATCAGTTTGGGCAATAACGCTTTCAAGCCGACGACGAGCAATATTGATCTCCGTTGGAGTGTCCAACGGAAGATCAGAAATATCAAATGCAATCCGCCGTTCTTTCATCTGGCGCATCAGGTCGTTCAAAACAGATTTCGCTACATCTTCATTATCTGTAGGCAACGGAGCACCATTACAGAGTATTCTGTATTCTTCGATAAGAGGTTTATCATTCGCTGTACTTTTTGCAAGAGCTTCTGCTAGCACATGCTTTGCAGGTGAAATAATAAGGCCACGACCTTTTCGTTGTAAAACACCTGAAATGCGAAGATACCGCATATTCATATCAGAATAGTCCAAGAAATTATCCGACTTCTTATCATAGTCTTTAGCCCGAACAGCGATTTCCTGCCGATCAAAGGTTTTCTTTGCGGGTGCTTTTGCTCGTCGCATTCTTAAATCCAAGATATTGTCCACAACCTCAGACAAAGAATATTTGGGATTTGTAGTGTGTCCCCACAATGCAAATTCAATGCGGCTCAACTCAGATGAGCCAGTTCTTTTTTCAAGTTCCAGCATAATGGCAAGAATCCATCTTAATGGCGAAAAATACGAAGATTCGCCAGCCAGAGGAAACTGTTCGACGCTCATTGCCCGCAAAAAGCACTCTTGAACAGCAGGATAAGTGTCCGCTTTCAAAAACACACGTCCGAATGGCGTTATATCGTCCATCTTTCCAAGAGCAGCTTGTTCACCATATTTTTTATCAAGCTTCGGATAGATCAAGCCGTTCTTAGAGAACATAAGCCGCCATTTTCTGGCGTGACTGCCGGATTCATCTTTTCCACCTTCATTTTGAATGATACCTTTCTCATTCAGAAGATTCATAAACGCAATATCGTTTTCCCGACCTCGGAGATTTCCAACGAAAGAGGATTCTGCAAATACAGAGAATCCATCCTTGATTCTATTAGGATTTCTGAGACCAGTGTTTCCAACCAGCCAAATATCAATCGGAGTCCCCATTTTGAACTTCCTCCTTAATAGCCGACAAATAAATACTCCTGCACAGAGTTTCGATGGGTTTTGGCTTCGCCTTGATTTCCAAAGGAATATTTATAGTCAACAGGAATCACTTCAACGTGCTTTTTGTACCGAGCCATAATCTCTAACATTTCGTCTTGTGTCGGAAGGCTGTTGGAAGAATAAGACACAATCAGAATACTGTTCGCAAATTTCTTAAAAAGCTTATCGAACGCATCTGCCGCCCCTTTTCTGGTGGAAAAAGGGGTCGGGTAGGATTTGAATTTTTTGGTCTGGGTGTGTTCTTGAATTTCAACGCCCTTCCAATCACGAGCAAGACCCTCGACAAAATGATACCTTCTGACATATTCGTTGTCGGATAGCGGAGAATAATATGGAGGGTCCATATACACAAGGTCTGCCTTGTCTGCCCGGAGTTCCATTGCATCGCCGTGTTTAGAAAGACAGCTCATTCCATTGTCAAATACGGCAGCATTTACGGCCTCGACAGCTTCCAAGAACTGCTGCTCTAAGCTCTTCTGTAAGTCCTTACGACCGTCATTGTACCGATTTCCTGTATAGGTAAAAATTCCGCGGGGTCTTTTTTTAGTACAGGCACGAATTAAAGCCGTCATAGCAATAGCACGTTTGTAAGAGTCTTTAATACCTGCAATATTTGTGCGAAGAATGTCGATCAGTTCGTTTTCTGCATCAGTATAGTATAAATCCTTAAAGGTGGTCGCAACAAAATGGTCTGATTCCTTTTTCTTTGCCAACAGTTCTTTGGCTTCTCTTTCGGACAAGGTAACATGGCTGTTCTCAATCATTGCTTTTGTAAAAGTCGCAGACATTGCCATGTAATCGTTACTGATAACAGATTTACCCTGTGCCTTGAACATATAACCGACAATACCAGAACCCGAAAAAAGATCAACCGCAGTTTCAAACTCAAACTGTGACGCGATTGCCCAAATCTGAGAAAGCAGTTTACTTTTAGAACCCATAAATCGTGTGGGAGGATAACAAGATACCTGCTGCGGCAGAGGTTGGGGAGCGAGTTTCATAAGAGTTTTATGTTTCGGAGGAACCGTAACGATAACATCCTCGCCCTTTCTGCTCTTTCCATTGCAGGAGATGTGACGTTTCGTTTGAATCACATCGATCTTAAAGGGAGAATACAGTTCGTGAACCAGCGGATGGTTAGAGTTTGTCAATACAACAGAGCAGCCCATTTCATGCAGCCGCATCACCATCTTTGCAAGTTCCACATGATCTTCCTCATAGAACTGTTCCTTGGTATACCGTTTGAAATCAGAATATTCAGAAATTGGAAGATAAGGAGGATCCAGAAAAATAAAGTCACCCGGCTTGGCATAATGCTCCAGCACCAGCAAATAATCACCACAAACGATCTCTGCTTTCTGCAAAGCCTTAGATACTGCATGAAGATTTTCTTCATCGCAGATTTTGGGATTTACATACTTTCCGTATGGAACATTGAATTGACCCTTGCGGTTGACACGATACAAACCGTTAAAGCACGTCCGATTGAGATAAATTGTTCTAGCAGCAGCCTCCGCAGGAGGAAGTTCTGTCCACTCTAGCGCACGAACCTGATAAAACATCTCGCTGGTATTTTTGTATTTTTTCAGATAGTCAATCACATCATCGAGATTATTGGCAACCTGACGATACATATTGACCAGTTCCGGGTTGCTGTCTGCTATAATTGCATTTTCAGGCCGCAAGGCAAAGAAAAGTGCGCCGCCGCCGAAGAACGGCTCAATATATCTTCCATAGGAGGAAGGAACTTTAGGCAGAAGATCATTCAACATCTGGGTCTTTCCGCCTGCCCATTTCAATATAGGCTTTGCCTGAATATAACTTAAAGTTCTTGCGGTGTTATCCATAGTATGCCATCCTCCTTTCAATCTTCATTTTTAGCAGTTAGTTCCATGATGTCACCAATATCGCATTGAAGTGCTGTGCAGATTTTCACCAGAACATCTGTTGTGACATTTTCATTTTTTCCTAGTTTGGCCATGGAAGTATGGCTGATTCCGGCTGCAACACACAGATCTTTCTTTTTCATATCCCGATCGATCAGCAGCTTCCAGAGCTTTTTGTAACTTACTGACATTGATTTTCTCCTAATGCTTGTTTTCCATCATCTTGGAACTAAATTCCGCAATCGCTGAATTTCAAGCAATAGTATATCATCCTGACAAAGGATACTCAAGAGCCGCTAGCAAAAAAGCACAAAATAAAATTCAGCAGAAGCCGAAAAGCCCTCCGCATCTGCTGAATTCTGTATTCTACCTTTTTACACAGGCAGGATTGATACCGCCGCATTCCTGACCTGATACGTCACACCGCTGGCTTCTCCCTTTGTCTTGCGGCAGCACACCTCCGGGTGCTGCGATGCAAGGATATCCAGTTGCTTTTGCAAGGCGGGATTCAGCGTAAATACGCTGCTTGTTCCGTCCTCGCTGGCATAGATCATGGTTTCCAGCTTAAACATCGTCAATCAGTTCTCCCTCCTCGGATTCGTCAAAGATGGTCGGGCCCCAGTCCTCGTCCTCCTCGATGTCCTGCATCAGGAGCAGCATGTTGGTGTAGCACTCCATCTCAGCACGGACAAAGTAGAACATCTGGTCGTACCAGTCTGCCAGCGTTTCGTCCTCCAGCTTCCGGCAGAAGTCATACACCATCTTGTTCTGATTGGGGTCAACCGTCAGCCCGGCAACTCCGTACAGCCGCTTGCGGGTCAGTTCCAGATCGGCGCAGCCATAGGTGTAGAGCAGCTTCTTTTCTTCAAACGTCAGTTTCATAGGCTTGTTCCTCCGTATTAAAAAAGGGCCTGCCCTGTGCAGACCCGATGTAGCAAAAAGACCGCCGTGCGTTGTGCAGGGCGGTCTTGAACTCAGGATTGGAGAAAATCCCGGAGTTCATCAGCGAAAAAGGAGATTTTGGCGATAGCAGCTATCGCTATGTAAGGCAGGACGAAAACCACAAATGCGGTAATCAGCATTTTCAGGACTTCGCCGCCGTCTGCCAGCTTCATGATCCAGCTTGCTAGAGCCACGAAGAAGAACAGCCCTGCGAGTAAATTTGTTACCACCGACGAAAAAGTGGTAAGAAAAATGCCAGCCCACTGTGCCAGAATCAGCAGTAGGAGCAGCGGGAGAAGGGCAAGTTTTAGCATCCATTTCAGCACAGCCATCGTGGGCACCTTCTTAGATAAAGATCAGTTCTTTCTGGATGATTTTCTCGGCACGGTTGCGGATGCTGTTCATCCGGCGCACCCATTCCAGTTGATCGGCGGCTTTCAGCGCTTCGTCCACGCCCTCAGCTTCCTGCATCTGCCGGATGATTAGGGCAAGCTGTTCTTCGGCCTGTTTGTCCAGCTTGGCAAGGTAGCTACCCAGCTCCCCGGACAGGAGCAGTTGATTGTACCGGATGGGATGATGTTCCTTCAGGTACATCTTATGTAGGCGACCCCACCGCCCGGTGGGGTGTTGCTCTGCCGGGGCTGCTGCTGTCAGGTTCGGCAGATAGTGGTCATTGACAAGGGTGTAGTCCAGACCGTTGTTGCTGTCGTGGAGCGTGTTCTTTAAGGTAGTCATGCTGCATTATCCTCCTTTGGTTTCGGCGTTGGGACTGCTTCTGGGTCAGGTTTTGGATTTCCTTTTTTCTTGTGATAGAATTCCAAGGTTTTCTTGTTGTGGTTGATTCTTCTGCACTCATCGGAACAAAATTCCTGTTGGCTGTGTGTAGGCCAGTAGGAGTGACCGCATACGGCACAGGTGCGCTGCCGGTAGTAGTGAGTTCCTCTCTCGGCTTCTCTAGCTGCTTCCTTTTGCTCCTGTCTTGCCTGATTCCAGCATTCCCTTGAGCAGAAAAGCTGTCGGTTGCTCGTAGGTGTAAACGACTTCCCGCAGTGCGGACACGTTTTGGTTTTAATGATTTCGCCACCGTTTTTAGCGATTTTCTTTGCTTTTCGCTTTT
>NZ_PRLD01000026.1 GCF_003287405.1 Faecalibacterium prausnitzii
ATATGCACCTCTAGCTCAGTTGGTAGAGCAACTGACTCTTAATCAGTGGGCCCAGGGTTCGAGTCCCTGGAGGTGCACCAGATATTGAACGTCAAATCGTAAGATTTGGCGTTCTTTTTTGTTATGTAACCCCGAAAAATCGGGGTCTGCACGGTCAATGCACGGTTTTTGCACGGTCGGCTTTTTCGTAGGAATCCTTTGCAGGGGCTGGAATTACTTTGAAATGCGTGGTAAATTTTGCATCAAGTCAACAGAGCCAGACGGAGCTGCGCCTTTACTTCGGGGTCTGCATTCTTCAGCAGTTCCAGCAGAGCAGTCATAGAGATGGTCGGTTCGCCTGCGGCGGGTACAGCCTGCGGGCTGGGGCTTTCGGACTTAGCATAGAAGCCTTCCTCGAACTTCCTGCCCAGCTCTACACGGGAGGACTGCTGGATGTGGGCATAGGTGTTCACCAGCATATCTGCCGTAGCGTGTCCTGTGGTGCCCTGAACGGCCTTCACATCGCCGCCGGAGATCATCAGCTGGTAGGTGGCACTGGAGTGACGCAGACCGTGGAACACGATACGCGGGAACTCCGGGTGTGCATCCTGCCATTTGAGGAACTTCTTGCGGATGAGCACCGGCTCCACCGCCAGACCGTTGGGCAGACGGAACAGCATACCGCTGTCATGGTAGCGTGTCGGATCTTTCATCTCGTCTGCCGCTAACTGATTCAGCCACTTCTTCAATTCCTCTTTCAGTGCGGAGGTCATGAAGATGGTGCGGCAAGAGGATGCGGTTTTTGTGCTCTTCAAAATGAGGGAAGTGGTGCTGCGCTCCAGCTTGTCCGGGAATACCTTGATGATGCAGCCATCGTCCACTTGGTTCAGGGCTTCTTTTCGCACCCGCTGCATGGATTTGTTGATACGGAAGGTTCCGATGCCATCTGCTGCGTCAAAATCAAGATCTTCCGGGGTCAGACCTACGATCTCACCCTCTCGCAGTGCGCCCACCAGAGTGAGATGCACCGCCAGATGCAGGATAGGGTCCTCCATGCTGTCCAGAGCCGCTCGCATTTCCTCCACCGTCCAGATGGTGCGCTCCTGTGTGGACTTCTTAGGGCTGTCCACAGGGACCGGGCTTTTGACGAGGATGCCCCACTCTACGGCGTACTGAAACGCTGTACCTAGCAGCCGATGCACTTCGTGGATCGTCGTGCCAGAAAGGAACCGCTGCTTCTGCTTTTCGGTCAGTTCCTGCTTCTTTCCCTCGATATACGAGCCACAGGGCGTTTTGCTCAGGGTCGTATAAAGATTTTCCATGTGATAGGGTCTGAGTTTCTGCATCTCCATATCACCGATATAGGGGATAATCAGATTCTGGATGGTGGAAAGGTTGGATTCGTAGGTCTTGGGAGCCCACTTGTGTTTGCTGCACTGCTTGGGCAGCCAGTCCATCAGGAACTCTGCCACCGTCACCGAGGACGGGATCAGGAAGGTTCCCGTTGCCAGCTCGTGTTCGATTTGTTTCTTTCGGTTCGTTGCCTCCTCTTTGGTGGGAAAGCTCTCCCATTTGTCGCAGCTCTTGCCGTGTTCATCTTCGTAGGTGTAGCGGACGCTGTAAGAGTTGCCGCGTTTTGTAATATATGCCATACTGTTGCCTCCTTATCAAGCTGCCCGGTTGAGCCACGCATCGAAGCTGTCCTTCGGGACACGGATGCTTCCGCCTACCCGCAGGACACGGAATTTGGTGGTGCTGTTGCACAGGTTGTAAGCAGAGCGCAGGCTGATGGCCAGCATTCGTGCAATCTCTTCCACCGTGTACACCAGCTTCGTGGTTGCCGGGCTGTCAGTCGGAGACTTGACGGCATTGGTTTGAGTGACCACCTCCATTGTAGTGGGATTCGAGTCCTTTTGCAAGAACTTATTCGTATAATCGGAAGATTGCACAGGGACGGTCATAGAATTACGGTCAAAATCCATAAGCATTTCTCCTTGTATTGTCATATCATCTAAAAATTCAGCTTAAAGTTCTACATCTTGCCCACGCCTGCGGTTTCGCTGCTGCACATTCATGGTGCGCTCCTGCTTGGGGGCAAGAATCTTTTCCAGAAAGCCGCGCACCAGTTCGGGCGCACGGTGGAGAGCATCCAGATAGGGTTTCACGTCGTACCACAGGTCGTGGTACTTGTTGCTCCAACGAACGGCCTCTTTCTTGGCGGTGGAAAGTTCTTCTTTCAGGCGGCGGTTCTCCACGTCCATCATATAGCCGTGGTCAGCCTGTTTTTTCAGTTTGGAAAATTCTTCTTCGGTCAGCGAGTAGTTACCGAGAAAGGTGCGCTTGCCGATATAATCCAGATCGCGCGCATGAATGAGGGCTTCTTTCGTGAGCGTGGCCTTTTTCTGCACAGCGGCAAGTTCCTTCTCCTTTTTGGAGAGGGTCTGACTGGTTTTGGCAAGCGACTGCGCCTTTTGGTCGGCTTGGGCGGTCAGGCTGTCCAGACGTTCCTGCTCCCGCTGGACTTTGAACTGGGTGACGGTCAGGTGTTCTTCGGTGCTACCGCGCTCACCGCGCTCTACATCCGTGTACCCGGCATTGCGCATATAGTTGAAGAAATCGTCTTGCAGGACACTGTACGACTTCTTCAGGACTGGCTTGCCGCTCTTTTGCAGGACAGGCTTTCCAGCATCGTCCAGCAGGGGCTTGGAAGCCCACTTCTTGCTTCGGCTGACCTGCATGACGGTCTCCTTGACGGTGCCGACCAATGCCTTGTCCTTGCAGCGTTTCGACCAGAGGATCTGCTTTTCCACCACAGGTACATAGACCACGTGGAGATGGTAGTGGTAGACCTCCCGGCCCAGTGCTTCGGTCATGGCACGGTTGATCTCATCGGCGTGCATGACTGCCGAGAGGATATACTGCTCACCACCCACGATCTGAACGGCTGCTTTGTAGGCATCCTCATAGAACTGCTTGGCGAACTCGTAGCCACCGTGATTGTCAAAATAGGCCGAGTTGACATCAAAGACCAGTTCACAGTAGTGGGTAGCATCCGGCTTCAGGCCGCGCGTGGAAATCGTGCCAGCGGCTTCCAGCTGGGCGAACAGGTCGGTGTAGCTGGCGGTTGGCTTCTTGAAGTGGACGTTCCATGCAGCACGCTGGGGGATAATGTCGGGGTTCCGATAGCTGTCCTTTTCGCGCTCGTTGTGCTGTTGGGTGTTGCCAACAGCCTTATCCGAAACAGCGAGGTTTCGGACACTGGTGCGGTCAATGCCATCATTTCTTGCCAAAGGGCATCCCTCCTTTCAAGGTTCATCGAGAGGTGACGGGGAACGGAGATGCACTTCTGCGGAAGTGTAATAACCCACTATGACACTTTCATCCCTATGGTCTGCAAAGTGTAGTGGGCTCTCCGAGGGGGAACGTCTCCTGCGGGAGAGTTACAATCAAGTTCGCACAATGCGAACTTGATTGCTCCGTACGCATCCGAAAAAATCGCGTACGGAGTTCAAATAACCTGTACGGTTCGTACGGTGTACGAAAACCCGAAATATAAACGATAACACGCCTTAATTTGTCTCGATTTGCCGTACAGGTGCGTACAAGTACAGACCGTACAGGTTGTACGAACTTCTTCCGTGAAAAAATGCAATTTTTACGGGCAGGGGTGAACAAGCGGTTCAATGCCTACAAAACCCCGCACCCTGCGGCCACCGGGCAGGTAGATGTTGTTGGTGGCTTCAAGGTTGTAGCGGCGGTCATTCTGGCGCAGCTCTGCGCTGAAACGGATCGCCGATACGCTGTGACAGGCGTTATCTTCGCACCACAGTTTGTAGATTTCATAGAAATCTTTGGAACTGATGGAGTAGTCCGCCTTGAAACGGAAGTAGCCCTCGGACTCCATAAAGTCGATGACATTGTTGCTGCTGCGCTTGATGGTGTCCACGTTGGCGGCGGCTCGTTCGCTGACGGTAAAGCGGAAATCGTTCTGCACCAGCCGGTGCAGCCCTTCCAAACACCAGAGCAGGATGCCCTCCAATTCGGCGCACATCTTCTCCACAAGGAAAGGGTCGTCTGTGCGGTCGGCAGGCTTGTCCTTGGTGGTCAGGATGAGCTGGCGGCGGAAGAAGCCGTCCGAATGGTCGTACAGCGAGGTCAGCGCACCGTTGCCGAAGCAGAGAAACCGGGCGTAGATGTCCCGCTGGTAGCTCTGGACACCCTTGCGTTCCAAGTCCAGCTTGGCTTCGGCGGTCACGATGGTCTTGATATAGTTGGTTTTGGGCAGGGCGTTCATGTCCATGTCATCGTCGATCATGAGCAGGCGGCGTTCCAGATCGGCACGGGCAAAACGGTTGTTCTCCACTTTCTGGACGCTGCCGTTGCTGGCGGCATCTCCCATGAGCCGTTTCAGCACCAGTCCGATGCGGGACTTGCCCTCGCCGCCCTTGCCAACGATGAGCATCATCTTCTGCCCTTTGGTGCTGGGAATGAGACAGTAGCCCAGATATTCCTGCAAGGTGGGGATGTCGGCATCGTCCAGCAGCTCGTGCAGAAAGGTCAGCCAGCGGTCAGGGCTGGCGGCTTTGGGGTCATACCTCACAGGCAGGCGGTTCTGGCAGAACAGCCGGGTCTCCTGAAAAGAGCCGTCCGGCAGATGGTACACGCCGTTCTGGAGATGGATGCAGTCCTGTTCGATGGGAAAGGGGTCGGAAAAGGCCAGCAGCTTGATGGTCTCCAGAATGTTGGTGACCTTTTTGGACAGGCCGGAGGTGACATATTCCTCGATGTTCTCCAAGATGCGCTGCTTGATCTCGCTTTCGTCCTCCACTGGGCCGTCCAGCGTGTACAGCGTTCCGTTGACGCATTTCAGCGGCCACTGTTCCAGAAAGGCACGGCCAAACTGGACTTCATCGATCTTCTTGCCGTTGTACCAGTCCGGCCATAAGGGGTTGCGGGAAATGTTTTTCTTCATAGGGTGGTTCTCCTTTAGAAAAGTGAAGTGATAGGTCTCACGGTGAGACCCACCACTTTAGGTGAATCAATTGTCAGGCGCACTTTGCCAGAGCAAGGCGGTCGGTGCGCTCCTCCAGCATCAGCAGGTACGACCCGGACAGCAGCTGTGCGGCGGCAGCGGCCTTCTGCTGGGGCGTTCCAAATGCAACACAGTCCGTCAGGTGCTCGATGGTCTCGGTCGTGTGGAGGGCTTCTTCAAACCGTGGGTCATGCGGTTCTTCCGGGCTGGCGGGCTTGTAACGCTTTCGCCAGTCGTGCAGCAGGTCGAGATAGTCGGTCAGCACCCGCAGGCAGTAGGCGATGTCTGCCCACTGCTCGTCCGTCAGGCCACGCTTGGGCGGCGGCAGGGCGATGGCGTTGGCGGGCGGCTTGTCCGGGTCAAGCCCGAAGTCGTGTATCAGCTTCTCGGCGGCTTGCCGTGGGTTCAGGTCGAACAGCTTGGCGGTGAGGTCGATGGCATCGCCGTTGGCTCCGCAGCCAAAGCAGTAATAATAGGTGTCGTTCAGCTTCATGCTGGGGTCGCTGTCGGAATGGAACGGACAGCACACCATGCCATGGCGGTCTGGCTCCATGCCGTACATCTCTCCCACCTGCCGAACGGTGATGGCGGACTTGATCTTTTGATACAGGCTCAAGGGCATTCCTCCTTTGTTTCGTGCGTTGCACCAGAGACCCTAGCGTGGGAACTCTGGTGTTTTTTGTTTCCTGCCTGAATATACGGGGAATTTTGCAGAAAGAGCAAAAAAGCGGCAGAACTGCAACGGAAAAAGAAAAAAGCCCTTACTGGTTGCAGGGCTGCAACAGCAAGGGTGGAGAGGTGACCGTATATTGAACAAAACGGCAGAGCGTATTATAATGAGGAAAAAGCTCAAAAAGGAGGGCCGACCACATGGCACAGGAATATCTGCCCGCACCGTCCAACGTCCGTCTTGCGGACTTGATGAAAGAGCACAATATCAGCCAACCGGAGCTTGCCAAGGAAATCGGCTGCTCCAAGAGCACCATCAGCCGTTTTATTAGTGGCGCGAAAGGAACCCTGACCCATGAGCAGGTGCTGAAGATTGCAAGGCTGTTCAACGTATCTACGGATTTCCTGCTGGGAGAAACCAACATCCCCGACCGCAAGAACTACGACATTGCCGAACTTGGCCTGTCCGTAGAGGCTGCAAAGAACCTCTACACAGGGCGTGTCAATACAGAGGTGGTCAACCTGCTGTTGGAAAACGCCCGCTTTGCAGAGCTTACTTACCGCATAGCGCAGTATTTTGATGATACCTTTGCTTCCGGCATCGCAGCACAGAACGCCATGCTCACGACATTGAGCACCCTGCTGCGCACAAAGGTCAAGACCCCGGAAGCAGCCAAAGCCGCAAAGGACATCAGTCTCCGAAGAAAGCCAGTGTACCAAGGCGACCTTGATGACATTGAAACGTACTTCATGGCAGCGGTCAAGGAAATCAAAAAGGGTATCGGGAGCCATTACGCCGAGCAGGAAGCCATGAGCAAGAAAGCGGCAGAGAAAATGTTCACCGAATTGACCAAAGGGCAGGATGTGCAGCACCCAACGATTACGGCAGAGCAGTTGACGAATGCAATGTTGGACAGCGTTTCGGGTATGGAAGGAGCCACGCCGGAAGCGCTGGAACAGCTGCGAAGCGGTCTGTTGGGAATCTTGCAGTCTGCCGCAGAGCAGGAAAACGCCCATGAAGCAGACGAATGAACGGCTTTGTGCGCTGGCACAGAAAGGCGATGCTGCCGCGTTGGACAGCCTGATCGACAACAACAAGTCCTTTATCGGCAAGGTGGCGAATGACCTTTTTCGCAGCATGAATCTGGCACAGTCTGGCTTGAGCCTTGACACGGACGATTTGAAACAAGCGGGCAATCTGGGGTTATGGAAAGCCGTGCCGAAATTTGATGCGGCGCGCGGCATGAAGTTCCTGACCTATGCGGCTCCTGCTATCCGTAACGCCATGATGGATATGGTTCGAGATGCCTTTTCCGCTTTTGAGCAGCGGATGGTGACGGAGGATAAGGACGGTATCTGCTGCCAGCGCGTTTCGCTGGACGATGTTCTGCCGGGAGAGGAACAACTGCGGCGCATCGAAGCCATAGCTGACCCTTATGCCATGCAGCCGCAGAGCATTATGGAAGAGCAGGAATCGCGCTGGGAACTGTACGATGGTCTGAAACGGCTGACCCAGCGGGAGCAGACCTATCTGCTGTACCGCTATGGCTTTACTGATGGCGAGGAACATCCGCTGATCGGCACGGCGATATACTTTCACCTGACAAAAGGCCGCGCCCAAAAGACCGAGGAACAGGCCATGGATAATCTGTGGCTGGAACTGCCGTGGTGGTTTATCTGAATGGGCAGAGAGGAATTGTGTCAAATTGACATAATTCCTCCCGATAAGAGGGATGTGAGCGAAAATGCTGGCAA
>NZ_PRLD01000002.1 GCF_003287405.1 Faecalibacterium prausnitzii
CCTCGCAGGATGCTCCCGAAGAAACCGAGGAAACCGAAACACCTGCAACTCGTCCGTCTGTGCTGGCTGCACTGGGGAAAAAGACCAATCAGTCGGAGCCTGTCAAACCGTTCCGCAGCTATTATGATAAGGATGGTGATGCCCGGTGAGCGACCGCCGCGACCAGCAACTCCATTTCCGGGTCAGCAAACCGGAGTTGGAGCGGATTCGGAACAAAATGGAATCCAGCGGCATTCTGAGCATCGGCTCCTATCTGCGAAAAATGGCACTGGACGGATATTGTCTGCATTTGGATCTGCCGCAACTGCGCCGCATGGCGTATCTTTTGCAGATGTGCAGTAACAATCTGAACCAGTACGCCAAAGCCGCCAATGAAAATGGTCGGGTTTACGCCGCCGATCTGGAGGACCTGCAGCAGCGGCTGGATGAACTAATCAGCATCGGCAAGCAGATTCTTTCCCGGTTGGCAGAACTTTAAAACTTTCCCCGCAGTTGGAGGACTGCGGGGTACATAACAGTTGACATCCTTGCAACGCAATAGCTGATACCTTTATAATAGAGCCGAAAAGAAAGGTTGGTGTTCGATATGATGTTTACGCTGAAGAAAATTGCTCTTTTCCCGATTTCTCTCTTTGTGGCGTTTCTGGCTCTGATGGCAAAGTGGCTGCTGACTCTGTCCAGCTATGTGGTCGCGCCGCTGATGCTCTACATCTTCGGCTGCGGCATTTACACCGCCTACCGCCAGACTTGGGATCAGTTTTTCATTCTGCTGGTGGCGGAGTTTATCTGCTTCGTTCTCTTTTTCGGCGCAACTGCTATCACAGAGGGCATCGGACGGTTCAGCGAATGGCTTGCAGAACTGTAAGTATTTTTATCTTTGCCGCCTTCGGGCGGCTTTTTTGTTTGGGGCTGCGAACGCTACAAGTGGCTCAAGTATTGACTGTCACACGGGGGTGATTCAGAATGGCTGCAATACGTTTGATTGCGCTGCACAAAAACAAAGGCAAGTCGGTTGCGGCCTGCCTGAAAAGCCGCACGGACTACGCGAAGAATCCTGACAAAACAAACAGGGGAGAGCTGGTCAGTAGCTACGAGTGCAGCCCATTGACCGCAGACGAAGAATTTATGCTTTCCAAGCGTCAATACGAACTTGCCACAGGGCGCAGACAGAAAAATGATGTGATTGCCTATCAGATACGGCAGTCTTTTCGCCCCGGTGAGATCACCGCCGAGGAAGCCAATAAGGTGGGCTACGAGCTGGCAATGCGCTTTACCAAAGGCAAATATGCATTTATCGTTGCCACCCACACGGACAGGGAACACATCCACAACCACATTATTTACAACTCCACTGCGTTGGATGGAACACGAAAATTCCGGGATTTTTTCTTTTCGGCATTGGCAGTGCAGCGGTTGAGTGACCTGATCTGCTTAGAGCATCAGCTCTCCGTCATTGAGATAAAGCCTTACCGGGAGCGGCAGAAGCGCACACTTTACCCGCCAAGGGAGAGCAACCGTGACCGGCTATGCAGTGTAATTGACAGGACTCTGGCTGAAAAGCCCAATGACTACGAGGATTTTCTGCAAAAGCTGGAGCAGCAGGGCTATGAAGTCAAACGCGGAAAGTACACCTCCGTCAAGGGCGCACGGCAGAAGCGATTCATCCGGTTCCGCACTTTGGGGGCAGGGTACAGCGAGGAAGAATTGAAAGCTGTCCTTGCCGGAGAAGCGGAGCATCGGCCTCGGCAAAAGTGCCCAGCACCGGAACAAAAATTTCAGATGCTGGTGGACATTCAGGCAAAACTGGCCGAGGGAAAAGGCACGGGTTTTGCCCGCTGGGCAAAGCAGCACAACTTAAAAGAAATGTCCCGGACGCTGATCTTCTTACAGGAAAATAAAATCGGCAGCATCGAGGAAATGCAGGAGCGTGTGGACGCTGCAACTGCACGCTATCATGAACTGGGCGATTCCATTAAAGCATCAGAGAAGCGGCTGGCGGAAATTGCAGTGCTGAAAGCGCATATCATCAACTACGCCAAAACGCGACCGGTCTATGACGCCTACCGCAAGACCGGATACAGCAAGCGCTTTCTGGAAACGCACCGCACAGAAATCACGCTGCACAAGGCGGCGAAAGCGGCGTTTGATGAAGCCAATTTGAAAACGCTCCCCAAGGTCAAGGAGTTGGATGCGGAATATTCCAAGCTGCTGACAGAAAAGAAAGCACGCTACCCGGACTACCGCAAAGCGAAAGAAGAAATGCAGGAGCTTCTTCGTGCAAAGAAAAATGTAGAACTGTTCTTTGCAGAGGAAAAGAGTGGCGCTGAAAAAATGAAGTCCCGATAAACGAAGATAGCCTAGGATTCTTCCCTTATGGAAGAGCCCTAGGCTATCTTTTTTTGTTATAGAAGTGTTTGGAGCAAACGCGCAGCCTGCATCGCACGATGCAGAACGAAAGGGGATTGGGCACAGCCCAACAAGCATTTTGAATTTGGATTTTGAAAAATCCGATTCAAAAATCGCAAGTTGGTACCAAGTTGCACTGCTTGCGACGTAGATGTTTCCGTCAACTGCTGCGTCAGAAATTTTCAGATTACTTCAACTTTGCAAGGATATCGTCTGCGCTCACGCCGCTTGCCAGCAGCTTTTTCAGCACGTCCTCTGCTTCGGCTTTCTTTGCGGATTCCGCTGCTTTGGTTTCAGCTTTGACCTTTTTAGCCTCGATTCTGGCAATTTCCTTGTCGATAGATTTCAGCGCTGCCTTCTTGGTTTTCAGGTCAGCCTTTAAAGTGTCAATGTTGGCGGTGATGGATGCGATTTCCGCTGTGAGTGCTTCCTTCGCGGACTGCTTTTCCGCAATCTGCGTTGCAAAATCAGCAGTCACAGTTTGGGGCCTATTCTTGCTACCTTTAGTTCTGGGCATAATAAAACCTCCAGAAAATTATAGTAATATTAGTATAGCACTCTATCTCATTTATTTCAATCACTGCAAATTTCTGTTTCGTATTATATTACTATCATATCAGTACGATCATTAAAGCTTTCTATGATTTTAGCTATTGATTTTGAAACTCCTTTTTCAACATAGTTCATTGGCTTTTTAACTTCAACAGATTTTGCAAATGCTACAATTTCATATCGAATGCCTTCACCATCAAGTTGATAAAAAAATCTTTGATTGTCTTCGGCGTTCTCATAACGAACCTCAAAATAATCTGTTTTCCACCAAGGTGCTGGAACATAGATATAGCCTTTCGTTCCCGTAACAATCAACTCACCCTCAGATTTTGCAGCTTTTGCTACTTTGATTGAAGCTACTGCACCACCATAGGTAAAATCAATTTTTGTATAGGCATCCATATTGGCAGCTTCATCCAAAAATTTCGTAGTTATTACTTTTTTCCTGTACTCCGTTCCAAGTATTTGAAAAACGGGCAACAATGCTGCAGGAGCCCAGCCGCACATACTATTCCATTTCTGGGTTAAATCTGTTCCAGCAATTGAAATACCATCTCGCAGACTAGTACAAACAGCATCAACCGATACAACCTTACCAATTTTTCCAGTCTTAGCTAGAAGGACTAACCGTTCATATGCCGTTGAGTATGCCGTTTTAATAGCATCCATAAGAACCAGCCCATGTTCTTCAGCAATCGAATATAGTTCTTCACAATCCGCTTCTTTTAAAGCAATTGGTGATTCACACAAAACATGCTTTCCCGCCAAAAGAGCTTTTTTTGTATCAATATAATGTTTCTCTGGTTTGGAAACAATATACACGGCATCCACTTTTTCAAGAAGTTCATCATAGTTTTCGGTATAGAACATCCCATCAAACTCAGGTTCTTCACTCTTCTGAGATGCACATACACCAATTACATCAACGCCGTTTACATATTTAGACTCTGCTACAAACTTTGTTCTGAAAGCAGCCTTTCCAACAATTCCCATACGAAGTTTACATTGTTCACTCCGTACTTCAGAACTAGAGATTCCCTCCGTTCTCGGAAGATACACCACCTTACAATATTCATTCAGATAATCAAATTTTCCAGCCCAATCAGAACCCACCGTGAAAATATCTACATCGTACCTACGAATATCATCAATTTTCTGACCCTCATATTCTTCCACGATGATCTTATCCGCAAGTCCTGTGGCACGTACAGCCTCAATACGCTCCATCAAGGACTGCTGTACATTGATTTTTCCACGGGTTTTATCAAAATCATCCGCTGTAACGCCAACGATCAAATAATCTCCCAGTGCTTTTGCACGTTCTAGCAGTTTGATATGACCATAGTGAAGCAAGTCATACGTTCCGTATGTAATTACTTTTACCATTTCTTGCTTCCTCTCACTTTTTACAAAAGTCCACGCTTCTGTAAATCCTTTAAAGCATTTACAAGCGTGGAGTTGTCCTCTTTTGTCAATGCACCAATATGCCCCACACGGAAAATGGTCTCTTTCATTTCTCCACCATTGGGACAAATCCAAATACCATACTCATCTTTGAGTATCGTAAAAACATCATAGGCCGATACATTCAAAGGATGCAACGGTGTAACTGCATTGGACATCGACTCAGAAACGATTTCAAGCGGTAATCCCTTAATCTTATCTCTGAAATCTTGAGCAAGTTCCGCAATTTTCTTTGTTTCACTCTCAACACCGCCAGCGGCTTCTATTTCTTTCAGACGAGCATTGATCTGGCGTAAAGTACCAACTGCTGGTGTAAAGGGTGTTTGTCCCCGCTCGCCATTTTTAAGAGCAGACTTCAGATTTAGATACATACACTTCACATCGCGGGCCTCTACACGTTTGACCGCTTCATCGGACAAGACAATAACTGATACGCCCGGAGGACAAGCCAATGCTTTCTGAGAACCAGTAATCATTACCTGCACACCCAATTTGTTCATATCAAAATCGTCTGCAAGGAAGGAACTAATGGCGTCCACGACCAAAAAAATTCCGTTTTTCTTACAAAACTCACTGATCATCTCAATGTCATAGTGAACACCTGTTGAGGTTTCATGTACATTAACGAGGAACCCTGTAAAGCCTTTACCGTCGTACATATCCAACTGCTCTTTTTTGAGTGCTTTACCTTTCTCCAGCTTGATTTCCTCATACGGAATCTCATGAATCTGGCACAACTCAACAAACCGCTGACCAAAACTGCCGCCGTTTACGACCAAAACTTTATCCTTCTTATCAAAGACATTCATAACAGTTGCTTCCATAGCTGCTGTACCAGAGCCAGTGATAAACACCACTCTAGCATCATCGCCAGCTTTCGCAAACTGCTTCATCAGCTTTTCATTTTCAAGCATAACAGCAGAGAACTCAGGCGTTCTGAAATATGGAACCTGTTCTGCACCAATTGCTCTAATCTTTTCATCTGACATAACCGGTCCAACTGTAAAATTCAACATATTTATACCTCCATGTAATTATTATTAAATACAATTTTTCCCCATTCGCAAACTTCGTGAAAGCCTACTTTCCTATGGAGATTTCTGGATTCGTTTGAATAATAGAAGGAAAAAACTCTTTTTCCCTCTTTTAATACTTCTTCGCAAATAGCTCTCCATATTTCTAGTGCATAGCCTCTCCTTCGATACTCTTTATTAACTATTAGCTCTGCGACAATAGCTACTCCATCTATTTCTGCATTTGTACACGCATGAGCAATTACCACATCGTTCTTTTTTATCACATAATTTCTGGAATATCCTTCTTTGGAACGCTGAAGAAGCTGCTCAGCCAGTTCATTTTTATTATAAGATTTTCCAATATCTTCATCGCCATAGATCATTTGAACAATCTGTTTAAAATCGTTCGCAGATGCTAATTGTACTGATTCTCTATGTTTTTCATCAACATTAGTGATTTCTGCTACCCAACCATACGTTATAGTAAAAGGCCGTTCGCTACTGGAATAATTACCTCCTATATACTCTGCTGTACTTTTTTCGCAATAAATCATTTTTATTGGATGACTTTTAAGCAGTTCTTTTAATTCTGGTACACTAAAATCATTATCTATCGAGTATACATGGACACACGAAAAATAAAATAAATAAACCGCTTTTATTTTATTTTCAAATTTATCCATATAGACATCAATAGCTTGTGAACCAGTTCCATATCTTTGCAAATTCATATAGAGATAAAGACATTTATAATATTCTGTTCCAATATATGATTCGATGATTTTCTCATCTTCTTTTTGACACCTTATAATCATATATTTTCCTCACCTGGAAATACTATCTCCGAACAAGGCGAATGTGGCTCTCTCTGATCTTCAGGAGGAAGCTTCATATAATCGCCATAGATATATTTCAAAACCGTATCATAGTCTTTTGAACTGTACAACTTTTTTTCTTCAAACATATATTCTGCGCGGTCTGTAAACCATGATTTTGGCATCCCATATCGCTCACTCAGTGGGTTCTTTTTATATAACATCCCTGTTGCAGGAAATCCTAAGCATCGAACCCGATTGAGCGAAGAATTTCTGCTCTTCTTTGAATATTTTTCATATCCATGAAATGCAAAATCGACCGAAATCTTCGATAGAAGGGTAAACCATACCTTCCAAAATCCCACTGTGTTTTCTTTTGCCACCTCAGACCATAGAATCTTCCGCAAACAATAGCAATGCAAATCCTGAAATATTTGCCCAACAATTGAAAGCGGAATATCATCCATTGGAAACACATCAACAAAAATTCCGGTTTTACATTTCAAGTGTTCCTGACCAACTCGAATATAAGTAGAGCCTGTACGTCGTAGTTTTCCATATTCCCATCTATATTCAGGGTCTGTATCATGATCTTGAAAGAAGCAAATATTAGGATTCATCTCGTCTTTATGCTTCTTGAATGTTTCGTAATCTTCGCGAAGCATTCCAATGTCAGCATCATCATCCCATGGAATATACCCCTGATGTCTCACCGCTCCAAGCAGACTTCCACCAAATAAGACATAGTTGATATTATACTTTCTACAAACCTTATCAAATTCAACCAACATATCCAGTTCTGTTAGTTGCATTTTCCGAAAGTCTTCGCCTTTGATTTCTTTAATCACTGTCTATCATCCTCCCTGTTAGGAAATAGGTATAAAAAATCCTCGAGTTCTTGTTCTATAATTTTTATCTGGTTATTATAGTTTTTATCATTTATCCACAGTTGCGTATTTCTTATTGATATGTCCGGATTAAAATGTTTTCGAAGATCTTTATGTTTTTCCTCGGAAATTCCCAGAAATTCATTTATCTGTTTGGTGGTAAAATCATACCGATAAATCAAATCCTCAAAATGAATTCTCAGTATTCTGGGATCCTTTATCTCATCGTCAATCGTTCGCCGCATATCTCGATATTGCTTTGCGAACAAAAGAGGATCATGCGGCAAAACATGGTCTCCATCCCTCATTGCTTGAATATAAACATCCCTTGGATCTCTATCTACTATAATAACCTTTAGATCCCGAATGTAATTTAAGTATCTTTTTACATTTGTAGTCGATACACATTGATCCAGTACAAGGTATTCTGTATCAGGCCTTGCCATTTTCTCGCACAGTGCCTCCGTGTAATCCTGGGTTTTTTGATAGAATTCTTCTCTGCTACAAGCGCAATGATAACTTGTTAAATACGGAAAATAGTTGTAATCCTGCGTTTTTCTATATTTACGCGGCATTATTTTTGAAAAAGCTCTCCGTATTTTATAAATCGCCCATGGGATAAAGGGCTGTTCGTTTACATCCCCATGCCAATAACCAGGAAATTCAAAATCCACCAAATCACGGATATATTTGTCAGTCTCATCCAGCCAGCACTTACCAAATATCAGCTGATACGTTCTCTTATTCATTCTGGCAAATTTTTTATAACGTTTTACTGCAAATCCGCTATTGAGCCTGTGCCAATTATCAACAAGGTTATATTCTAGATCAGAAATTCCGTCCGGATCCTGTAAAAACCTACATTCAACATCTGAAGGAGCATATGTAAAACCATCGAATTCCCGCAAATAATCATCTACCGCTCCTGAGCCGGTAGCATGATAGCTGATGCATGTTACTTTTTTCATTCTTTTTTCCTCCGAAATACTTTTAAGGACGTGATCACATCCGGATAGAATCTATAAATATACAGCCATGAGCATACCAAATATACGATAGCGCCAATCATTACTTTACAGATTAACGTAATGATATCATTCAAAACATATAAATCATGAATCACACTGAACATTAAAAAACCAAATAATATAAAGGGTAGTCCTTGAATTAGATAACGCTTTACATCAATAAGTTTTCTTAGCGCAACTGTTTCTGAAACCGCAATCAATCCCTCAGAAATTGTTGTTGCGATTGCAGCTCCAACTGCACCGCTAGTTCCGATTAAACAGTAATTTAACACCACATTAACAAATGCACCCAAGATTAAGCAAACGACAAATGTCATATCTTTATTATTTGGAAGTAAAACCTGTGTTTTCAAAACATTCGCCCAACTAACGAAAATAATATATGGCGCTAAAGTGTATAATAGTGGAACAACCAAATCAAACCCTGTCCCAAAAAACAAGGGAACAAACTCTTTAGCTACTGCGCATATTCCAAAAACCAATGCACTCGTTGCAAATACTACAAATAGCATTGATTTTTGAATCATTTCATTGACCGATTTTAGTTCTCCTTTTGCGATTGAATTGGATACTCGTGGCAGCATAACAGTACCTAACGCTGTCACTAAGCTATTAGGAATACTCAGCAATTTTTCAGCATTATCGTAGCAGCCTAATTCGGCATCAATAGACATGTTTCCAATCATAATCTTATCAAAATATCCCAGTAGATCATTTGCAATAACTGGTAAAAACAGCACTAGATTCGGCTTCAAGTGTTTTATAACATCATTCCATTTTGGTCTTATAAAACAAACGTAATTTCTTAAAATTGGCCAAACCGATAACTGACCTACCAGTGTTCCTCCTGACATAATTAATGTATATTTCCAAACATCATTTGGTGATTTAACCAATAAAAGAATCAACAACACTGTTCCTATTTTTACAATAACATTTCGCAATGTTGTAACATAAAAGAGTTCCAATCCAAATAGCAGCCATGTCACATCAAATATCGCAGAGAGAACGTTAAACCCCTGCATATAAGCAAGTCTTCTATTTTCAGTAACCACCAAGCAGTATATAATGTATAATATACTCATTCCTACTGATAATAGTATTTGCAGGGATACAATCTCACTAAAAACTTTGTTTCGTTCTTCTTTAGAATCTCTTACTTTTGCAATACATCTATTACCATAGTCGGAAACGCCCAGCACTGCAAAAATCAAAAAATAATGGGAAATTGCATATGTATAACTGTATTGACCAATTCCATCTGCTCCAATCACTCGCGAAATATACGGAGATGTAATCAATGGTGTGACTAATGTTACAATTCGATAAAGCAAATTGTATGCATAATTTTTTTTCAAGCCATTTCTATTTTCTTTCATCTTTCTCTAAACCTATAATTGCTTGGTACACTCGTTCTGAATTATTTTTATCTCGGATAGGAAACATTTCTTTAACCCGTTTTTGATATTTTTCACCCAACCGTGTATTTTCCAACTCATGCAATATCTTAATTACTTCCGTACTTTTTCTGCAAATTGGTCCAAATCCATCTTTTTCAAAATCGAACCATCTTTTGCTCGCTGCTCGTTCGTTCTCATCGTTGTCAAACTGATAATAGATTACTGGTTTTAGCATATAAGCGAAATCAAAAAACACGCTAGAGTAATCTGTAATCAATATTGAACTTTCCAAAAGAAGATTTTCAACAATTGCAGAGCCAGCATCACGTATTACAATTCTTTTCGATTTGGCAGAAAACAGATGAATATACTTTTGCATTTCAATATGAGGGTAAAAAACAAAATTCATATTTTTCTCTTCAAGAAATGAAGCTAGTTCATCGCTCTCCAACAATTCTTTGCAACCAATGAAATATTCATCTCGAACGAAATCCATTTCGCTTGCATTTGTATATTTAACTCTCCATGTCGGCATAAATAAAATTTGCTTTATTGGAAGTTTTTCAGACTCGTCGATCAAATTGTCAAATCTCGGCATGCCTATATCACATAAAACGCTCGGTTTGTATCCAGAGTTCTTTGAAAGTGCCTCATATTCTCTCGGAATTGAGCATATCATTAAATCTATTTTTACTGTATTGGCTGTACAGCCAGCCTTTCCCATTCGAACACAATGATCAAGCAATACCTTTTTTCCTTTGACACTTATCAGGCCCCTTTTATCTAACTGAGAAAACAACTCAAAATTAGGCGAATAACCCTGGTAATGTGTAGACAAAAGCATCGGCGCTGTAATATATCTTAAATAATGTTCAAAAGAGCCATATCGAACGATATCACCTGTTTCCAATCTGTCTCTATCTGGAGATGTATCTGATATTACAAACTTCACACTAATTTCCGGGTGTACCTTTTTTAAATATCTATAAAAAACATATCCATTATCACGTGCATCCGTCCCTCGCTCTGCAATCAGCCATGCATTGTCATGGACACGATATAATTTTGATATAACATATACAATATAATATTTTGCAGCACATCGCACCTGACCAATTCTACGTTTGAATTTGATTCTATTCATTTGCTATTTCCACCTTAAACATATAATATTCTTTAAGCGCAATGAGCATCATTGGAAAACACACCATACTGCACGTGTATGTGTAAAACATATTAAACATCGCATTTAAAAACCATATCATAAACACTAAAGTTACCACTAACTTTGGCATTCTCATATCGAGAATAAATGTCTTTAATAGTCCATACACTGAATAAATATAAATGCCCAATCCAATATAACCAAAATTCAACAGAACACTTATAAAATCATTATGTGCCCAATGCGCTGCTGTATAGAACCTTTTAGTAATCTGATAATCAAAATTAAACCCACAGCCCAATAATTGATTAAGGATATTTTCTTTAAAGAAGTACTTAAGATCCAAATTCCAGAAAACTGTTCGGCCGTTAGTAATCGTTCCCCATTTGTCAAAGAAACTATTAGTCGTATATGTCGTTGCTGCGATTTTAGATCCTGCTGCCGAATTCAAAATTAAAATCCCCATTAGTATCACTAATGGAATAAGAGAAAAATAGAAGTACCGTTTTTTCTCACAATATATATACCAAAAAGCAGGAACCACTAACAGTCCTATTCCAAGATAGGTTCTTGAACCACACATCAAAAAGCCATACATTGGAATAATGGTGTAAAACAAATATTTTTTACTTTTTGTTAAGCAGTAAAGTCCCAATACCAAAGTTACAATCATAAGACATGTTGGTGCAAGTCGAAACGAATCACCCGTTATAGACACAAAATATCTTCCGCTCCCCCATGCTTTATTGATTACATATGACGATGGCATAAAAATAGAAATTCCGACAATGACAGACCACAACTGTACAATTTTTTCTATGTATCTTTCATTTTCTTTAAAATGACTTGCTGCACATTCGGGATAACTCGTATAATAAATTGTTAGCAATATCCAAAATCCATAATAAAAAAGCATGTTGCTGTTATACAGTGGGAAAGTTGTCTGCATGAGCGCATATACATGCACGACTACAACCGTAACCAATATTCCAGCCCATCTTTTTTTCATTTTTCGGACTGTTAAAAAAAGTAATACAATAATTACACAAATCAACAGTGCCTTATTAATCCATCTCAAAAGCGGAAATGACTGAAACAAAGTAAAAACTGGAAATAGCAAAAGTAACCTACATAATAGTTTATTTGCATTCATTTCTTATCTCTTCTCCATCTGCTGTGCGATATCGGCATCCACAATTTCCTCGCCGGTCTTATGCTTCAGCTGTTCCTTGGATGCTTCACTCAGACCGTTGTTGATCACACAGTTCATATCGCAGGTGCTGCACTTATCGAGTTCCTCTTTGGCGACTTTGCCATCACGATAATCACGGCAAATCTTCAGCTCATACATGCTGTACGGATGCTTGGTGAACAGTGCCTTGAACTTGTGTACCAGAACCCAGGTAGCAGGTTTCCAGATGTACTTGTGCATCGCAGGACTTACGCTGCCGATCATCCAGCAGTCACGGTCGCAGCAACGAACCTTTGCACGAACCTTCTCTGCCTCCGGGCTGTTCCACAGCTCATCCCAAGTCTGATTGTTCAGGTTGCCCATGACCTCTTTATCCTTTGTGCCATTGCAAGGCATAACATCGCCATACGGGTCGATGAAGAAGGTATCGAAGCTCATATCGCAAGGCAGCAGACGCTTCTGGCCGTAGATGTAATTGATCAGACCGTGGTTAAAGTAAGCACGGAACCACTTCTTCGGGCTGTTGCTACGGAGCAGTTCGTTGACCAGATTCTCGAAGTTCTTTGCGACCATCGGACGATCATGGATGATGTTCTTTGCTTCAACAAAGTAGAAGCTGTTATGCAAAGAAGCCGTAGCAAACTCCATGCCCATCTCATCGGAAATCTTGTACAGCGGAACCAGGTCAGGAGCATTCTTGTCCTGAACGGTCATACCAAAACCGACATCCTTCATGCCCATTTCACGCAGCTTCTTCAGTGTGCTGTAACCACGCTGGTAGCCGTTCTGCAGGCCACGAATCTCATTGTTGGTCTGCTCCAGACCCTCGATAGAGATACGAATACCGATCTGAGGGAACTCCTTACACAGATCAACGATACGATCTGTGAAGAAACCGTTCGTGGAAATAACGATACGGTCAGACTTCTTGTACAGTTCACGCACGATATCCTTCAGGTCAGTACGGATGAACGGTTCACCGCCGGTGATGTTTGTGAAGTACATCTTTGGCAGCTTCTTAATGGTCTCGATGCTGATTTCCTCTTCCGGCTTGGAAGGTGCCTTATAACGGTTGCACATAGAACAACGAGCGTTGCAGCGATAAGTAACGATGACCGTACCATTTAACTTCTTTTCTTCAGACATGATTAGCTCTCCTATTGTTTACTCTCTCTTTTAAGAATGTTTCGATTTTATTTAAGAACCACTTGGCGCATACTGAGAACACAACCGAGCCGCATATAACTGCGACTGCCGTGAAGATATATGCCAGCAGACCGTTTCCAAATAGATGAACGAGGTGCAGCTTCTCAAGCACACGATAAATCACCATGTGGCACAGGTAAATCTCGAAGCTGATACCCCCGAGGAACTTGGCAACTGGATTGACCAGTACCCCCCCACTTTACAGCCGAGGGTATAGACCAGTGCTGCCACACAGAAGAACAGCATCGTAAGTGTAGAACTGCCTAACGCAAAATATGCAACCGTGGCAATCAACAGAACCGCTCCGGCGATGATTTTGTACTTCGATGCGAACTCGGCCAGTTCTTTTCGATAGAGAAAAATCAGGCCACCTGCGATAAAGTAAATCGCATCGTAGACGATACTAGTCCTTCCAGCTTTGAAGTAATTAGCGCACAGCCAGTTAAACATCAGTGCCACAACTGCTACGCCCCACGCTCTCTTCTTATTTCCAATCAGAAAACAGAAGAACGGGAACAGCATATAGAACACAAAAATAACTGCCAGTGTCCAGCTCACACCAATGACCGAAATCTTGGCATTCGGCAGTAACCCTTGGCATAATGTCAAATTTGTGAAAACTTCAAACAAGGATTCCTTGCTTGGTGAAATCACAAAGTCTAACGCACAAAGCAGTGCAAAATACGGCCAGATTTTGATGTACCGTTTCTTGTAGAAATCCTCTACGCTGATCTTCTGGTCAATTATTCTCTGGTAATAGCCGCAGCACATACCAAAGCCGCTGACCATCATAAAAAGGAAAACGAGGTTTGTGAAAGACGGAATAAGCTGGTTAAATGCAAATCCTCCAATTTCGTATTTTCCATTCGATAATACGTGCATCAGAGCAATTCCAATAATGGCATATGCCTTCAATCCATCTATTCCCTCGTATCGATCCGCTTTTGTAGCCACAAATTCTCTCCTCACGTACCAGTCTTACTGATACACCTTCATAATTTTCTCGTAATACTCATCAATGGTATCGAAGCTGATGTCCTTACAGTTCGCACTGTACTTCGCACACAGCTCCTTATCACCCCAGAGCTTCTCGATTTTCTTCTTCAGATCTTCGGCATTACCACTCTCAAACAGCTCGCCGGTCTTGCCAACCTGAATCAGTTCCGGGATGCCGCCGATGTTTGCACCCAGCACCGGCGTGCCGTACATCTGGGATTCCATTACAGAGAACGGGCAGTTCTCATACCACTCAGACGGGTAGATAGAGAAGCGTGCCTCACGGATGAGTTTTTCCAGTGCCTCGCCTTTCTGGAAACCAACGTTCTTGATGTTCTTAATGCCATTTACCGTCTCTTCCAGCGGGCCAGTACCGGCGAAGATGAACTGTACATCCGGCAGATCCTTGCAGACCTTGATGAGTGTGCCAATGCCCTTTTCCTCAGAGAATCGGCCAAAGTAAAGGATGTAATCCTTCTTTTCCGTCTCTTTCCACTCCACCTTGTCGATGAAGTTGTGCATTGCCACGGTCTTCGTTGCAAACAGCGGGTTGCTGTCCATCTTGGTCTTCATGAACTCGGAGCAGCAGATCATGGTGTCAATGTACTTGTAGGTGCCCTTCCACTTCCAGAACTCAGCCTCCATCATGCCGATGGCAGATTTCGCCGTGGAGCCGTGGATGCACTTGCCTTTCATGCAGTTCACGAAATGACCGCCGAGGCACTTCTCACAGTTCTGGTGGGTGTTCGGATTGTTCAGCATGTGGTTCGGGCAGACCAGCTGGTAGTCATGTGCCGTGAAGATGATTTTACAATTCCTTCCGGTCTCCTTGCGCCACTTCACGATTTCCAGGATGATGGAAGGTGTCAGCTGGTAGTTGAAGTTGTTCAGGTGACAGACATCCGGCTTGAAGTCGTCCAGAACTTTTCTCAGCTGCACCCGTGCTTCCTTGCTGTAGATGGTCTTGATCGGGTAGGTCAGCTTGCTCAGTTTGCTGCCACCGTGGAAGTCCATATCAGATGTATAAGCATTGACGCGGTTGCCCACGCAGCGACCTTCATGCTCCATGCCGAAGTACTGAACCTCATGTCCGTGCTGCTCCAGCGCCTCACCCAGCTTAAATATGTACGTCTCTGATCCACCGTTGGGATACAAAAACTTATTTATAATCAATACTCTCATCTATTATTTTCTCCTGTACAGTTTCATCGTTTCCTTTACAACTTCATCCCAGTTATATTTCTCGCAGATAAAGTCAGCTGCCTGCTTCTTCATTTTCATAACCATTTCAGGATGGTCACAGGCGTCCTGCAGCTTTTCTTGCAGATCCTGCACATCAGCCTTTTTGAAAATCAGCGCCTTATCTTCCACAACCTCTGCACACTCTGGAATATCAGAAACCAGACAGCAATTGCCGTAGCTCATCGCCTCCAGCAGGCTCAAGGGCATTCCCTCCAGATCAGACGGCAGCGTATAGATATAGGCGTTGCTGTACAGTTCATCCAGCATCGCTCCCTGCACGAACCCGGTAAAGAGGATTCGATTGTCATCCTTCGCCAGTTCTTTCAGTTCTTCCATAAAGGAATCGGTATCACTGGAGCCACCTGCGATGACCAGTTTCTTATCCGTCCTGACATTTTTGAATGCCTCGACCAGATATCGAATACCCTTTTCCGGCACAAGACGCCCGAGGAACAATATGTAGGAATCTTTTTTCAGCCCGAACTTATCTGTGATCAGATTTGCTTCCCGAATCTGCGGCCTATTCACGCCATTGGGGATAAAGTGCGTTTCTCTACCATAAGTTTCCTTGAAATAGTCCTGCACGCCCTTGCTCAGAACGATGATCTCATCCGCATATTTCACGGCATTTTTTTCGCCCTGACGGATAAATTTGGAACCAAACCCCGACTGCCACTTCTCACGCTGCCAGTCAACGCCATGGATGGTAACCACCACCCTTTTGCCAAACATTTTGGGCAACCATGAGAAGAAAGCCGGTCCCTCTGCATGGATATGCACCACATCGTATTTTCCAAATGCACTGTAAAGCGCTGCAAAAGCCGATGCGCTTACCGCTGCAAGGCCTTTTTTCTCTATCGTTGGAACGTACTTCTGCCGGATTCCTTCATAGTTCGTGTTATCGATATCGTCATACTCTGCGCCGCTTACATGATGTCCCGACCGGTTGTAGCAGGTCACCTGACAGCCTTGCTGTGCCATCCGCGTGCAAAGCTCCTTTACGACAATTTCTACGCCGCCCTCTCTCGACAATCGCTTCTGTCCCAATACCGCAATTCTAAGGTCTTTTTCCATCTCGTCTTTCCAACCGTTTTCCTTCCATGTACTGTTATTTTTACTCCCCACGCCCCAGCAAGCACACCTTGAAGGTCTTAAAAATAATCTTCCAATCCACCCAGAAGCTGCGCTCCTTGACGTATTTCACATCCAGATCCATCCACTCTTCAAAAGTGAGATCGTTGCGGTGCGGGGCGATCTGCCAGTAGCAACTCAGGCCGGGAGTCACATACAGACGCTGCTTTTCGTAGTCGCCGTACTGCTCCACCTCGCGGGGAAGTGCCGGGCGGGGACCCACAATGCTCATATCACCCTTCAGGATGTTCCACAGCTGCGGCAACTCATCAATGCTGGTCTTCCGGATAAACTTGCCCACACGGGTAATGCGGGGGTCGTCCTTGATCTTGAACACAGGACCATCCATCTCGTTCTGGTCAAGCAAATCGTCCAGCTTTGCCTCTGCATTTGGGCACATGGAGCGGAACTTATAGAACTTAAAGGGCTTGCCGTTGCGGCCAATGCGCTCCTGACTGAAAACAGGCCCCGCAGACGGGTCATCCACCACAATTGCAATAGCCGTAGCCAGCATGACCGGCGACAGCACCACCAGTGCCAGCGATGACAAGATTACGTCCTGCGTCCGACGCCCGATCCAGTACAGGCGATGGTTCCGCAGATTTTCCTTGCGGTTAACTTCAACTTCCTTATCGATTCCGACAGTATTCGTAGCCATTTTTTCTCCTCACATAAATTCGCGTTTGTTTATAGATTTCTTGTTTTAACCCGCTTTTGCGGTAACTGTTTCAGCTTGTATCGCTTGCTTAGATGGGTGCTTCGAGTTACTTTTCCCCCACCGCATCCCGATGGCATCCAGCTTTGCAATACGTTCCTCTGTCAGCACCGCACCGCTTTTTTCTGGATTCTGGCGGGTATACCGTTGCCGTTTGACCCAATTTCCGAGGTTGTAACCGCCCGGTGACACATATTCTGCTGGGACGTTCAGGTCGCCGTGGGCATCAAAATAGCGCTTTGCCTCCTGATACCCCTCGTTCCACTTGCGGTCATTGCGATTGCCCCAGTACATCCCGATCCGGCTGAGCCGCTCGACCTGTTCCTCCGTCAGTTTTCCTTTCGGGTACGCCCATTGCTGGCTTTCGACCCATTGTCCCAGCCGTTCGCCAGCCGCTGTCACATAGGAACGTGGGATATTCAGGTTGCCGTTTTCCTCATAATAAGCCGCAGCCAGCGCATAAGCCTTTTCCCACTTGGCATCGAAAATGTTCCACACCATGCCGATCTCATCAAGCTGTGCGATGCGTTCTTCCTTCAGTCGGCCGTTCAGCTTTTGCTGCCGGGTCTTGATGATCCACTGTCCTAAGGGATAGCCGTCCGGATCCACATACTTTCCGGGCACCATCAGGTTTCCGTAGGTGTCGTGGTATTTCTTTGCGACCTCAAATCCGTGCTGCCACGCAATTTCCTTCCGGTTGCCCCAGACCATGCCGATGCTGTCCAGCCGTTGAATCTGTTGTTCGGTCAGGATGCCTTGAATTTGTCCCTCGCGCACACGACGCTGAGTGACCAGCCACACGCCAAGGCTCAGACCGCCGGGCGTGGTATACAGTTTCGGGACGTTCAGGTTGCCATGCTCCGCATAGTAGATGCTCGCCTCGGAGAAATAGTGCTCCCAACCGGACGAAAGGCTCGCCTGCAGCTGCTCGAACAGCACCCGGCAGTCATGCACCTGCTCGATGACCTCGAATCGCTCGGTGACGATCCTATCGCCCTCACCGTTGGCATAGAGCCGGTGGACCGCCTCCTGCATCTCGCCTTGCAAACCGGAAATACTGGTCAAGCCCTCGAAATTGTTGACAACATCTAGGATAAGCGGCGTTGTATTATCCCCAGCGGTCAGGGCACGCCCTATCTGCTGCTTGTAGATAATGGGCGAAATCGTTGGACGGAACAAAATGACGCCGGAAATGCCCTCCACATGGACGCCCTCGTTGAGCATGTCGATGCAGAACAGCAGCTTCAGACGGTCGCTTGTGTCCGTTTTGAAGTCCGCAAACGCCTTGTCCGTATTCGGGTCATCCGAGTAGGCTTCGTACACCACCACATCTGGGTTGACCCCGGCGAACCACTCCGGCACATGGGATACCATCTCGTCCATGTGCTCCTTGTTGGCGCAGAACACAATGTACTTGCCAGATTTGTTTGTGATATGATGGGCAAAGACCCTGTCCAGACCGTCCGCCTGCTCCAGTGCCCGGCGCAGCGCATCCAGATATTTTTGGTTGGCGTCCTGAATGCCCGGTGTCCGCAGGTTATCCACCCGCGCCTGATACTTTGCAAGGGCTTTCTGGTACTGGTAGACCGTAGTTACATATTTCGGGGCAGGCAAAATGCCCCTGACGACTGCTTCGCCAAGGGTCATGTCGCTCGCCGTATGCCCATCAAAGAGCTCTTCGGCCATGTCACGGTTATTATCCAGATACCGGATGTTTGTTGCCGTCAGCCCCAGAAGCTTTGCCTCTGGGCATAACTTTAATAAAGCCACCGTGCTTTCGCCCCAGCATTCCGCACCGGCACGGTGGAATTCATCGAGTATAATATAGGCAGGCTTCTGCGCTGCAATTTTCTCCAGCTGCGTCTGCGTGCAACACATCAGTTTGGCGTAGGTATAAAAGTGAACGTTTGCCAACGGAAAATCCGGGTCGTTCCTTTTCAGGCTCTCCAGCTGGGTCTTAAAGATATATTCACTTGGAGAAAGCCAGATTACGACCTTCTCTGGGTTGTCCTCGATCAGCTTGAACGCAATGTAGCTCTTTCCGGTGCCGGTGGGATGAACAATGGCAGCCTTGCCGTACTGCTCCATCATCCGAACCGCCGATTTGTACGCTTTCTCGTTGTGCTCAAACAGGCGCAATGCCACCTTGTTCACCCCTTTCCGCAATAAAGGGGTATCCTCCACATGGAAAATGGAGGATACCGATCTTTCGACATCGTTGTTTGAATTCTTCTATTATTTTATCATGGTTATATCTGGGATTCAATAGAAATCTTTACAAATGCATCTCACATGACCTTAGAAAAAAACTCGCAGAAGCTGAAACTTTTTTGCACATTGCCCAGTTTCGCATGAAAAATCCAGCTGAAAATGAAGGCGGACAAAATAAGTGGTCAAATGGGTGTCCAAATCGCAGGAGGAAGCAGAAATGGCACGACGGGGAGAAAACATTCATAAACGCAAGGATGGTCGATGGGAAGGCCGATACATCAAGGCACGCACATCGGAAGGCAAAATTCAGTGGGGCTACGTCTATGGCACGATCTACGCAGAGGTCAAATATGTGCTGGTCCAAAAGAAAGCTGAGGCGGGGTTTTACAACCTGAAAAGAACCGACCTGACCTTTGAAGCATTGGCTGAGGTATGGCTGCACTCCCAACGGAATGCCGTAAAAGAATCCACCTATGCACATTATTCGTACACACTGCACAAGTATCTTCTCCCTGTTTTGAGCAAAGTGCCCGTTGCGTCCCTTGACGAGAGCTTTCTGGAACAGGCCATGCAGCAAATCATTGCGCCTACAGATGCCACGCACAAGCCGCTGGGAAACTCCTCTGCCCGGGAATGCCTCTCGATGTTGCGCCGCATCTGCAAATATGCCGCACATTTACGCCTGATCCGTCCGATGGAACTGGAAGTAGCGCTGCCAAAAGTTATTGATAAAACACCCGTCCCCCTTTCCCCGGCAGAGCAGCAGCGGCTTTATCAGTATGTACAGGAGAACCCCACGCCCCGCAAAATTGGCTTATTATTAGGGGTGGAATTGGGGCTGCGTATTGGCGAGATCTGCGGCTTACAGTGGGGCGATTTCGACCTGAAACTCGGAACGCTGAAGATCAACCGGACGGTCTGCCGAATTTCCTGCGGAAATGGACATACAAAGGTAGTCATCCAAACGCCTAAAACCCGCACCTCCCGCCGGGAAATTCCAATCCCGAAGCAGCTGCTTATTATGCTGAAAAGGCTGCGCGGAAACACCAATAATTCTACATGGCTTCTATCTGGTACTGAATCCAAGCCCACAGAACCCCGCTGCTATCGAAAAAGCATCAAGGCGTATCTGAAACAGGCAGCTGTCCGGCAGGTACGTCCGCACGCGCTGCGCCATACCTTTGCTACCACCTGTCTGCAGGCGGGGTGCGATGTAAAGACCCTCAGCGAATTGTTAGGACACGCCAATGCCAACATCACCTTGCAGCGTTATGTGCACTCTGATCTGACCCGAAAGCGCCGGGAGATGAACCGAATTTTCTCCCATCAGGTGTCTGTGAGGGGCAGAAAAGCGCCAAATCTGTTGGAATAACGCTCAATTTTAGTCACGGTCTTTCATTTTCCATATGGAGGATACTTTTTTGTTTTGCTGGTAACTGCATTCTCATATCGTTACGCAACCGCGTACCTCTTATATCATAAAACAATCTCACAATATACGCAACTGCGTATACGAAGCTGCACAAACTTCTGTACTATCATGTTGAGGTGAACTTCATCATGACTGTAAAAGATGCCGTTGCCAAACGCTTTGAACAGCTCTGCGACCAGCGTGGGATACGTCCTAACGAGTTAGCGACCCGCGCCGGTGTAACACCATCTACGGTATATAGCATGCTCGACCCGTCCCGTCAGCGTGTATCCATCGCCACCATAAAAAAGCTCTGTGACGGCCTTGATATTACGCTTGGTCAGTTCTTTTCCTGTGCACTATTCGATGAATTAGAGCAGGAAATCCACTAAAATCGTATTTCTATTGCATAATAAATCGGCACCGGAGCCCTCTGTATCCTTTGGATATGTGGGGAACTCCGATGCCCTTTTTATTTCTAATTTATTTGATGGGAAACCCCTAGAAATTTTTCGGATGATTCCCGTGTTCTGTGTAATGCTACGGTAGGTTGTTATGGGTGTTGTTATACGCGATTTGAGCGAAATCAACAGGACTTCGAAAATATTTTCGTAAATTTGTAGTTGACAACTAAAACTAATCGCGGTATAATCAAGCCGAAAACGCCAAATTGGTGTAAAAAATCCAAATTAAACCATCGCAAAAACAACCTAAAAAATGAGAAGGAGGCCCCTCGATGCGTGATGACAACAAGCTCCACCGTGAAAAGAGATACGTTGAAGTGGACGTTCGCTTTACACCTGATGGCAAGATCCGCCCTCTTGCCATCAACTACGACAAAAGCCATATCTATGGAATCGACCGTGTTTTGGCTGTCAGGCGTGGCACATCGCGCCTTGGCGGGAAGGGGCAGTGCTTCACCTGCATGATCTGCGGGCAGAAGCGGAATCTTTGGCTTGAACAAGGCAAGTGGTTCGTGGAAGCCTACTGCTCCGTGCCGGAAAGCCGTGCTTCGTGATGGCAAGGTACTTATCCCGCGCAGACCTTTCGCGCATAGCGGGTAAGTATATCGACCAGTACTATACCTGCTTCGGGATCAGCAAAGATAACCCGTCACCTATTAACCTAGAGCAATTTGCAAGTTCTGTTCTTGGGCTGAATGTGAAAATGCTACCGCTGTGCAGCGATGGCAGCATCCTTGGACTGACCGTTTTCCAGAAATGCAGGTTTACTGTAATCTTGGGGGATGGGACAAAGCTTGTAGAGGTTTTTATGCCGAGGGACGTTGTAATCGATTCCGCCCTTGCGGCAGACAGGTGCACTGGATGCCGGAATTTCACGATAGCGCATGAAGTGGCACATCAGATTTTGGCTGACCTATTCCCGAACGACTACGGAAAAGCAGTCAAGTGCCGTGGGCACATTGCCTATCGGGAACGAAACGGACAGCCCTCGTGGGAAGAATGGCAGGCGAATACCCTTGCGGCAGAGTTGCTGATGCCAACATTTCTGGTCAACGCCGAAATAGAACGTGCAGCGCTGCGTTTGCCGAATGGAATCCTGTACAAATCCGCATCTGACCCGAACTATAATAAAATTCTGGAGATGGCTGCGCGGATGGGAGTATCGTGGTCTGCTATCAGAATCAGATTACAGCAGATGCAGGTCATAAACGGCAAGCCCATCCACTGCCATCCATTGGACATCATCCGATTTGGAGAATGAACATGATTCAGTCAAATAGTCGTTCTTTTAAAATAAACCACTGAGCAATATACAGCAGGCACAATTCAGCATTGGCTGGAGGTTCTGCCCTGTTTGCGGTAATAAACTATACAAAAAAATTGATGGGTGTTCCGGTACACTGCAAGTAAAATGCAGTAAGTGCAAGGAGACCCTGAGGCTTGATCTGGCGTTCAGACGCCGGTGATTTTCCAGTCATTTTAACAAATACGGGTGCACTGCACCCTGAATATGGACTGTTCGCTCCGAGCAACGGGCCATTGCCGCAAGGCAATGAATGAAACGCGCTCCAAATAGCCGGGCAACAGCTGATTGAGAGATTTTCTTTGAAGATCCCTCAGTTGGCTGTTGTCCGGCTATTTTTTTAGCCTTCAGGTAGCCTGCTCCCGTAAAAAGGAGCAGGCTTTATGTTTGTCCATTTTTCGTGGATGCCCCAAGCAGCGAAATATCCGTAGCCTTCCAAATTTTCGACTTTTCACGACTTATCGAAAATTTGGAGGTTTACGATGTCTTTTAATAAGGGCTATGAGTTGAAGAAGTTTGAAGCACACTGGGAAAAGCTGCGCATTGAGTACGCAGCTGCGGGAATGACGGAAGATGCCATCCAGAAGATGTACGACTATGACCGTCAGCAGTTCAATTCAGAGCGTACCTTCGTCGAGCGGACGCAGGAATTCACTGCTCCTGCGTATGAAAGTTCCGAGGAAGAAGCATCTCCCTTGATGTTGCGCTATCAGGAGGCCATTACCACAAAGGATACCTATCACGAAACTAAGAGTAAATTTGTATGGATCGGTGAAATCGAGGACGAGCATCTTCTGTCGGCACTTGAAAAGCTGTCCGATGAGGATCTTGAACTCTTAACACTCTACATCTATGAGGGTTATAGCACGGTTGAATTATCTAAAGCTTATGGCATCGCTCACCAGAACATTAGTAAGCGAATTATTAAAATCACTAATTTTTTGAAGAACTTTTAATTTTAGGGTGCAGAATGACCATTTTCGTCGGCTACCAAGTGAAGGGACAATTTCCCAAGCGGCATCTGCCGCAGGGCAAAGCGTCCGACCTCGCGCACCTTGAAAACTGAATAGTTCCGTCATCTGGTACTCCGATAATGATACTTCCGTAATTCGCGGCCCGGTCACAAAGCAGACGGGGTGGCTGAAATGCCAATGAAGCGGTACAAGTCCGCTGCCAGATGTTTATGCCCCACTCGCAGGGAGCCGAGGGCGAATATGCGAGACCTGAACATATTTTATCAGGAGTGACCGGATGCTGTTTTCGGTCTCCGGTCACTCCTGTTCTTTTACATATTTATCCGCTATCCACTTTTACTAACACGGAGGACTACTCAAATGGACGAGTTGAATCCTACGGTGCGCGAACAGGAAATTTATAAGGAGATGGAACTGACCCCGGAAATGATCAAGTCCATCCGAACCCTCTGTGCAACCTGTCTGCGACATTTCGTAGAAGCCAAGGCTTTCAAAATTGCTATCGTGCCGAGTGCAGACAACAGCATGGACACTTGCACTGTCTGTCAGACCCGGCGTGGTTACGATTATGTTGTAATGCACCGTTGATACCGGTGCTTTATCTCAGTCATCGAAGGAGATGATGTGTATCGTATAAAAAGAATTGCTCCCATACTTCAACAGAAACCCGCTGCCTAGGAGGTGCAGTGGGTCTCTTACATATCCAAACGGAGGTTTCGCAATTTGGAATCTACTTTGAAATTCCAACGCGGAGACATCTACTTTGTTCGACTTGACAACCGCACGGGTTCCGAACAAAGCGGAACCCGTCCAGCGGTCATCTTACAAAACGATGTGGGAAACTCCTGTTCACCGACATTGATCGTTGCGACTTTGACAAGTAAGACAGAAAAGAAAGCTACGCAGCCGACGCATTGTCTGGTGGAACCGGAGGGGCTGGAGCCGTCCATCGTTCAGGCTGAGCAAATCTTCACCATCGACAAAAGCCGTGTCAAAAGATTTGTCGGACACCTCACCCCAGAAGAGATGGGGCGGGTCGATGATGCTGTGAAAATCAGCCTTGCGCTGAACCCGATGGGAAGTATCCAAAAACTCAAACCGATCGTCCGTTCTACGGCGGCTTACGCACCGCCAGAAGTAGTTGACGGTAAGCCGCCTGTCTATCCCTACACTCCTATCAAATCCGATTTTGAGGATGCAGGAACAGTCGAAGAAATGATGTTATACACCGAACTGCAATCCGCTGTTCACGCAATGATCCAGCGGCTTGAATACAGCTTCACCTTTAATCCCAGCTTGCTCACCAGCCCGAAGCGTAAGAAGCAAGTGACTGAGATTTTGACCGAAGCTGAAAAATACATTTGGCGAATTAAGGAGGAAATCAGATGCGCCTGAAGAATGACACTGAAAATTTTGCAGCTTCCTTCAATATCACCCCGCCTTACCAAATGAGGGTGATTCACAGCAGTAAGCTGATCTACCCCCGTGAAATCTACCAGCGGGGGGTACAGCGCAAGCGGGTGGAACTGATTGCTGCTGACTTCAATGAATACGTTGCGAATGAGCCGAAGATCAGCTTCCGCAACGGCAAGTATTATGTGGTGGATGGCCAGCACACCATCGAAGCGCGCATCCTTCGTAACGGCGGCAGAGCCTTGCCGATTCTCTGCAAGGTCTACACCGGTATGACCATGCAGCAGGAAGCCCTGCTCTTTGCCGAGCAGAACGGCCATTCTGCCCCTTTGTCTGCGGGCATCAAGCTACGAGCAAAGGTTGCGGGCGATGATGCTCCTTCCAAAGAATTTCTCGCTGCTACCAACCGGGTGGGGCTGGCATTCAACTATGACAGTTTGCAGTTGAGCGATTACCGCATCAGCTGCGTGGGCACCGCGCTCAAGTTGTATAACGAGATGGGCGAAAAGATCTACTGCGAATCCCTGCGGTTGATCGTGGCTGCGTGGGATGGCAAACCCGATTCGTTCCGTGCATCTGTCCTGCGTGGCATGATGCACTTTGTGGAGTTGTATCACGGCGAGTTCAGCGAGGAACGGCTGGTTCGTGCGCTTGGCAGCGTCCATCCCATGGAGATTTACCGTGTCGGCAGGGATAACCCTGCAAAGCTGCCCGGATGGAAGAAATACGTTTTTCCCATCTACATGGCTTACAACGGCAAAGGCCGCAAGGACGCTCTGCCGATGAAGTTCTAAAACATATTTTCTCTGCCAAGAGGCACCTGCAAGCTGCGGGTGCCTCTTATTACATAATTATATCGCGCTATCGCTACTTTTGAAAGAAGGGCTAGATATGACCAATATGAATGTGATTCCTGTGTCGCAGGATTCGTATATCGTTAATGGCTGCAAAGTGAAAATCACTTATGCAGAAGATGGTGACAGCATGGAGGTTCTTCAGAAACTGATTCATGATACCCTCTGCGAGGAAGCCAAGAATTGCAGTTGAACCGACATCCTTGCAACAAGGATAGTCCAGCACTAAAATAATGGTACAGTTGATGCAGCAACCAATTCAAACAAACGAGTGTGCGCACAGTATCGTTGTTTTAGTTTTACATAAGGAGTAACAACGATGAAAAAACGTGTATATACCTTATACCGTGTTTCGACCATTGGACAGGTCGAAAAGGATGACATACCCATGCAAAAAGAAGCCTGCCACGAATTTGCAGAACGGCAGGGCTGGGAAATCGTCAAGGAGTTTTCCGAAAAAGGCGTTTCCGGTTTTAAGAAATCTGCAAAAGACCGCGATCAGCTCCAGCTGCTTCAGCAGGCGGCTGCTGCCGGAGAGTTTGATGTTCTGCTGGTGTTCATGTTTGACCGTCTGGGTCGGCGTGACGACGAAACGCCCTTTATCGTGGAATGGTTCACGAAGCAAGGGGTCGAGGTCTGGAGCGTAAATGAAGGTCAGCAACGTTTTGATTCCCATGTCGATAAGCTGATGAACTATATCCGCTACTGGCAAGCATCCGGCGAGAGCATCAAGACCTCTATCCGTACTCGCACCCGTATAGAACAGCTTACGGAAGAAGGTCACTACACTGGCGGCATTGTAGCTTTTGGTTACAAGCGTGTCCAGAAAGGCCGCTTGAACAAAAAGAACCAAGCTGTCTGCGATTTGGAAATCAACGAGGAAGAAGCCGCCGTGGTGCGACTGATCTTTCAGAAGTATGTTTATGAGGGATACGGCGCAAAACGGATCTGCAACTATCTTGTCGAACACAATATTATGGGGCGCAATGGAAAGAACATCCCTAATATTACGATTGGCAGGATGATTCGTAACAAAGGATACACGGGTTATCTTATCAATGGCAACGTTGAAAAAGAATGCCCTGAGTTGCGGATCATCGAGCCGGAAGTATTTGAAAAAGCTCAGGAACTGCGGGATGCCCGCCGCAGAGAAAAGGGTGAGGACGCAGATTCGTACAGTCCTCATGCTTTGCTTTGTGGTAAAGTGTTCTGTGCCCACTGCGGCAATCGTTTGAATATTACCAGCAGCGGACGCACTCGGCTTCGGGCAGATGGTACTGTCGTAAAAGAAAAGCGTTATCGTTATAGCTGCAACTTTAATGTTCGGCATCCGGGGCAGTGCGATGGACAGTCCGGTTATGGTGTGACGACACTGGACGCAGTTGTAGAAAGCATCGTGTGCATGAAGTTTGAAGAAATTCTGGAGTGCTCCAAGAGCAATCTTCTGGAAGAAATGCGGCGTAAAGATTTGGATGCTGCCAAAAAGGAAGCAACTCGTTGGAAAGAGGAAGTCCAGACCAAGGTTGACGAACAGGATGCGTTAAAAAAGGAAATGATTCGTGTCATCCAAGGAACAAGCGGACTCGACCGCGAGATGATCCAGCAGATGGTCAATGAAAACAAGGAAGCACTGCTTACCGCACAGACCAATCTGGCAGACTCGGAAAAGAAGTTGAAGGAAATCGAGGAGCAGAACCAGAAGGCTGAACGTAATTGCAGTGATTTATTCACATGGGCAAGCACCTATAAGGGAGCCAGTTTTGAAAGGCGTCAGGCTATTTTGAAACAGTTTATCAAAGAAGTGCGTGTCGGACGCGACTATAATATCGAGATCGTTCTCAATGTACCGCTGGACGAATTTGAGGAGTTCAAGCGTCACGCAGCATCGGCCGGACGGGGCAAAAATCAGAAAAACAAGTCGCAAAATCCTCAAAAAGTTGGGCGTTGTGCATCAAATGCCGGAATCGTCGTTTTAGACAAAACAGCAGGTGAAACCATAAGCATTGTGCCTAAAAATGCTGCACACGCGATTTTGCGCTGTTAAGACGAATGATGCACGATTTTGCGAAGAATAGCAAAAAGAAACGCCGTATCGTGTTAAACGATACGGCGTTTTATGGACTCGAAGGGAGTCGAACCCTCGACCTTTCGGATGCGAACCGAACGCTCTCCCAACTGAGCTACGAGCCCACAAAAAAGCACCCAATTTCTAATGGAGGCAAATGAGCTATAACACCAGATCGGGAATGCAACGCTTGCTCTCCCAGCTGAGCTATAGGCCCATGATGATGACGCTGATAGTGTACCGCGTTTTAGGGCGTTTGTCAAGCAGTTTTGGAGAGCATGAGCGGAGACTTACAACCGGCCAAGCTGCCAGAAGGCTACGGCGCTGGCGGCGGCTACGTTGAGGGAATCCACCCCATGGGACATGGGGATCTTTACGGTGTAATCGCAGGCGGCGATGGTGCTGCCTGCCAGCCCATCGCCCTCGGTGCCCAGCACGATGGCAAGCTTTGGCTCGGCGGCAAGAGCGGGGTTGTCAATGCTGACCGAGCGGTCGCTCAGCGCCATGGCAGCGGTCTTGAAGCCCAGCGCGTGGAGCTGGGCGCTGCCGTTTTCCGGCCAGTCGGCAGGGCAGGTGCCGATCTGCGCCCACGGCACCTGAAACACGGTGCCCATGCTCACCCGCACCGCGCGGCGGCACAGCGGGTCGCAGCAGGAGGGGGTGATGAGCACGGCATCCATGTTCAGCGCGGCAGCGCTGCGGAAGATAGCGCCCACGTTGGTGGAATCCACGATGCCTTCCAGTACAGCCACCCGGCGGGCGTGAGCACAAACCTGCTCCACCGTGCGGGGCGCAGGGCGGCGGAAGGCGCACAACACGCCCCGGGTCAGCGCAAAGCCGGTGAGCTGTGCCAGCAGTTCCCGGTCGGCGGTGTACACCGGCACATCGCCGCAGCGGGTCAAGATCTCCTGTGCCGGGCCGGTGATCTGCCTGCGCTCCATCAGCAGGGAAAGGGGCTGATATCCGGCGTCCAGCGCCCGGGCGATCACCTTGGGGCTTTCGGCGATAAAAATGCCCTTTTCCGGCTCCAGCCGGTTGCGCAGCTGCGCCTGCGTGAGCCGGGCGTAGATGTCCAGTTCCGGGGCGGTAAGGTCGGTGATCTCGTGAATGACAGGCATGGAAACGCTCCTTCAAAACAGATTTTTCCTTATTGTAGCACAAGCCGGGGCAGAATGCAAAATCCCTGCTGCACACAGAACACAGCAGGGATTTGAATGCAGAAGGAAAAGCAGCCGCTTACTCAGAGCGCAGCGCCTTGACGGGGTTGCTCTTTGCGGCGCTGCGGGCGGGGATCAGGCCGCCCAGCATGGTAAGCAGGGTGGCCAGAACGATCAAAATCAGCGCACCCAGCGGCGGCAGAGCGGCCACCACATTGGCGTTCCCGGCAAGGTGGTGGATCAGCATATTGCCGGGGATCAGCAGCACAAGGCAGAGCACCACGCCCATTACGCCGGAGCACAGGCCGATGATAAAGGTTTCGGCGTTGAACACCTGCGAGACATTGTGTTTGGAAGCACCGATGGCACGCAGGATGCCGATCTCCTTGCGGCGTTCCAGCACGCTGATATAGGTGATAATGCCGATCATGATGGAGGACACCACCAGCGAGATGCCCACAAAGGCAATGAGCAGGTGGCTGACCATGCTGATGATCTCGGTGACCGAGGTCATCAGGGTGCCTACCATGTCGGTGTAAAGGATCACCTTGTCCTCTTCGCCCTGCTGCCGCATGGCGGCGTTGTAGGCGTCCAGCTCGTCCACGATCAGCGCTTTGGTATCAAAGCTGTTGGGGTAGATATAAATGCAGTCGGGCTTGGCGTAGTCTATATAGCCGATGCTGCTCAGAACACTGTCGTAGCTGGAAGCGGAGGAGAGCAGGGTGCTCCTGATCAGATCGGTAAGGTCGGAGCCGGTCATGTTAAGCTGGATCGCGTTCTGGAAGGCAGCAGGATCGACCTTGAGGGCGCTTTCCACCTGCCCGCTCAGCTGCGCAATGTTGCTTTGAATCGCCTGTGCGATCTTCTGCTCCAGCTGTCCTGCCAGCTGCTGGATGGCGGGGCCGATCTGGCTTTGTACGGCAGCAGTAAGCTGGGTCTGCAATGCCTCGCCCAGCTGGGTGGAGTAGGTCTCCATGACAGCCTGCATATTCTGCTGCAGCACATCGGCAAACTGCTCCTCCAGCCCGGAGTCCTCCAGCAGATCCCCGATGGATTCCGACAGCAGCTTCTGGAAGGCTTCAGTTTTCATATAGGAGGAAAAGCCCAGCTTGTCCAGATTCAGCAGACCATTGCTGATGAGATAGCGCTTGTAGCCATTCATGATCTTTTTCATCAGCTCCTGCAGCGCATCCTGCGAAAGGTGCAGCTCTACACCATCGAACAGCTCCCGCATATCCATGTCCGGCAGGGGCAGTTCGCTCAGATCCAGCTGGAAGCTGGAGGGGTCGATGAGGGTGGAAAGGTCAAAGGAGCCATCTGTCAGGTCAAAGGCGCCGCTCAGGTCAAAATGCAGGGCACTGGTATCGAACTGAAAAGCATCCTTGAGGGCATCCGTGTCCACAGAGAACAGGGAGGCGATGTCCAGCACAGTGCCGCCGGCAGCGCCAAAGGGCTCGCCGGTCAGCACGTTCGTGTCCGGGTCGGCCAGCTGCTGGCGCACGATGGCGCTGTCGGCAGCCTGATCGATCACATGATAGGTCAGCTCATGCAGATAGTCCAGCCCGGTGTACAGGATGGCAGAGGTGGCATCAGCCTTGGGCTGAACAACGCCCACAACGGTCAGCTCCTCGCTGTCGGCCACGACCTGCTGCATATAATCGGCATCGGCCTGCTTGTTCAGCCAGAGCTTGTGTTCGGCATCATAGGTGTAGCAGTCGGCTTTGTTGACCAGCCGGAAGGTCTTGCCGAGAAACTCTTCGTAGGTGTAGGTGCCGTAATCATCGGGCAGATCGACCAGCTGGTTGCTGGCGTACTGCTGCAGGATCTTATCCAGCTCTGCCTGATCCCGCATTCCCATGGCGTATAGGGCATAGTCCGAAATGCTGCCGTTGGCGCTCAGCACCAGCACCAGCTCATTGTACTTTTCCGGCCAGCGGCCGGCTTTTACGTCGTACTGATCCTCATATAGGGCAGGGGTCTCGGCCATTTCGCCGAACACATGGGGACTGGATACCGAGGTGAGCAGACTGGATACCGAGGTGTTCTGACCGGCAAGGTCAGTAAAGGTGGTGTCCGGGTTCAGCTTATGCACCGTGCCGTCTGCGTCCTGCCGGTAGATCAGCGGGGAAGCGTTGTAGGTGTATTCCACCGTGGCATTATCCCGGATGGAACAGGCGTCGCTGTCCAGATAAGCCTTCAAAGAGCGCAGGTCATTGGTGGCAGCGCCGATATTCAGCTGTGCCAGCATCTGCCGGACCGTCACCATGCCCTCCGGGGCGGGGGCAGAGCCAAGCGCGTCGGCATGGGTGCTGGGGTCCAGCAGGCTGGTCAGATCCATGCCGGAGCTGCTGATCTGCAGCGGATAAGAGGCCAGCGTGGAACGCTCCGTTTCGCTGATATAGCGGTTTACACCGTTGGAAAGCGAAAGGATCAGCGCAATACCGATGATGCCAATGGAACCGGCGAAGGCGGTGAGCAGGGTGCGCGCCTTTTTGGTGAGCAGGTTGTTGAAGCTGAGGGAAAGGGAGGTGAGCAGGGACATGGAAGAGTGCCCCATGTTCCGGTGCACGGGGGCTGCGCAAACAGCATCGTCCTCGGGCTCGTAGGGCATGGAGTCGGAGCAGATGACGCCGTCCTTCAGCGTTACGATGCGGGTGGCGTAGCGCTCGGCCAGCTCCGGGTTGTGGGTGACCATGACCACCAGCCGGTCACGTGCCACCTCCTTGAGCAGCTCCATCACCTGAAGGCTGGTCTCACTGTCCAGAGCGCCGGTGGGCTCGTCTGCCAGCAGGATATCGGGGTTGTTCACCAGCGCACGGGCAATGGCTACCCGCTGCATCTGTCCGCCGGACATCTCACTGGGGCGCTTGTGCAGCTGGTTGCCCAGTCCCACCTGCTCCAAAGCCTTGGCGGCACGGCGGCGGCGCTCGGCCTTGGAAACGCCCGAGATAGTCAGTGCCAGCTCCACGTTGCCCAGCACGGTCTGGTGAGGGATCAGGTTATAGCTCTGGAACACAAAGCCGATGGTGTGGTTCCGGTAGGAGTCCCAGTCGCGGTCAGTATACTTTTTGGTGGAGATGCCGTTGATGATAAGGTCGCCGCTGTCGTAGCGGTCCAGACCGCCGATGATGTTCAGCAGCGTGGTCTTGCCGGAGCCGCTGGGCCCCAGAATGGCCACAAATTCGTTATCCCGGAGGTTCAGACTGACGTTGTTCAGTGCGTGCTGCACCAGCTCGCCGGTCTTGTATTCCTTGTTGATCTGTTTGAGTTTGAGCATAGATGTGCCTTTCCGGTACCGCGCCGCCGGGCGCTGAGCCTATGGATCAAAGTAGGTGAGAGTTACAGACAATATATAATTTATTATAGCAAAATCTTGTGAATAAACCATGACAAGATAAAGCAGGAAGGACAAAGCCGGCGTTTATCTGCGTGTATAGGACAAAAAAGAGAAAACGGAAAAAGATACCGGTTGAATTTACGGGGTGAACGTGCTATTCTAAAATTGTCAGCGGCGCACGGAACAAAACACGGACACCCATTGCGCCGCATGAAAAATGTGTCGGAATTGAAAAACTGACGACACATTTCTGAAAAGCCGCATAAACCAGACATGGACAAACATTTCTTTAGGATTGTAACAGCTTCTCCTGCTCCATACAATAAAAAAGGACATTCAAGGCAAAAAAGCAATGCCCTTGCGGTAAGGAGGAACTGAAATGGAACGTACATTTTCACCCATGATCCGGCAGTATTCTGCCATTGATGGCTTGCAGAAGGCGTATACGCTGGTGTATGCCATGGAGGTGGAGGGCGCACAAGGCTGCCGACTGACCTTATGCAGGCTGGGCAACCGACAGCGGGTGGACAGTCAGTATGTTGCGGCTGCGCCGGAATTCTGCTATCGGATCCTGCGCTATCTGTGCGAGAATGGAGTTCAGCCGGAGATCTGGCAGGACGTTGTCACAGAGCTGACGGCTGTCGACCCGGCAGGAGGGAAAGGCGGCGCTTGGTGTGAACAGTGAGCGAACAGCCCAGCTGCGGGTTGCCCTTGCAAGCTATGATCTGAAGGAACTCCGTGTTCAAAAGCGCTATCTGCAGGAACAGGGAAGCGCCATTGAATGTACCTGCTTTTGCAGCGGGGAAAAGCTGCTGCAGCGGCTGCAGCAGGGTGCCCGCTGCGATGCCGTGGTGCTGTGCAGTGAGCTGGCGGATATGTCTATGGAGCAGTTTGTCCGGCAGCTGTATCAGCTGAAGGAAAGGCCGGTGCTGCTGGTGCAGTGTGCAGGCCGACGCAGAGCTGCGGTGCTGCCGGAAGGCTGCGACCGCTGTTACTGCGTAGAAGGCACTGAGCTGAAAAGGCTGCTGTGGCAGCTTTACCGTATGCCGGGCCAGCAAAACCAGCAATTGGAGCAGCAGTGCGGCCAGCTGTACGAGACATGGGGCATCTCACGTGCAGACATCAATGCCAGATACCTCACCTGTGCGGTCAGCATTGTGTGCAGCACCAGCCAGAAGCTGGCGATCCGCAAGGAGATCCTGCAGGCGGTGAGCGAGCAGTTTGAAGCATCGGTCACTGCGGTGGACAGCGGCATCCGCCGCATGGTGGATCAGCTGGAAGCAAGGCCGGGGCCTGCATGGCTGGCGTTTAAAGCCGATACGGGGCTGGGCAGCGGCAAGCCCACCACCGGCAAGCTGATCTATGCGGTCAGAAGTGCTGTGCTCCGGCAGAAAACAGATAAATAAGTGGTGTCCCGGGAGGCAGAGCAATGAAGCAGCAAAGGACAGACGCGAGGTCACTTACGGCGGATCAGCAAAAGCGGATCGAGGAGGTCTGCTTTCGCTCGCTGGCGCTGATCGGACACAACTGTGAATATCTGGAACAGCATTTTGACCGCACCGGTGCAGATGAGTCTACCCGGCAGGCAGTGGCGGATATCAACGCCGCTGCTGTGAAGCTGGACCGCACCCTCAGCGAAGCTATGACTTTGCTGGAGTTTCTGCGCGGGGACGAAAAGCCGCAGCTGTATCCGGTCGATCTGTGTGATCTGCTGCGGCAGGTGGCGGCGCAGGCTGATATGATCCGGGCGCAGCTTGGGGTGGAGATCCATCTGGATTACGGCGGGTGGACCTCCTGCTGTGCGCTGGCAGACCGCAGCGATGCAGAGCTGCTGTGTCTGCATCTGCTCTCCAATGCACTGCGTGCCAGCCGGGAGGGCGGCAGTGTCAATATTGCGCTGCGCCGCACCCAGACGGCATGGCTGCTGACCTTTACCGATGATGGCTGCGGCCTGCCCGGCGAAGATGCGCAGGCGGCGCTGGAAAACCGCCGCAGCTTTCTGGGCGGGGCACAGTTGGGGCTGCTGCTCTGTCAGGAGTGCTGCCGCAGGATGGGCTGGAGCCTGCAGCTGGAGCCTGCGCCTGAAAAGGGCACCAGAGCGGTGGTAAGCATTCCGCTGTATGCGGGCGAAAGCCGTCCCGACGGCACAGTGGAGCTGCGCACCGACACGGAGACCGAGCAGGAGCAGCGCCGGTATCATCTGCGCGCTATGCTGGTGCGGGAGATGCGCACCATGCCGGAGCGCGGAGACCCGGAGAAGGAGCTTTAATAATGTAGAGGGGCTGCTGCACAGCGTTTTGTGCGGCAGCTTTTTTTGAGGGAAAAAACGACACTTGTTCACAAAAAGTTCAGCCTTTTGAGCAAAAAATACTATTTTTTTCGTGTAAAATAGACAACATGGATTGAATGCTGCCCGCGATTGGATTATAATAATAGTGTATGCAAAAACGCATTTACTGCATTTTTTATAGCGAATGCTGCTTAAAAACAGCGTAGCTGCGCGATGCGGGCTGCTGAAAAGAGAAAGCTGCCGTTGCACACCTTTGCTGCAAACGGCTGTTTGCCATGGCAGCCGGGGCGTTACGCTCCGGTTATTTGTCCTTAGGAGGGAAAACAAGGTGAGAGTAGGTCTTGACATCGGCAGTACCACCATCAAGTGTGTGGTGCTGGGCGAGCATGATGAACTGCTGTATTCTACATACGAACGACATTATAGTCATATTCTGGAAAAGGCGCAGGAGCTGCTGCGGCGCATTGATGCCGAGCAGCTGCATGGCTGCAAGGCGCTGCTCAGCATCTCCGGTTCTGCCGGTATGGGCTTGGCAGACAGCTGCGGCGTGCCCTTTGTGCAGGAGGTGTTCTCCACCCGCGTGGCGGTCAAGCGCTTTATGCCTAAGACCGACTGTGTCATCGAGCTGGGCGGTGAGGACGCCAAGATCCTGTTTCTGACCAACGGCACCGAGGTGCGCATGAACGGTAGCTGCGCCGGCGGCACCGGTGCCTTCATCGACCAGATGGCCACCCTGCTGAAGATGAGCGCCGATGAGATGAACAAGGCTGCCGAACAGGCGCAGCGCACCTATACCATCGCTTCCCGCTGCGGCGTGTTTGCCAAAAGCGATGTGCAGCCTTTGATCAATCAGGGTGCCCGCACCGAGGATATCGCCGCCAGCATCTATAAGGCGGTGGTCAACCAGACCATCGCCGGTCTGGCGCAGGGACGCCCCATCAAGGGCAACATCCTTTATCTGGGCGGCCCGCTCACCTTCAGCACCGTGCTGCGCAAGAGCTTTGACGAAGCGCTGAACGTGACCGGCACCTGCCCGGAAAACAGCCTGCTGTATGTGGCGCTGGGCGCTGCCCTATATGCCGATAAGGAATTTGTGCTCACCGAGGTAGCCGCTGCGCTGGACAGGTACGCCGCTACCGCTACCTATGCCAGCGAGCCGCCGCTGTTTGCCAGCAAGGAGGAGTACGAGACCTTCCATGCACGGCATATGTCCCACAGTGTGCCCCGCGTGGCTTTTAGTGCCCACTGCGGGCCGGTGCATATCGGCATCGACTCCGGCTCTACCACCGTCAAGCTGGTGGTGGTGGACGAAAAGAGCCAGATCCTGTACACCAATTATCAGCCCAACCTCGGCAACCCGCTGCCCCTCATCCGGGAACAGCTGCTCAAGATCTATAAGGAGCACCCGGGGCTGCAGGTAGCGAGCGTCACCACCACCGGCTACGGCGAGGAACTGGTGAAAAACGCCTTCCGCTGTGATTACGGTCTGGTGGAAACGGTGGCGCATTTTACCGCTGCCAAGTACTTTATGCCGGACGTGGATTTCATCATCGACATCGGCGGACAGGACATGAAGTGCTTTAAGATCGAGGATGGCGCGATCAGCAACATCTTCCTGAACGAAGCCTGTTCCTCCGGCTGCGGCAGCTTTTTGCAGACCTTTGCACAGGCACTGGGCTATGATGTCAAGGAGTTCGCTGCGCTGGGGCTGTTCGCGGACCGCCCGGTGGACTTGGGCAGCCGCTGCACCGTGTTCATGAACAGCTCGGTCAAGCAGGCACAGAAGGACGGTGCCAGCATCGAGAATATCTCCGCAGGCCTGTCCATCAGCGTGGTCAAGAACGCGCTGTACAAGGTGATCCGCGCTTCCAGCCCGGAAGAGCTGGGCCGCAAGATCGTGGTGCAGGGCGGTACCTTCTATAATGAAGCCGTGCTCCGCGCCTTTGAAAAGGAGATGGGCGTGGAGGTCATCCGGCCGGATATCGCCGGCTTGATGGGCGCTTACGGCGCTGCTTTGTACGGCCTGCGCCAGAGCCATAAAAATAACCAGACCACCTCTGCCATGATGGACGAGCAGGAGCTGGAAAGCTTTGCACAGCAGGTGGTCAGCGTCAAGTGCGGCGGCTGCGGCAACCATTGCCAGCTGACCGTCAACACCTTTGCCGATGGCCGCAAGTTCATCTCCGGCAACCGCTGCGATAAGCCCGTTACCGGCAAAAGCGAGGATAACAGCCTGAACCTGTACGCCTACAAGCAGCAGCTGCTGGCCAGCTACAAGCCTGTGCCCGGCAAGCGCGGCTCCATCGGCATCCCGCTGTGTCTGGGCTTCTACGAACTGCTGCCCTTCTGGTACGCCTTCTGGACGAGCCTTGGCTTTGCGGTGCACACCAGCCCGGTGTCCACCCGCGGGCTGTATCTGGCCGGACAGGCTACCATCCCCAGCGATACCGCCTGCTTCCCGGCAAAGCTGAGCCACGGCCACATCAAGGCGCTGAGCCAGATGCAGCTGGACGCCATCTTCTACCCCTGCCTGACCTACAATGTGGACGAAGGCTTGGGCGATAACCACTATAACTGCCCGGTGGTGGCCTATTACCCGGAGGTTCTGGCAGGCAACTGCCCGGAGCTGGAGGGCAAAAAGTTCATCTATGATTATGTGGGCATCCATCGCCCCAAGGACTTTGTGCACAAAATGGCAAAAGAGGTGCTGCCCAAGTACTTTGGCGGCATCTCCGAGCGGGAAGTGCAGGCCGCAGCCGATGCTGCCTACGCGGAGTACGAAGCACACATGGCAAAGATCCGAGTAAAGGGCAGCGAGATCATCGACGAGGCACGCCGTCAGGGCAAGCGCATCATCGTGCTGGCAGGTCGTCCCTACCATGTGGACCCGGAGGTCAACCACGGCATTGACCACCTGATCACCCGCCACGGGGCTGCGGTGGTCACCGAGGACAGCATCTCTAACCGAGTGCAGAAGTTCCCCACCAGCGTGCTGAACCAGTGGACCTACCACAGCCGCCTGTATGCCGCCGCCAAGTACTGCACCACCCAGAAGGATATGGATCTGGTGCAGCTGGTGTCCTTCGGCTGCGGTGTGGATGCCATTACCACCGACGAGACCCGAGAGATTTTGCAGCGGGGCAATAAGCTGTATACCCAGCTGAAGATCGATGAGATCACGAACCTCGGTGCCGTGAACATCCGCCTGCGCAGCCTGTTTGCCGCACTGGACGAGCGGGACGAAGCCGCCGCAGAAAAGGCAGAGTAAAAGAAACCTTGAGATAGGCTGAAAGGCTTCCCCCGGCGGGGGAAGTTTTTGCGGGGACTATCTTGTTTAGAGTAACATAGGAGGAACCTATGGAATATCATTATCCTAAATTTACCCCGGAGATGAAAAAGACCCACACCATCCTGATCCCCAACATGGCCGTGACCCAGTTCCGGCTTATGGAGTACGCACTGCGCTGCGAAGGCTATAAGTGTGAGCTGCTGGGCAACTGCGGCAGTGCCGTGGCACAGCTGGGGCTGAAGTATGTGCATAACGATACCTGCTACCCGGCGCTGCTGGTCATCGGCCAGTTTCTGGATGCGCTGAACAGCGGCAAGTATGATCTGGAGCACACCGCCCTGCTGATCACCCAGACCGGCGGCGGCTGTCGTGCCTCCAATTACATCCATCTGCTGCGCAAGGCGCTGGTCAAGGCCGGTTACCCGCAGATCCCGGTGGCAAGCCTGAACTTTTCCGGTCTGGAAAAGGACAGCGGCTTCCAGATGACCCTCCCGCTGGCACGCAAGTGCATCGCCTGCATCTTCTACGGTGATATGCTGTGTGCGCTGCGCAATCAGGTTGCCCCTTACGAGAACGAAAAGGGTGCCGCCGACCGCATGGTGGATCGCTGGATCGCCCGTCTGGGTCGTGCCCTGCTGGCCGGAAAGGGCTTTACTTCCCGGGAAATGAAGCACACCTTCCCGCTCATCGCCAAGGACTTTGCCGCCATCCCGGTCACCCGGGTGCCCAAGGTCAAGGTGGGCGTTGTGGGCGAGATCTACGTCAAGTACAGCCCGCTGGGCAACAACGATCTGCAAAAATTCCTTGAAAGTCAGGACTGCGAGGTGAACTTCCCCGGCTTGATGGGCTTTGTGCAGTACTGCGCTTTCAACATGGGCGAGGATCATGTGCTGTACGGCGGCAAGCTGGCTGTAAAGGTGGGCACCGACCAGTTCCTCAACTGGTTGGACAGCGTGGAGCGTGCCATGCTCAAGGCCGAGACGGACGCCGGGTTCTATGCGCCGGGCCCCTTCAAGGAGCTGGTGGAAAAGCCCAAGGGGGTTATCTCGCTGGGCGCAAAAATGGGCGAGGGCTGGCTGCTGACCGCCGAGATGATCGAGCTGGTGCAGGGCGGCTACGGCAACATTGTGTGTGCGCAGCCCTTTGGCTGCCTGCCCAACCATATCGTGGGCAAGGGCATGGTGAACAAGATCCGTGCGCTGTACCCCAGCGCCAACATCACCCCCATCGACTACGACCCCAGCGCCACCCGGGTCAATCAGGAAAACCGCATCAAGCTGATGCTGGCTGTGGCAAAGGAGCGGCTGAACGCCCCTGTGGAAGCTCAGCCGCTTACGGCAGAGCAGCTTGCCGGCGGCGCTCCTCAGGTCGGCGCTACCGTGTAACAAAAGCAAATACGATAAAAACAGGGGAGCCGCTGCACGGCATTTTTACGCAGCAGCTCCCTTTTTGCAGGAAAGGAACCGCCATGGAAAAGCCCGCAGCTGCCTGTTATCATCTGCCCGGCCTGTTCGAGTTTTACGAGTTGTACCGCCGTTTTTTGCCGCTGTACCGGGAACACCGGGAATATTTTTACGACTGGTGCGCCATCGGCTCTATCTACGGCGCACCGGCGGGCTGCATCTGGGGCGGGGGACGCATCTCCTGCGGCGGGACGGCTGCGCGCGAGGTGCTGGCGCTGCTGCGGGAATACGGCATCTCCGGGCGGCTGACCTTCAGCAACTCCCTGCTGCGGGCTGAGCACCTTGCCGACCCGCAGTGCAACGCCCTGTGTGAGCAGTTTGCAAAAGGCGGCAGTGTGCCAAACGGCGTTATCGTCCATTCCGATTTGCTGGCGGATTATCTGCAACAGCGCTGGCCGGAGCTGTATCTGGTTTCCTCCACCACCAAGGTGCTCACCGATTTTGCGCAGCTGCGGCAGGAACTGGAAAAGCCGCAGTTCCGGTATGTGGTGCCGGATTTCCGGCTGAACCCGGCACTGGAACAGCTGCGCACCCTGCCGCCGGAGCAAAAAGCCAAGGTAGAGTTTTTGTGCAACGAGTGCTGCTGGTTCGGCTGCACAGAGCGCAAGCGCTGCTACGAGACGGTCAGCCGTCAGAATCTGGGCGAGGACTGCCCGGACCACCGCTGCGCCGCCCCGGATGCTGCCGGGGGCTATCGCTTTTCCAAGGCGATGCGCAGCCCCGGATTTATCGGGGTGGAGGATATCCGGCAGCGGTATCTGCCCGCAGGTTTTTCCCACTTTAAAATAGAGGGCAGGGGACTTGGCAGCGCACTGGTGCTGGAATTTCTGCTCTACTACATGACAAAGCCGGAATACCAGCTGCAGGTGCGGGAGACAATTTATCTGGACAATATGCTGGATCTTTTTTAAGAAAATCGCACCGGGCAGACCGTTTTCTGTCCGGTGCTGTTTTTTGCCTGCGGGATTTATACCGGAAAACTTTCTTTTCCCGGCAAAGCGTGCTACAATAAATGAGAAACTTTTTTATAGGAGCAGTGCATGGAAACAACGCAAAAACAGATCGTACTGGGCATTCTGGCCCATGTGGACTCCGGCAAGACCACCCTCTCCGAGGCCATGCTCTACCGCGCCGGTGCTATCCGCAAGCTGGGGCGGGTGGATCACGGAGACGCCTTTCTGGATACCGACAGCTTGGAAAAAGCACGCGGCATCACCATCTTTTCCAAGCAGGCGCTGCTTACGGCGGGCAATACTGCCATTACTCTGCTGGATACCCCCGGCCATGTGGATTTTTCCACCGAGACTGAGCGCACCTTGCAGGTGCTGGACTACGCCGTGCTGGTGGTCAGCGGAACGGACGGCGTGCAGAGCCATACCGAAACGCTGTGGCGGCTGCTGCGGCGCTACCATGTGCCCACCTTTGTATTTGTGAATAAAATGGACCTGCCCGGCATGACCCGGGAACAGCTGCTCACCCAGCTGAACCACCGCCTTGGCGAGGGCTTTGTGGATTTTGGCGCAGAGCCTGCCGCCCGCAACGAAGCACTGGCGCTGTGCGATGAACAGCTGATGGAGAAAATGCTGGATGCAGGCACCCTGACCGATGCAGACATTATCCCCGCAGTTGCCCGGCGGCACGTTTTTCCGTGCTGGTTCGGGGCGGCACTGCGTCTGGACGGAGTGGATGCACTTCTGGATGGGCTTGACCGCTGCACCCGCCCCGCACCGGCGCTGCACGCCTTTGGTGCAAGGGTGTTCAAGGTATCACAGGATGAGCAGGGCACCCGCCTGACATGGCTGCGGGTCACCGGCGGGGAGCTGAAGGTAAAGGCTCTGCTTACCGGCGAAGCAGACGGCGAGCCGTGGGCAGAAAAAGCGAACCAGCTGCGGCTGTACTCCGGCGCAAAGTATACCCTGACCGAGGTCATCGGCCCGGGACAGGTGTGTGCCGTGACCGGCCTGACCCACGCAAAGCCCGGCATCGGGCTTGGGGCAGAGCGGGACAGCGATGTGCCGGTGCTGGAACCGGTGCTCAGCTATCAGGTGCTGCTGCCGGAGGGCGCGGACGTACACGCTGCACTGGCCAAACTGCATCGGCTGGAAGAGGAAGAGCCCCAGCTCCATGTGGTGTGGAACGAAAGCTTGGGCGAGATCCATGTGCAGCTGATGGGCGAGGTGCAGCTGGAGGTGCTGCGCAGCCTGCTGGCAGAGCGGTTCGGGCTGGAAGTATCCTTTGGCCCGGGTGGCATTTTGTATAAGGAGACCATCACCGAGCCCATGGAGGGCGTAGGCCATTACGAGCCGCTGCGCCACTATGCCGAGGTGCATCTGCTGCTGGAACCGCTGCCCCGGGGCAGCGGGATGCAGTTTGCCGCCGACTGCCGGGAAGAGGTTCTGGACAAAAACTGGCAGCGGTTGGTATTGACCCATCTGGAAGAAAAACAGCACCTTGGCGTTTTGACCGGCGCACCGTTGACCGATGTGAAAATCACTCTGCTCACCGGCAAAGCGCACCTCAAGCACACCGAGGGCGGCGATTTCCGGCAGGCTACCTACCGTGCCGTGCGGCAGGGGCTGATGCTGGCAAAAAGCCAGCTGTTAGAGCCGTGGTATGCCTTCCGGCTGGAAGTGCCGGTGGAGAACATTGGCCGCGCCATGAGTGATATCCAGCGCATGGAGGGCAGCTTTGACCCGCCGGAAAGCGGCACCGACACGGCTACCCTGACCGGCTTTGCGCCGGTATCTACCATGCGCAGCTACCCCATGGAAGTGGTCAGCTACACCCGCGGCAGGGGACACCTGAGCCTGACGCTGGACGGCTACCGCCCCTGCCACAACGCGCGGCAGGTCATTGCAGAGAGCGGCTATCAGCCGGAGCATGATCTGGAAAACCCCGCAGATTCCGTGTTCTGCGCCCATGGTGCCGGCTTTGTGGTGCCGTGGAGCGAGGTGCGCAGCCATATGCACGTTGAAAGCGGCTGGGGCAAGGCAAAGCCTGCCCGCCCGGAGGTGCAGGCTGCGCCCCAGCGCCGTGCCATGGCTTACCGCGCCACGCTGGAAGAGGATGCCGAGCTGCTCAAGATTTTTGAGCGCACCTACGGCCCCATCAAGCGGGACCCGCTGGCGGCTTTCCGTCCGGTGCAAAAGACCGAACGCCCGGATTTTGCCGCCGAACAGTGGGAAATTGCCCCGGAGTATCTGCTGGTGGACGGCTACAACATCATCTTTGCGTGGGACGAGCTGAATGCGCTGGCAAAGGAAAGCTTAGACACTGCCCGCCATCGGCTGATGGACATCCTGTGCAACTATCAGGGCTACCAGAAATGCGTGCTCATTCTGGTGTTCGATGCCTACCGCGTGCCCGGCAGCCCGGGTGCCATTGAGCAGTACCACAACATCCATGTGGTCTATACCAAGGAAGCCGAGACCGCCGATATGTTCATCGAGCGGGTCACCCACGAGATCGGCAAAAGCCGCCGCGTCCGGGTGGCGACCTCGGACGGCATGGAGCAGGTCATTATCCTTGGTCACGGCGCGCTGCGCGTGTCCGCCCGGATGTTTCACGAGGAAGTGCAGAACGTGGAAAAGCAGATCCGCGCCCTTGTGCAGGGACAGGCGTAATGCCGCCCCTGATTTTGAGAGAATGCATTTGCAGCGGCCTATTGGCCGCTGCAAATGCTAAATCTAAAATAATTATTCCGCTAGAAATGCCCAGAGCAACGCGGAGGGCATTCAAATCGTTCCACTGGAGGTGCACCCATGGCTGTGGAAATTACCGAAGAATTTGTCTGGCAGAGCATCCCGCCCCGTGCCCGGGACAGCCATAAGGGCACCTTTGGCAGCGTGCTGGCGGTGGCGGGCAGTGCCTTTTACCGGGGTGCTGCGCTGCTGGCAGCCGAGGGTGCACTGCGCACCGGGGCAGGCATCGTTACCCTTGCCAGTGTGGAACCGGTGGTCAGTGCCGCCGTCACCCGCCTGCCGGAGTGCTGTCTGTGTCCCTGTAAGGAGGGCGCACAGGGCGGCATTGCGCCGGAAAATGTGCCGCTGCTCCGGCGGCAGAAGGCTACCGTGCTGTTGCTGGGGCTCGGCCTTGGCGGCACAGCGCAAAGCGCTGCCCGGGCTACCGAGACCCGCACGCTGGTGCAGCAGCTTCTGCCCGGCTTTGCCGGGGCTGCGGTGCTGGACGCAGACGGCCTGAACGCCGCCGCCCAGCTGCTGGCCGAGGGCAAGCCCTTCCCCCACCCAGCGGGAGAACTGGTAGTCACCCCGCACCCCGGCGAGATGGCGCGGCTGACCGGGTTTTTGGCGGCAGAACTTGCCGCCGACCGGGAAGGCATTGCCCTGCGGTATGCCAAAGAATGGAACGCCGTGGTGGTGCTGAAAGGGGCACACACCGTGGTGGCAAGCCCGGACGGGCGGGTGTGCGTGAACCCCACCGGCAACCCGGGGCTTGCCCGGGGCGGCAGCGGGGATGTGCTGGCGGGGATGCTGGCGGCGCTGCTGGCCTGCGGTCTGCCCGCTTACGAAGCCGCTGCCTGTGCGGTATACCTGCACGGTGCCGCCGCCGACCGCGCCGCTGCAAAGCGCGGCGAGTACGGGATGCTGCCCCACGATATCCTGCCGGAGCTGGGCGCACTGTTTGCGGAAAACCAGAGATAAACGAGAAAAGCGGCAGCTGCACAAAACGCCGTGCAGCTGCCGCTTTTTGGGGTAAAACGATTTGGAATGCCCTCCGCTTGCGCTCTGGGCATATTCAGCGGAATGATTATTATAATTTGTGGTTCAGAAACGTCTGCGGACGTTTCTGAACCACTTTTTCACGATAGGGGTCGTGATGGGAAACGGCAGTTACAGCGCTCGTTTCCTGCGGAAACGGTTGCGCTGTAATAGAACCATGCAGATTCAACCCGGTGAAAATGGAATGCAGAATGTCCGCCGGATTTAGCGGAACTGGCTGAGATATTCCTCCACCGAGCGGGTCATCTCCTTGGAAAAATCGGAGTTATACTTGCGGTTGCAGAAGGCGGTGCACCACTGCTCAAAGGGCGCGTTGCCAGCCTTGTAGCCAAAGGCATCCCGCAGCTCCGCGCCGTCCATGGTGCGGTAGCCGTTTTCGTGCACGATGTGCTCCATGGCGCAGCGCTGGGGCTTTACGCGGTCTTTCTGCTGCTGGGTGGGCCAGCCGAACACCAGCATCACCGCCGGGAACACATAGTCCGGCAGATGCAGCAGGCTGCGCTGGGTTTCGCAGTTCTCCATGATATCCCCGATGTAGCACGAGCCGATGCCAAAGCTTTCGGCGGCGACTACGGCGTTCTGGGCGGCAATGGCGGCATCCGTGACTGCCAGCATCAAATCGCCCACACCCGGGGTGCGGGGCGTGCAGCCGACCTCTAAGTAGGCATCGTACCACTTTTTGCAGTCGGCGCAGAACACCAGCACCAGCGGCGCTTTGGCAATAAAGGGCTGGTGGTCGCAGCTTTCGGCCAGCACTTCCTTCAGTGCCGGGTCGGTGACGTCTAAAATGGTATACAGCTGCTGACAGCCCGCAGAGGGCGCCTGTGTGGCAGCTTCTAAAATGGCCTGCTTCATCTCGGCAGGAATGGGCTTTTCTTCATACACCCGCACCGACTTGCGGTCGAACAGGCTTTGCAGGATAGGATTGCGCTCGGTCATGGGAACACCTCCGTGTTGTGTTTATTCATAGTCGATGGGCAGGGTGGGCAGGCCGTTCAGTTCCAGCCCGGCGGTGTGCCCGGCAATGTACTGGTAGTAGCCCTGTGCAGCAATCATCGCGCCGTTGTCGCCGCAGAACTTCAGTTCCGGCAGGTAGACCTTTGCACCCAGCTTCTGGGCACCGTCATTCACCAGCTGACGCAGACGGCCGTTGGCGGCTACGCCGCCGGCAAGGCACACCTGCTTTGCCCCGGTATCGGCAGCGGCAAGCAGCAGTTTTTCGGCCAGAATGCCCGCAATGCGCTCCTGAAAGCTGGCAGCAAGGTCGGGTACGTTCACTTCCTCGCCCTTCATCTGCGCCTTGTTCACCTCGTTGAGTACGGCGGTCTTTAAACCGGAAAAGCTCACGTTATATTTGCCCTCCACATGGGGCACCGGCAGACGGTAGGCCTTGGGGTCGCCGGTCTTGGCGGCAGCGGCTACGCTGGGGCCGCCGGGGTAGGGCAGACCCAGCGTGCGGGCTACCTTGTCAAAGGCTTCGCCCGCAGCATCGTCTACGGTGTGCCCCAGAATGTGGTAGTGGGTGTAGTCCTGCACTTCTACGATATGGCTGTGCCCGCCGGAGGCCACCAGACACAAAAAGGGCGGCTTGAGTTCCGGGTGGGTCAGATAGAGCGCGGCGATGTGTCCCCGCAGATGGTGCACCGGCACCAGCGGCTTGCCCGCCGAGTAGGCCAGCCCTTTGGCAAAATTTACGCCCACCAGCACCGCGCCGATAAGCCCCGGCGCAAAGGTGACGGCCACGGCGTCCACATCGTCTATGGTCTTGCCGGCGTCCAGCAGGGCTTTTTTGACCGTAGCACTGATAAATTCGCAGTGGCGGCGGCTGGCGATTTCCGGCACAACACCGCCGTACAGCGCCTGCTCCTTGACGCTGGTGGAGATGACGTTGCTCAGCAGATGCCGCCCGTCCTCCACCAGTGCAGCGGCGGTCTCATCACAGGTAGACTCGATTCCGAGAATGATCATTTTAGTGTGCCTCCAGCCAGTTTTTGCCTGCGTGCACATCGGTGCTCAGGGGCACCGCGTACTGTACGCAGCCTTCCATTTCCTCCCGCAGGATGCGGGCGGCCTGCTCGGCCTCTGCCTCCGGGGCCTCCACGATCAGTTCATCGTGGACAGTCAGGATCAGGCGGCTTGCCATCTTTTCGTCCCGCAGGCGCTTCCACACCCGCACCATGGCCAGCTTGATCACGTCCGCAGCGGTGCCCTGAATGGGGGTGTTGCGGGCCATACGCTCGCCGCTGGCGCGCACGTTGAAGTTTGTGCTGGCCAACTCCGGCAGGGTGCGGCGGCGGCCGAACAGGGTGGACACATAGCCGTTTGCCTTGGCGTCCGCGATGGTCTTGTCCATATAGCCGCTCACGCTGGGGAAAGCCGCCAGATAGTTCTTGAGGAAGGCGTCTGCCTCCTTCACAGTCACGCCGATATCCTTGGAAAGGCTGTACGCGCCCTTGCCGTACATGATGCCAAAGTTGATGGCCTTGGCAGAGGAGCGCAGCCGTGGCGTCACCTCGCTCTGCGGAATGCCGTAGATCTTGGCGGCGGTGCTGCGGTGGATATCCTCACCGTTCAAAAAGGCCTGTTGCATATGTGCGTCCCCGGTGATATGCGCCAGAATGCGCAGCTCGATCTGGCTGTAATCCGCGTCCACCAGCACGCAGCCCGGCTTTGCAACAAAGTAGGCGCGCAGCTGGCTGCCCAGCTCGGTGCGGATGGGGATATTCTGCAGGTTGGGATTATCGGAGGAAAGCCGTCCGGTGCGGGCTTCGGTCTGGTTGAAGGTGGAGTGGATGCGCCCGTCCTCGCCAATGACCTTGAGCAGACCCTCCACATAGGTGGAGTTCAGCTTCTGGTAGGCGCGGTACTGCAAAACGTCCTCCACCAGCGGGTACTCGCGCAGGCTTTCCAGCGTTTCGGCGTCGGTGGACCAGCCGCGCTGGGTCTTTTTGCCGTGGGGCAGACCCATGGTGTCGAACAGCATCTCGCCCAGCTGCTTGGGGCTGTTGGGGTTGAAGGTGGCGCTGCCGGTCTCCATGTGGATGCGGGTCAGCACCTGCTCCAGCTCCTCCCGCAGCTTTACGCCGAACTGCTCGATGCCGTCCTTATCCACCAGCACGCCGGTGCGGGTCATATCGGCCAGCACCTGTGCCAGCGGGAACTCGATCTCGTTGTACAGTGCATCCTCGCCGCAGGCGGTGATCTCGGCCTTCATCCGGGCAAACAGGTCGGCCAGCCGCCCGGCGTCCGGGTAATCGGTGCAGGTAAAGGCGGCAGCGGCCTTGTAGGCGGGGATCAGTTCGCTGATCTGGTACTTGGAGGCAGAGGCGTCCAGCAGATAGGCGGCCAGCTTGCCGTCCCAGACGATGCTGCTGCCCCAGCCGCCGGCAGCCATGGCTTTGGCGTAGAGGGGCGCGGAGTTGAACACATCCAGCGTCACATCGGCGTTGTCCAGCAGCCGCACTAGGTCGGCATCTTCCAGCGGATAGACGGTGGTATCCTGTACGGCGTACCAGCTTTCCGGCTGCAATACCACGTTGCGGGTGCCCTGCTTGCCGGTAACGGCGGGGCGGGCAGCCACCAGATAATGCCCGGCGGGGGTCAGGGGCAGGGGAGCAAGCTCGGCTTCCGGCAGCTCCACAGCCTGCTCCTCGGCGGCTTCCGGCGCTACGCCGTCCAGCCCGAACCGGGGGATCAGGGAGTGGATCTCCAATTCCTGCAAAAGCCGCACAGCGGCAGGCTTGTTGCCCTCGCCCACGGTGTAGGACCCCTCGGCGGTGTCGATGGGAGCGTCGGTGCGGATGGTGCCCAGTGTGTGGCTCAGCTCGGCCATGGGCTTATCTTCTAACAAGTGCTCCCGCTGCTTGGGCTTGATGCGCTTGTCATCAATGTTCTGGTACACGCCCTCCAGCGAGCCGAAAGTCTGCACCAGCGAAAGGGCGGTCTTTTCGCCGATGCCCTTCACGCCGGGGATGTTATCCGAGGTGTCGCCCATCAGGCTCTTCACCTCAATAAGCTGCTTAGGCGCAAGGCCGTACTTTTCCTGAATGGCATCCTCGTCCATCACCACGGTCTTGCTGCGCCCCATCACGGTAGCAGCCAGCAGTACGGTGGTGCTCTCGCTCACCAGCTGCAGGCTGTCGCGGTCTCCGGTGGCAAGGAAGCAGTCGTCCTTCCGGGCGGCGCAGGCAGCAGCCAGTGTGCCCAGAATATCGTCCGCTTCCCAGCCCTCGGCGGTAACGGTGCGGTAGCCAAGGTCTGCCAGCAGCTGCTTGAGCACCGGCATCTGCTGCGCCAGTTCCTCGGGCATGGCGTGGCGGGTGGCCTTGTAGCCATCGTACATTTTATGCCGGAAGGTGGGAGCTTTCAGGTCAAAAGCCACGGCCACCTCGTCCGGCTGGCACTCCTTGAGCAGGGAGAGCAGAATGTTCAAAAAGCCATAGATGGCGTTGGTGTAACGTCCGTCCTTGGTGGTCAGCAGCTTGATGCCGTAAAAAGCGCGGTTGGCAATGCTGTTGCCGTCAATGACCAGTAAACGCATAATGCAGTTCCTCCGTTGCGTAATTTCACATCTTATAGTATAGCACAAAACCGCACCGCGCGGGAGCTTTTTGCGCAAAAAAGAGAAACGGCTGCTTTTCGTGATGCCGTCTCTCGTAAAAATGCGATCGTCACGGCTCGTAAGCCGTGACGATCGCATAATTTATAATGTTCTTCCGCTGCTTATGCCCGGAGCAGCGCGGAGGACATTTTAAATCGTCCCGCTGCAAAAAAGCTGCCGCACAAGCTGTGCAGCAGCCTTAGCGATGCCGGGCTTATTCCTCGATGCGGATGGCGCTTACCGGGCAGCTCTGGGCTGCGGTGACGGCCTGCGGCACCTCCTCCGGCGGGATGGGGCCGGGCTCTGCCACAGCCAGAACTCCCTCCATGCGGAACACAGCGGGGCACAGCCCGGCGCACTGGGTACAGCCGATGCACAGCTCAGGGTCTACGAATGCATTCATGCAAACACCTCCTTTGCGGAAAGCATTGCCCGTTTTGCCGCAAATTATGCCTATGCAAGCGGTTTGCGGTGTGGTACAATAAGACCGCCGGGAACCGGCAGGAGGAGATAAGATGAATATCCAGATCTTTGGCACGAGCAAGTGCTTTGATACCAAAAAGGCGCAGCGCTATTTCAAGGAGCGCGGCATCAAGTTTCAGATGATCGACCTGAAGGAAAAGGGCATGAGCCGGGGCGAGTTTGATAACGTGGCGCGTGCCTTGGGCGGCTGGGAAGCGCTGGTTGACCCGGCAGCAAAGGACAAGCAGACCCTTGCGCTGCTGGACGCGCTGGTGGACTGGCAGAAGGAGGACAAGCTGTTTGAAAACCAGCAGCTGTTCAAGACCCCCATCGTGCGCAACGGACGCAAGGCCACCGTGGGCTACCAGCCCGAGATATGGAAGGACTGGGAATAAAAAGCCTGCTTTCACAAAAAAACCACCGGTATAGGTTTTGCACTCTGCGGCCGGATGTGGTATACTGTTAGGCAGACAAAAAACTTTGGGAGACTCAGACCAATGAAAAATACGATCACCCCGGAAGAACACGCCCGGATCAAGCGCCGCCGCTGGCGGCAGACCTTGGGTCTGCTGATCACGGTGCTGGTGCTCATCGGGTTTATCACGGTGCTGCGGGCCGGTGTGGGCCTTGTGGCAAACCTCTTTGACGATACTGCACAAAAACAGGAATACGAGGACAAGCTGGAGGGTCTGGTATTGTTCGACCCCATGCCCTTTGACGGCATTGAGAACATCGACGACCTGACCCTGCGGGAAGCAGCCGTATGGGGCTGTGTGTACAGCATTCAGGAGACACAGGGCGGTTTTGACAACTATAACACCGACCCCGAGACCGAGCAGCTGCTGCTGCCCTCGGTGGAGGTGGACGCCTATCTGGCAAAGCTGCTGGGCCCCGGCTTTAAGCTGACCCACCGCAGCTTTGACATGGAGGATATGACCGTCGAGTTTGACGAGACCACCCAGTGCTACAAGATCCCCATCACCGGTACGGTGGGCTACTACCGCGCCACCGTGGTCAAGCTGTTCAAGCGCAGCGGCAAGCTGCACGTTACCGTGGGCTATATCCCCACCGCCAGCGCGGACGACAGCATCATCAACCCCTCCTCGGACACCCCCACCAAGTATATGGATTACCTGTTCGAGCGCCAGAGCGGCAGCTGGTATCTGACCGGCCTGACCGAGAGCGAGACCAAGCCCGAAAGCGCCGCAAGTTCCGCTGCTGCGCAGCCGGAGCCTATGGCGGAAAGCGATGTGCAGGACGCCATTCTGGCCACTGCCGGAGATTCCGCTGCGGCAGATTCGGCTGCTGTCTCGGCTGTGCAGCCGGAAGCACAGGCAGAAGCGGGTGCAGACAGCGCCGTGGCAGAAGCCCCCGCCGCTGAGGATGCCGCCAGCACCGCAGCGTAAAATGTAAATGGAAACACCCGACTGTGAGTTTGCTTTCACAGTCGGGTGTTTTTGGTATAATAGAAATCGTTGTAAAGAGTAACGGGTTCGCCCTCTCAGTCAAAGCCTAGCAGCTTTGACAGCTCCCCCAAAGTGGGAGCCCTTGGCAGTCCACGCAAAGTTCATCTCTTTGCCAAGGCCTCTCCCTTTGGGAGAGGTGGCACGGCGTAAGCCGTGACGGAGAGGGCGAGGTTGCTGACCGCGTATGAGAAGGTGCTTTATAGTAGTTGGTGTTATTTCAAGTCAAACCTTACCACTACCAGCCGATACCACAGGTAGGGAACCATGTTCCATATCATCCACAGTTCCATCAGGATATAATTGGGCAGGTCTTTCAGGCGGAAGGGGCGCTTGCCCAGCTTGCCCGCTTTGAGCAGGGCAAAGGCCTCGTGCATTCCCTTGTCCCAAGCCTCGCCAAAGCCCTGCTTGTGGAACTTGTAGCACTTGAGCAGATAGCCCAGCGCCAGCGGGATAAAGTTGAGCACCAGCATCAGCAGCGGCTCGTTTTTGAGCGGCAGCAGAATGCTGTTGCGGCCGCTCTGCTGGCTTTTAAAGGCGTTGTATTTGACAGCGCCGGTGCTGGCACCGCAGATATGGTAGCACTTGGCGGCGGGGCAGAGCACATTTTTGTAGCCGGCATTGTTGGCGCGCCAGCTCAGGTCTACGTCCTCAAAGTAGGCAAAAAAGTTTTCGTCAAAGCCGCCGATCTCGTCCAGAATGCTTTTGCGGTACAGCGCTGCGCCGCCGCAGGCCGAGAAGATACGCTTTTGCTTGGTGTAGCGGCTGACGCGGCGGCCATCGCCGGTCTTGCAGGCAAAGCCCATCCATGTTACATAGTCCCCGGCATCATCGGCCAGTTTCCGCTCAAAGTGACGGATCATCAGGCTTTGCACCGCAAAGATCTTCGGGTCGGCATCGGCGGTGCGCAAAAGCTCGGTCAGCCACTGCGGCTCGGCAAAGGCGTCGTTGTTGAACAGCACCACATATTTGCTCTGCGTCCGGGCAATGCCCTGATTCACTGCGTAGGAAAAGCCGGTATTGCGTCCGTTTTCAATCAGGGTAAAGTTGGGACGGGTGCAGTAGCTGCGGGCTTGTTCCAGACTTTCGTCGGTGGAACCGTTGTCCACCACGATCAGGTCAAAATCCTGCTCGGTCTGGGCGTAGATGGACTCGATGGAGTCCTTCAGCCAGCCCTTGCCGTTGATATTGGGGATAACGATGGTTGCTTTGCTCATAAGTTTTTCTCCTGCGGATGTACAGATCCAAGGGGTATTATAGCATAACCCCCCGCAAAAAGAAACGGGCAAATGCTGCGCCCGGGGAAGCTTGCCCTTTGCTCAGCAGAAGCGGATGCGGTACTCCCGGGGGGTGCAGTGCTTGATCTCCCGGAAGGTCTTGATAAAGTAGCTTGCGTCCGAAAAACCGCATTCCAGCCCCACCTCGCCGGTCTTGAGCCGGGTGGAGCGCAGCAGCTCGGCGGCTTTTTCCACCCGGAACTGCTTGACGTACTGGATGGGCGTGATGCCCAGAAACTGCCGGAAACTGCGCAGACAGGCACTTTCGCTCAGGGCTACGCATCCGGCCAGCTTTTCCACGGTCAGTTCCTCGGCGTAGTGCTCCTCTACATAGCGCAGCATCTGTTTCATCCGCTCCGAGGCGATCTGTTCCTGCTCCGATACCTTCACCTTGCCGCTGACGCATTGGGTAATGAGCAGCCGCAGGGCGGCGGTAAGGTGGTACCGCACCCGGTTCTCGTAGTCAAAGGGCTCGTCCGCCACGCCTTTCCACGCCTCCCGCAGGCAGAGCAGCACCTGCCGCTGCCATGGCACGGCCTCGTCCAGCAAAAAGAAGGGCGGCGTGCCCGGCTGCAAAAGCGGGCGGATGAGTTTTTGCCAGAACACGGTGTCCATGCCGCCGACAAGCCTGGGCTGAAATACACCGGAGTGCAGCAGCGCCCTGCCCTCGGCAGGCTCTACCGCGTGCAGCGCACCGGAGTTGATAAACACGCCCTGCCCGGTCTGCAGAGTCAGGCGGGTCTTGTTCACATCCACATGAATGGGTCCCAGCGCCGCCAGAATAAACTCAAATTCCTCGTGCCAGTGCCACGCCACCGAGTAGCAGGAAAGATCTTCGGCGTAGCAGGCAATGGGGAACAACGGGCTGCCGTGCTGGGTCTGCTCCCGCCCGGCGGCATCGGCCACCACGGCAGTAGCACTGGAAAGCCCCACCCGGCCGCTGGTATAAGAGGCACAGCTTGTCTGATATGCCATATTCACCAATTCCTTTCCGCAATACTTTGAATGTTTTTTGTCAATGCCGATTTTGTTGCATATACTATGCGGTTTTGTTCTATGATTCAAGATTGTTTTGTGGTATTATCCTATCAGAGCTTCCAAGCTCAGTATAGCACCAAGGCAGCGGGAACGCAAGCTGTGCAAGCATTCCCATGCCGGGCAAAACCGCTATCCTCCCGCCGTCTGACGGAGTTACAGCCGGACGGCAAGTGTAATATAAACCATTTTATCAAGGAGGTATTCCTATGCTTCGTATCGAGTATTTTGATAAGGAACGTTTCATGCGCCAGCTTTCTGCCAGCCACGGCAGCGTGCTGCTGCATCTGGACAACGGCAAGACCTGCGACCTGAAGCAGGACGCTACCGCACGCTCCATGCTGCAGATGATGGACACTGCCCCCAAAAAGGGCTTTGACCTCACCGTGACCGACCCCGCCGACGTGACCGGCTTCCTGCGCTATATGCTGGAGGCAGGCCGAACCGAGCGCGTGGCCGGCTGAGTAATGCCAATCTCTTATCCCAATAAGTGTCACAACTAAGGCAAAGCGCCCGCTCCGGTCAAAGCCGGGGCGGGCGCTTTGCCTGTTTTACCGGAAAGCTTGCGCAGGCGGGCGGTCTGTGGTAAGCTGAAAGCAGAAAAAACAAGATGGAGGGAACGACTATGAACCTGAAGGAAGCATTCCGCTACCAGAACAAGCTCCAGTCCCTGCTGGACGAGGCGCAGGGCATTCTGGATTGCGATGCCAACGTGACCAAGGTGGCCAACACCTATCTGCGCCATAAGGTGATGCCCGAGGCTGAGGACGAGACCGTTATGGACGTAGCACAGACCGAATATGCGGAGCAGATCACCGACATTGCCCGGTTCATGCTCTATCTGCTGGAGGAAAAAAGCCGCCTGTTTGCCGCCATCCGCAAGGCAAAGGATGCACTGGACATGGATATGGACAGCGAGGTCAGCCTGAATGCCGCGCGCCAGAGCATCGCCCGCACCTTCAAGCGGATGAACGACCTGCGCAGCTCCGAGCAGCTGCTCTCCGGCGGGGGCACCGGCTACCGCTTCAACGCCGAGGGCAACCAGATCTCCTACTGCTGCGATGTGAAGCGGGTGACCACCATCAACTACGACCGCAAGGTCATCCATGCCGCGCTGAGCAAGCTGAACCGGCAGGCAGACGAGACCTCCAACCGGCTGGACCTCTGCCTTGTGACCTCCAAGGTGGACTACACTGTCCCCTTTGATGTAAATGCCAGCTTTGCCGAAGCCTTTGAGATCTATCTGGAAAACGCCAAAAACTAAATGAACGTTCCACCGGCTATTTTGGGTGCGGCAAGCGCCGGGCGCGCGGCTGCCGGTTCAGGTGCAGATGAACTATAACGCTGCACATTTCCGCAAGGAAGCTTCGGTACGGCTCACCTTACGAGCCAGCTATTATGAAAAAATCTTGCGTTCGGCTTTTCCGCCACCGCCAGACGCTTTTTCGCCGAAACCGTCCCTTGCTCCTTCCCGCATTCCTGCTTTTGTGCTTACGTCTCCATGGGCAGGCAGGCAAGCCACCCTTCATGAATTTGCCCGCAGACTGCTGCGGGCACACACTTTCTGCGTGCCGGGTGGGCGCTCTGCGCCCCTTTGCACGCGGAGTAAAATGGCAGCCGCCCCTGCGCTTGCCGTATCCAAAATAGCCGGTGAAAAAACCAAAACCGAAGGGACGTACTATGAAAAAGTGCAACCTGTTTTATCTCGGTGGACTGCTGTTTTATCTTGCTGCGGCGCTGAACTTTATCACTGGCGAGGGTCACTCCACGGCGGTGGTGTGGCTCTGCCTTGGCTCCAGCTTTTTGTGTCTGGGGTATTCGCAGCAGAAAAAATAAAGCAGCAGACTAGCCCCGGCGGGAAAAGCTGCCGGGGCTGCAATTCTTTGCGGGGCTCGTTCGTATTCCAGACAGAACGACTGAATTTCGACAAAAACGAGGTATGATCATGTCAACCAAAACGATCTATTCCACTGCCGCGACCCGCTTTGACCTGAGCGCTGCGGCACTTCATATCCTTGCCATGGCGCTGATGCTGATGGACCACCTGTGGGCGACCCTGCTGCCTGCGCAGGAATGGCTGACCTGCGCGGGGCGGGTGGCGTTTCCCATCTTTGCCTTTATGGCGGTGGAGGGCTACTTCCACACCCACGACCTGAAAAAATACACCTTGCGTCTGCTGCTGTTTGCCCTGCTTTCAGAGATCCCCTTCGACCTGATGTACGGCGGCACATGGTTCTACCCGGTGCACCAGAACGTCATCTGGACGTTGCTTTTGGGCATTCTGGGCGTCCATTTGATGGAAACCGTGCGCAAAAAGCAGAAAACATGGATGTACCTGCTGGTATCCGCCCTTGTGGTGGCGGCAGGCGCAGTGCTGGGCACGCTGGGCATGGTGGACTACTACGGCACCGGTGTGCTGACCGTGTTCATCTTTTACTTCTTCCATGGGCGCAAGTGGTGGTGCCTGCTGGGGCAGCTGGCGGCGCTGTACTGGGTCAACGTGGAACTGCTGGGCGGGCTTATGTACCCCATCCAGCTCTTCGGTATGGACTTTGAGCTTTGCCAGCAGGGGCTGGCGCTGCTGGCACTGGTGCCTATCTGGCTGTACCGCGGGCGGCAGGGCTACCACAGCAAGCCGTTCCAGTATGCCTGCTACGCCTTTTACCCTGTGCATATGCTGCTGTTGGTTCTGGTGCTGAACTTCGTGAACCGATAAGATATTAGGAAACGGGTCAGAAACCCCCACAGGTGTTTCTGACCCGTTTTTTAGTCTTTTGCCGGGGGTGCTTTCCTATAAACGCAAAGCATGGTATACTGAAGGCGGAAAACAAAAGCTTGGAGGAGCAACAATGACAAACAAGAAGCTGAACTACCCCGCAATCGCCAAGGAGACGGCTATCCTGACCGGAGCTATCGCTATCATTGCGGCGGCGGTCTATTTTTTTCTGGCACCCAGCCATACATCCGTCAGCAGTATTTCCGGCCTTGGCATCGTGCTTTCTAATTTTGTGCCGCTGCCGCTTTCGGTCATTACTATGGTGCTGAATACCGTGCTGCTCATCATCGGTTTTTTCACCTGCGGCAGGGAGTTTGGCGCAAAAACCGTGTATACCAGCGTGATGCTGCCGGTATTTCTGGGGCTTTTTGAGCGGCTGTTCCCGGATTTTGGCTCCATGACAGGCAGTCAGGAACTGGATGTGCTGTGTTATATTCTGGTGGTCAGCGTGGGTCTGAGCATCCTGTTCAACCGCAACGCATCCTCAGGCGGGCTGGATATCGTGGCAAAGATCATGAATAAGTATCTGCACATGGAACTGGGCAAGGCTATGTCCCTTTCGGGCATGTGCGTGGCACTTTCCGCTGCCCTTGTCTACGATAAAAAGACCGTGGTGCTGAGCATTCTTGGTACCTACTTCAATGGCATGGTGCTGGATCATTTCATCTTCGATAACAGCATCAAGCGCCGGGTGTGCATCATTACCGAGAAGGAAGAGGCGCTGCGGCAGTTCATCATCAACGACCTGCACAGTGGTGCCACCATGTACGAGGCTATCGGTGCATACAACTTTGAAAAGCACAACGAGATCATTACCATCGTGGACAAAAACGAGTATCAGAAGCTGATGAACTTCATCAACCGCGAGGACCCCAAGGCCTTTGTCACGATTTATAATGTATCCAGTATGCACTATCAGCCCAAGCGCTGAGCGGCACAGGGAAAGGATGCAAAAGCCGTGACCGGGGCTTTTCCGCAGCGGAAAACCGTGGTAAAATAAGAAAAAACGGAAAGGGAACGACAGCCATGGACATCAGACTGGTTTGCAGCGACATTGACGGTACGCTGCTGCAATACGGTAAAAAGGAACTGGAGGGCGAGATATTCGACCAGATCCGGGCGCTGCATCAGCGGAGGATCTGGTTCTGCCCGGCCTCCGGGCGGCAGTATACCAGCCTGCGCAAGCTCTTTGCACCGGTGGCGGACTGCTGCGTGTTTATCTGTGAAAACGGCGGCACTATTTTTCAGGAAGAACAGTGCATCGCCAAAAATCCCATGCCCCGGGCGCTGGCAGAGGAAATTGCCAACGATATGTGGACGCGCAGCGAGGGGCGGGGCGAGGTGATGCTCTCCGGCCAGAACACTGCCTACCTGATGGAGCGCGGCCTTGGGATGCTGCAGCGGGTGCAGTTTGTGGGCAACCACTACCAGATCATCCATAGCCCCGCCGAGGTGCCGGAGGACATCACCAAGGTGTCGGTGTACCTGCACGAGGGCGTGGAGAACTATGTGGAGCGCTTTGTGCCCCGCTGGAAACAGGCTAACTGCGCCGTGGCGGGCCCGTTCTGGATCGATACCACCTTTGCCAACAAGGGCATCGGGGTGCAGTGCGTGTGCAGCACCCTTGGCATCGACCCTGCACAGGTGATGGCCTTTGGCGATAACTACAATGACGAGACCATGCTGGACGTGGTGGGCGTGCCTTACATCATGGACAACGCCGCCGCCCCGCTGCGGGCAAAATACAAAAACCACACCCCCCGCCCGGAGGATGTGCTGGCGCAGCTGCTGGCACAGCAGCCGTAAAGGGGGAGAACCCATGGACCGCAAGGGCTTGGAACAGCTCATTTTTGATACTTACAGCGTAGAGCCGGACTATCCGTGGATGGACACCCCGGAGTCGGCGGTGTTCCGTCATGCGGCAAACCGCAAGTGGTTTGCGCTGGTCACCACCGTGCCCAGAAGCAAGCTGGGTCTGCCCGGACAGCAGCCGGTGGATATCGTGAACCTGAAATGTGACCCCATCCTCATCGGTTCTCTGCGGGCAGAGCCGGGCTTTTACCCGGCCTACCACATGAATAAGGAAAATTGGATCACCGCCGCGCTGGACGGCAGCGCCCCGGAGGATAAGCTCCGTCTGGTGCTGGACATGAGCTACAACGCCACCGCACCCAAGCTGCGCAAAAAGAAAGCTTGACCGCAGCAAAATAAGGGCGGGCGCTGCAATTGCTGCCCGCTCTCATTCGTATTCAGGGTAAAGGGACTGCATTTTGCAAAAGGAGGAAGCTATGGCTATTTTTGAAAAGACCATCCGCAACCAGAACTTTGATACCCTGCTCCGCAAGCTGGAACTCGCCATCCCGGACAGCAGCTGGTCGGCAGAGCTGGAAGCCGGCAGCGATTTCAAGGAGGGCAGCGCCCGGTGCAGCGTGCGGGTGTTTGAGCGGTACAGCATGGTGGGCGGCAACCGTCTCAGCCTGACACTGACCTTGTTCCAGAACGGGGACGAGCCCATCCGGCTGTCGGCCATTGCAGCGGGCGGCAGTCAGGCGGTGTTCTTTAAAATGAACACCCTCGGCGAGGACGCTTTTCTGGAGGATGTAAAGCAGCTGCTGGAGGAAATTTTGGAGGGCTAAAATGTTTTATAGTGGGTTTGACGCGCTGTTCAGCATCCTGTTCCCGCTGGTGTTTCTGGTGGTGCTGGGCATGATCCTGTTTACCGTGGTGAGCAACCTGCGCAGATGGAGCAAAAATAATGCGTCCCCGCGCCTTACCGTCCCGGCTACTGTGGTGGCCAAGCGGATGAACGTTTCCCGCCATCATACGGACAATACGATGTCGCATACGTTCACTACCTATTATGCCACCTTTCAGGTAGAAAGCGGTGACCGCATGGAACTTGAAGTAGATGGTTCGGACTACGGAATGCTTGTAGAAGGCGACACCGGAAAGCTGAGCTTTCAGGGCACGCGGTATCTGGGGTTTGAACGGAAGAACGGGTGACCGATATGCAGCAAAAGCATTCAAGTGTGCCGGAAATCGTGGGCAGAAGCCTGTTTTATACGTTGACGAACTATCTGCTTATCAGCATGGAGCTGTCCTTCCGTGCGCAGTGGCTCTCGGTCTTGTTCTCGGCGGCGCTTGTATGGTGCAACATGGAGTATTGGAACGCCGTTTACAGGCTGACCGGCAAAAAGCTTGCCGCATGGGCCTTGTGGGGCGTCTGCATTGCTGCAAGCACAGGTGTTGCGTATTTTGCGGGGTATATCCAAGGAACGCTTGTTCCACTTGTGGTATGATAAACGCGCTGCTGCGCAGTATTTTTGAAGAAATCGCAGAAGCTGTGACAAAAGTATTATTCTTTTGTGAATTTTAGCACTCTACACTTGACAGTGCTAAAAAATCGTGTTATAACAGTGGCGTGCTCAGGAGGAAGGGCAAAAGGAGAGCCGCAAGGCTCCCCGAAAAGCCCTTTGCAAAGAGCTTCAAAATGTAATTTTATACCCGACCCGAACGCCGGGATTGGAGGTATGTTTTATGTTTATGCCGACTGTTTTTCATGAGAACCTGTTCGATGATCTCTTTGATCCGTTCTGGAACGAGGGTGCACTGGAGCGTGTGATGAACCGCGAAGCCCGCGACACCTTTGGTAAGCGCGGCGCAAACATGATGAAGACCGATGTCAAGCAGACGGACAACGGCTACGAAGTAGACGTTGATCTGCCGGGCTGCAAGAAGGAGGACGTTCAGATGGATCTGAACGACGGCTACCTGACCATTCAGGCAGTGCGCAGCCACTCTAACGATGAAAAGGACAACAAGGGCCGTTATGTGCGGCGCGAGACCTTCTCCGGCAGCTGCGCCCGCAGCTTCTATGTGGGCGAAGTGAAGAAGGAGGATATCCACGCAAAGTTCGAGGATGGTGTCCTGCACATCCAGCTGCCCGCTCCTCAGCAGACGAAGGCTCTGCCTGAGAACCCGAACCTGATCGAGATCGAGTAAATGCCGGCCGTGTGCGCCAAGGCATAACGTATATAGGATGCCCCCGGAGAGCTGCAACAAGCCCTCCGGGGGCATTTTTTGTGTGCAGGCTTTCGATGACGGAGAGGGGAGAAAGTACCTGTTTTTGCCAGAAAACTTTATTTTTCTACCATTTCGTGGTATCCTTATAAGGCGCACGCAATACAGGCCTGCGGCTGCACTGGCAGCGGCTGCGGACTGCGTGCGGCAAAAAAAGAACGTATAGAAGAGAAAAGGGGGATAAAAGTCATGGGCGAATTTGCCTTTCAGACTTTACGGGAAAGTATCACCTCTGCCATCAGGAGCAAGATCCTTACCGGGGAGCTGCAGCCGGGCGCAAAGCTGGCTGAGCAGCGGCTTGCCGAGGAGTTCGGCTCCAGCCGGGCACCCATCCGGGAAGCGCTGCGGCAGTTGGAACAGGAGGGCATGGTCGAGTATTCGCGCAATGTGGGGTGCTCTGTGCGCCGGGTGAAACCGGAGGACGCCTACGAGATCTATCTGCTGCGGGCAAATCTGGAAATGACGGCGCTGCGCTATTTTGACTGCAAATTCCAGGAGGAGGATCTGCGCACCCTGCGCGGGATACTGGAGGAGATGCGCAATGTCCGGCCGGGGGATCTTTCGCAGATCGTGGAGAATGACAACCGCTTCCACGCGGTCATCGTGCAGCGGGCAGGGCTGCCCAGACTGCTGAAATTCTGGGACGACCTGAACTACGGCAACCTGCTCGTTGGGGCGAGCAGCGGCTCTAACCACGAGACGCTGGCGCAGCGGCAGAACGGCATCCACACCAAGCTGTACGAGGCGCTGGCAAGCGGCGACACCGAGGCTGCCTGCCGCGCCGTCTACGCCCACTACATGGAGCCTATGGAGCGGATGCGCAGCGCGAACAGCGCTGGACAGGCAGCAGACGGCACGGCAAAATAAGGGGAATTTGGCTGAACGTCTAAATTTTGACCAATCATTTTATGGAAATTGCAGATTGTCTACAATCTGCAATTATGCTATACTGTCAAAGTGACTGGTCGAGAGTTGCTGTATTTTTGGTAAAAATTGCAAAATGTATGCGGAACCTCGGCCTTCTTACAGGAACTTCCGCCCTGTGTGGAGAAGAAAGAGAGGAATTATCCGTATGTCTAACAAAGAAAAAGCTACAAAGATCTCGTGGCTTACCCTTGCCTTCATGGCCTTTTCTACGGTCTGGGGCTTCGGCAACATTACCAACGGCTTTGTGTACTTTAACGGTCCGCAGGTCATCTTCAGCTGGATCTTCATGTTTGCCCTTTACTTTATCCCCTATGCGCTGATGGTGGGCGAGCTGGGCTCAGCCTTTAAAAACGAGGGCGGCGGTGTCAGTTCATGGCTGCACCAGACCACCAACGCCAAGCTGGCTTACTACGCCGGCTGGACCTACTGGGCGTGCCACATCACCTACATCGCCAGCAAGGGCAGCGGCTTTTTGAAGGCGCTGAGCTGGGCGGTTTTCCGCAACGCGGAGACCTACGATTCCTTCCCCACCCGCTACATCCAGCTGGCTACCTTCTGCATCCTGCTGCTGGGCTGCTACATTGCAAGCCTGGGTCTGAACCCCCTGAAAAAGCTGCTGACTGCCGCAGGCACCTGTACCTTCGTCATGTCCCTGCTGTACATCGTGATGATGTTCGCTGCCCCGGCCATCAACCCCACCGCAGAGTACGTCCACGCCAACCTGAGCTTCAGCAGCATGATCCCCAACTTTAACGTCACCTACTTCACGTCTCTGTCCATTCTGGTGTTCGCCGTGGGCGGCTGCGAAAAGATCTCTCCCTACGTCAATAAGGTCGAGAACCCCAGCAAGGGCTTCCCCCGCGGCATGATCACGCTGGCCGTCATGGTGGTCGCCTGCGCCATTCTGGGCACGCTGGCCATGAGCCGTATGTTCGACCCCGCCATCATCAACGCCAGCGCCGAAAGCTTCAACGCCTATGTCGCCAACAGTTCCTACTGGGCTTTCCAGAAGCTGGGTCAGTACTACCATGTGGGCGATCTGTTCATGATCATCTACGCCCTGTGCAACGTCATCAGCCAGCTCGCCGTGCTGATTTTGAGCATCGACGCACCCCTGCGTATGCTGCTGGATAACGAGCACACCAAGCAGTTCATCCCGCAGGCTCTGCACAAGGTCAACGCCCACGGCGTGCACAGCAACGGCATCAAGATGGTGGCTGTGCTGTCCGGCTCCATCATTCTGGCACAGTCCTTCGTGCCCGGTGCTGCCGCCGTTCTGCGCCAGCTGACCAAGCTGAACTCTGTGTGTATGCCCATGCGCTACCTGTGGGTGTTTGCCGCCTACATTGCCCTGCGCAATGCCTACGATACCATCCCCGCCGAGTACCGCTTTGTCAAAAATCAGGCCGTGGCCAAGTTCTTCGGCGGCTGGTGCTTTGCCGTTACCGCCGTGTGCTGCGTGCTGGGTATGTATGATAAGGACCCCTTCACCTTTGCACTGAACGTCATCACCCCCGTGGTACTGACTGTGCTGGGATTCATTCTGCCCGCCCTTGCAAAGCGCGAACAGACCGCTGCCAAAAAGTAACCTGAATATGCTTATAGCAATTCAACTTTTTAATGCAACGGCAACAGCGTTGAATTGCATATCGCAAATATGCTGTTTGAATGTTGCACTAATTTCTTGACTTGCGATAAAAAGGGCCGGTCAGCACTGACCGGCTCTTTTCAGATACACCTTAGGAGGTTTATTTTTATGATCGCATCCGAAGTCCGTGAAATGCTGTCCTTCATCGACGGCAACCCCACCGCATACCACACCACCGCCGCTGTGCGGGATATCCTGCTGAAGGCAGGCTTTGCAGAGCTGCTGGAAAGCCGCAAGTGGGCGCTGGAACCCGGCAAGGACTACTTTGTCTGCCGCAACGGTTCCAGCATCATCGCCTTCCGCATGGGCGACCAGCTGGAGAATTACAGCTTCAACGTTGCCGCCGCCCATACGGATTCTCCCTGCTTCCGCATCAAGGAGAACGCCGAGATCCACATGGGGCAGAACTACACCAAGCTGAACACCGAGGGCTACGGCGGCATGATCTGCGCCACATGGATGGATCGTCCGCTGTCTGTGGCGGGCCGTGTGCTGGTGCAGGAGAACGGCGCTATCGTATCCCGTCTGGTGGCACTGGACCGCGACCTGCTGATGATCCCCAGCGTTGCCATCCACATGAACCGCGAGGTCAACGATAAGGCTTCCTTCAACAAGCAGGTGGATATGCTGCCCGTGCTGGGCGGTGCCTGCGAGGAGGGCGCGCTGAAAAAGCTGATCGCAGAGGAGCTGCAGGTGTCTGAGGAGCAGATCCTTGGCAGCGATCTGTTCCTCTATGTGCGGGAAAAAGCCACCGTCTGGGGCTGCAACGAGGAGTTCATCTCCTGCGGCCGTCTGGACGATCAGCAGTGCGTTTACGGCATCCTGAAAGGTCTGCTGACTGCCAAGAACGCCCGCTCCATCGGTGTGGCAGCCTTCTTTGATAACGAGGAGGTCGGCTCCGGCACCAAGCAGGGCGCAGCCTCCACCTTCCTGTACGATGTGCTGCACCGCATTGCCCAGAGCCTTGGCGGCAGCGACGAGGACTTCCACCGCGCGGTGGCTTCCAGCTTTATGGTCAGCGCCGACAACGCCCACGCCGTGCACCCCAACCACCCGGAGCACACCGATGTGAACAACTGCACCTACATGAACAAGGGTGTGGTCATCAAGACCCACGCCGGTCAGAAGTACACCAGCGACGGCATGAGCGTTGCAGCCGCCCGGGAGCTGGCTGCCCGCGCCGGTGTGCCGCTGCAATACTTTGCAAACCGTTCCGATAAGGTAGGCGGCAGCACGCTGGGCAATCTGGCGATGGCACAGGTGTCCATGAATTGTGTGGACATCGGCCTGCCCCAGCTGGCCATGCACTCCTGCTACGAGACCGCCGGTGCAGAGGATACCCTCTCGCTCATCAAGCTGATGCAGGAGCTGTACAGCAGCCACTTTGAAGAGACTGCTTTCGGCACGCTTTCTATCAGCAAGTAAATTGATATAAAAAGGACTGCCGTGCGCTGCACGGCAGTCCTTTTTGCATTTATGACTCTTTATTTGCGGCGGGTGAGACAGTTCAGCGCCATCACGACCAGCACAAGAAAACCGATGACCAGCAGGATACCGGTCATGCCGATGAGCATCATGGGCAGGGTGGTCATCCAGGAAGAAAGATGAAGCATAAAGGCACCTCCGTTAAGCCATCAGGGAAAGGATCAGTCCGCCGGCAAGGACGGATGCGATCTGTCCGGAAACGTTGACGCTGATGGAGTACATCAGCAGGAAATTCTGGCTGTCCTCGGCCAGACCCATCTTGTTGACCACGCGTCCGCTCATGGGGAAGGCCGAAATGCCTGCCGCGCCGATCATGGGGTTCAGCTTTTTGCCCTCGGGCAGGAACAGGTTCAGCAGCTTGGCGAACAGCACGCCGCCAGCGGTATCAAAGATAAAGGCTACAAGACCCAGCGCCATGATGAGCAAAGTGTCCGGCCGGACGAACTTGTCGGCGGTCATCTGCCCGGCAACGGTCAGACCCAGCAGCAGGGTGATGAGGTTTGCCAGTACGTTCTGGGCGGTCTCGCTCAGGGAGTTCAGCACGCCGCATTCCCGCAGCAGGTTGCCGAACATCAAAAAGCCTACCAGCGCCACGCTGGCCGGGGCTACCAGACCGGCGACCACCGTGACCACAACAGGGAACAGGATCTTGGTCAGCTGGGTGACATTGCCTTTTTCGTAGGGCATACGGATGCGGCGCTCCTTCTGGGTGGTCAGCAGACGGATGACCGGCGGCTGCACGATGGGCACCAGCGCCATGTAGCTGTAAGCTGCCACCATAATAGCGCCCAGATACTGGGATTTCAGGGTGTTTGCCACAAAAATGGCGGTGGGGCCATCCGCTGCGCCGATGACCGCAATGGATGCGGCATCCTTCATATCAAAGAAGAACCCGGCCAGAAACAGGGTGAAAAAGATGCCGAACTGTGCCGCTGCGCCAAACAGCATGAGCCACGGCTTTTCCAGCAGCGGGCCAAAATCGATCATGGCACCGATGCCGATGAACAGCAGCAGCGGGAACAGCTCGTTGGACATCCCTGCTTCAAACAGGGCAGAGATAGGGCCGACGGTGTCCCCCTGCGTGATGGCACCGGATGCGGGAAGATTGACCAGAATGGCACCGAACCCCATGGGCAGCAGCAGACTGGGCTCCATCTTTTTGACGATGGCAAGGTAGATGAGCAGGGCACCGATGCCCCACATGACCACCATCTGCCATGTCAGCGCCCCGAAGTTTGAAAAGAGCGCGGCGAATGTGTTCCAGAAATTCATATTGTTTTTCTGCCTCCTTTTGTTCTGATGCTGCGGCAAGAAAAAAAGACCCTTGCCACAGCGTAAGATCTGTGACAAAAGTCTCAAGCGAACACATGACATCGGGCATTGCTGCCGTGATGACGCTGCCATGCAGCGGCCTGCCGGAAAAAAGCCTTGACCGGCAGGCTGCCCTTTACTCCCCTTTATCATTTTTATTGATACCAGAAACTGCCGCTTCTGTCAAGAGGGGAATGCGGTTTTGCGCAAAAATTCAACCGTGAAAAGGCCAACCGGGAAAATCCGCAGATTTTCCCGGTTGGCAAAATATAAATAATTTTTCCGCTGAAAATGGCCAAAGTGCAACGACGACGACCGCCGCCAGTGGCGGAAACAGGGAGGAGTTGTTGGGGCAGCGGCCAGCAAGACGCAAGCGCCGCCCAAGGCACGATGCGGATGCTGGGTGCCGCAACCCGATAGCGGAGACCATTCCAAACCGTTAATCCACCACCGGTACATCCAGCCCGAACTCCTGCGGGCGGAAGCGGGGACAGACGTTCTCGGTGATGCAGATGACCGAGGCGGCCAGACGGCTGCCGATCTCGCAGGACTCTGCCAGCGTTTTGCCGTAGGTCAGGCCGATGACCGTGCCTGCAAAGAAGGCGTCCCCTGCGCCGGTGGTGTCCATGACATCCACCTTTTTGGCGGGCACGATGCCGCAGTTGCCGTCTGCACAGGCGTATACCGCGCCCTGTCCGCCCATGGTCACCACCATGCTGGGAATGTTGGCGCTGCGCACGTTGCCCGTGAGCACCCGGCACATCTCGTCCGGGGAGAGGTGGTCGTAGTCGTCCGAGAACAGCAGCCCGGCCTCCTGCTGGTTGCAGACGAAACAATCGATCTGCTGCAAAAAATCCCGCCGCTCCATGGCGATGCTCATGTTGGAGACCACGGCAAACACCTTTTTGCCGTACTTTTTGGCGTAGCGCAGGGTCTGCTTCACCGTTTCTTTTTCGAGGTCCAGCTCCAGTGCAATGGAATCGCAGTCTGCAAAAATGGCATCGCCCTGCTCCTGCAGCAGACCGGTCAGCGGGGTGGTGTCCGGCCGCTTGGAGATGGCGGCGTGCACATCGCCATCGTTGTCAAAAATGGCCAGCCATGTGCCCATGCCGTCCGGCACTTTCTGGATAAAGAGGGTGTTGACCTTGTGCCTTGCCAGCTTGTCGATGACGTCCTGTCCCATGCCGGTGTCGTCCACCAGACCCACAAAGGTGGGGCGCAGCTCCACGTTGGCAATATCCTCCACCACGTTGCGGCTCACGCCGCCGTGTACCTGCTCGATGCGTCCGGCGTTGCGCCCGCCCGGGATATAGGTGGAAAGGGGATAGCCCTTGATATCCACAAAAACAGCTCCGATGACTACGATACCCATAAACGATAAACCTTTCTGACTTCAGTTGATTTTACCTGTATTATACAGGAAGCAGAAAAAAGATGCTATCCCTTTGCCGTTTTTTGCGGAAAAATATCTTCCGGGTGGGACGATTGGGAATGCCCGCCGCTTGCGCTTTGGGCATCGTCAGAGGAAAAATTATTTTTATTTTGGATTCCGAAAAGTCTGCGGACTTTTCGGAATCCCTTTTTCACGGAAAGGGGTCGTGACCGGAAGTGGCAGCTTCAAGATTTATTTTTGCATTTTGGAAAGTCTATAATGATTGTTATAGATGCTTTTTCCCGCTACGACCCTCCCGTGAAAAGGCCAATCGGGAAAATCCGCAGATTTTCCCGATTGGCAAATATAAATAGTCTTTCCGCTAAAAATGCCCAGAGCGCAGCGGAGGGCATTCTGAATCAGCCCCTGTCACATCGCCGTGCGGGCGGTGCGCACCAGATACTCCATAGCCTGTACCGGGTACTGCCCGGCGGCGGTCTCGCCGGTGAGCATCAGGCTGGATGCGCCGTCCAGTACGGCGTTGTAGATGTCGTTCACCTCGGCGCGGGTGGGCACCGCCCGGGTGTGCATACTGTCCAGCATCTGGGTTACCACCATAAAGGGTACTCCGGCTGCCCGGCAGGCGGCAGAAAGCTGCTTCTGGCAGCGGGGCAGCTCCCACAGGGGCATCGCGTTGCCAAGGTCGCCCCGGGCAATGACTACCTCGTCCACCAGCGGCAAAAACTCCGGCAGCGCCTGCACGCCCGCAAGGCTTTCAATTTTGGCAAGGATCTTCAGCTGCGGCGCACCGGCCTCTGCCAGCGCCTGCCGCAGGCTGCGGATATCTTCAGCGCCGCGCACAAAGGGCAGCATGACCCCGGTAACGCCGCAACCGGCGGCGATGGCAAGGTTCTCCTTGTCCTCGGTGGTCAGGGTGGGCATCTGGATGTCTGCCCCCGGTGCTGCCAGACTTTTGCGGCTTTGCAGCACGCCGCCCCGCACTACGGTGCACACGAGCGCTTCCGGCTCCACGGCGTCCACCCGCGCCAGCAGCTTGCCGTCATCCAGCAGCAGCTCCTGCCCGGGCTGCACGCTGTGCACCAGCGCGGCAGGGCAGGGGATGCCCTGCGCGCCCAAACGCACGGTCTGCCCGGCGGTCAGGGACAGCGGCTGCGGCAGACGTCCAATGCGCAGTTCCGGCCCCTGCAGGTCGATGAGCAGCTTTTTGACCCCGGCCTTGCGCAGCAGCGCCAGCCAGTCCGCGTGCGCTGCCAGCGGCCCGTGAGAAAGATTCATGCGGATGCCGGTCATGCCGGCTTCCACCATCTGCTGCAAAAGCTTTACATCGGCACAGGCAGGGCCGATGGTTCCGTAAAAATCCATAATTCCTCCTGCAATTCGCGTTTTCTTTCTATTGTAGCATGACCGCGCGGCAAAAGATAGCCCGGCGGCGCATAAAAAAACACCGGAAGCCGATGCAAAGCCTCCGGTGTCTTTTTATGATGCCTTATGGGGTTTACTGCGATACTTTGCACCGCCTGCGTTCAGTACAAAGCTTACAGCTCCCTCTATTTTTAAAGGTTGTACTTAGTTTACAGCATTTCGGGCAGTTCGTCAAGGGCTTTTTCCAGCTTTTGCCGGGAAAAACTGGAATATCACAACATTATCACAACTGCAGCTGGTGGTAGCACGCGCCCTCCATGGTCTTCCAACAGGCGGTGCTTCCCTCCAAGGTCATGTAGCTGTGGGCGGTGTTTTCCTTGGGAATGCTCACGGAGCCGGGGTTTAAGTAAAGGTTCCCCTGCCCGAAGTTTGTCCATGCGGGCACATGGGTGTGACCGTGGAGCAAAATATCCCCCGGGGCAAGGGGCGGCAGATGGTTCAGGTTGAACACATGGCCGTGGGTGACGTAGACCAGCCGCTGCCCCACCGGCAGCACGGCGTAATCCGCCAGCACCGGGAAATTGAGCACCATCTGGTCTACATCGGCGTCGCAGTTGCCCCGCACGCACAGCAGCTTGGGCGCAAGGCTGTTCAGCAGCGGAATCACCTTTTTGGGGGCGTAATCCCGGGGCAGGTCGTTGCGGGGGCCGTGGTAGAGCAGGTCTCCCAAGAACAGCAGGCGGTCGGCCTGCTCCCGTTCAAAGGCCTGCTGCAGCTGCTGCGCATAATAATAGGAGCCGTGCAGGTCTGATGCGATCATCCATTTCATATACAATGCCCTCCCTCAGAGCCGGTTTGCCTTATTGTAGCGCCTGCTGTAAAAATGGTCAAGTAATTACAAAAGTCATACTTTTGCACCAAAACCCCTTGACACGCCGCTGAGGATGTGGTATTCTGCTAGGGTTGCAACCCGCAAATGCGCAGGCTGCATATCGCGGACAGCTGCCGCGATCATAAAAACCGTGTGGATTTTTACAGCAACATTGCTACTTTTCGCCACACAATGACCTTTAAAGGGTCATTGTGTGGCTTTTTTTGCGCCGGAAACCGGCTGCAAGCCGATGCTGTGCCCGCCACATTTTTGCTTTTTACGGATAGCAGGTGAAATTTTTTATGAACGAAACTTTTATGAAGGAGAAGCCGGTGCTGCCGCTGCTGCTCTCGATGGCGCTGCCCAACGTGCTCTCCATGCTGGTAAACAGCCTGTACAACATTGTGGACAGCCTGTTTGTGGCGCGCATCAGCGAGGACGCCATGACCGCGTTAAGTCTGGTGTTCCCCATCCAGAACTTTTCCAACGCCATTGCCATCGGCTTTGGCATCGGCATCAACGCCATGATCGCGCTGTATCTGGGCGCGGGCGACCGCGAAAAGGCCGAGACGGCCGCCACCCACGGCTTTGTGCTCAGCCTTGTGCACGGCGTGGTGATGATGGTGGTCAGCATCGCCATCATGCCCGGCTTTCTGCGCCGCTTTACGCAGGACGAGGCGCTGATCGCCGCCGGCATCACCTACTCCACCATCGTGTTCCTGTTTTTGGTCGTGAACATGGTCTCGCTGGCCTTTGAAAAGATCTTTCAGGCAGTGGGCCGCATGAAGGTGTCCATGGTCGCCTTGATCACCGGCTGCGTGTGCAATATTTTACTGGACCCTGTGCTCATTTTCGGCCTTGGGCCGGTGCCTGCCATGGGCATTGCGGGCGCGGCACTGGCCACCGGCATCGGTCAGGCGCTCAGCGTGGTAGTTTACCTTGTGGTCTATCTGCGCACCGAGCTGCCGGTGCGGCTGCGCCGCCGCTGCCTGCGCCCGGACGCAGCGCTGGACGGCAGACTGTACGCCATCGGCATTCCGGCCATCCTCAATCTGGCGCTGCCCTCGCTGCTGGTCACCTTCCTCAACGGGCTGCTGGCAGCTTTCTCCCAGAGCTATGTGGTGGTGCTGGGCATCTACTATAAATTGCAGACCTTTTTGTACCTGCCCGCCAACGGCTTCGTGCAGGGAATGCGCCCCCTCATCGGCTACAATTACGGCGCGCGGGAGCACGCTCGGGTGAAAAAGCTGTTCCAGCTGACCCTGCTCATGAGCGCAGCCATCATGGCGGCGGGCACGGTGATCTGTCAGTTTGCCTCCGGGCAGCTGATGGGGCTGTTCACCCAGAACCCCGAAACCATCGCCGCCGGGCAGACTGCCTTGCGCATCATCAGCATCGGCTTTGTCATCTCGGCAGTCTCCACCACCGCTTCCGGTGCACTGGAGGGACTGGGCAAGGGCGCAGAATCGCTGGTCATCGCGCTGTGCCGGTATGTTGTTTTCATCATGCCGCTGGCTGCACTGCTGTGTAACTGGCTGGGCGCAGACGGCGTATGGCACGCCTTCTGGCTTACCGAGGTGCTGGCAGCGGCGGTCTCCGGCATCGTCTACCGCCGGGCGGTCACACATAAAAAATAAGAATTTTTGATAGGGGCGTTTCATAACGTCCCTATTTTTCATTGACACTACGGTAAAAGTACGGTAAAATATTCTTCGTGTTTTGACAAAAACTGTCAGTGCGCAAGATATTACAGAGGATGTGGAAGTATATGATCGAGACCATTGCCGCCGTCAATCAGGCGGTGAACAGCTTTATCTGGGGCATCCCCGCCATGGTGTGCATCATTGGCGTGGGGCTGCTGCTCAGTGTCCGCACGGGCTTTTTGCAGATCCGCAAATTCCCCTACGCCATCCGCACCACCGTGGGACGGATGTTCCGCAAGCGGGATGCTTCGGACGGTGCCATGACCCCTTTTCAGGCGGTGTGCACCGCGCTGGCGGGCACGGTGGGCACCGGCAACATTGCCGGTGTGGCGGGCGCTATCGCCATCGGCGGCCCGGGTGCCGTGTTCTGGATGTGGTGCTCTGCGCTGCTGGGGATGTGCACCAAGTTTGCCGAGGTGACGCTGGCTGTGCATTTCCGGGAGCGCAGCGATACCGGCGAGTGGGTGGGCGGCCCGATGTACTATATTAAAAACGGCCTTGGCCGCCGCTGGCAGTTTCTGGCCGTGCTGTACGCACTGTTCGGTGTGCTGACCGTGTTCGGCACCGGCAACGCAACGCAGGTGAACACCATCGTAGCGGCGGTGGATACCGCTCTGCTGGAATACGGGCTGGTGGGCGGCAGCTTTCTGCCCACCCTCAACCTCATCGTGGGTATTCTTGTGGCGGTGCTGGTGGCGCTGGTGCTGCTGGGCGGCATCAAGCGTATTGGCAGCGTAAGCGAGAAGCTGGTGCCCTTTATGGCACTGTTCTACATTGTGCTGTCGGTGGGCGTGGTGGTGCTCAACTTTTCCCGTCTGCCCTATGTGCTGGAATCCATCGTGGCGGGCGCGTTCAACCCCGCTGCCTTTACCGGCGGCACTATTGGCAGCCTGTTCGTCAGTATGCAAAAGGGCGTTTCCCGCGGCATCTTTTCCAACGAGGCCGGTCTTGGCACCGGCTCCATCGCCCATGCCTGCGCCGACACCAAAAAGCCGGTCAAGCAGGGTATGTTCGGCATTTTTGAGGTGTTTGCCGATACCATCGTCATCTGCACCCTGACCGCGCTGGTCATCCTGTGCAGCGGCACCTCGGTCAGCTACGGCGCAGCGGCCGGTGCAGAGCTGACCATCTCCGGCTTTACCACCACCTACGGCGGCTGGGCGTCTATCTTTACCGCTGTGGCGCTGTGCTGCTTTGCCTTTTCCACCATCATCGGCTGGGGTCTGTACGGCTCCCGTTTTCTGGTGTTCCTGTGCAAGAGCAACAAGGTGGCGCGCCCCTTCTTTGTGGTGTATGCTCTGGTAGCCATTCTGGGCGCTACCATGGACCTTGGTCTGCTGTGGAGCATCGCCGACACCTTCAACGGCCTGATGAGCATCCCGAACCTCATTGCATTGCTGCTGCTTTCCGGCACGGTGGTACAGATGACCCGCGCCTTTTTTGAATCGGAAGGGTGAGCGGTATTCCCGTCCATAGTGGACAGAAACGCCGGAACGTGGTATACTGAGAGAAAAACAACGGTGGCTATACACCACAGGAGGTTCTGACGTGGAAAACTTTAACGAATTGCTGCAAAAGTATGCAGATTTTATCGTCCGGGTGGGTGTGAACCCGCAGCCGGGACAGACCCTTATCATCAACTGCCCGCTGGAGGGTGCCCCGCTGGCACGGCTGTGCGTGCGCAGCGCCTACGAAGCCGGTGCGCGGGACGTGCAGGTGAACTGGCAGGATGACGCCGTTACCCGCATCCGCATGGAGCTGGGCAGCGAGGACGCACTGACCGACCACAAGGGCTGGCAGCTGCGCCGCTATCTGGACTACGCCGAGAGCGAGGGCGGCGTGTGCGTGCTGCATCTTATTGCGGACGACCCGGAACTGTTTGCCGGGCTGGACGGCGCTAAGATCAGCCGTGTGAACAGCGCGAACCGCAGCTTTATGCAGCCGTGGCGGGAGTACACCATGAACGACCGGGTGCAGTGGTCCATCGCTGCTCTGCCCGCAGAGCCGTGGGCAAAGAAGATGTTCCCGGAGCTGGACACTGCCGCCGCCATTGAAGCACAGTGGAAGCTCATTTTTGACACCTGCCGTGTGACCGGCGGCGACCCGGTAGGGGAGTGGCAGAAGCATCTGGACCGCCTGAACGAGCTGGGCGCAAAGATGAACGCCCTTGATCTGGAAAGCGTGCATTTTGAAAGCGCCAACGGCACCGACCTGACTGTGGGTCTGGCGGAACAGGCTGTGTGGGAGAGCGCCGGCAGCAAAAACGAGAAGGGCGTGCCCTTTCTGCCCAACATCCCCACCGAGGAGGTGTTCACCGCACCCCATAAGGATAAGGTGGACGGCATCGTTTACGGCACAAAGCCCTACGTCTTTAACGGACAGCTGATCAAAAACTTCCATGTCACCTTCAAGGACGGCAAGGTAGTGGAGCACGGCGCGGACGAGGGCGCAGATCTGCTGGGTCAGCTGCTGGACACCGACGAGGGCGCACGCCACATCGGCGAGGTGGCACTGGTGCCTGCCTCCAGCCCCATCAACCGCAGCGGCAAGCTGTTCTACAACACCCTGTTTGACGAGAACGCCGCCTGCCACATCGCCTTTGGCGACAGCTACCCCGGCACCACCGTGGGCGGCACCGGCCTTTCCAAGGAAGAGCTGGCAGCCCGCGGCATGAACCACTCCTCCCTGCACGAGGATGTGATGGTGGGTGCAGAGGACAGCCGCATCACCGGCAAATGCCGCGATGGCCGCACTGTACAGCTGTTCGAGAACGGTGTCTGGGTGCTGTAAAAAGCCCCAAAGGGCGCGCAACTGCAAAAAAATTGCGAAAATGCTTGCATAAATCGCAAGAGTATGCTATATTCTAGTAGTACGATATAGTTTAACCTGAAACGTGGGCCGCAAGGTCCGCGTTTCTTGTTTGTTTGGAGGTTTTTTATGGCGAAGCAGTCTGGCGGCAACACCGCGCAGAGAGTGGAAGCGCTTGTCCGTCCCACGGTGGAAGGCATGGGTCTGCGCCTGTGGGATGTGGTTTTTGAGAAGGAAGGGCCGGACTGGTATCTTCGCATCCTCATCGACCGGGACGGCACCATGGATACCGACACCTGTGCTGAGGTGTCCCACGCACTGGACCCCATTCTGGACGAAGCGGACCCCATCGACCAGAGCTATTATCTGGAAGTGGGCAGCCCCGGCCTTGGCCGCAAGCTGACCCGCCCGGAGCACTACGAGGTGCTGAAGGGCCAGAAGGTGCGGGCAAAGCTCATCCGCCCCAACGCCGACGGCGTGCGGGAACTGTCCGGCATCCTGACCGGCCGCGAGGGCAGCACCGTGACGCTGGAGACCGAAAACGGCCCTGTGACCTTTGAGGTGAATGCAGTCTCCGGCGTGCAGCTGTGCGACGACGAGGATCTGTTCAACTGAAAATAACCGTCTCTGAGAGAGAAAAGAGAACAAAATATATAGGAGGAACCCGAAAAATGACAGCAGAGAATAAGGACTTTTTTGAAGCGCTCTCCATGCTGGAGCATGAGCGCGGCATCACCGCAGAGTACCTGATCGAAAAGATCAAGGCGGCTATCATCATTGCCGTCAAGAAGAACTATGAGGTCGAGGAGGATCACATCCGGGTGGACATCGACCCCGACACCGGCCGCTTTGACGTGGCACTGATTCAGGACATCGTGGCAGACGAGGACTGGTACGACGAGCACGCCGAGATCGGTGTGACCGAAGCACGCAAGATCCGCAGCAGCTATGAGGTCGGCGACCGCATCATCACCCCGCTCAAGACCCGCGATTTTGGCCGCATTGCCGCCCAGACCGCAAAGCACGTCATCCGTCAGGGCATCCGCGAAGCCGAGCGCAACCAGCAGCTCAGCGAGATCCAGTCCCGCGCACATGATATCGTGCAGGCTACCGTTACCCGCGTGGATACCGAGAAGGGCATCGTTGCGCTGGATCTGGGCAAGGGCGGCGAGGCTGTTCTGCCCCGCAACGAGCAGGTGCCCGGCGAGGTGTACACCGAGGGCGAGACCCTGCAGGTCTACATCGTGGATGTGGTCAGCACCGAGCGCGGCCCCCGCGTGATGATCAGCCGCACCCATCCCGGCCTTGTCAAGCGCCTGTTTGAGCTGGAAGTGCCCGAGATCTTTGACGGCACTGTGGAGGTAAAGGCCATCAGCCGCGAAGCCGGTGCCCGCACCAAGATGGCTGTCTGGTCCAAGGACCCCAACGTCAACCCTGTTTCTGCCTGCATCGGCGAGCACGGTGCCCGTGTGGCTGCTGTTGTGGAAAAGCTGGGCGGTGAGAAGATCGATATCGTCAAGTGGAGCGAGGATATCTCTGAGTTCATCTCCGCAGCCCTGAGCCCCGCCAAGGTGGTCAAGGTGGAGCTGCTGCCCGGCGAGACCCGCTCCTGCCGTGTCACCGTGCCCGACCAGCAGCTGAGTCTGGCCATCGGCAACAAGGGTCAGAACGCCCGCCTGTGCGCCCGCCTGACCGGCTACAACATTGATATCCGTCCCGAGAGCGGCTACTACGGCGAGGACGAAGAGCCCAAGAAGGACGCAGCAGACGCTGAATAAGCCCGGCACCATCTGCCGAAGGAGGGAAACCGGATGGCACAAAAAAAGATCCCTGCCCGCCAGTGCATCGGCTGCATGACCAGCCGCCCCAAAAAGGAGCTGGTGCGCGTGGTGCGCGCACCCAGCGGGGAGATCAGCATTGATCTGGTAGGCAAAAAGCCGGGGCGCGGCGCATATCTCTGCCCGGACCCGGACTGCCTGACCAAGGCAAAGAAGAAAAAGGCGCTGGAGCGCTGCTTTGAGCAGCCGGTCCCCGCCGAGGTATACGACGCGCTGGCTGTACAGCTGGCCGCAGCCGCAAAGGAGGCAGCAGCCGATGGCAAAAAAGAATAACGCTCCCGCAAAACCCAAGCTGCCCCCGGAGGAAGCACTGTATCAGGCCGTGAGCCTGTGCCGCAAGGCCGGTGCGCTGACCATGGGCTTTGACGCCGTGGAGGAGGCCTGCGTAAAAAGCAAGGCGTGGCTGGTGATGACCGCATCGGACATCAGCCCCAAGACCCTGCAGCGTTTGAACTACGCCGTGGGGGACTTAGTGGACGTGTTCACCATGCCGCTGACGCAGGATAAGCTTGCCGATATCAGCCACAAGCCCGTGGCTGTTTACGCGGTGACCGACCGCAACCTCGCAAAGCTCTGCTTCGACCGCCTGTCGGACTGCGGAGCAATCAAAAATGAGGAGGATATGAGCGAATGATCGTAAAATATAAAGTGAGTGACTTTGCAAAGGATCTGAACCTTTCTGCAAAGAAGGTGCTGGACGAGCTGGCTGCTATGGGCAGCACCGGTAAGAAGAACAGCTCCAATCTGGAGGAAAACGAGCTGAACTACCTGCTGGAGAAGTTCAGCAAGGACAACAGCGTGGCAAATCTGGACGAGTTCCTGAACAGCGCCAAGGCTCCCAAGGAGGAGCCCAAGGCTGAGAAGAAGGCTGAGCAGAAGGTCGAAAAGAAGGCTGAGAAGAAGCCCGAGACTCCCAAGGCCGATAAAAAGCCCCAGCAGCCCGCCGCAAAGGCCGAGCAGCCCAAGGCAAACAATAATAACAATAACGGCAAGCACGGCGACAAGAAGCCCGAGCAGCACAAGAAGCGCGAGGAAAAGACCGTTTCCTTCAGCGAGCTGGCACGCGAGACCGGCGCAAAGGCCACCGCTGCCCCCGCACAGGCAGTCTCTGTCCGCCGCGAGGACAATCAGGTCACTGTGGATACCCGCACTGTGGATATGAACGTGGATCGCTTCGATGCCCGTTACGATGATCTGGCCTCTACCAAGAACACCGAGAACCGCCGCAAGCCCACCCCGCAGGGCAACAAGCAGAAGTTCACCCAGCGCGGTCAGCGCCAGCGCCAGCAGTTCCAGAAGGGCAAGCGCGAGACTGAGTTCGAGCGTCTGCAGCGCATCCAGCTGGAGAAGGCCCGCAACGCCCAGCTGAAGGTACTGATCCCCGATGAGATCACCGTGGGCGAGCTGGCTACCCGCCTGAAGCAGCAGGCCGGTAAGGTCATTGCCAAGTTCATGCAGATGGGCGAGATGCACGCCATCAACGATGTGATCGATTTCGACACCGCAGCTCTGCTGGCAGAGGAGTTCCACGCAAAGGTCGAGCACGAGGTGCACGTCACTATCGAGGAGCGCCTGTTCACGCAGGAAGAGGATGCACAGGAGGATCTGGTGGAGCGTCCCCCGGTGGTCTGTGTCATGGGTCACGTTGACCATGGCAAGACCAGTATTCTGGATGCTATCCGCAAGACCAACGTCACCGCAGGCGAGGCCGGCGGCATTACACAGGCCATCGGTGCATATCAGGTCAAGGTCAACGATAGTCTCATTACCTTCCTGGATACCCCGGGCCACGAGGCATTCACCTCCATGCGTGCCCGCGGCGCCAACATGACCGATATCGCCGTTCTGGTGGTTGCTGCCGATGACGGCATCATGCCCCAGACCATCGAGTCCATCAACCACGCCAAGGCTGCAAATGTCAAGCTCATCGTGGCAATGAACAAGATGGATAAGCCCACCGCAAACCCCGAGCGCGTGATGGAAGGCCTGACCAAGTACGGCATCATCACCGAGGACTGGGGCGGCGATGTGGCCTGCATCCCGGTGTCTGCCCTGACCGGCATGGGCATCAACGACCTGCTGGAGCGCATTGCTCTGGAAGCTGAGGTCATGGAGCTGAAGGCAAACCCCAATCGCCGCGCCAAGGGTGCGGTCGTCGAGGCCCGTCTGGACAAGGGCCAGGGCCCCATTGCCACCATTCTGGTGCAGAACGGCACCCTGCACTCCGGCGACGTCATCATTGCCGGTACCGCTGTGGGCCGCGTGCGCACCATGCGCAGCGACAAGGGCCAGCTGCTGACCGATGCCGGCCCCTCTACCCCTGTGGAGATCACCGGCCTGACCGCAGTGCCGGAAGCAGGCGACCTGTTCGAGGCTGTTGAGGACGAGCGTCTGGCCCGTGAGCTGGCCGAACAGCGCGTTGCTGCCGCCAAGGAGAAGCAGTTCTCCTCCTTCCAGAAGGTCACGCTGGATAACCTGTTCAGCCAGATGGCACAGAACGACATGAAGGAGCTGGCCATCGTGGTCAAGGCCGACGTGCAGGGCTCTGCCGAGGCTGTGAAGCAGAGTCTGGAGAAGATCTCCAACGACGAGGTGCGTGTGCGCGTCATCCACGCCGGTGTCGGCGCCATCAGCAAGTCTGACGTCGATCTGGCCGATGCCTCCAACGCCATCATCATCGGCTTCAACGTCCGCCCGGACAATGTGGCCAAGGAAGAAGCCGCTGCCACCAAGGTGGAAATGCGTATGTACCGCGTTATTTACGACGCCATCAACGATGTCACCGATGCTATGAAGGGTATGCTGGCACCCAAGTTCCGCGAGGTTGCTCTGGGCGAGCTGCAGGTGCGTCAGGTGTACAAGATCTCCAACGTGGGCACCGTTGCAGGCTGCCGCGTGACCAGCGGCAAAATCACCCGCGACAGCAAGGTGCGCGTGGTGCGTGACGGCATCGTCATTGCCGAGGACGAGATCGCATCCCTGAAGCGCTTCAAGGATGACGCCAAGGAAGTGGCCGAGGGCTACGAGTGCGGCGTTACCCTGGAGAAGTTTGCGGACGTCAAGGAAGGCGACGTGTACGAAGCCTTCAAGATGGAAGAGTACCGCGACTAAGCAAAAACCGAATATATAACAGCTTCCCGGCAGAAAAGGCTTCCCCCGTCCGGGGGAAGCTGTCGAACGAAGTGAGACTGATGAGGGCGTATCTTTCGCAGGTGTGGAGCGTGCGCCCTCATCCGTCGTTCTGGCAGACAGATGCCGCCTTTCCCCGGGCGGGGAAGGGCTTTGGGAAGCTGCCGACAGAATTTGGAGAAAACTATGTCTCAGAAAAATATGGGCCGTCTTGCGCAGGATATGAAGCGCGAGGTCATTGCCATCATCGGCCGGCTGAAGGACCCGCGGCTGGAGGGCGGTCTGCTGACCGTCACCCGTTTGGACGTGACGCCGGATCTGGATGTGGCAAAGGTGTATGTAAGCGTGATGGGCCGTGCGGACGGCCCCAAGCCCGCAATCGAAGCGCTGAACCGTGCCGCAGGCCATGTGCGCACCGAGGTCAGCAAAAAAATGCACATCCGCAAGGCACCCCGCTTCATCTTTGTGGAGGATGACGGTGCTGCCTACGCCGCCCACATCAACGAGCTGCTGCGCAGCCTGAACGTGAACGGCGAGGAGGAAGCACAGCCTGCCGATACTGAACAGACCGAGGACTGACTGCCTTTGCGGAAAGGATGGATCATTGGATGACAGAACAACTGAATGTGCAGCAGATGGCGCAGCGCCTGCTGGCTGCGGACAACATTTTGATTCTGTGCCACAAAAACCCGGACGGTGACACCATCGGCTGCGGCAGCGCCCTGTACTACGCGCTCAAAGCGTTGGAAAAAACAACGGCGGTGCTCTGCTCCGATACCGTGCCGTCCCGCTACGCCTTTACGAACCCACGGCTGTTCAAGGGTGAGTTCGAGCCCCGCACCGTGATCGCGGTGGACGTGGCAGGCTTGCAGCTGTTTGGCGAAAATAACGGTGTTCCGCAGTTTGCACGCCATGTGGACCTGTGCATCGACCACCACGCTGGCAACAACGGCTATGCCGATTTCACCCTTCTGGATGCCGGTGCCGCTGCGGCAGCAGAGCTGCTGTATCAGGTCATCGTGGAGATGGGCGTGCCCATCACCCCCCACATTGCGGACTGTCTGTACACCGGCATTGCCACCGACACCGGTTGCTTCAAGTTCTCCTCCACCACAGCCAACACCCACACGGTGGCGGCAAAGCTTATTGAAGCCGGCTGTCATGTGGAGGAACTGAACACCCTGCTCTTCGACACCAAGCCCCGTGCCCGCATGGAGGCCGAGCGCATCGCCCGCAACCATCTGGAGTACTATCTGGACGGCCGCTGCGCCCTGATCTACCTGACACGGGACGAGATCCGGCAGAGCGGGGTAGACCCCGCGGATCTGGAGGAGCTGACCAGCCTGCCCATCAGCATTGAGGGGGTCAAGGTGGGTCTGACCCTGCGCCAGCAGCCCGGCGGCAGCTACCGCATCAGCGTGCGCACCGCAAAGGGCGTGGATGCCTGTGCCATCGCACGGCGGCTGGGCGGCGGCGGCCACACCCGCGCAGCGGGCTGTGAGCTGCTGGGCGACCTTGAAAACGCCAAAAATGCGATCCTTGCAGAGGTGGAAGCCGAACTGGACGCACCACAGGAGGAAGCATGATGCAGGGCATCCTGAACGTAGACAAGCCCATGGACTGGACCAGCTTTGACGTGGTGGCAAAGCTGCGCGGCGTGCTGGGCACCCGCAAGCTGGGACACAGCGGTACACTGGACCCCATGGCCACCGGTGTGCTGCCGGTGTTCTGCGGCGGTGCCAGCAAGGCGGTGGACCTGCAGCTGAACCACGACAAGACTTACCGCGCCACCCTGCGCCTGGGTGCACGCACCGATACCGGCGACAGCACCGGCACGGTGCTGGAGACTGCACCCGTCACCGCCGGAGAGAAGGAACTGCTGGCTGTGCTGCCGCAGTTTATCGGCCCGCAGATGCAGGTGCCGCCCATGTACTCGGCGGTCAAGATCAACGGACAACCGCTGTATAAGCTGGCGCGCGAGGGCGTGACCGTGGAGCGCAAGGCGCGCCCTATTGAAATTTACGGCATCGAGTACGGCGGCAGTCCGGCAGAAAACGAGTATGTGCTGACGGTGCGCTGCTCCAAGGGCACCTACATCCGCACACTGCTGGAGGATATCGCCGCCGCCATGGGGCAGAAGGGCACCATGAGCGCTCTGCGCCGCACCGCTGCCGGTCTGTACACCGAAGCAGATGCCCACACGCTGGAGGAAATCCTTGCCGCAAAGGAGCAGGGGAGCGCTGCGCTGGAAGCACTGATGCTGCCGGTGGAAAGCGTGTTCACCCCGTTGCCGCTGCTGGTGGTGGAGCCATGGGTGGAGCAGCATCTGTACAACGGCTGCCCCACCAGCCGCTACCCCGCAGCAGACGGACGCTACCGGGTGCGCAGCGCCGCCGGGCAGTTCCTTGGCCTTGCCAACATTACCGGCGGGGTGCTCCGGGTGGAAAAACTGTTCGTGGAACGTAATTGAGCAATAAAGGAAACAAGACCCATGCAGATCATTTCTCAGTTTGCCCCGCTGCCGCTGACGCAGCCCGAAAAAGGCACCGCCGTGGCTATGGGCTACTTTGACGGCATCCATATCGGCCACCGGGCGGTGATCGAGGGGGCTGTGCAGTGGGCAAAGACCCATGACGCAGCCCCGGCGGTGTTCACCTTCCGCCTGCCGGTGGAAAATAAAATGAAGGGCAAGCGCCTGCTTTCTACCGAGGATAAGCACGCCTTGATCCACAGCCTTGGGGTGGAGTATTACCTCACCCCGGACTTTGAAGCGATCAAAGCGCTGAGCCCGGAGGAGTTCGTGCGCGGCATTGTGGAAAACTGCCACGCCCGGGCGCTGTTCTGCGGCGAAAACTTCACCTTTGGTGCAAAGGCTGCCGGTACGCCGGAGCTGCTGCGCACCCTCTGTGCCCCCCTTGGGGTAGAGGTGGTGGTGGTGCCTATGGCACAGTTTGAGGAAAAGCCGGTGTCCTCCACCCGCATCCGCACCGCGCTGGAGGGCGGGGATATCCCCGCCGCCAACGCCATGCTGGGGATGCCCTATGCCATCCGCTTTGCGGTGCAGCACGGGGCAGGGCTGGGACACACCCTTGGGGTGCCCACCATCAACCAGCTGTACCCGCAGGGCTTCCAGATGCCCCGCAGCGGCATTTATATCACCCGCACCTGCATCAACGGGGTGTGGTATCCCTCGGCCACCGGTCTGGGCAGCCGCCCTACCGTGAACGATGACGCCACCAAGGTGACCTGCGAGACCTTTATCCCGGGCTTTTCCGGCGACTTGTACGGCACCGACCCGGTGGTGGAGTTCCACGCCTACCTGAGCCCCAGCAAAAAGTTTGATACGCTGGACCAGCTGCGGGACTGCATCAACAATGCCGCCCGCCGCGCACAGGAATATTTTGCATAACGCATCAACAGCGGAAAAAAGTATTTTTATTTGGGCTTCCGAAAGGTCTGCGGACTTTTCGGAAGCCTTTTTTCATGAAAGAGGACGGAACGGAAAATATTTTTACTTTAACGTCCTCGCCCTCTCCGTCGCGGCTTACGCCGCGACACCTCTCCCAAAGGGAGAGGCCTTGGCAAAGAGATGAACTTTGCGTGGACTGCCAAGGGCTCCCACTTTGGGGGAGCTGGCATCGCGCAGCGATGACTGAGAGGGCGAGGACGCTACCCATGAGCAAGAATTTTTCGGGAGACAAACGCGTTTGTTTCGAAAGATTCTTCTTTGGACGGCGCAATTTCCGGCGTCTGCGGGCAGAAAAAACCACACTTCGGGCAAAATAGACACATTTCCGTGCAACAACGGTAAATGTTTGTTAAACAATTATCTATCTCTTATCCTTGCAATACACACAGTTTTTGTTTATAATAGTAACTGTACGGGGCAACGCCCCGATTGTGAGCGAGACTCTGGTTCAGAATTATAACTTGAGAGGAGTTTTTACCATGGGTTTAGGTAAGAAGACGATCGACGATCAGAACTACTGCGGCAAGAAGGTGCTTGTCCGCTGCGATTTCAACGTCCCGATGAAGGACGGTGTCATCACCAACGAGAACCGCATCAATGCAGCTCTGCCCACCATCCAGAAGCTGGTCAACGATGGCGCTAAGGTCATCCTGTGCAGCCATCTGGGCAAGCCCAAGAACGGCCCCGAGGCTAAGTTCAGCCTGGCTCCTGTTGCTGTGGCTCTGAGCGCAAAGCTGGGCAAGACTGTTGTGTTTGCCGACGACGACAACGTTGTGGGCGAGAACGCAAAGGCTGCTGTGGCTGCTATGAACAACGGCGATGTCGTTCTGCTGCAGAACACCCGTTTCCGCAAGGAAGAGACCAAGAATATGCCTGAGTTCAGCGAGGAGCTGGCTTCTCTGGCTGACGCTTATGTGGACGACGCCTTCGGCAGCTGCCACCGTGCACACTGCTCCACCGCAGGTGTCACCGACTACATCAAGGATACTGCTGTCGGTTACCTGATGGAGAAGGAGATCAAGTATCTGGGCAACGCCGTCAACGACCCCGTCCGTCCCTTCACCGCTATTCTGGGCGGCGCCAAGGTTGCTGATAAGCTGAACGTCATCTCCAACCTGCTGGAGAAGGTCGATACCCTGATCATCGGCGGCGGCATGGCTTACACCTTCGTCAAGGCTCAGGGCTACGAAGTGGGCAAGAGCCTGTGCGACGACACCAAGCTGGACTACTGCAAGGAAATGATGGCTAAGGCACAGGAGAAGGGCGTCAAGCTGCTGCTGCCCGTGGATGCAGTCTGCATCAAGGACTTCCCCGATCCCATCGACGCTCCTGTGGACGTGACCGTGGTGCCTGTCACTGCGATCCCCGCTGACATGGAGGGCTGCGACATCGGCCCCGAGACCATGAAGCTGTTTGCTGACGCTGTCAAGGCTTCCAAGACTGTTGTCTGGAACGGCCCCATGGGCGTGTTCGAGAACCCCACTCTGGCAGCTGGTACTCTGGCTGTTGCCAAGGCTATGGCTGAGAGTGATGCTACCACCGTTATCGGCGGCGGCGACAGCGCAGCAGCTGTGCAGCAGATGGGTCTGGGCGACAAGATGACCCACATCTCCACCGGCGGCGGCGCTTCTCTGGAGTATCTGGAGGGCAAGGAGCTGCCCGGCATCGCAGTCATCCAGAACGCATAATTTTTCCGGCATCACAATGGGTGCGGCGGCATTTACGCCGCCGCATCTTTTCTTTTTGTGCAGGCAAATTGTAAATATTTACGAAGGTAAGGAGAAAATAACAATGGATAAGGCAAAGCGCAAGGCTATTATCGCTGGCAACTGGAAGATGAACAAGACCGCCTCCGAGGCTGCTGTTCTGGTGGACGAGCTGATCCCCGCTGTGAAGGACGCCGCCTGCGAGGTGGTCATCTGCACCCCGTTTACCGATCTGGTCACCGCTGTGGCTAAGACCAAGGGCACCAACATCCATGTGGGTGCCGAGAACGTCCACTTTGAGAAGTCCGGTGCTTTCACCGGCGAGATCAGCGCTGATATGCTGGTGGATCTGGGCGTGGAGTATGTCATCGTCGGCCACTCTGAGCGCCGTCAGTACTTTGCAGAGACCGACCAGACCGTCAACAAGCGCGCGCTGGCTGCTCTGAACGCCGGTCTGAAGGTCATTCTGTGCGTGGGCGAGAGCCTGCAGCAGCGCGAGGAGGGCGTTACCGAGGAGCTGGTCCGTATGCAGACCAAGATCGCCCTGCGTGACGTGACCGCCGAGCAGATGGCAAACGTTGTCATCGCCTACGAGCCTGTCTGGGCCATCGGCACCGGCAAGACCGCTACCGCTGATCAGGCAGAGGAAGTCTGCGCTCAGATCCGCAAGGTGGTGGGCGAGCTGTACGGCGAGGCTGTGGCCGAGGCTACCACCGTGCAGTACGGCGGCAGCATGAACGCCAAGAACTGCGAGGAGCTGCTGAGCAAGAAGGACGTGGACGGCGGCCTGATCGGCGGCGCATCCCTGAAGGCTCCCGACTTTGCAGTTATCGTCAACGCAGCCACCAAGGGCTGAGCAACTGCCTTTTCTTAATTAGCTGTTTCAGCGCCCGGCTGCGCCGTTTTTTCAGCGCTGAGCCGGGCGCTGATCTGTTTTTACAGCAGCCGCTCGGGTGCTATGCACCCGCAGGCTGTACCTGCAGGCAGGGCGCTTAGCCTTGCCCGCAACGCGTGATAAATTCAAAGGAGATTCAATTTTATGGCAAAGAAACCTGTTCTTCTGTGCATCATGGATGGCTTCGGCTGGGTGCCGAACGAGACCTTCGGCAACGCCGTTGTGGCTGCCAAGACCCCCCATCTGGATGCTCTGATGGAAAAGTACCCCATGACCACCATTGATGCTTCCGGCATGGCTGTCGGTCTGCCCGACGGCCAGATGGGCAACTCCGAGGTCGGCCACACCAACATGGGCGCAGGCCGCATCGTGTACCAGCAGCTGACCCTCATCACCAAGTCCATCCGCGACGGCGAGATGCTCAAGAACCCTGTGCTGGTCAAGAACATGAAGGCTGCCATCGAGGCCGGTAAAGCCATCCACCTGATGGGTCTGGTGGGCACCGGCGGCGTGCACAGCCATGCCGACCACTGGTTCGGCGTGCTGGAAATGGCAAAGCATCTGGGTGCAAAGGAAATTTACCTGCACTGCATCACCGACGGCCGCGACACCGACCCCCACTCCGGCAAGGGCTTCCTGGCTGACCTGCAGGCTAAGCTGGACGAGCTGGGCGTGGGCAAGATCGCCAGCGTTTCCGGCCGTTACTACGCCATGGACCGCGATAACAACTGGGACCGCGAGGAGAAGGCCTATGCTGCCTTCGTCTACGGCGAGGGTGAGCACGCTGCCAACGCTGCCGAGGCCATCGAGGCTTCCTATGCCGCAGACAAGACCGATGAGTTCGTGCTGCCCTGCGTCACCTGCGAGGGTGGCCGCGTGCAGGATGGCGACACCGTCATCTTCATGAACTTCCGCCCCGACCGTGCCCGCCAGATGACCCGCATCTTTTGTGACGATGCCTTTACCGGCTTCGAGCGCCGCGGCGGCCGCAAGCAGGTGAACTACGTCTGCATGGCCGAGTACGATGCCACCATGCCCAACTGCGAGGTTGCTTATCCCCCGGTGGAGCTGAAGAACGTTCTGGGCGAGTATCTGTCTGCCCACGGCAAGACCCAGCTGCGCATTGCCGAGACCGAGAAGTACGCTCACGTTACCTTCTTCTTCAACGGCGGCGTGGAGGCTCCCTACGAGGGCGAGGATCGCTGCGTCATCCCCAGCCCCAAGGTTGCCACCTACGACCTGAAGCCCGAGATGAGCGCCCCCGAAGTTGCTGCCGAGTGCGTCAAGCGCATCGAGAGCGGCAAGTACGATGTGGTCATCCTGAACTTTGCAAACTGCGATATGGTCGGCCACACCGGCGTGTTCGATGCTGCTGTCAAGGCCGTTGAGGCTGTGGATACCTGCGTGGATCAGGTGGTCACCGCTGTGCTGAACGCCGGCGGCTGCGCCTTCATCACCGCCGACCACGGCAACGCCGAAAAGATGATGAACCCGGACGGCACCCCCTTCACCGCCCACACTACCAACGTTGTGCCCTTTGTGGCAGTTGGCTGCGGTGACGTGAAGCTGCGCGAGGGCGGTTGCCTTGCCGATATCGCACCCACCATGCTGCCCTATATCGGCCTGCCCGTTCCCGCCGAGATGACCGGCAAGAGCATCATCGTGGAGTGATGCCAGACGGGATAACCGGATAAACAAAGAAAAGGCTGCTGCACATTGCGTGCGGCAGCCTTTTTGCGTAAAGAGACGATTTTGAATGCCCTCCGCTTTGCTCTGGGCATAAATAGCGGAAAGAAAATTTTTTGTTTGTTTTTCCGAAAAGTCTGCGGACTTTTCGGAAAAACTTTTTCACGGGAGGGGGTGCAATGCCGTTGTCCTTTACGACCCCTTCTGTGAAAAGGGAATAGCGGAGCGTCCGCAGACGCTCCGCTATTCCGAAATAAAAAAATTTTTCCGCTGAAGATGGCCAGAGCGCACGCGGAGGCAATTTTGATCGTCCCACCTGCAAAAAACTTACTTTTTCAGGTGGCTGTCCCAGCCGCTGGAGGTGGTGGCCTGCTTATCGGGCGTGCACCACATGGCTTCTACGCCGTCCAGCGACTCCACCAGCTTCTGCCCCTCTTCCAGCGGCATACAGAACAGGGCAGTGGTCAGGCAGTCTGCCATGCCGGAGTCCGGGCACAGCACAGTGACGCCGTTGTAGTAGGCAGCCGGCCACAGGGTGTCGGGGTCGATGATGTGGTGGTAGCGCTTGCCGTCCACCACAAAGTAGCGCTGATAGTCGCCGCTGGTCACCAGTGCAAGGTCGCTCATGTTGATGGGCGAGCCGAAGATGGAGTTGGTGTTGGTGTACACCTCCGAGGCGTTCCACGGGTTCTCCACGCCGCCCGTCCACTGGCTACCGTCCGGCTTTGTGCCGATGGCACGCAGGTTGCCGCCTACGCTCACCAGTGCACTGGTCAGACCCCGGGCTTCGGCGGCACGGCAGACCATCTCCACTGCGTAGCCCTTGCCCACACTGCCCACGTCCAGAGACATCTCCGGGTCGGACAGATAGACCGTTTTGGCATCCTCGTCAATGACGAGGTCATTGATATCGCAGTGCCGGGCAGCGGCTTCCAGCTCCTCCTGTGTGGGCAGGGTGTTGTCGGCGTCAGAAGCGTCTTTTTCGGCGGCTTCGCGGTAGTCGTGCCAGATGCCCAGCACGCTGCCCATGGCAATGTTGATCTTGCCGCCGGTCAGGTCGTACATCTGCCGCGCCAGCTCCAGCATGGAGAGGATGCGGTCATCTACCTGTACCGGGGCTTTGCCGGCGTTTTCGTTGATGGTCTTAACGTTCACAACGCCGTTGTAGTCGTTGTAGATATCGTAGAGCTGATTGTAGGCAATCAGATCCTGATGCAGCGCCTGCATCTGGGTGTTGAACTCTTCCTCGCTCTCGCAGTAGGCGATGACCTGCGTCACCGTGTCGAACACATCATAGAAGATGGTGGTGTACCGGGTCAGCTCCTTTTTGGGCTTGCAGCCGACCAGCAGGCCAAGGCTCAGCACTGCCGCCAGCAGTGCAGCGGTTATGCGGGTGATGCGGCTCTTCATACGGTCTGGCTCTCCTTTGCAGCGCTAAAGGCGGTGTGCTCCTCCTGCAAATGTGCCAGCAGGTCTGCAAACATCCAGTTGCGGTTTGCGGGGGTGACCACCGCCTTGAGCGGGATGGTCACCTGTGCCTGCCGCATCAGATCCAGCAAGGTGTCCACGTCCTTATCACGGAAGTTTGCCAGCACCAGCGCCGGGGGATAGGCGCCCGGCTCCAGCACCAGCGTTCTGGGGGCTTTTACCTCCACCTCGCCCAGCAGCTGGGCAACGGTCTTACCGGCATCGGCGGGGGCAACGGGCAGCAGCTTCATGCCAAGGGCGGGTGCCATGCCCTCCAGCTTGCCCCGGTCGGCGGGGGAAAGGTTCCAGCCCAGCGCCAGCGGCACCCCGGCGTTCTGGTTGCGTGCAATGTGTGCTTTCATCTTTAAAACCTCTTTCGGCAGTGTTTTTTCAAAATACGCTTTAGTATACCATAAAACCCGTGAAAAGAAAATGAAAACCCGCCGGTGCATACAAAAAAACTCCCCCTTGCGGGGGAGCGGACGGAGCGGGCTCAGTTCATTTTTTTGCCGAAGAACTCTACCTCTTTGCCGATGAACTGCATCAGCGCATCGAACTGATCCGGGGTCAGGCTCTGTGCGCCGTCGCACTTGGCCTTGGCGGGGTTGTTGTGCACCTCGATCATCAGACCGTCTGCACCGGCGGCGACCGCAGCTTTCGCCAGCTCCGGCACCATCCATGCGTGGCCGCAGGCGTGGCTGGGGTCCACCACCACCGGCAGGTGGGTCATCTTGTGCAGCATGACCACACCGGCAAGGTCCAGCGTATTGCGCATACTGGTTTCAAAGGTGCGGATGCCGCGCTCGCACAGGATGACGTTCTCGTTGCCCTCTGCCATGATGTACTCGGCGCTCATCACGAACTCTTCCAGCGTGTTGGCAAGGCCGCGCTTGAGCAACACAGGCTTTTTCTGGCGGCCAACGGCCTTGAGCAGCTCAAAGTTCTGCATATTGCGGGCACCCACCTGGATCAGGTCCACGTTTTCAAACAGGGGCAGGTGCTCGGTGTTCATAATCTCGGTCACGATGGGCGAACCGGTGGCGCGGCGCGCCAGCTTGAGCAGATCCAGACCCTCACTGCGCATACCCTGAAAAGAGTAGGGGGAGGTGCGGGGCTTGAACGCACCGCCACGCAGCAGGGAAGCGCCTGCCGCCTTTACCCGCTGGGCGCAGTAGGTGATCTGCTCCTCGCTCTCAATGCTGCACGGCCCGGCGATGACTGCAAAGTTGCCGCCGCCGATTTTGACGCCTTCTACGTCGATAACGCTGTCGTCCGGGTGGAACTTGCGGTTGGCCTTTTTGTAGGGCTCGGACACGCGGCGGCAGGTCTCCACCACCGGGTTCGCCAGCACCCAGCTCTCCGCAATGGCCTTGGTGTCGCCGATCAGACCCAGAATATGGGTATCGCTGCCCTTGGAATCGTTGATCTGCAGCCCCATATCTTCCAGCTCGTGGCAGAATTCGCGTACCTGTACGTCGGGTGCATCCTGTTTGAGTACGATGATCATAGTGTTTTGTCTCCTTTGCCTTTTCCTATCGTGTAAAACGGCGAGGGAGACCGGCTCCTTTGCCGCAGCTTGCAGTGTCAAACTTCAGTGCTCTGAAGTGCGTGACGCTATGATATCACTTCATGAAACTGAAGTCAAGAGAAATTTTGAATTTTTTTAGAAAAAGTGGTAGAATAGAAACAGAGCAAATGTAAAAGAGGGAATAACAATGGGAAAAGAAGCTAAAACCAACGCAATGCGCATTCTGGAACGGGAAAAGGTGGCCTATACCGCCCACGAGTACCCCCACGAGGAGGGGGTGGCGGTGGACGGCGTGACCGTAGCCGCCAGCATGGGCGAGGACCCCGCCTGCGTTTACAAGACGCTGGTAACGCAGGGCAGCAGCAAAAACTATTTTGTGTTCGTCATTCCGGTGGCGGCAGAGCTGGATTTAAAGGCCGCCGCCCGCAGCGTGGGCGAAAAGAGCGTGGCGATGATCCATGTGGCGGATATCAACAAGGTCACCGGCTATGTGCGGGGCGGCTGCAGCCCGGTGGGCATGAAAAAGCAGTACCGCACCGTCTTTGACGAAAGCGTGCTGACCCAGCAGAAGGTCTATGTTTCCGGCGGGCGCATCGGTACGCAGGTGTGCTGTGCCCCGGCAGATCTGATCCGCGCTGCACGCGCCGACACCGCAAAGATCATTTTTTAAAAATCCGGCTTTCTATCTGGGATACATCAACACAGCCTTTACATAAAATATACCCGCTGCATAAGTCATACTTAAAAAGAAAAAGGATGGCGAAACTGCACAAAACTTTCGAAAGTTTTTTGACGGCATGGGAACACAAGGGAGAATTTGCCCAAACGCTCTTTGCAAAGCGTTTTTTTTGCCGTAAACTGTATCTAGTACAGGGACGATGCCCCAAAAAACGGGCTTGCATCGCCGCCTGAAAAAACGCTTGCACAGGAAACTGCGGAGGGAAACTTCAATGATGCTGCTGGTGCCGGGTCGCATGGAATGGGGTCACATTCACTGCAATCAGGGGCATGGTGCAGCCTTGTGCAAAATGCGCGGACAGAAAAACTGGAAATAAAGGCCGTGGTACAGGTGTACCGCAGCCTTTTTTGTTTGTCGGTCTTGTTGGACATGAGAAAGAGAGGCTTTGGAAAATGGTTCGTAAAGTGGCAGTGATCATGGGTTCGGACAGCGATTGGCCGGTGGTCAAGGGTGCCTGCGCCCAGCTGAAGGCACTGGACATCCCCTTTGAGGCACACATCCTTTCGGCACACCGCACCCCCGCCGAGGCAGCAGCCTTTGCAAAAAGCGCAAAGGCCAACGGCTTTGGAGTCATCCTGTGCGCGGCAGGCATGGCAGCACATCTAGCAGGTGCTTTTGCCGCCAACACCACCCTGCCGGTCATCGGCATCCCCATGAAGGGCGGCGCGATGGATGGCTTGGACGCTCTGCTGGCTACCGTGCAGATGCCCAGCGGCATCCCGGTGGCAACGGTGGCACTGAACGGTGCCAAGAACGCCGCATGGCTGGCTGCTGAAATTCTGGCGCTGAGCGATGATGCACTGGCTGAAAAGCTGGAAGCCGAGCGCGTAGCCATGGCACAGCAGATCGCAGCCAAGGAAGAGAAGCTGCAGAACGAACTGAACGAGCTGTAAAGGAGAACCAATGTCTGATTTTGCATATCCGCTGCATGAGGAGTGCGGCGTTTTCGGCATCTACGACCGTGCCGGTACCGAGGATGTGGCTGCAGCGGCTTATTCGGCGCTGTATGCGCTGCAGCACCGCGGGCAGGAGAGCTGCGGTATTGCCGTCAACGATGACGGCGTGATCACCGGCCACCGGGATCTGGGCCTTGTGAACGAGGTGTTCACCCCGGAGGTGCTGGCAAGTCTGTCCACTACCACGGCACACATGGCCACCGGTCATGTGCGCTACGCCACTGCGGGCACCCGCGTCCGCGCCAACGCCCAGCCCATGATCGTCCGTCATGGCCGCGGCACCATGGCGCTGTGCCACAACGGCAACCTGACCAATGCCGTGGAGCTGCGCCGCCAGCTGGAAAACGAGGGCGCGATCTTCCACGGCTCCTCGGACACTGAGGTCATCTGCTACCTCATCACCCGCAACCGTCTGCGCATGGGCAGCATCGAGACTGCCATCAGCAAGACCATGGACGTGCTGGAAGGCGCATACAGCCTTGTGATCATGTCTGCCACCAAGCTCATCGCGGTGCGCGACCCCCGGGGCTACCGTCCCCTGTGCATCGGCACCCTGCCCGGCGGCGGCTACGTCTTTGCCAGCGAGAGCTGCGCACTGGATGCCACCGGTGCCGCCCTGTTGCGGGATGTGGAGCCCGGCGAGATCGTGGTGGTGGACACCAAGACCGGCGAGCTGCGCAGCATCAAGGATCACTGCGGCCGCCCGGACACCCAGATGTGCGTGTTCGAGTTCATCTACTTCGCCCGCCCGGACAGCGTCATCGAGGGCAGCTCGGTGCACGAAGCCCGCAAGCAGGCAGGCCGCTTCCTTGCACAGGAGCACCCTGTGGAGGCCGATGTGGTCATCGGCGTGCCGGATTCCGGTCTGGATGCAGCCTTGGGCTACTCGCAGGAGAGCGGCATCCCCTACGGCATCGGCTTCATCAAGAACAAATACATCGGCCGCACCTTCATTCAGGGCAGCCAGAAGCAGCGCGAGAACAGCGTGCGCATCAAGCTGAACGTGGTGTCCAGCACCGTCAAGGGCAAGCGCGTGGTGCTGGTGGATGACTCCATCGTGCGCGGCACCACATCTGCCCGCATCATCAAGCTGCTGCGGGATGCCGGTGCTGCCGAGGTGCACTTTATGGTCTCTGCACCTCCCTTCAAGTATCCGTGCTACTTCGGCACCGATATCCCGGACCAGAAGCTGCTGGTGGCCACCGGCCGCACGCTGGAGCAGATCAACGAGGTCATCGGCGCCGATACGCTGGGCTACCTTTCCAACGAACACGTTGTCCAGCTTGCCAAAAACGCAAAATGCGGGTTCTGCACCGCCTGCTTTACCGGCGAGTATGCCGTAGAGCCGGAAAGTGTGCTTTCTACCGATATTCACGACCGTCACCTGAACGACCGTCCCAAGGACGCCAAAAAGTTAGGAGAGTAAGAACATGGAAAAGAGCTATTCTGAAAGCTACGCCGCAGCAGGCGTGGACATTACCGCCGGTTACCGCTCTGTGGAGCTGATGAAGCAGTATGTCGCCCGTACCATGAACGAGCACTGCATCGGCGGCTTGGGCGGCTTTGGCGGCCTGTTTGAGCTGGACTGCACCGGTTACAAGCACCCGGTGCTGATCTCCGGCACCGACGGTGTGGGCACCAAGCTGAAGGTTGCCATGATCATGGATAAGCACGATACCATTGGTATTGACTGCGTGGCCATGTGCGTCAACGATGTCATCTGCGCCGGTGCAAAGCCGCTGGTGTTCCTGGATTACATCGCCTGCGGCCGCAACGTGCCGGAAAAGATCGCCAACATCGTCAAGGGCGTGGCCGAGGGCTGCGTGCAGGCCGATTGTGCACTGGTGGGCGGCGAAACTGCCGAGCACCCGGGCATGATGCCAGAGGACGAGTACGATCTGGCCGGCTTCACCGTAGGCGTTGTGGACAAGGAGAAGATCCTGAATAACGAGACCATGGCAGCCGGTGACGTGATCCTCGCCCTGCCCTCCACCGGTGTGCACTCCAACGGCTTCTCGCTGGTGCGCAAGGTGTTCAACATCGACGCCGACCCCGATGTGCTGTTCTCCACCCCCGCAGAACTGGGCGGCAAGACCCTTGGCGAGGCGCTGCTGGCTCCCACCAAGATCTACGTCAAGCCCGTGCTGAAGGTGCTGGAAGAGGTGCAGGTCAAGGGCATCTCCCACATCACCGGCGGCGGCTTCTACGAGAATATCCCCCGCAGCCTGAAGAAGGGCTGCTGCGCCCGCATCAACAAGGCAGATGTGCGCACCCCGGCGCTGTTCCACCTGATGCAGAAGGTGGGCGGCATCTCCGAGCACGATATGTTCAACACCTTCAACATGGGCGTGGGTATGGTGCTCACTGTGCCCGCCGAGCAGGCCGATAAGGCACTGGAGATCCTGCACGCCAACGGCGAGCCGGAAGCCTACCGTCTGGGCGTCATCGCAGAAGGTGAGGGCGTGGAACTGTGCTGAACATTGCCGTGTTAGTGTCCGGCGGCGGCACCAATCTGCAGGCGCTGCTGGACAGCGAGGCCCGGGGCGAGAACCCCAATGGTAAAATTACGCTGGTAGTGGCTTCCAAGCCCGGTGTCTTTGCGCTGGAACGCGCCGCCAAGGCCGGTGTAGAGGGCTGCGTGGTGCGCCGCAAGGACTACGCCGCCAGCGAGGAATTTGACGCTGCGCTGCTGGAAACGCTGCGGGCGCACAACATTGATCTGGTGGTGCTGGCGGGCTTTCTGTCCGTGCTGGGCCCCAGCGTCATTGCGGCCTATCCGCGCCGCATCCTGAACGTGCACCCTGCGCTGATCCCTTCCTTCTGCGGGCCGGGAATGTACGGTCTGCGCCCCCACGAAGCCGCACTGGCTCGTGGCTGCAAGGTGACCGGCGCTACCGTCCACTTTGTCAACGAGGAGTGCGACGGCGGACCTATCCTGCTGCAGAAGGCCGTGGATATCCTGCCCGGCGACACCCCCGAGGTGCTGCAGAAGCGGGTGATGGAACAGGCAGAGTGGAAGCTGCTGCCCAAGGCGGTGGCTATGGTGTGCAGCGGAGAGATCGAGTGAAAAAATAAACTGGCTCGCCCTCTCAGGCCGCTTCGCGTCCAGCTCTCCCAAAGGGAGAGCCCTTGGCAAAACCATGAACTTTGTGTGGACTGCCAAAGCCTCCCACTTTGGGGGAGGTGGCAGCGCGTCAGCGCTGACGGAGAGGGCGAGGTCGTTATCCGTAAAGGAGAACAACAATGGAAAAGATCAACCTGAACGAGTATCTGGCCGCCAACGAGTACCCTGGCCGCGGCATTGCGGTGGCAATGGCACCGGACGGACGGCAGATGTTTATCGGCTACTTTATCATGGGACGCAGCGAGAATAGCCGCAACCGCGTGTTTGACCCCGTGCCCGAGCGCGGCGGTATCTGCACCATGGCAGCCGACCCCGCAAAGCTGGAAGATCCCAGCCTGATCATTTATAACCCGGTGCTGACCCTTGGCAAGACCCATATCGTGACCAACGGTGACCAGACCGATACCATCTACGACCTGATGAGCCAGGGCAAGAGCTTTGCCGATGCCCTGCGCACCCGCACCTTTGAGCCGGACTGCCCCAACTACACCCCCCGCATCTCCGCTGTGGTGTACGCTGACGGCAGCTACCAGATGAGCATCCTCAAGTCTGCCGACGGCAACGGCGACAGCGTGCAGCGCTATTTCTTTGATTACCCCCAGCCCGTTGCAGGCGAGGGTCACTTCATCAGCACCTACAAGCACAACGGCAACCCCATCCCCAGCTTTGAGGGCGAGCCCCTGCGCTTTGCCTGCCCCCGCACCATCGGTGATTTTGCCGCCGGTCTGTGGAGCAGCCTGAACATGGACAACAAGGTGAGCCTGTTTGCCCGGGTCATCGATCTGGACACCAGCGAGAGCGGCGATATGATCTACAACAAGTACGACTCCGTTTGCAGCGATCTTGACGACCCTGAGGAGCCGGAGCTGCTGCCCGAGGAGCTGGAACTGCTCAAAAAGCTTGACGCCGAGGAAAAATAAGAGTAAACCTTAGGATATAAGGAGGATGCACCAATGAATGAACTCGCACTGAAGTACGGCTGCAACCCCAACCAGAAGCCCAGCCGCATTTATATGGAAGATGGCTCCGACCTGCCCGTTACCGTGCTGAACGGCAAGCCCGGCTACATCAACTTTCTGGATGCCCTCAACTCCATCCAGCTGGTCAAGGAGTTAAAGACTGCCTGCGGTCTGCCCGCAGCGGCTTCCTTCAAGCACGTTTCCCCGGCGGGCGCAGCACTGGGTCTGCCCCTGACCGAGGTGGAGCGCCGGATGTACCACATTGCCCCGGAGACAGAGCTTTCTCCGCTGGCCTGTGCCTACGCCCGCGCCCGCGGCGCAGACCGGATGTCCTCCTTCGGCGACTGGATCGCCCTGTCTGACATCTGCGATGTGCCCACCGCAAAGCTGATCCAGCACGAGGTCTCTGACGGCATCATCGCTCCGGGCTACGAGCCGGAGGCACTGGCCATCCTGTCCGGCAAAAAGAAGGGCAACTACAACGTGGTCGCCATCGACCCCGCCTATAAGCCCACGCCCATCGAGCATAAGCAGGTGTACGGCATCACCTTCGAGCAGGGCCGCAACGAGCTGGTCATCAACGCAGACACCATGCTGAACAACTGGGTCACCGAGAACAAGGATGTGACCGAGGAGCAGAAGCGCGACCTCATTATTGCCCTCATCACCCTGAAGTACACCCAGTCCAACAGCGTGTGCTACACCTATAATGGTCAGACCATCGGTGTGGGTGCCGGCCAGCAGAGCCGCATCCACTGCACCCGTCTGGCCGGTCAGAAGGCCGACAACTGGCAGCTGCGCCACATGGACAAGGTGCTGGACCTGCCCTTCCGTGACGATGTGGCAAAGCCCAACCGCGACAACGCCATTGATGTTTACATCGGCGATACCCCGGAGGACGTCATCGGTGATGACGTCTGGGCCGAGACCTTCACCCGCCAGCCCGAGCCGCTGACCGCCGAGGAAAAGAAGGCTTACCTCAGCAAGGTGACCGGTGTGTGCCTTGGCTCGGATGCTTTCTTCCCCTTCGGCGACAACATCGAGCGTGCCCGCCGCTCCGGCGTGACCGCTATCGTGCAGCCCGGCGGCTCCATCCGCGACCAGCAGGTCATCGACACCTGCAACAAGTACGGCATCGCCATGGCCTTCTGCGGCCTGCGGCTGTTCCATCACTAAGGGGAACGGGCTCGCCCTCTCCGTCATTGCTTGCGCAATGCCACCTCTCCCAAGGGGAGAGGCTTTGGCAGTACGGCAAAGTTTCCGGTTTTGCCAAGGGCTCTCCCCTTGGGAGAGCTGGACGCGAAGCGGACTGAGAGGGCGAGGCAGCTGACGGAAAGAACGAAAGTTTAGGAGAAAATGATATGGCTAAGAAAATCTTAGTAGTGGGCGGCGGTGGCCGCGAGCACGCCATCATCAAGGCACTGAAAAAGAGCCCCGACTGCGGCGAGATCTGGTGCGCACCGGGCAACGGCGGCATCAGCTATGACGCCAAGTGCAAAAACATCAAGGCCACCGATGTGGATACCATGGTAGGCTTTGCAGTGGAAGAAAAGTTCGATTACGTTGTAGTGGCGCAGGACGATCCCCTTGCACTGGGCATGGTGGATGCGCTGGCAAAGGCAGGCATCCCCGCCTTTGGCCCGGACAAGGCCGCTGCCCGCATCGAGGCTTCCAAGGTGTTCTCCAAGGACCTGATGAAGAAATACGGCATCCCCACCGCAAAGTACGAGACCTTCGATGACCCCGCAAAGGTTATGGATTACATCCGCGCCGAGGGCAAGTACCCGGTGGTCATCAAGGCAGACGGCCTTGCACTGGGCAAGGGCGTGCTGATCTGTGAGAACGAGCAGCAGGCCGCCGACGGCGTCAAGGAGATCATGCTGGACAAAAAGTTCGGCGCATCCGGCAACCATGTGGTGGTGGAAGAGTTCCTCACCGGGCCGGAGGTCAGCGTGCTGAGCTTTACGGACGGCAAGGTGGTCAAGCCCATGGTCTCCAGCATGGACCATAAGCGCGCCAACGACCACGACACCGGCCTGAACACCGGCGGCATGGGCACCATTGCCCCCAACCCCTACTACACCCCGGAAGTGGCTGCGGAGTGCATGGAAAAGATCTTCCTGCCCACCATCCACGCCATGAACGCCGAGGGCTGCCCCTTCAAGGGCTGCCTGTACTTCGGTCTTATGCTCACCCCGGACGGCCCCAAGGTCATCGAGTATAACTGCCGCTTCGGCGACCCCGAAACGCAGGTGGTGCTGCCGCTGCTGGAAAGCGACCTGCTGCACATCATGCAGGCCTGCACCGACGGCACGCTGGCAGAGCAGGAGGTCAAATTCTCCGATGGTGCTGCGGCCTGTGTCATTCTGGCTTCCGGCGGCTACCCTGTGGCCTACGAGAAGGGCAAGCCCATCTCCGGCCTTGTGGACGGTCAGCTGCCCGGCGAGGAGAACGTGACGGTGTACCATTCCGGCACTGCCATTACCCAGGACGGCCAGCTGGTGACCAACGGCGGCCGCGTGCTGGGCGTTACCGCCACCGGCCCGCGCCTGACCAACGCCTTGAGCCACGCCTACGAAGCAGCCGAGAAGATCAGCTTTGAAAAGCTGCATAAGCGCAGCGATATCGGCCTGCGTGCCCTGAAAGCGCTGGCAGAAAAGCAGTAAGAAAACTCCCTCAGTCACGCCTTACGGCGTGCCAGCTCCCTCTGGGAGGGAGCCTCTGGCGAGAAGGGGAACTTTCCGGTTTTGCCAAAGGCCCCATCTCAGAGGGGGCTGTCGCCGAAGGCGACTGGGGGAGTTGACTGCCGGATGATAAAACCTACACAAAAGTCCATTCGATAAAATACAAAGGGGGAACCTACCCAATGGTCTATCGTATTTATGTGGAAAAAAAGCCCGGCTTTGATGTCGAGGCCAACGGTCTGAAAAACGAACTCATCAGCCTGCTGGGCATCAAGGACCTGACCGGTCTGCGCCTGCTGAACCGCTACGATGTGGAAGGCATCGACGAAGCACTGTTCAACCAGTGCGTCAGCACCGTGTTCAGCGAGCCGCCGGTGGATAACACCTACGCCGAGCTGCCCGCTGCCGAGGGCGTGTCCTTCGCCGTGGAGTACCTGCCCGGTCAGTTCGACCAGCGCGCAGCTTCTGCCGCCGAGTGCATCCAGCTCATCAGTCAAGGCGAGCGCCCGCTGGTGCGCTCTGCCCGCGTCTACCTGCTGGAGGGTGCTCTGACCCCCGAGCAGGTGGCCGAGATCAAGAAGTATGTCATCAACCCCGTGGAAGCCCGCGAAGCTTCTCTGGAGCCCAAAGAGACCCTGAAGATGGAGTACCCCGTGCCCGCTGCCGTGGCAGTGCTGGAGGGCTTTAACCAGCTGGATGAGGCTGGCCTTGCCAAGTTCATCGAGGAAAAGGGTCTGGCAATGGATCTGGGGGACATCAAGTTCTGTCAGGAGTATTTCCGCTCCGAGCAGCGCGACCCCACCATCACCGAGATCAAGATGATCGACACCTACTGGTCCGATCACTGCCGCCACACCACCTTCGGCACCATTCTGGACGATGTGCAGATCGACGACGCCGTGGTGCAGGAAGCCTTTGACCGCTACATGGCTATGCGCACCGAGCTGGGCCGTGAGAACAAGCCCCGCTGCATGATGGACCTTGCCACCATTGGTGCCAAGGAGCTGAAGAAGCAGGGTATCCTGAAGAATCTGGACGAGTCCGAGGAGATCAACGCCTGCACCGTCAAGATCAAGTGCGATGTCAACGGCAAGGACGAGGACTGGCTGTTCCTGTTCAAGAACGAGACCCACAACCACCCCACCGAGATCGAGCCCTTCGGCGGCGCTGCTACCTGCATCGGCGGTGCCATCCGTGACCCGCTGTCCGGCCGCAGCTACGTCTATCAGGCCATGCGCGTCACCGGCGCAGGCGACCCGCTCAAGCCGGTCAGCGAGACCATGCCCGGCAAGCTGCCCCAGCGCAAGCTGGTCACCACCGCAGCCGCCGGTTACTCCTCCTACGGCAACCAGATCGGTCTGGCTACCGGTCAGGTGGACGAGATCTACCACCCCGGCTACGTGGCAAAGCGCATGGAGATCGGCGCTGTTGTGGGCGCTACCCCTGCTTCCCACGTCCGCCGCGAGTGCCCCGCTCCCGGCGATGTGATCGTGCTGCTGGGCGGCCGCACCGGCCGTGACGGCATCGGCGGCGCTACCGGCTCCTCCAAGGCTCACAAGCTGGACAGCCTTGAGCACTGCGGTGCCGAGGTGCAGAAGGGCAATGCGCCCATCGAGCGCAAGCTGCAGCGCCTGTTCCGCCGTGAGGACGCCTGCAAGATGATCAAGCGCTGCAACGACTTTGGTGCCGGCGGCGTTTCCGTTGCCATCGGCGAGCTGGCCGACGGTCTATACATCGACCTGAACAAGGTCACCAAGAAGTACGAGGGTCTGGACGGCACCGAGCTGGCCATCAGCGAGAGTCAGGAGCGTATGGCTGTTGCCCTTGCCCCGGAGGATGTGGACAAGTTCATCGCCATTGCCACCGAGGAGAACCTCGAGGCTACCCCTGTGGCCAAGGTCACTGAGGAAAAGCGCCTGAACATGGTGTGGAACGGCGTTTCCATCGTGAACATCAGCCGCGAGTTTTTGAACTCCAACGGTGCAGAGAAGCACCAGAACGTCCATGTGGAAAAGGGCAGCGTCTGGCAGCCCCAGTGGTCCGGCCTGACCTTCAGCCAGAAGATGAAGTCCATGGTGGGCGATCTGAACGTCTGCAGCAAGAAGGGCCTTTCCGAGCGGTTCGACTCCACCATCGGTGCTGCTACCGTGCTCATGCCCTTTGGCGGTGCATACCAGCTGACCCCCCAGAACGCCATGGTAGCCAAGCTGCCGGTGGACGGCGAGACCAGCACCTGCTCCGGCATGGCATGGGGCTATAACCCCTACCTGATGAGCGCCAACCAGTATGTGGGCGCACGGCTGGCTGTTATTGAGAGCGTGACCAAGCTGGTTGCCACCGGCTTCCGCTACGAGGACGCCTACCTGACTTTCCAGGAGTACTTCGAGCGTCTGGGCAACAAGCCCGAGCGCTGGGGCAAGCCGCTGGCTGCCCTGCTGGGCGCACTGGATGCACAGATCGGTCTGGGCATTGCTTCCATCGGCGGCAAGGACAGTATGTCCGGCTCCTTCGAGCAGCTGGATGTGCCCCCCACGCTGGTGTCCTTTGCCACCGCCATCGGCAAGGCAAGCCGCGTAGTCTCCACCGAGTTCAAGAAGCCCGAGAGCACTGTGGTGCTCATCCGTCCCATCATCGACCCGGAGACCGGCTGCCCCAACTTCTTCTCCCTGAAGGCCAACTATAGAATCGTAGAGAACATGATCGAAGAGGGCATGGTCGCTGCTGCCTGCTCCGTGGGCTACGGCGGCATTGCCGAGGCACTGTTCAAGATGGGTCTGGGCAACCGCATCGGCTTCAAGATGCGTGCAGATATGACCACCCACCAGATGTTCGAGCCCATGTACGGCTCCATCATTCTGGAAATGGTGTCTGATTCTCCCGCCGGTATGCTGCTGGGCGAGACCACCAAGGAGTACACCTTTGAATCCTGCGGCGAAAAGCTGGATATGGCCGAGCTGCAGGAGATCTGGGAGAGCAAGCTGGAGCCCGTGTATCCCTACCGCAAGGCCGGCCCCGCCGTGGAGAAGATCAACGGCAGCCTGACCGCCCCCGCCGCACCCAAGATCGGTGTGGCAAAGCCCAAGGTCATCATCCCGGTGTTCCCCGGCACTAACTGTGAGTACGACACCGCCAAGGCCTTTGCCCGCGCCGGTGCCGACCCCGAAATTCTGGTGGTGCGCAACCTGACCCCCGCCGACGTTGCCGAGAGCTGCGAGGCACTGGTCAAGGCCATTGACGCAAGCCAGATCGTCATGCTGCCCGGCGGCTTCTCCGGCGGCGACGAGCCGGACGGCAGCGCCAAGTTCATCGCTTCCTTCTTCCGCAACCCTGCGGTCACCGAGGCTGTACGCCGTCTGCTGCAGCAGCGCGACGGCCTGATGCTGGGCATCTGCAACGGCTTCCAGGCTCTGATCAAGCTGGGTCTGGTGCCCTACGGCGATATCCGCCCCATCACCGCCTGCGACCCCACCCTGACCTTCAACACCATCGGCCGTCACCAGAGTATGCTGGTGCACACCCGTGTGGCTTCCACCGGCAGTCCGTGGCTCAGCAAGTGTGAGGTGGGCGAGATGCACACCGTTGCCATCAGCCACGGCGAGGGCCGCTTTGTAGCGCCGCAGGAGGTGCTGGACACCATGCTGCGCAACGGTCAGGTGGCCACCCAGTATGTGGATCTGACCGGCGTGCCCACCATGGATCAGCGCTTCAACCCCAACGGCTCTGTGCTGGCTATCGAGGGCATCACCAGCCCGGACGGCCGCGTGTTCGGCAAGATGGGTCACTCGGAGCGCAGCGGCGAGTATCTGTACAAGAATGTCACCGGCGATAAATACCAGCCGATCTTTGAGGGCGGCGTGGACTATTTCAAGGTTTGATGGTAGAATAAATAAGCAAAAGGGTGTCTGCCTATATAGGCAGCGCCTTCAACCGCCAATGCAGCGCTGGTAAAGCCTTCCCCCGGACGGGGGAAGGTGGCGCGCAAGCGCCGGATGAGGGCGCACCGCAGGCAGCTGTTGCCCTTGAGTTCCGTCAGATCATAGGAGGAAAACAACCAATGTCACAGCATGATCGCTATATCAGCCCTTTTTCCACCCGCTACGCTTCCGATGAAATGCAGTACATCTTCTCGGACGACAACAAGTTCCGCACTTGGCGGCGGCTGTGGGTGGCGCTGGCTCGTGCCGAAATGAATCAGGGGCTGACCAACATCACCCCGGACATGGTAGCCGAGCTGGAAGCTCATGTGGACGATATCAACTACGAAGTGGCTATCGAGCGGGAAAAGCTGGTGCGCCACGACGTCATGAGCCACGTCTACGCTTACGGCCAGCAGTGCCCCAAGGCAGCAGGCATCATCCATCTGGGTGCCACCAGCTGCTATGTGGGCGATAACACCGATATCATCGTGATGCGGCAGGGTCTTGAGCTGGTGCGCAAAAAGCTGGTGGGTGTGCTGGCAAAGCTGGCGCACTTTGCCAAGGAGTACAAGGATATGCCCTGCATGGCCTACACCCACTGCCAGCCCGCACAGCCCACCACCGTGGGCAAGCGCGCTACCCTGTGGGCCAACGAGCTGGTGATGGATCTGGCTGAGATCGACCATCGTCTGGCTACCCTGCAGCTGCGCGGTGTCAAGGGCACCACCGGTACGCAGGCTTCCTTTATGGAACTGTTCAAGGGCGATGCCGACAAGATCCGTGCCGTGGATGCTTCCATTGCAAAGGAGATGGGCTTTGACCCCAAGGCCGTTGTGCCGGTGTCCGGCCAGACCTACAGCCGCAAGGTGGATGCTTTTATCCTGAACGCACTGGCAGGTATTGGACAGAGCTGCATGAAGTTTGCCACCGACCTGCGCCTGCTGGCAAACTTCAAGGAGATGGAGGAGCCCTTTGAGAAGAACCAGATCGGTTCCTCCGCTATGCCCTATAAGCGCAATCCCATGCGCTGCGAGCGCATCTGCGCCCTTGCCCGCTACCTGATGGTGGACGTGCTGAACCCCAGCTTTACCACCGGCACCCAGTGGTTTGAGCGCACGCTGGACGACAGCGCCAACAAGCGCGTGGCTATGGCTGAGGGCTTCCTTGCCACCGATGCCATCCTGAACATCATGCTCAACGTCACCGATGGTCTGGTGGTGTACCCCAAGGTGGTGCGCAGCCGCCTGATGGCCGAGCTGCCCTTCATGGCCAGCGAGAACATCATGATGCAGGCTGTGGAAAAGGGCGGCAACCGTCAGGAGCTGCACGAGCGCCTGCGCCAGCACGCCATCGCCGCCGGCAAGCAGGTCAAGGAAGAGGGTCTGCCCAACGATATGGTGGACCGCATTGCCGCAGACCCGGCCTTTGGCCTGACCCGCGAGGAGATCGTGGCGGGGCTTGTGCCGGAGAACTTTGTGGGCCGTGCACCCCAGCAGGTGGAGGAGTTCATCGCCAACGTCCTGCAGCCCATCTTCGATGCTGACCCCGAGGATGTGGAACAGCACGCTTCCCTGAGCGTCTGATAACAAGATCAATTGCAAAAAAGGAGAAGCCCATGGGCTTCTCCTTTTTTGCGTTTGTGCCTTGCACGATTTTGTCTGTCATGTTACACTGAGGGCATCATCAACAAAGGAGAACCGCTTATGCGTTTGGATAAATATCTGGCCGAGACTGCCCAGTGCACCCGCAGCGAGGCCAAAACCATGCTGGCAAAGGGGCGCGTGCAGGTAAATGGTGCGGTGTGCAAAAAAGGGGACACCCAGCTGAAGGATACCGACACCGTGGCGGTGGATGGCGCGCTGCTGACCTATCAGAAATTCGTCTACCTCATGCTCAATAAACCCGAAGGGGTGGTGAGCGCTTCTACCGATAAGCGGGACACCACTGTGGTGGATCTGGTAGGGGACGCCTACCCCCGGCGGGAGCTGTTCCCGGCAGGGCGGCTGGATAAGACCAGTACCGGTTTTGTGCTGCTGACCGATGATGGCGGCTTTGCCCACGATATCCTGTCCCCACGGCACCATGTTTCCAAGACCTATACCGTGACGATCGACACCCCGCTCACGCAGGAAATGTGCACCGGTTTTGCGGCGGGGGTCACACTGGCGGACGGCACCGCCCTTTCGCCCGCCGAAGTGACCGCCCTTTCTCCCGATGGGCTTACCGTGCGGGTGGTGCTGCGGCAGGGGGTGTACCACCAGATCAAACGGATGTTCGGTGTGTACGGTGCCGGGGTGAATGCCCTGCACCGGGAGGCCATTGGCGGCCTTGCACTGGATGCGCAGCTTGCGCCGGGGCAGTGGCGGGAGCTTTCTGACGAAGAAGTGGGAAAAATTACCAGATAAAACGCTGCGCTTTTCACGCGGTTTTCAAAAATGTATCACAATTTACCGGTAAAATAACGGTAAGAACCACGCAAAAAGGCACTTTTTTGGCAAAAAATGGTCCCGAAAGATAATTTCAACAAGAAAGAATTATTTTTTTTGTTGAAATCTGTTGCAAAAGTAAATTCTTTTGTGTAAAATATAGATTGTAATGCGGCTAAATTGTTTAAAATCACAACCCATGCCGCCGCGGCTTGCACAAACGAGGAAAAGGGGTATCCATTTATGGCCAATAGAGTATTTCAAAGCGTGATCTACCAGATGAAGGACGCGATCAATCGGGTGGTCGGCGTTGTGGATGAGACCGGCGCTGTCATTTCCTGCTCGGAGCTGAACCTGATCGGCGAGGTGCGCGAGGGCTATATGGCCGAGCGACTGACCGCAGGCGACCGCTTTGTGCGCGACGGCTATACTTACCAGCAGTTCTCCAACGCCAAGCATAACGATTATGCCGTGTTCGTGGAGGGCGTCGATGAGACTGCAGGGCAGTTTGCCGGTGTGCTGGCCATCAGCCTGCAGAGCATCAAGCAGTACCACGACGAAAAATTCGATAAGTCCAACTTTATCAAGAACGTAGTGCTGGACAACATCCTGCCCGGCGATATCTACGCCAAGGCACGGGAGCTGCATTTTGCTACCGATGTCTCCCGCGTGGTGTTCATCGTGCGGGTGATCAGCGGCGGCGATATCTCTGCCTACGATGTGGTCAGCAGCCTGTTCCCCGATAAGCAGAAGGACTTTGTGTTCAATATCAGCGAGACCGATACTGTGCTGGTCAAGGAGATCCGCAAGGGCATCGACCGCACTGATATGGAAAAGCTGGCTGCCAGCATTGTGGATACCCTCTCCGGCGAGCACTACATCAAGGCCGTGGTCGGCATTGGCACCCCCATTGCCAACGTGAAGGATCTGGCTACCTCCTTTAAGGAAGCTCAGATCGCCATGGAAGTGAGCAAGGTGTTCGATACCGAAAAGCAGATCATCCGCTACGATAACCTGGGCATTGCTCGTCTGATCTACCAGCTGCCCACCACCGTTTGCGAGATGTTCCTGCGCGAGGTGTTCAAGCAGGGCAGCATCGAAAGCTTGGATCAGGAGACTTTGTTCACCATCCAGCGCTTCTTCGAGAACAACCTGAATGTGTCCGAGACCAGCCGCGGCCTGTTTGTGCACCGCAACACGCTGGTGTATCGTCTGGAAAAGATCAAAAAGCTGACCGGTCTGGATCTGCGTGAGTTCGACGACGCTATCGTCTTTAAGGTAGCGCTGATGGTAAAGAAGTACCTGTCCAACAACCCGGCCAAATACTGATATTTCGCTGTGCGGGCCTTGCCCCGCCGGCGCCGAACCGGCCGCTCGAAACCGATGCTGGCCGGTTCTTTTTGCAGCATGGGCTGCGGACGGGCTGTCTTGACCGTCAAAAATCTTGATGTCAGGAGCTAATACGATTCCATGATCGATTTTGAACACGTTTCCAAAGAATATAAAAAGGGCGGACGCCTTGCGCTGGAGGATATAAACTTCCATGTGGATGAAGGCGAGTTCGTCTTTCTGCTGGGTCACTCCGGCGCGGGCAAATCTACCCTGCTCAAGCTGATCCTGCGGGAGGCACTGCCTACCTCCGGCAAGGTGACCGTGCTGGGCAAGGACGTTGCCAAGCTGCGCCGCCGCAAGATCCCTTACCTGCGCCGCCAGATGGGCATCATCTTTCAGGACTTCCGGCTGATCCCCAGTATGACCGTGTACGAGAACGTGGCTTTTGCCATGCACGTCCTCAACGTGCCCCGCAAGGAGATCCGTCCCCGCGTGGAATACATTCTGGAGCTGGTGCATCTGGAGGATAAGGCCAAGTGCTACCCGGATACCCTTTCCGGCGGCGAGCAGCAGCGTGTGGCTGTGGCGCGTGCGCTGGTGCATAACCCCAAGCTGGTCATCGCGGACGAGCCCACCGGCAACATTGACCCGGAGCTGAGTCTGGAAATGATGCAGCTGCTGGAGCGGGTGAGCAAGATGGGCATCACGGTGCTGGTGGTCACCCACGAGCACGAGCTGGTGCACCGCTTCCATCAGCGTGTGGTCACCCTGAGCCATGGCCGCATCATCTCGGACGTGCCCGCAGACCCTGTGGCTGCCGCCGAGGACGATCTTTCGCTGGATGTTGCCGCCTTTGATGCGGACGATGCGTCCGCTGCCAAAAAGGAGGTGGCTGCCGTATGATGCGACCCTCTACCTTCTTCTTCCTTACCCGGCGCGGTGTGCGCAATCTGGGCAAGCACTGGGCTATGACCATTGCCTGCATCGCTTCTTTGAGCGTTTGCATGACCCTGAACATCTTTGCCAGCTTGGCCGAAGTGAACGTGGGCAACATGGTGGCCTATCTGGGCAGCCAGAACGAGACGGTGGTCTATCTGGATCCCGCGTGCGATGATGCCACCGCCGCGCAGGTAGGCGCGACCCTTTCGGCCATGCCGGGGGTCAGCGGGGTGCAGTACGTTTCCAAGCAGGATGTGCTCAACACCTACCGCGGCTATATGCAGGATTATTCCTCCCTGTGGGATGAATTTGAGACCGATAATCCCTTTAAGGCCAACTACCGGGTCACCCTGAGCGACCTGACCCAGATGGAGAGCATGAGCGTGAAGATGCAGGCCATCCCGGGCGTTGTCAGCGTTACCGCCCCGGTGGAGATGACCAATATCTTTGTGGAGATCCAGAAAGCCGTCACCAAGGGCGGCCGCATGATCGTGCTGGTGCTGATGGTGGTCAGCATCATCACGGTGGGCAGCACCATCCGTCTGAGCGTTTTTGCCCGCCGCCGCGAGATCGAGATCATGAAGTATGTGGGTGCCACCAACCGCATGGTCACCCTGCCTTTCTTTGTGGAGGGCTTGACCATGGGACTGATCTCCGGTATCTTGACCGCAGCGGTCAGCCTTGGCTGTTACACCTATGTGGTCAACGCCGCCGGTGGTCTGGGCGGCATCTGGCAGATGCTCATGGGCCGCGCACTGGTGCCGGTGGCCAATGTGCTGCCGACCATCGTGGTAACAAGCCTGCTCAGCGGCGCCATCGTAGGCGGCGTGGGCAGTACGTTCTCTATCCGCAAACATCTGAATGTGTGACCGAAAGGAGCCGCGTTTTATGAGTAAAGCAATGCACGCAAAGCCCTTCCGGCTCACAGGCCCTTATACCGCCCGGCACGCCCGGCCGGAAAACCCCCGCAGCAGGCTGATCCGTGCGGTCAGCCTTGGGCTGGCCTGTGTCTGCCTGCTGCTGACAGCCACGGTGTACCCGGCCTCGGCAGCTACCAATAGCACCAGCATGGCCAGCTTGCAGACCAAGCTGGACAAGCTTTCCCAGTCCATCAATCAGCACAAAAAGGAGCTTTCGGATGCCAAAAAGAAGGAATCTGCCGCAAAGGCGCTGGAAAGCGAACTGAAGGAGCGGGTCACCGTTCTGCAGGATCAGATCAGTGTGCTGGGCGGTCAGATCGCCGCAGTGCAGAACAGCATCGGCGAGAAGGAACAGCAGATCGGTGTGATGCAGACCCAGATCACGGACAAGCAGACCCAGATCGAGCAAAAGCAGAACGAGATAGATGCTCAGTGGGATGATTTCAAAAAGCACATGGCTGCCATGCAGGAGCTGCGGGACGGCGGCAGTGTGGCCATGCTCAGTGCAGTGAACGACCTGTACGAGCTGCTTACCTTCAACGAGGTGATGCAGGATATCTCCATCAAGGACACCGAGATCATGAACAACATGAAGTCTGCCAAGCAGGGGCTGGAGGACGATAAGGCCGCGCTGGAAGAGCAGAAGGCCGGTCTGGAAGCCGAAAAGGCAGAGCTGCAAAGCCAGAAGAGCGAGCTGGACAGCCAGAACGCCCAGATGAAGGGCAAGCAGAGCGAGCTGAACAACAGCATCTCTGCGGCAAAGCTTTCCGCTGCCGAGGCACAGGCGGCGCAGCAGAAGGCACAGGCAGCCATTGAATCCGACGAGTTGAACTACGAGGCCGTGAAAAAGGAGATCCAGAAGCTGATTGCAGCGGCCTCTGCCAGCAAGCCGCAGCTGAGCTTTAACGGCTTTGCCTGCCCGCTGAAGAGTTACAGCCGCATCTCCAGCGAGTACGGCTGGCGCAAGAACCCTGTCTCCGGCGTGAACAAGCTCCATGCCGGTATCGACTTTGCGGCAGCCGGCGGCACGCCTATCTACGCAGCCGCCAGCGGCTATGTGCAGGTGGCAGGCTGGTCTACCGGCGGCTATGGCAACTACGTTATCATCTACCACGGCAAAATGTCCGATGGCAATACCTATTCCACCCTGTACGCGCATATGCGCTCGGTGGCTACCAGTGCAGGCAAGTATGTGAAGCAGGGTGAACTGATCGGTTATGTGGGCACCACCGGCAATTCCACCGGCAACCACCTACATCTGGAGGTGTGGAAGGGCGGCTCCAAGGCCAACGCCGTGAACCCCCGCAGCTGCATCCCCATCCCGCACAACTAACAAGCAACGCAAGGAGTCTGGTTGATCTATGAACGAACAAAAACGCAAGCGCGTGCTGCGCATCGGCTGTCTGGTTCTGGCAGGGGTGTTTGTACTCTCGCTGCTGGGCAGCATCCTTATGATGCTGCTGCTCTGACCGGGAGGAACGAACCATGAACCGTAAAATTTCTTTGGGTATGGCAGTCACCATCGTGATCCTTGCCATGACCGTGACCTTTTCCATCACGATGCTCATCGCCATGCGTCTGTTCGACAGCACGGTCAACAGCGTAAAAGAAAAGGAAAGTATGTACAACAAGATCGCTGAGGTGGACCGCTATGTCCGCAGCAACGATTACTACACCATCGACGAGACGATGCTGTACGACCGTCTGACCGCCGGTTATCTGCTGGGCACGGGCGACAAGTACGCCCGCTACTACACCGCCAACGCCTACACCGAGCTGATGAACATCCAGAGCGGCAAAATCCTGGGCATTGGCGTGGAGCTTGGCATCGACCAGACCGGCTACGCCAAGGTGACCCGCGTCTACGACGGCTCTCCCGCGCAGGAAGCAGGCATCGCCGTGGGTGACTACATCACCACCGTAGGCGATACCGATGTCAAGAGCCTGTCCAGTGCAGATGCCGTGTACAAAGCCCTGCAGGGCGAGGCCGGTACGACCGTTACTGTGACATGGCTGAACAGTGCTGCCGCCAGCAAAACGGCTGAGCTGACCCATTCCGGCTACACCAGCACCACCGTGGACTACCAGCTGCTGGACAATGTGGGCTACATCCGCATCCGTCAGTTTGATGGCACTACGCCCAGCGAGCTGGACTACGCCCTGCGCACCCTGACCGCAAACGGCGCAGCCAGTCTGGTATTCGACCTGCGGGATAACGGCGGCGGCATTCTGGAAGATGCAGTCAGCTGCATCGACCTGATCGCCCCGGAGGGCACCGTGGCCTACGCCGAGGATAAAAACGGCAACCGCACCGTCATCGGCAGCAGCGATGCCGAAAGCTCCGTCAGCCTGCCCATGGTCTGCCTTGTAAACGGCAACACTGCCAGCGCAGCCGAGTTGTTCGCAGCCACCCTGCGCACCATGAACGGTGCCCGTCTGGTGGGCACCACCACCATGGGCAAGGGCACCATCCAGAGCAGCCCGCAGCGCCTGTCGGACGGCAGTGCCGTGGTCATCACGGTGGCAAAGCTGGTCTGCGGCGATGGCAGCTGCTTTGACGGCACCGGCCTGACCGTGGACGTAGAGCGCGCTTTGAGCACAGAGGAAGCGACGAACTTCTACGACTACACGCCCCAGACCGACCCGCAGGTGCAGCGCGCTGTCAGCGCTGCCCAGCAGCTGAGCGGCACTACCACGCTGGCAGGCGCAAGCTCTGCCGCCGCAGCGGACAGTGCCGCAGCTTCTGCCGCAGCAGAGGATACCGCCCCTGCAGAGACTGCGGAAGGCGAGACTGCTGCGTCTGAGCCGGAAACGGCTGCAAGCGCAGCGGAGTGAGCCCGCAGATCTGAACCATAACACCAAAAAGGCTGCTGCGTTCTGCAACAGCCTTTTTCTGAGAAAGGAATTGACCCTATGCCGGAACTGACCGACCTTTCTGTGATCCGTGCCCTGTGCGAAAAATACGATTTTGCACTTTCCAAGGGCTTTGGGCAGAACTTTATCATCAACCCGGGCATCCCCACCAAGATCGTGGATGCCAGCGGGGTAGACAAGCGCTACGGTGTCATTGAGATCGGCCCCGGCATCGGTGTGCTGACCAAGGAGCTGGCTAAGCGTGCCGCCAAGGTAGTGTCCATCGAGGTGGACGAGCGTCTGCCGCCCCTGCTGGCCGAGACCATGGCCGGGGTGGACAATTTCAAACTGGTGCTGCAGGACGTGTTGAAGGTGGACCTGAAAGCCCTTATCGCCGAGGAGTTCCCGGGGATGCCGGTGGCGGTGTGCGCAAACCTGCCCTACTACATCACCAGCCCCATCGTGATGAAGCTGCTGGGCAACCGTCTGCCTATCGAGAGTCTGACCGTCATGGTGCAGAAGGAGGCCGCCGACCGTCTGGCCGCCGTGCCCGGCACCCGCGCTTCCAGCGCCATCAGCTGCGCAGTGAACTACTACGCCACCTCCAAGCTGATGTTCACCGCCGCACCGGGCAGCTTTTACCCCGCCCCCAAGGTGACCAGCGCTGTGGTGCGCATGGACATCCGTCCCACCCCCGCCGTGCAGGTGGAGGACGAGGTGGGCTACTTTGCGCTGGTGCGCGCCGCCTTTGGGCAGCGCCGCAAGACCGCTGCCAACGCCATTGCAGGCGGGCTGAACCTGCCCAAGGAGAAGGTCATTGCCGCCATCGAATCCGCAGGCTTTGATGCCCGCATCCGCCCGGAAGCCCTGACGCTGGAGGACTTTGCCAAGATCCAGCAGGCGCTGGGCTGAGCACTATATTATAGCGATAAGTCGGGAAAATCTACGATTTTCCCGACTTATTTTTTTAGACAGCAAAAAGGGTCGGAGGAACGCTTGCAAGCGGTCTTCCGACCCGAAATAAATTTAGCACTCGTCGTACTGCTTTTGCAGATACTGCAGGCACTGAACGGCGTTTTCCGGGGTGGTGTTCTCCAAGGTGGCGAACACATAGGGCTTTTGCTCCTTGGCGAACCGCAGAATGGTGCGGTAGTCGCCCATGCCGCCCTGTCCGGCACCGGTGGCAGCCAGCTGCCCGCCGGCATCCTGCCGCAAGAAGTCCTTGAAGTGGATCATGGCCACGTCCTTGCCCAGCAGCTCGATGGCTTCGGCAAACACTTCCTCTCGTTGGTCCACGTTTTCCATGTTCAAAAGATTCACCGGGTCGAGCAGGATCTGCAGATTGGGGCTGCCGATCTCGTCCAGCACGGTGCGGGCGCGGCGGGCGTCATACACGATGTGCTTGACCACCGGCTCAATGGCAATGGTCACGCCGTACTGCTCGGCGCAGCGCACCACCGGCTTGAAGTTCTTGATAAAAGCGGCAAGGGCGGCATCGCTGCGGCACTCCGGGCAGAACTTGTACTCCGCGTTGGGTGCGCCGGTCTCGGTGCCCACCATGCCGCAGCCCAGCAGGCTGGCAAAGCGGATGTGGGCGTAGTACTTTTCCTGAATGGCGTGCAGAGCATCCGCATCCGGATGCGCCAGATTCAGGTAGTTGCCCAGCACCGCAATGTCCAGCTCGTTTTTGGCAAACAGGCGGCGCAGATAGGCCGCGTAGCCGGGGGTGAGGGCAGAGGGGGTGTTGGGCACCTCCTTCAGGGACTTGCTCAGCGCCAGATGCACGCAAGAAAAGCCCTTCTGGTGCACCAGCGGCAGCACCTGCTCAATGGGCAGCTTTTCCGCGTCGTGCAGACGCAGACCGAATTGGATCATGCTTGGTTCCTCCTTTGGTATGGGGTTGTTTTTACCATTATACACCAAAAATGTCCGCGGGGGAACACCTTAAACCTCTTTTAGCGCTGCCGTTCGCCGCCCCGGGCGAATGCAAGGAACACAGAAGTGTGTTGTGCAGAGGGTAAAGTGCTGATTTGTTAGCTTGTTTGTTAGATTATGGTGAGATTTTGGATATTTTTAGATATTTTAAGATGTGCCATAGCAAAAAGAAAACCGCCCGGAACTCTAAGGATCCAAGCGGTTTTCTTTGGAGCTGGTGACAGGAGTTGAACCTGCAACCCACTGATTACAAATCAGTTGCGCTGCCATTGCGCCACACCAGCAAAGGTTACCTAAATAGTATAACACAGGCACGGCCATTTGGCAAGGATTGTTTTTTGGCATGGGATAATAATGCTGGAAAACAGACAAAAATAATAGAAAACAGTGCACAAGTATAAAAATATACTACAATTTTAAACAATTTTACATTGCAAATTTTTTGACGATGTGCTATGCTGAAACGTAGAGAAACGCCGCCGGAAAGGCGGCTGCAAACAGATTTGGAGGATTTGTATTATGGCTGACCGCATTGTTCTGAATACCATCTCCTACCACGGCCACGGTGCCATCGAGAACATCGTTCCCGAGCTGACCGCCCGCGGCTACAAGAAGGCTTTCGTCTGCTCCGACCCCGACCTGATCAAGTTTGGCGTTACCAAAAAGGTCACCGACCTGCTGGATGCTGCAAACTTTGCCTACGCTGTTTACAGCGAGATCAAGCCTAACCCCACCATCGCTAACGTGCAGGACGGTGTGGCTGCCTTCAAGGCTGCCGAGGCTGACTGCATCGTGACCATCGGCGGCGGCTCCTCCATGGATACCGCAAAGGCCATCGGCATCATCATCAATAACCCCGAGTTTGCGGACGTCCGCTCTTTGGAAGGTGTTGCTCCCACCAAGAAGCACGCAGTGTTCACCATTGCAGTGCCCACCACCGCCGGTACTGCTGCCGAGGTCACCATCAACTACGTCATCACCGACGTGGAGAAGAAGCGCAAGTTCGTCTGCGTGGACACCAACGATATCCCCGAGATCGCTGTGGTCGACCCCGACATGATGTCCTCCATGCCCAAGGGTCTGACTGCCGCCACCGGTATGGACGCGCTGACCCATGCCATTGAGGGCTACATCACCAAGGGTCACTGCGTCATCTCTGATATGTTCCATCTGGAAGCCATCAAGCTGATCAGCCAGAGCCTGCGCGGCGCTGTGCAGAACACCCCGGAGGGCCGCGAGGGCATGGCTCTGGGCCAGTACATTGCCGGTATGGGCTTCTCCAACGTGGGTCTGGGCATTGTGCACTCCATGGCACACGGCCTGTCCGCTCTGTATGACACTCCCCATGGCGTGGCCTGCGCTATCCTGCTGCCGGTGGGTCTGGAGTACAACAAGAGCGTTGCCGGCGAGCGTTACCGCGCTGTGGGCAAGGCTATGGGCGTTATGGGCATCGACGAGATGAACGATGTGGAGGCCGCTGATGCTACCATCGCCGCCGTCAAGCAGCTGAGCGCAGACGTGGGCATCCCCACAAATCTGCACGGCATCCTGAAGGAAGAGGATATCCAGTTCCTCGCCGAGTCCGCTTTTGCAGACGCCTGCCGTCCCGGCAACCCCCGCGACACCAGCGTGGAGGAGATCGTGGAACTGTATAAGAGCCAGCTGTAAGCTGTAAAATAAGAACTCCGAGAGCCGCTGCACCGTGCTTGTGCAGCGGCTCTTTTTGCTGGGAAGGATGCGTTTGTAAAAGGAAATCCCACGCCAATTGTAACATTTTCCACCACCCCCTTGTATAAACCGGCGCAAGCGAGTACAATCAAAACATAAAACTTGAAGGCGAGGAAAGCGCGATGACACTGAACTTCTACACGCTGGGTGTGCTGTATCTGGTCTATTCCTTCCTTGGGTGGGTAGGGGAGACCGTGGTGGCCACCTTCCGGGGCAAGCGGTTTGCAAACCGCGGTATGGCGGCGGGGCCGTTCTGCTTTGTCTACGGCACCACGGCCATCCTGATGGCAGTAGGCTTTGCAGATATGCGTACAAAGCCGGTGGCGCTGTTTGTGGCCTGTATGCTCACGGCTACCGTGGTGGAGTGGCTCACGGCAAAACTGCTGGAGCGGCTGCACAACCGCAAATGGTGGGACTACTCGGATAAAAAATTCAACCTGAACGGCTACGTCTGCCTGCAGTATTCGGTACTGTGGGGTGCGCTGGGCATGGTGACTGTGCTGTGGGGCAACGGGCTGCTGCTGCGGCTGTGTGCTCTTGTGCCGGACTGGCTGCTGCATCCGCTGGTATGGGTCGCGCTTGGCATTGCGGCGCTGGATCAGCTGGGCTCGGCGGTGCTGGTGGGGCGGTACGCGGCGCAGCACCCGGTGCTGGAACAGCTGAACCAGAAACTGGAAGCGCGCTCCGATACCTTGCGCCGCCGCATTGCCGTGTATGTGGAAAAGCGCATCCAGCGCGCCTACCCGGAAGCCGCCCGGCAGCAGCCCACGGCAGTGCAGAAGGGGAAAGCCGACTTCCTCAGCGCGGCAGACCTGCTGTGGCTGTTCGTCATCGGGGCGTTTCTGGGCGATCTGGTGGAGACGGTGTTCTGCCGCCTGACCGCCGGGGTGTGGATGAGCCGTTCCAGTCTGGTATGGGGGCCCTTCAGCGTGGTGTGGGGTCTGGCGCTGGCCATGGCTACCGTGCTGCTGCGGCAGAATCAGGAAAAAAGCGACCGCTATCTCTTCGCCTTCGGCACGGTGCTGGGCGGCGTGTACGAGTATGTGTGCAGCGCTGTCACCGAGCTGCTGTTCGGCACGGTGTTCTGGGATTACAGCAAGTTCAAGTTCAATCTGGGCGGGCGCATCAACCTGCTGTACTGCTTTTTCTGGGGCATTGCGGCGGTGCTGTGGATGCGCTACGGCTACCCACTGGTGCTCAGGCTGATGAAAAAGGTGCGCAGCCATATCCGCCCGTGGATGACGGCGGTGCTGGCGGTGTTTATGGCGGTGAATATGCTCACCAGTGCGCTGGCACTGGCGCGGTACGATGCCCGCACCAGCGGCGAAGCGCCCAACGGGCAGCTGGAGGTATTTTTGGACGAGCATTTCGACAATGCCCGCATGGAGCGCATTTATCCCAACGCCAAAAAAGTGACCAAGGCAGAATAAATTCCATTTTCCCCTTGCGTTTTTGTCCCAAAGCAGGTATAATACCCTCTGGATAAAAGGGAGTAAGGGGCGTACCTTTGTAAAAAAGTGCGCTGTGCTGCAGCGACAGACCCGGCAGAGATGCCCGATGCAGTACCGATGCTTGAGACTTTTATCACATTTCCCCGTTCCGGGCAGGATGTGATAAAGGTCTTTTTTATTGCGCTTCTGCCGACACCATTCGAAAAAGGAGAGATTTTATGCTGATCCCTGTTCTGTTGTTTATCGTGGGTCTGCTGTGCCTGATCAAGGGCGGCGACTGGTTTGTGGACGGTGCCACCGGCATCGCCCGCCGCTTCCATGTGCCGGAGCTGCTCATCGGTGCTACGGTGGTGTCCATTGGTACCACCCTGCCGGAGGTCATGGTGTCCACCACCTCTGCACTCACCGGTCACGGCGAGATCGCCTACGGCAACGCCATCGGCTCGGTCATCTGCAACTCTGCACTGATCGCCGCCATTACCATTGCGGTGCGCCCGGGCAAGGTTGACCCCAAAAGCCTGCGCACCCCGGTAGCCTTCTTCTTTGTGGCTGCCGCTTTCTATGCCGGTGTGGCTTACACCACCGGCTCCTTCACCCGCCCGGTGGGCCTGATCCTGCTGGCGATGTTCGTGGCTTACATCGTGTGCAACGTGCTGGCCATGAAAAACGCCCCCGCCCCGGAAGAGGAGGAGCAGGCAGAGGAAGGGTCTTTTGCCAAGGAGCTGGGGCTGCTGGCCATCGGCGCAGTGCTCATTGCTGTGGGCGCTGACCTGTTGGTGGACAACGGCACCCTCATCGCACAGGCACTGGGCGTGCCGGAGTCGGTCATTGCGCTGACCTTTGTGGCACTGGGCACCTCGCTGCCGGAGCTGGTCACCGCCATCACCTCGCTGGCTAAGGGCCACGGTGCGCTGTCGCTGGGCAACGTCATCGGTGCAAACGTGTTCAATCTGGTGCTGGTCAGCGGCGTGTCTGTCACGCTGGCACCCTTCAGCATTCCGCAGAACTCCACCATCGCAGGCATGAACGCCTCTCTGGTGATGGATATCCCGGTGATGTTTGCCGTGATGCTGCTGCTCACCCTGCCCGCGCTGATCAAGGGCAAGCTGAGCCGCCCGCAGGGCATTGCACTGCTGTGCATCTATGCTGCTTTCTGCGCCGTGCAGTTCAGCATCTGATCCAAAGTTTTTATGATCAAAGAACCCCGGAGCGTCTGCGGATGCTCCGGGGTTCTTTTTTACAATAATCATCCCCGGGCGTCCTGCCGGGTGGTGCTGAAATATTCCTTGGGGGTCATGCCGTACTCTTTTTTAAAGGCACGGAAAAAGTGGTTGTAGCCGCCAAAGCCGCTGGTCTTGTACACCTCGGTGATGGGCAGCCCCTGCTCAATGAGGGTGCAGCAGCGGTCCAACCGCGCCTTTACGATGTAGCGGTGCACCGTCTGCCCAGTCTGGCGCTTGAATTCCCGGGCAATATGCTCCCGGGAGACGAAGAACTCCTTCTCCAACCGTTCCAGCGTCAGCTCCTCGGTAAGATGCGCCTGAATAAACAGGAACACCTCGTCCAGCATCAGGTGGTGGCGGCTGACCGATGCGGTGTGGAACTCCGCATGGATGCAGGCACGCAGCGCCAGCACCACGAACATCTGCAGAATACCGTGCTCGAACACCGCTGCGCCGAACTGGGTGCGCTCCTGCGGGAGCATCAGCAGCTTCCGGGCAAGGTTTTTCAGCAGCATATAGATCTGGCTGTCCGGGCGGACAGCCACCTGCCGGAAGGGGACGACGTTGAAGCTTTTTTCAAGGTCGGTGTCTGCATCCGAAAGCTGCGCCAGCGTCTGGGGGGACAGCTGTACCCGGATAAGCTCCAGCGGGCCGTAGGCACCGGCATATTCCAGCCTGCCGCCCTGACCGGGCTTGAAGATGATGAGGTTCTGCTGTTGGGCGGGCAGCACCACCTCACTGCACCGGAACACACCGCTGCCCCGCATGACCAGAAACAAATCATAATACGCGCCGGAATAAAACTCCCGGACGGCGCTCTGCTCAAAAAAATAACGCTTGACTGTATAGTTCACCAAAAAAACCTCCGTGAAACTGTCATGTGCAACAATTTGTTGTACACAACAGAAAAGTACAACTGTTATAATTGCATAATACATCAATTCGTGATAGTTTTCAATCATTTTTTGGATATGTATTGATGGAAATTTAACGTATAATGCAAAGTGTAGAAAAGAGACTTGTGCGAAAAGTCTCGTGGTTTCACTGTTTTTAAGGAGGATAAAACACAATGGACCAGAAAAAGACCGTCCGACCCTTCTCCATGAAGGACAAGATCGGCTATACACTGGGCGATCTGGGCTGCTGCTTTACTGAGCAGTACCGTGCCATGTATCTGTCGATCTTCTACACCCTGATCCTGCAGGTCAACCCCTTCCATGTGGGTATCCTGCTGCTGGTCACCAAGATCTGGGACGCCGTGAACGACCCCATCATCGGCGCGATCGTGGACTCCCGCAAGGCCACCAAGGGCGGCAAGTTCATCCCTTGGATCCGCGCCTTCTCCTTCCCCATGGCAGTGCTGTGCATACTGGGCTTTGTCAATGTGGGCAATATCAACTACGGCCTGCGTCTGGCCTATATGTTCGTCACCTACGTTCTGTACGAGGCACTGTACACCTGCGTCAACGTGCCCTTCGGTACCCTGTCCAGCGTGATGACCGATGATGTCAGCCAGCGCACCGCACTGTCCCGCTACCGCAGCCTTGGCGGCACCATCTTCATGACCGTCATGGTCATGATCGGCCCCCTGTTCCTGTATGTAGACAACAAGCCCGTGGCTGGCCGCTTCCTGATGCTGGCCTGCATCTGCGCTATGCTGGGTCTGCTGTGCCTGCAGATCACCTGCGTGTGGTGCAAGGAGCGCGTGGAAGTGCCCGAGCGTCCGCAGGGCGAAAAGCTGAACTACCTGCACGTGCTCAAGGAGATCTCTCACAACAAGGCTCTGCTGGGCGTTATGTTCTTCAGCCTGACCGGCATGATCGGTGCTTCCGTGGTCAACGGTCTGAACACCTATCTGTACAAGGACTTCTTCGGCAACGTTAAAATTCAGGCTGTCTCCGGTATGCTGAGCGTGCTGTACGCTGTGCTGTCCTTTGCCATCACCCAGCCTCTTGCCAACAAGTTCGGCAAGAAGGAGTGGTGCTGCATGGGCGCAGGCTTTGCCGCCATCGTGTTCGGCATCCTGTTCTTCTTCCCCGTCCATAACCCTGTGGCCTTCATCGTCATCAACGGTATCTGCTATCTGGGCGCTTCCGGTATGCAGGTGCTGATCTGGGCCATGGTCAACGACGCCATCGACTACCACGAGCTGCAGACCGGCGAGCGTAACGAGGGCATCGTCTACTCCACCTACTCCTTCTTCCGCAAGCTTGCAAGCGCCATTTCCGGCAGCCTGTCTAGCTTTGTGCTGGGTGCCATCGGCTACAACGTGACCGCAGGCGCTGTGCAGACCGCAGGCGTTGTAAACGCTATCTGGAAGAGCTACACCGGCGTCTACTTCCTGGGCTACGGCATTGCAGTTGCCATCCTGTTCTTCGTCTACCCCCTGACCAAGCAGAAGACTGCTGAGATGCTGACCGAGCTGAAGGCTCGCCGCGCCGCAAAGGAGAGCAAGTAAACCATGAAAATCTTACAGGTTCAGTTTAAAAACCGCAATGGTCACACCCTGCGCGGCATCGTGACCCTGCCCGACACCGAGGGCAAGGTACCCTTTGTGGTGCACCTGCACGGCTTTGCCGGCAGCTGCAGCGGCTATAAGTCCATGTACACCCACCTGTCCCGCGCTCTGGCAGCGCAGGGCATCGGCAGCGCCCGGTTCGATTTCTACGGCAACGGCGAGAGCGACGGCGAGTTCGAGGATATGAGCTTCGACGGCCTGCACACCGATGCACAGGATATCTTTGCATGGGCCGCTGAGCAGCCCTATGTGGACAGCGAAAAGCTGTTCCTCTCCGGCCAGAGCATGGGCGGCTACATTGCCGCTTCCTGCGCACCGGTCATCCAGCCCCACGGCCTGATCCTGCTGTGCCCGGGCGCCGGGATGTGGTTCGGCTGCGCACAGCGTGCCGACGGTGTTGTGCAGACCGGCAGGGACTACACCGACATGGAGGGTCTGTGCTACAAGATGGCCTTTAACTACGAGATGGCAAAGCACCCCGATCCCTTTACCGAGGCCAAGGGCTACAACGGCCCGGTGCTGCTGCTGCGCGCCGACGATGACCGTCTGGTGGACGAGGGCACCTGCAGCCGTTACGCACAGGTGTACACCGCACCCGAGGTGGACACCATTGCAGGCGGCGGCCACAACTTTGCCACGCTGGCAGCCCGTGCCGCCGTGGAGGAAAAGACCGCAGCATTCATCAAAGCAAATCTGTAAAGCAAAGCGTATCTGCAAGGAGGCTTTTGTATGGAAAACGTAATTCTGCAGCCCATCGAGGTGGGCGGACAGACCTTTAAAAACCGCATCATGTTCCCCCCGCTGACCACCGGCTACGAGAAAAACGGCATGATCAGCGAGCAGGACATGGGCTTCTACACCCGTCTGGCAAAGGGCGGCGTGGGCTACATCGTTATGGGCGATGTGGCACCCATCAACAGCTTTTCTCCCACCCCCAAGCTGTTTGATGACAGCCAGATCCCTGCCTTCAAGGCACTGGCCGACAGCGTACACGCCTACGGCACCAAGCTGGGCGTCCAGCTCTTCCACCCGGAGTACGATGTGGACGCCATCAACAGCCTGTTTATGCAGAAGAAGTTTGACGAGATGCGTCAGCGCCTGCACCACGACATGATGTTCTTTACCGATGAGGCCAGCGAGGAGATGCTGATGTCCATCATCGATAAGATGTGCGCCTGCGCAGTGCGTGCCCAGAAGGCCGGTGTGGACGTCATTCAGATCCACGGCGACCGCCTGAACGGCTGCCTGTGCTCCACCCGCATGAACCACCGCACCGATAAGTTCGGCGGCAGTCTGGAGAACCGCGTTCGCTTTGCCCGGATGCTGACCCGCGCCATCCGCAAGGCTGTGCCGGGTATGGTCATCGACTATAAGCTGTCCATCGTCACCCCGCAGCGCGGCAAGGGCGGCATTGACGAAGCCGACGCCGTGCAGTTTGCCCAGTGGCTGGTGGAGGACGGCGTGGATATGTTCCACGTTGCACAGGCCAACCACACCGGCAACATGGCCGACACCATTCCTCCCATGGGCGTGCAGCCCTACGGCTTCTTCGTCAAGATCGCCGGGGACATCAAAAAGGCCGTCAATGTGCCGGTCAGCGCCGTGGGTCGTATCGTGGATGCCGACATGGCTGCGCGTGTCATCGAGAGCGGTATGGCTGACATGGTTGCCATGGGTCGTCCGCTGCTGGCAGACCCCGACTGGGGCACCAAGATCGCTGCCGGGAAGGCCTGCGATATCCGCCGCTGCATCAGCTGCAACAAGGGCTGCACCGATGCCATCCAGAACCGTCAGTTCCTCTCCTGCGTGCTGAACGCGGAGAACGGCTACGAGAACACCCGCAGCATCCAGCCCGCAGCGCAGAAAAAGAAGATTGCCGTCCTTGGCGGCGGCCCTGCCGGTCTGGAAGCCGCCCGTGTGGCAGCGCTGCGCGGCCACGACGTGACCCTGTTTGAAAAGACCACCTCTCTGGGCGGTCAGCTGAACATTGCCTGCGTGCCTCCCCGCAAGGAGGAGATGCGCCGCGCCGCACAGGATCTGATCCACGCGGTCTGCAACGCCGGTGTGCACCTGTGCATGGGTCAGACCCGCACCGCCGAGCAGCTGAAGGACGCCGGTTTCGAGGCTGTCATCAACGCTGTGGGCGCACACAGCGCCGCACCCCGCATCCCCGGCATTGACAGCGTGAACGTGGCCGACGCCTGGAAGGTGCTGGCGGGTGAGCAGCAGGTGTACGGCACGGTTGCTGTCATCGGCGGCGGCATGGTAGGCTGCGAGACCGCAGAGTATCTGGCTGCCCGCGGCTGCAAGGTGTCCGTTATCGAGATGATGGACAAGATCGCCGCAGGCGAGAGCGTCACCATTCTGCCCACCCTGCTGGAAAACTACAAGACCTACGGCGTGGAGCAGTACCCCAGCCACAAGGTCAAGGAGTTCCGCATGGACGCCGTTGTCTGCGAGAACAAGGACGGCGCAGAGGTGACCATCCCCTGCGATTACATCGTGCTGGCCATGGGCGCACGCTCCAACGAATTTGACGCTGCTGCGCTGGAAGCTGCCGGTATCCCGGTGTATTCCATCGGCGATGCCGCCGGCAAGGCTGCGGATATCTCCAACGCCATCCGCACCGGTTACGATACCGCTTGCCAGCTGTAAAACAAAAAATCGTTCTATTTGTGGGTCAGAAACATCTGTGGGTGTTTCTGACCCACTTTTTTCACCCTCTCAGGCAAAGCCTTGACGGCGATGACTGAAAGGGTCATGACGCAATGCCTTTTGCAATATTTCCCCCGGTTAAGCCCGGATATAGAAATCCAACGGTAGTTGTGGTAAAATAAGGCATCCGGGAGCGCCGGGCGCTCCGCTGCAACATGAAAAATGGAGGTTTTCTATGAAAAAGACCTATCGCTCGCTCTTTTGCCTGCTTGCAGTGCTGCTGCTCAGCGTCAGCGTGCTGCCCTCTGCTTCGGCGCTGTTTTCCAAAAAGCTTTACTATTATGGCACGGTAGAGGGCGTCAGCCGCACCGTGGAGGGCAAGGTGGAGTCCATTCTGGTTTCTGCGGAAGAGCAGGAAACCTACCAGATGATCGTCACCGACAGCACCGTTTGGCAGGATCATGACGAAAAGACCACCTCTGACCCCGCCACCCTTGCGGTAGGCGAGCAGATCTGCGTGGTGCACGACCCGGCTGTGATGATGTCGCTGCCGCCGCAGTCGGTGGCGTATACCGTCATCCGCAACTTCCCCGCAGGCACGGATCTGGAACAGGAAGCCCGCGATGCCGCCTGCCCGGTGAAGAAGTTCTTTGCCGACACCCGCAAGGCCATTTCGGACTGGTTCTACCAGACCATGCCCATCTGAGCGTAACATTCCCTCTATAACGCAAAAAACTGCTGCCCCGCACCGGATGCCAGAGCGTCCGGGCAAAGGGGCAGCAGATTTTTATGCAAGGTTATGCGGCGTTTTGCGGCAAAAACGCTGTATACCGCTATTTATTTTCGGGGGGGGGTAACGCGGAAGCGCTTCACCACCTGTTCCAGTGCGCTGATATCCACAGGCTTGGACAGATGCTCGTCCATGCCGGCTTCCTTGCTCTTTTGCATATCCTCAAGGAAGGCGTTTGCCGTCATGGCAAGGATGGGAATGGTTCTGCCCAGCGGGTTTTCACCGCTGCGGATGCGGCGGGTGGCTTCCAGACCATCCATCACCGGCATCTGGATATCCATCAGGATCATGTCATAATCGCCGGGCTTGACGCTGGCAAAGGCATCCACGATCTCCTGACCGTTGGGGCAGATGGTGCAGCCTGCGCCTTTTGTTTCCAGCAGCATCTGCAAGATCTCGGCGTTGATGGCGTTATCCTCGGCGCAGAGGAACTTCATGCCGGACAGGGGAGAGGTGGTCTCTTCTTCCTCCGGGAGCGTCTGCGCCTTTTGCACCGTGTCCGCTTCGGTATCAATGGGAAATTCCAGCACTACCTCAAAGCGGGTGCCCTTGCCGGTGGCACTCTCCACGCTGATGGAGCCGCCCATCAGGTCTATGACGCTTTTGGTAATAGCCATACCCAGACCCGTGCCCTGCACCTTGTTGATGCCGGAGCGCTCCTCCCGGGTAAAGGGGTCGAAAAGGGTCTTTTGGTAGTCCGCGCTCATGCCGATGCCGTCATCCTGCACCACAAAGCGGTACCGGGCGTAGTGCTCGTTCCGGGGCAGCTCTTCCACCTCGAACCGGATATGCCCGCCGGTGGGCGTATACTTGACTGCGTTGGAGAGGATGTTCATCAGTACCTGATTCAGACGGTTGGGGTCGGCCAGCACGTTTTCGTGCTGCAGATTGGTGCTTACCGTAAAGGTCTGACTGCGCTGACCTGCCTGCTGGCGGATGATGCTGTCCAGCTGACTGATCTGCTGGGGCAGGTTCATCTTTTCCACATTCAGGGTGGTCTTGCCGCTCTCGATGCGGCTCATATCCAGAATATTGTTGATGATGCCCAGCAGCAGTTGACCGGAAGTTTCCAGCTTGCCCAGATGCTCGGCAAGTTTTTCCGGCTCGTGCAGCTCGTTTTTCATCAGGGTGGTAATGCCGATGATGGCGTTCATGGGGGTGCGGATATCGTGGCTCATGTTGGAAAGAAAGTCCGTCTTGGCCTTGCTGGCACGCTCGGCGGACTGTAACGCCTCGGCGGCAGCATCCTGCGCCCGCCGCATCTCGTCGTTAGCCTGCGTCAGCTGGATGTTATACTGCTCCAGACGGAGGTTCGTCTTTTTTTCAGCCTGCAGCTCCCGCTGCTGCTTTTCCCGCAAAAGGAACCAGCCAGCAATGACTGCCATGATCGAAAACACCGTTGCAAAGCCTACAATAACGACCATGACGATATTGACCAGCTTCTGCGTGTTCACGGCCACATATTCTGCCGGAACAAGGAACGCCAGCGTCCACTGGGCGTTTTCCATCTGCTTCAGGGCGTAGTAATACTCAGTCCCGTCCAGCACGGCGTTGGAATAACAGGAGCCTGTGCGGGCAAGCCGCTCCTTTGCTGCTGCAAAGGAAGAACCGTGCAGATAGGACATCTGGGAGAGCACGGTGTATACGTTATGCCCCTTCAGCAGCTCAGTGTCATTGGCGTTGAACAGCTTGAAGCCGTTGTTGTCCAGCACATAGACGCTGTTGTTATTTTCGTAGGCGTCGCAGCGGAAATTATCGTTCAGCTGGGTCATACTCTGGGCGATGCCAAAGTAGCGCAGGGTGATCTCTTTCTCTCCGCTTTGCAGTGTGATGGGGGTGGGGAGCTGTTTCAGGAACACCATCCGGGAGTCGTCCACGGTCAACGAATTGGAAACATAGCTGACCCGCTGCGGCGCGTTTTCCAGATAGTTCATTTCCCGCAGTAGACCCGTGTGGCCATACTCGGTATAATAACGCCCGGCAGCATCCACGGCGATCAGTTCAATCTGTTTTTCATGGTAATTGGAAAGCTCCGACAGCTTTTTCAGATAGCGGTAGAGATCGGTATCAGTCTCCAGCGGAGTATAGTACAAATAATTGCATTGTACATTCACCTCGTCCCAGTGGTTGTCGATCACATCCTCCAGACTGTGGAACATCTGGTGGGTGACCTCTTCCATCTGGCTCAGCCGCTCATGGTAGACAAGGTTTTGGATGTAGGTCTGGCTCATGACAAAAAGGGTCAGAATCAACACGATGATGACAAAGCCGGTGCCCCAAAGCAGCTTTTGGTATTTTTTCTTGTTCACATCCAGTATCTCCTGTCTGTTCTGTTTAATTCCATGCGGTGTCTGCCCGGCTGATAGTGGTGTAAGCACCAAAGAAGGCTTTTGCGGCATCCATGCCCACCACGCCGCTGTCTGTCACCGTTGCTTCAGCAGCCAGCTGGTCGCTCACACCGCAGATAGCAACCTGATAGGTCTTGCCCGCCTCCGGCTGCACCGGGCTTACCAGCACATAGGGGTAGCCCTTGCCGTTGCCGTAGGCATCGTAACCAGAAGCCAGCAGGTCGCTGATCTGCTGCCCGGTCAGGGTGACGGTCTGGATGGTGCGGTTCCAGCCGGTGGGCAGGATGGCCGAAAGGTCGTAATCCGTAATGCCCTTGGCGTACAGCTTGGCGGCTACGCCGTGGTGGTTCTGCTCGGTGGGGTTGCCGGGGATCCATGTGCTCAGCGAGACCAGCGCAAGGTCGCTGCCGGTGGCCTGTGCAAAGCAGCGGCCTACCAGCATGGCGCAGTCCTGCTGCGAAAGCTCCTCCGTAACGGTAGTGATGACATCCGGGGTGTTGTTCACCACACTGTCCTGATCCTCGTCCAGCTGACGGATGACATCCTCCATAGTAGCATTGCCCTTGATGAAGTCCAGCATTTTAAGGCCGGTGGTCACGATGGTGTTTTCCCAGCCGGAATAGATAAAGGGCGCGGTGTTGCCTGCATTCAGGGCATCGGCAACATCGGCGTAATAGGTGCCGTCTGCCTTTGCACCCTTGAAGGGCAACAGGCTGCTTTTCAGCGCCGTTGCGGGCTGCAGAGCGCTGGTGCCTGCAACGGTGGAAAGCACACGCATCACCTTGAGCGCATCTTCCAGCTTCTGGGGGTTCTGTTTCAGCTTTTTATTCAGACCGTAGAAACGGTTCACATTCAGCACAAAAACGTTCTGGGTGCCGTCCTCCGAGAGAAACGGCATCAGCCCAAATTTATCGGCGTTGCCGTCTGCCTCCACAATGCCGTTGGTGTTTCCGATCAAAAACAGGGTGTTCCCCTCGGCCATCCTCTGCCGGGTCACGTTGTCGTCAAGAGCATCACCGGAGCCGTTCAGCATCCCGATGTCCTTCCACTTTTTGACATACGCCATTGCCTGCATCATGCCGGGGGTGTTGCTGACGTTTGCCTTGCCGGAAAGATAATCCTTCTGCCACAGTCTGCCATCCAGCGTGCCGAGGAAATCGGCATCTGCAATGTTGCACAGATACTGGAAACCGTAGCCCGGATACTGGATCTGTGACAGGCAGAGATCGACCCCGGCTTCCTTGGCCTTTGCAGCCAGCACTTCCAGTTCAGCAAAAGAATTGGGCAGTTCCCAGCCGTGTGCCCGCAGCAAGGTCTTGTTGTAGGTGATGCCGTAGCAGTTGTAGGTCGAGGGCAGCAGGTAGATGGCACCATTGTCGAACACGTCCTGCAGACGGGACTCCACATAGTTATCCGTAAAATCGTAGCCGGAAAGGTCCAGCAGTTTGTCGGAGACCAGATCAATCTGGGGATCGTAGTAGGTCAAGGTGCAGACGTCCGGCAGGTCGCCCGCCGCAAACATATTCTCCAAACAGGTGGTGGTGTTATCGCCGCTGTAGGGCACGACCTCGATGTTCACTTCCGGGTAAACGCTGTGTACTTGCTCAATAAAGGCTTCTATCTCCTTATAAGGTGCCATAAAGGTGACGGCTTCGTGCGCATCGTCTTTTTTCGCCGTTTCGGTCTTGCCGCCGCCGCAGGCGGTCAGCGCTGCCGTGGCGGCAGCAATACTGCAAGCCTGCAAAAACGAGCGGCGGGAGATTTTCTTCATCATACAATAATACCTTCCTCACAGTTTGGCTATTCTTACACACCCCACAGGAACTCCCACGCTCGCGGCCTGTCCGCACTGGGCATACGCCGATTTTCCCATAAAATGACATTCTTATTGTATCATTGCAACAAAAGCGTTTCAAGCTGTTTTTAAAGGTTTTTGCATGGAAAAAGGCGAAAAACCGCGTGCTTTGCAGGTGCTTTCCGTCCGGCGGAGTTCTGAACCGCAGAAGCCGGAAATAGACTGAGATGACGCACAAAACGACCATGCAGACCGAAAAGAGGGTGCTTATGGAAAACACGGCTTTTATTCTGTACGAAAAATTCTGCTCCGACAGCGGGGAACAGCGCAGGGAACAGTTTAAAAAGGCGTTTGAGCGCTATCTCACGGATGCACTGCAAAACGATACGCCCATACCCTTGCAGGACGGAGCATAGAAGGGAGGGCGATTAAGATGCTGTGCAGGGATACCTGTGCCGGAAACAAAGGGCGCAGACCATGAAAGCGGCAATTTACTGCCGCCTGAGCAAGGAGGATGAAGGGAAAAGCGGTGAATCGGAGAGCATCCAGAACCAAAAGTCCATGCTGACCGCGTATGCCGCAGAAAAGGGCTTTGAAGTTTACCAGATCTATTCGGACGAGGATTATTCCGGCATCGACCGGGAGCGCCCGGCGTTCAATGAAATGATCCGGGCTGCCAGCGAACACAGGTTTGATGTGGTGCTGGCAAAGACGCAGTCCCGCTTTACCCGTGATATGGAGCTGGTGGAAAAATATCTGCACGGAAAGTTCATCGAATGGGGCATCCGGTTTATTGCCGTGGTGGACCATGTGGATACCGGCGAGGCGGCAAACAAAAAATCCCGCCAGATCAATGGGCTGATCAACGAGTGGTATCTGGAGGACCTGTCCAACAATGTCCGCGCCGTGCTGGACCACAAACGCAGAGAGGGGCTGTTCATCGGCTCCTTTGCACTGTATGGGTACTGCAAAGCCCCGGACGCCAAGGGAAAGCTTGTCATCGACCCGGAAGCGGCTGAGGTGGTAAGGCGCATTTTTGCATTGGCGCTTAGCGGGATGGGTGCGCATAAGATCGCGCAGATCCTGAACAATGAAGGTATTCCCAGCCCGACAGCATACAAACAGCTGCACGGTGCGCAGTACCACACTGCCATGAAAAAAACGGATTATTCGCTGTGGGGCAGCCCGACTGTTTATCAGATGCTCCATAATCAGACGTACATCGGAGATCTGGTACAGGGGCGGCACAAAAAGGTGGGCTATAAATCCAAAAAGACGGTCTGGCTGCCAAAGTCCCAGTGGATCGTTGTAGAAAATACCCACGAGCCTATCATAGACCGTGACACCTTTGAAACGGTACAGCGGATGCTGGCAGCGCGCACCCGGAGCGGCGTGCAGGGGACGATCCATCCGCTTGCCAAAAAGGTGGTTTGCGGCTGCTGCGGCAGCTATATGGAGCAGACTGCCCATCAGCCAAGAGCGGATGGCGTTCAAAGACGCTATGTCCGCTGCCGGATGCACCAGCGTGCGCCGGAACGGTGCAGCAATAAGACCTGCACTGACCTGAACGCATTGGAAAACACCGTGCGGGAGCGTATCCGGGAATACGCAGAGGTCTATGTTGACCCGGAAAAGGTGGAGCTGCCCCGGCAGGATGACCCGGTGCGGCAGCGGGCGCAGGCAAAGCGCAGCGAGCTGAAACGGCTGCAATGCGAAGCAGACCGGCGGCGCAGGGCTTTGCAGCAGCTGTATCTGGATAAGGTATCTGGGTTGATCGATGCCGCGCAGTTTTCAGAGATGAACCGGGCGTTTGGGGAGGAAATAAAAAGTGCGGAAAACCGTATCCGTGGCTTGGAAGCAGAACTGGAACAGCAGCCGGAGGAAACGGACGCCGCTCCGGCGCAAAGGCAGCGTGTGCGGGAGCTGGCACAGGTTTCCCATCTGACCCGGGAGCTTGCGGTGCTTTTGGTGCGGCGGGTTATTGTCGGAACAAAAGACCCGCTGACCGGGCAGCAGGAGATCACGATCGAATGGGCGTTCTGAGCCGGAAAACACCCTGTCTGCCCGTTGGGGTATTTTCGTCTGCCCATGTGGGGTAGACCTCACTGGAAGCAACGTTTGCGATATAATCCCGGAAGGATACCGTCACGTTGCGGGCAGAAGCCGCCGGCTTGCCCAGATGCACCGTGATATTTTTAGGGATGACGACCTGATCCAGCACCCGGGGCGTGCAGTGCTGCACCGGCTGCGGGCCGCTGCCGCCGCTGCCCGCAAACAAAGCGTGCGGCGGGATGATGATGGGCGCGTTCGGGATGTCCCGGTCTTCCTCGGTGACGGGCAGCATCTGGGGCTGCGCCAGCGTTACCTGCCCGGCAAAGATCTGGATGCCCTCAATGCGCACGGTGCGGTAGCCGGGCTTTGCGGCGGTCAGGCTGACAATGGCATAGGGGCGGGTGGTGTTGTCCTCGTCCAGCGAGAGGGCGCAGGCGGGGGCTTCAACGGGAATATCGGCGGCGCTGCCGGTGGCATCAGTGATGCAGTGCAGGGTGAAGCCGTCCCCCTGCACCGCAACGGTCACCCCCTCCACGGGGGCAGACTGGCGTGCCGCAAAGGTCTGGATGCGGAGAGTTCCGGTGTTTTTCATGGAGATACGCTCCTTTGCTGGTAAAAGTATGCTTCTGCCCCAGCGTATTCCGTCCGGTGCCCGGACGTGCATGGCAATGTCCGCGGCAAACAAAAAAGCCGCCCGAAGGCGGCAGGGGAGAATCGCTTATTTGGCGCTGTCCTTGGCAAGGGCGGCGTCAATGTTTTTTTGCAGGGCGGCAAGGTTTTCTTCCTTGTCAATGCCGCCCAGCAGGGGCTGACCCACAACGTTGCCGTCCCGGTCAAAAACGTAGGTGGTGGGGAAGGCCATGATGTTCAGCGCAAACTTGCCGGCCTCGCTGCCGGAAGCAAAGTAGATGTTGCGGTAACTTGCGCCCTTTGCTGCCAGCAGCTTTTTGGCAGCTTCGATGCCCTGCTGGCTGCCATCCAGCGTCTCGGTGTTGATGCCGACCACCTCGCCGCCCTGTGCCTTGACCTTTTCGTTCAGGGCGTTCAGGTCGTCCAGCTCCTCTACGCAGGGCTTGCAGCCGTTGAACCAGAAGTTCACCACAGTAAAGGCGTTGCCCGCAAACAGGCTGTTGTCCACCGGGTTGCCCTCTAAATCGCTGCCCTCAAACTGGGGGAAAGCAGTGCCCTGTGCGGCGGCACTGGAAGCAGCCGCGTCCGCGGGGGCAAGGGCGGCGATCTGATTTTCGATATCCCGAATCTTTTCTGCATCGGCGGTCAGGGTTTTGTACTCCTCGTCCGAGAATTGGTCCTTTGTCTTTTCCACGGCACTGAGCAGAAAATCGCCGTAGTTCGTGCTGAGGGTGGTCTCGGTCACGTTTTTGTCCATGGAGGAGAACACCTTCTCCCAAAGGGCATCGTTTGCGGAAAGGATCTCGTTTTCCTCGGCCAGCAGCTGCTCCTCGGTCTTGCTTTCCGCTGCCGCAGAGGAAGCGGAAGAAGAGGATGCAGAAGATGCAGAGGATGCGCCCTGCCCGCAGGCGGCAAGGCTGAAAGCCAGCACAAGGCTGAGCGAAAGTGCGGTTACACGGTTAAGCTTCATGGTTTTACTCCTTTGTTGCTTCAGTGTTTGATTTGTCTCCCAACCCGAACTTGTACTGGATGGCATCCGTAGGACAGGCTTTCATGCACATCCCGCAGCGGATACATTCGGCGTGGTTGGGGGTCTTGGTAATGTCTACGTCCATCTTGCAGGCCCTTGCACAGGCACCGCAGGAGACGCATTTGTGGGTGTCTACGCGCATCTGGAACAGCGAGACCTTGTTCAGCAGCGCATAGAAAGCGCCCAGCGGGCACAGCCACTTGCAGAAGGGGCGGTAGAACACCACGCTGCCCACAATGACTGCCAGCAGAATGCAGGCTTTCCATGTGAACAGTTTGCCCAGCGAGGCGCGGATGCCCGCATTGGTCAGGGAGAGGGGAATGGCACCTTCCAGCACGCCCTGCGGGCAGAGGTATTTGCAGAAGAACGGGTCGCCCATGCCCAGCTCGTTGACCGCCAGCAATGGCAGCAGCACCACCATGACCAGCAGCACTGCATACTTTAAATAGCGCAGCGGCTTTAGCTTTTTGGTGGAGAACTTAGGGGAGGGTATCTTGTGCAAAAGTTCCTGAAACCAGCCGAACGGGCAGAGGAAGCCGCAGATGAACCGCCCCAGCAGTACCCCGAAAAGGATGAGGATGCCTGTGATGTAGTAGGAAAAGCGGAACTTGGAGGAACCCACCACCGCTTGGAACGCCCCCACCGGGCAGGCACCCGCAGCGCCCGGGCAGGAATAGCAGTTCAGTCCCGGCACGCAGACATATTTTCCGCTGCCCTGATACAGCGTCCCTTTGGCAAAGTTGGGCAGGTGGATATTGGTCAAAAGGGTTGCCCCGGCCTGTATAAAGCCCCGGAATCGGGCGAGGGGATCTAGTTTTTTCTTATCCAATGCCCACACACTCCATACACAGCCGGATGGCTTTTGAAAATACGGTGTCTGCCTCGCCCCGCCATACACCGAAGAGCAGCATCAGCACCCCGGCGGCAAGCAAAAGTAGCTGCGCCTGTTTTTTTGTCATGAACATCATAGCCTCCTGTTGTTTGATGGCACCAGTATACACTATCCGGGATAAAATTTCTGCTAAGAAAATCTTAACACGAATCTTAACACCGTCTGCTATAATCTGTTATAATGAAGAAAACGCAAGAAATGGATTTTTTACGGGAAGGGTGGAAAACAAAATGCGCCTTTTGGTAGTAGAGGACGAGCACTCCCTGCGGGAGGACATTGCCCGGAAGCTGCGGCTGTCCGGGTACGAGGTGGACGCCTGTGCAGACGGCGAAGCCGCACTGGAAGCGCTGGCGGCAGAGCGGTACGACCTTGTACTGCTGGACCTCAACCTGCCCAAGGTGGACGGGATGCAGGTGCTGCGCAGCTTACGGCAGCACGACCTTGAGACCTGTGTGCTGATCTTATCAGCGCGCAGTGAAATTTCAGATAAGGTGGAGGGACTGGATGCCGGAGCGAACGATTATCTTTCCAAGCCCTTCCACCTTGCAGAGCTGGAAGCCCGGGTGCGCAGCCTGACCCGGCGCAAGTTCATCCAGCAGGATGTCTGCCTGTGCTGTGGGCGGCTCAGCTTCAATACCCGCAGCCGCGTTGCCACGGTGGACGGCCAGACTCTTGCCCTGACGCGGAAGGAGAGCGGCGTACTGGAATATCTGCTGCTGCATCAGGGACGCCCGGTCAGTCAGGAAGAACTCATCGAGCACGTCTGGGACGGCAGCGTGGACAGCTTTAGCAACTCCATCCGGGTGCATATCTCTGCCCTGCGCAAAAAGCTGCGGGCGGCGCTGGGCTACGACCCCATCCGCAACCGCATCGGGGAAGGCTACGAGATCGGAGGAGAGGTACAATGAAGCGTTTATCCCTGCAATGGCGCATCACCCTGCTGACGGCGCTGCTCATCGCCTGCGCCTGCGTGTGCATGAACCTGCTTTTGTATCGCACCGGCGTTACCGGCATGGACGCCCTCAACGGCTTTATGATGCAGTATCAGCCCGGCAGCGCGGATTCCTTGACAATCGAGATCCCGCAGGAGGAAATGTCCAGCCTGCTGGCACATTTTTCGCAGGAAGTCTACGATGCAAAGGTGGTTTTTGGACGCAAGGGCTGGTGCATCACCGCCGTGGTCACCATCCTCAGCGCAGCCATCGCTTATTTTGTCAGCGGCAGAGCGCTGAAACCGTTGCAGCAGCTTGCGCAACAGGCGCAGCGGGTCGATCAGGACAGCATTGCCACCGCCCGGTTGGACGAGGATACCGTGCGGGAATTCGGGCAGTTGAGCCGGTCGGTGAACCGGATGCTGGATGGGCTGGCGCAGTCCTTTGAATTGCAGCGGCAGTTTGCGGGCAACGCCGCCCACGAGCTGCGCACTCCACTGGCCATTTTGCAGACAAAGCTGGAACTGTTTGCAGAGGAGCACCCGGCCATGGACGCCGAGACCGCCGGGCTGGTCATCTCTCTGCGGGAGCAGCTGGACCGTCTGACTGCCCTTGTGCGCACTTTGCTGGAAATGAGCAATCTGCAATCGGTCTCCCGTACCGACCAGATCGCCCTTGCGCCGCTGGTGGAGGAAATTTTGACCGACCTGACCCCCCTCGCCCAGAAAAACAACATCTCCTTGCAGCAGGACTGTGAGGAGCTTGGCATGGTGGGCAGCGATGCACTGATCTACCGGCTGGTGTTCAATCTGGTGGAAAACGGCATCAAGTATAACCGCCCCGGCGGTGCGGTGCGCGTTACCCTGCGGCAGGAAAAGCAAGCCGCCGTGCTGCGCGTTGCGGATACCGGCCCGGGCATCCCCGCAGACTGCCGGGAGAGCATTTTCCAGCCCTTTTTCCGGGTGGATAAGTCCCGCAGCCGGGAAATGGGCGGCGTGGGGCTTGGGCTTGCCCTTGTGCGGGAGATCGCCGTGTTGCACGGCGGCAGTGTGACTGTGGAGAGCAGCAGCGAAAACGGCACTACCTTTGCCGTCGCCCTGCCGCTGGCACAGCCCTGTTGAAACCGGGCGGACTGGGGCTTTATTTTTGGCACACAGGGGAGTATACTGGAAACAGCAGGCCCCGGAAAATAAGAAGGACAAAGGAGATACTGAAAATGCAGGCAACCATTCACAACGAATTCCTGACCCTGACCGTGGACACCCACGGTGCAGAGGCCGTCAGCCTGAAGAACGCCGCAGGCGAAGAGCTGCTCTGGCAGGCTGACCCTGCCATCTGGAAGCGCCACGCGCCCATCCTGTTCCCGTGGACGGGCAAGCTGGTGGACGGCACCTTTGCAGCCAAAGGCAAAACATGGAAGGGCGGTCAGCATGGCTTTGCCCGGGATCTGGAGCATACCCTGCTGCGGGCAGAAGGGGACACCATCCAGCTGGAGCTGCGGGCAGACGATGCTATCAAGGCAGAGCGCTTCCCCTATGACTTTGTGCTCACCAGCACCTTCCGTCTGGAGGGTAAGACTGTGCACCACACTTTGCAGGTGACGAACCCCGGCACGGAGGAGCTGCGCTTCGGCATTGGTTTTCATCCGGCGTTCAATGTGCCGTTCGATGCCAAGCATACCACCACTGACTACGAGTTCCGTTTTGACCGGCCGGAAAGCCCGGTCATCCTTGACGCCAGCCCCAACGGCCTGCTGAGCGGCAAGAGTTATTACCAGTGGAAGAATCAGCAGGCCATCCCGCTGACCGACGACCTGTTTGCCGACGACAGCTTCTGCATGGCAGGCCTACGCACTGGCACCATCGGCATCTGCGAGAAGGACACCGGCCGCAATATCACCTGCAAGGTGGAGGGCTACCCCTATTCGCTCATCTGGTCGGCTCCTGCAAAGCCGGTGCGCTTTGTGTGCATTGAACCGTGGCACAGCCTGCCCGCCGCTGCTACCGACCCGCAGGACTGGGAGCAGCGCGCCGCAGCCGCCTGCCTTGCCCCCGGCGAAAGCTGGCAGACCACCCTCAGCACCACCTTTGACCGGTAAGAAAAAAGCACGCAGAAACGAAGCTGCGTGCTCTTGACAGAAACCTCAAAAGTGGGTATACTGTAAATAGAAAAGGCACTGCGACAAGCGGTCAGCCCTTTTGATGAACCGTCTTAGAAACTAAGAACCGTCACCGGCCAGGGTGGCGGTTCTCGCTTTTTACCTTGATGGTAAATACCAATCCGAAGATATGGAACGTCAAAGTAATTGGCATAAGCTTCACCTCCTTTCGGAAGTGGGGCCGAACCGCCTGCCGTTATGTGCAGTGCCTTGCTGCTAGAGCAGCAACTCTATAATAGCATATAATTCGACAAATGACAAGTAAAACCCCCGGAGCACAAAAGCGCTCCGGGGGTTTTGTATCGGGTCAGAAAGGCAAATGCTTAGTAAGCAACGCCCCAGTAGACCATGGCCTTGGCGGGCTTGCCGCAGCAGGGGCACACATCGCTGAGCTGCTCCTGCTCAAAGGGCATACAACGGCTGGAAAGTCCGGCCTCTTCCTTCATCTTCATCTCGCAGGCCAGATCGCCGCACCACATGGTCTTAATGTAGCCGGTGTTAGCCTTGGCCAGCTCCTTCACCTCGTCCATGGTGGTGGCAGCCCAGGTGCGCTTTTCGCGGTTTTCCAGCGCACGCTGGTACAGATCCTTGCGCAGAGCCTCCAGCTGGGCGGGGATGGCGGTCTCCAGCTCGTCCAAGCTTACAAAGACCTTCTCACGGGTGTCGCGGCGCACCAGCACGCACTGGTTCTTTTCCAGATCCTTGGGGCCGATCTCAAGGCGCAGGGGCACGCCCTTCATCTCCCACTGGGCAAACTTCCAGCCGGGGGCGTTGTCGCTGTCGTCCAGCTTCACGCGGGCGTACTTGCTGATCTTCTCGGCCAGCTCGGCAGCCTTCTCGGAGACGCCGGGTTTGTGGGCGGCAATGGGCACCACCACCACCTGAATGGGGGCAATGGCCGGGGGCAGGATCAGGCCGTCGTCATCGCCATGGGTCATGATGATGGCACCCACCAGACGGGTAGAAACGCCCCAGCTGGTCTGGAACGGATGATGCAGCTGGTTGTCGCGGCCGGTAAAGGTAACGTCGTAAGCCTTGCTGAACTTATCGCCAAAGTAGTGGCTGGTGCCGCTCTGCAGTGCCTTGCCGTCCTTCATCATGGCTTCGATGGTGTAGGTGGCCTCGGCACCGGCAAACTTTTCCTTGTCGGTCTTGCGGCCCTTCACCACGGGGATCGCCAGATCCTGCTCGCAGGTGTCTGCATAGCAGTTCAGCTGCTGCTGGGTCTCAGCCTCGGCCTCGGCAGCGGTCTCGTGGATGGTGTGACCCTCCTGCCACCAGAACTCGCGGCTGCGCAGGAAGGGACGGGTGGTCTTTTCCCAGCGCACTACGCTGCACCACTGGTTGTACTTCATGGGAAGCTCACGGTAGCTGTGCAGCACGCGGGACCAGTGGTCGCAGAACATGGTCTCGCTGGTGGGACGCACCGCCAGACGCTCCTCCAGCTTGTCGGAGCCGCCCATCGTGACCCACGCCACCTCCGGCGCGAAGCCATTGACGAGCTCGCCTTCCTTCTGCAGCAGGCTCTCCGGGATCAGCACCGGCATAGCCACATTCTCATGGCCGGTAGCCTTGAACCGGGCATCCAGATCCTTCTGGATCAGCTCCCAGATGGCCTGACCATAGGGGCGCAGGATGATAAAGCCCTTCACACTGGAATACTCCACCAGCTCTGCCTTCACGCAGATGTCGGTGTACCACTGTGCAAAGTTTTCTTCCTGACTGGTGATCGCCTGCACGAGCTTCTTGTTGTCTTTTGCCATTTTGTTATATCCTCCCAAGGCCGTGCGCCAAACGCTGCGCGTTCCGCACGAACCATAATAAAGCCCCGTCTGCCTGCACGGCCGTGTGCCGCACTGCAAAGGCGGGGCTTTTGCCTAAAAGAATCAGTTCTGCGCGTGGCTGTCCACAAAGTTTACCACATCGCCTACGGTGCGCAGGGACTCGATGGCGTCGTCCGGCACCTCAATGCCAAACTCGTCCTCCAGCGTCATCACCATGTCTACGATATCCAGACTGTCAGCCTCAAAATCGCTCATGATATCACTTTCCAGCGTGATCTTTGCCGGGTCAACGTCCAGCTGCTCAGCCAGCAATGCACGGATTTTCTCAAAAGTATCCATTCCTGTGGTCTCCTTTTTGCAGTTGTATTGCATACGCGTACAGCCCGCCGTGCCCCGGAAAAACCTCCGGTATCCGGCACGGCCTTGCCTGCTGTACAAAGCGCTCTCTTTTTTTATATCCCATGCAGTGCGTATTGTCAAGCCCTGTTTTGCAGCAACTGAAGAAAATTGTCTGAAAGCTGCTTTTTCCCTTGACATCTCGTGCCGGTTTTTTTATCATTATAAAGTAATGAGTTTACGGGGACTGACCAGTCCCTTTTATAAGGAGCGATAAGCATGAAGCTTTCATTCACCAAAATGCAGGGCTGCGCCAACGATTATATCTATCTGGACTGCCGCACCTCCGGCGTGCCGGAGGATATCGCAGCGCTTTCACAGCGGCTGTCCCGGCGGCACTTTTCCATCGGCGCGGACGGAATCATCTGCATCTGCGCACCGGTCACAGCCGGGGCAGACGCCATGATGCGCATCTTCAATGCGGACGGCAGCGAGGGCAAGATGTGCGGCAACGGCATCCGCTGCGTGGCCGAGTGGCTGTATACCCACGGCATTGCAAAGCCGAAGCTTGCCATCGACACCCTCAGCGGCTTAAAGACCGTTGCACGCATGGGCGAGGGGCTGTGGCAGGTAGAGATGGGCACCTACACCGCCATGGCAGCGGCGCTGCCCGCCGTGAACATGGGCGAAGGGCCGCTGGTAGACCTACCCCTGCAGGTGGAAGAGAACCTGTGGCGGGTGACCTGCATCAGCGTGGGCAATCCCCATTGTGTGACCATTGTGCCGGATGTGGACAGCCTGAAGCTGGAGCAGATCGGCCCGGGCTTTGAGCACCACGAAAACTTCCCGGAGCGCATCAACACCGAGTTTGTGCAGGTGGTGGACGCCACCCACCTGAAAATGCGTGTGTGGGAGCGCGGCAGCGGCGAGACATGGGCCTGCGGTACCGGCACCTGTGCCACTGTGGCAGCCCTGACCGAGCTGGGCATCTGCCCCGCCGGGGAGGATGTCCATGTGCAGCTGCGCGGCGGCGAGCTGACCATCCGGGTGCTGCCCGGCAAACAGCTGCTGATGACCGGCGCTGCCGAGACCGTGTGCGAGGGCACGACCGAAGTGTAAATAAGAACCCTCTCAGTCGCCTGACGGCGACAGCTCTCCCGAAGGGCGAGCTTTTCTGCATCAAGAGGAAAAGTTTCCCTTCAAAATGAAAAGCTCCCCCCTCGGGGGAGCTGGCATCGAGCGGATGCGAGATGACTGAGAGGGTTCCACAATATAGAAGCGAGGGAAAGTATCATGAAGATGAACAAGCATTACAATGAGCTGAAGGCCAGCTACCTGTTCGTGGACATTGCCCACAAGGTGGCTGCGTATCAGGAAGCACACCCGGAAAAGGAGATCATCCGTCTGGGCATCGGCGATGTGACCCAGCCGCTGGCAAAGTGCGTGGTGCAGGCTATGCGTGACGCTGCCGAGGAAATGGGCACCAAGGAGGGCTTCCACGGCTACGGCCCGGAGCAGGGCTACCCCTTCCTCAAGCAGGCTATTCAGGGCTACTACGCCAGCCGCGGCACCCAGCTTGCCGAGGACGAGATCTTTATCTCGGACGGCGCGAAGAGCGACCTTGCAAACCTGCTGGGGCTGTTCGATGTGGACAACACCGTGCTGGTGCCGGATCCCGTGTACCCCACCTATGTGGACGATAACGTCACCGATGGCCGCAAGATCATTTACAGCCGCACGGGGCAGGAGAACGGCTTCCTTGGTATGCCGGACGAGAGCGTGAAGGCAGATATCATCTATATCTGCAGCCCCAACAACCCCACCGGCGCTGCCTACACCCGCGCACAGCTGAAGGCATGGGTGGATTACGCCCGCAAGAATGATGCCATCATCCTGTACGATGCCGCTTACGAGTGCTTTATCTCGGACGGCGAGCTGGCCCGCAGCATCTTCGAGATCGAGGGTGCACGGCAGTGTGCTGTGGAGATCTGCTCCTTCTCCAAGATCGCAGGCTTTACCGGCACCCGCTGCGGCTACACCGTCGTGCCCAAGGAGCTGGAGCGCGAGGGCATGAGCATCAACAAGCTGTGGCTGCGCCGCCAGACCACCAAGTTCAACGGCGTACCCTATGTGGTGCAGCGCGCCGCTGCTGCCGTGTTCACCGAGAGCGGCATGGCCGAGATCCAGTCCAATCTGGATTACTACCGCCGCAACGCAAAGGTGATCGCCGATGCACTGGACGAGTGCGGCGTGTGGTACTGCGGCGGCAAGAACAGCCCCTACATCTGGCTGCGCTGCCCCGGCAACATGAAGAGCTGGGAGTTCTTCGACTGGCTGCTGGAAAACTGCGGCGTGGTGGGCACCCCCGGCGTGGGCTTTGGCGAGTGCGGCGAGGGCTACTTCCGCCTGACCGCCTTCGGCGATGCGGAAAAGACCAAGCTTGCCGCCGAGCGCATCAAGACCGCTATCAAGGCACTGTAAAACCCATAAAAATTGCACCCGCTGTCCGTTTTGGGCGGCGGGTGTGTTTTTTTTTGCGCACCCTCTTGACAAATCTGTATCTACTGTATATACTGTGCATATACAGACGAAACACAAGCGTCAAAGGAGCAGCCGATGGAACTGTTTATCAACAACAAAAGCGGCGCGCCCATCTATGACCAGATCTACAACCAGATCAAGCAGCAGATCATCAGCGGGGCTTTGCAGCCGGACGAAGCTATGCCCTCCATCCGGGGGCTGGCGCGGGATCTGCGCATCAGCGTCATTACCACCAAGCGCGCCTACGATGAACTGGAAAAAGAGGGCTTTCTTTACGCAGTACCGGCAAAGGGCTTTTTTGTAGCTCCTAAAAACACCGAGCTGCTGCGGGAAGAAAACCTGAAAAAGATTGAAGCGCATCTTACCGAAGCCGTCCGCCTGTCCGCATCCTGCGGGCTGAGCAGGGAAGAACTGCGGGAGATGCTGGAACTGCTATGGGAGGGCTGAATATGAACGCACTGGAACTGCAGGGACTTACAAAACACTATAAGGACTTTACCCTTGGGCCGCTGGACCTGACCCTGCCCGGCGGCACCATCTGCGGCCTGATCGGCGAAAACGGAGCAGGCAAGAGCACCACTATCCGGCTGATCCTGGACATGGTGCAGCGGGACGGCGGCACCGTGACCATCCTCGGCAGGGACAGCCGCACTGCTTCCGTCCGCACCAAAGAGGAGATCGGCGTGGTGTTGGGCAGCGAGGGCATCCCCCTGTGCCTGAACGCGGTGCAGGCGGGCAAGGTGATGGCGGGCATCTATCAGAACTGGGACGCTGCCGCCTATGCGGAGCTGTGCCGGAAGTTCGGCCTGCCGGACAAAAAGCAATATAAGGACTACTCCACCGGCATGAAGATGAAGCTGTGCATCGCCGTGGCGCTGGCGCACCACCCGAAGCTGTTGCTGTTGGACGAAGCCACCAACGGGCTGGACCCGGTGGTGCGGGATGAAGTGGTGGATATCCTGCTGGATTTTGCCCGGGACGAAGAACGCTCCATCCTCATTTCCTCCCACATCGTCAGTGACTTGGAAAAGCTGTGCGACACCATCGCCTTCCTGCACAAGGGCAGGTTGCTGCTCTGTGAAGAAAAGGACGCCCTGCGGGAGGAATATGCCCTGTGGCATGGCACGGCGGCGCAGCTGGCGGCACTGGATGCACAGGTGTACGGTAAGCGTGTCACTCCTTACGGCGCCGAGGCGCTTGTACGCCGGGATGCACTGCCCGCCGGGGCAGAGCTTACCCCGGTAAGCATTGAGGAATTGTTTGTACTGATGGTGAAAGGGGAAGATGTGCAATGAAAGGTCTGTTATTGAAGGATGCCTATCAGATGTGGAGCTACACCAGATGGATCATTCTGGCGTCGGTAGCCATGATATTGATGGGAACGTTTTTCATGAAGGAAGGGTCTAATTTCTTTATGCTGTACGGCGGGCTTTTGCTGGGGCTGTCGCCAATGTCCTTACTGGCTTACGACCAGAGCAGCCGGTTCAGCATTTGCAGTGCCGCCCTGCCGGTGACAAAAGAGCAGCTGGTGGGCGGCAAATACCTCATTGGTCTGTGCGGTATGGCGCTGGCGGAGCTGCTGAGTATGGCGGCGCTGGCAGCAGCACAGCTGCTCTGGGGTACAGTGACGGTGAAGCTCACCGTGGCGACTCTGCTTCAGGTGGCGATGCTGACCCTGCTGGGCAACATTATCCTGCTGCCGTTGACCTACCGCTTTGGCTACGAGAAGGCAAAATATGTGTATTATCTTTGCATTGGTATGCTGGGAGCCTTGATGGGCATTACGGTGTCCTCCGGTGGGATTTTGCTGAACAGCATCCTACCCGCCCATAGCTCTGCGCTGGTGGGAGTGGTCGTGCTGGCAGCGGTGCTGGCGCTGTATGCCCTCTCGTGGCGGTTGTCCGTTGCATGGTACGGAAAGGCAGAGCAGTAAAATGAAGAAAAGCAAAATCGCGGGCATCCTGTTCGGCGTTGCCATGGGCGTTTTGTTCAGTGTGTCGATGGGGACAGTGGGTTTTGCGCTGGGTGCCGGTTTTGTCGGTCTGGGCATGGTGATGTTTGAAGGGCTGGATGACCCGCAGGATAAAAAATAAGGTGTAAAAATGCGCCGCCCCTGCCGGAAAAGCTTCTCCGGTAAGGGCGGCGCTGTATTTATTTCTCGGGATTTTCGGCGTTTTTCTGCGCGGCTTCCAGCTCGTCCACCCGCTTTTGCAGGGCGGTGATCTTATCGTCCATTTTCAAAAATGTCCAGACCAGAACAGCCAGCACCAGCGCGGGAGGAACAACCATCCACAGGGACTGCTGGCACCAGAGCAGCAGCGAATAGCCGCCAAACACAGTAAAGAGAAACACGGCAAACAGGCTTGCAGCCAGTACAGCAAAAAATCCCATACAGAAAGTCTCCTTTCGCTTATTCTTCCGTTTCTTCCTCGTCCGGGTCCAGCTCAATGCTGAACACGGCTTTTTTCAGCTTGCCGCAGCCCTGCGCCTTCAGACCGGATTTATACGGCTCCCCGGCCAGATACAGGGCAAAACGTCCCTCGCACAGCATCCCGGCAATGCTGGTACCGGCAGTGCCTACGGTGGTGTCGGCGGCTTCATCGGTGGGCTTGGTGGGAGTCAGCTCTGCCAGACTTACCTCAAACAGCTCGCTGCCGTCCAAGTCGGTCTCCAGCGTGATGTGATTGTCGTGCTGCTGGAACAGTGCCTTGTCGGAGGTCTGGGGTGTGACGGTACTCACAGTGACCACCGCCTTGTCCCCATCGATGCGGGTGCGCCCGGCAGGCAGGGTGGTGATATCCCGCGCCATAATGTACTCGATGACAGTGTCCAGATTGTCGCTTACGCCCAGATAATTGGGCAGGTTGTTCAGGGTATCGTAGATCATGGAAAAAGTCCTCCATCTGTATCGTTTTGGTTACTTGTATGGTATCACAGGTCGGGGGCAGATGCAATATCTGTGGGGGAGAGTATAAATCGATATTGCTCGAATCTCCCCTTGCATCCCTTTTGCATAGCAGATAAAACAGAAACTCCAGTACCCGGTTCGGATATTGGAGTTCTTGGCGGGCGCGGGTGGATTGCGCGAGCCGCGCTGCTAAAAACAGCCCACTGGGCTGTTTTTGCGCCGTCTTCAGCGCCGTCGCCGCAGCGGTTCGAATCCACCCGCTCTATGAGTCTGGCCTTGTTACAAAACAAAAACCTCAGCGTACTTGTATACGCTGAGGTTTTTTGGTGGGCGCGGGTGGATTCGAACCACCGAAGCTGAAAGCAGCAGATTTACAGTCTGTCCCCATTGGCCACTCGGGAACACGCCCATATTCTTTTTTACAGCCGTGCGGACTGCTTGTATATGTTACCACTGAAAACGCGGTTTGTCAACCCATAATTTGGGCTGAGCGCAAAAAATAAGAAAGAAATGCAGCAAACACAAAAGCCCTCCCGTCCGGGTGTGCTTTACAGCGTCCGGGCGGGAGGGCTTTTCAGCCTGACAAAAAATCAGGAGAAAATCACTTCTGGTTCTTCATGTAGATGTGGTGCGGCAGACCGGCAATGTACAGCGGGGTCAGCTCGGCCTGGATCAGCGGACGGGCGTAGTCCAAGAAGTCCTCGGTCATCTGGGTGTGGTTGTTGTTCATCCAGCTCAGGGGAACCTTCTTTTCCAAGTTGGCGACCTCGCTGATGGGATGCAGCTCGGTGGTGCACTGGTAGGGGTTGTTGGAGATACGCTTCAGCGCCACCATCTGCCCGGTAACGCCCTCAAAGGCTGCCTTGGCAGCGGCACCGCCTACCTGATAGGCTTCGGTGATGTCGGTGCGGCTGGTCAGGTGACCGGCGCAGCGCTGCAGGGTGGAAAGCTCGATGCAGCGGGTCTTGGTGTCCAGATTGCGGGCAACCACATTGGCCAGATAACGTGCAGTACCGGTCAGTGCCTTGTGGCCGAAAGCGTCCACTGCGTGCACGTCGTCCGCCAGCTCACAGACATAGCGGCCGTCCTCCAGCTTTACGCCCTCGGACACGGCAATGACGATGCTGGGCTTTTTTTCCTGCATCACACGCACCTTTTCCACAAAGCGCTCCACATTGAAGGGAACTTCGGGCAGGCAGATCATGTCCACGCCCTCGCAATCGTCGCTCTTGGCCAGTGCGGCAGCGGCAGTCAGCCAGCCGGCGTTGCGGCCCATGATCTCCACCACGGTGACGTACTTGGTGCCGTACACGGTGGCGTCACGGATGATCTCCTTCATCACAACGCCGATGTACTTGGCCGCAGAGCCGTAACCGGGGGTGTGGTCGGTGACCATCAGGTCGTTGTCGATGGTCTTGGGCACGCCCATAAAGCGGATGTCGCTGCCAACGCGCTGGCCGTAGTCTGCCAGCTTGCCGATGGTGTCCATGGAGTCGTTGCCGCCGATGTAGAAAAAGTAGCCGATGTTCAGCTTTTCCAGAATGGCGAACAGCTTTTTGTACACCGCCTCGTCATCCCGCCAGTCGGGCAGCTTGTAGCGGCAGCTGCCCAGAAAGCTGGACGGGGTGCGCTTGAGCAGCTCGATGTCCAGGTCATCGGTCAGCAGGGTGGAAAGATCCACCACCCGCTCCTCCAGCAGACCGGCAACACCGTTGCACATACCGTACACGATGTCTGCGCCGCGGTTCTTGCAGCTTTCAAAGACACCCGCCAGACTGGCATTGATGACAGAGGTGGGGCCGCCGGACTGACCGACGATTGCGTTTTTTCCCATGATGATTTCTCCTTTTTTGTTTTTTCTGTTTCGGCTATAAAAACGTGCAGTTGCACGAAAACAGACGCGGAAGGGAAAGGGAGATCACAGACGGATGTGGCGGGGGGTACCGTTCACATACACAGGAGTAACCTCGTCCAGGATCAGCGGACGGGCGTACTCCTCAAAGGCTTCGGTCACCTGCATCCCGTCCGGAGTGATCCATTCCAGCGGGACTTTCTTTTCCAGATTTGCCACCTGCTGCACATCCACAGACTCGGTGATGCACTGGTACGGGTAGTTGGAAACGCGCTTGAGGGCGATCATGCGGCCGCTCTCGCCCGCAAAGGCAGCAGCGGCAGCGGCACCGCCAACGGCGTAGGCCTCGTTCACATCCGTGCGGCTGGCCAGATGGCTGGCGCAGCGCTGCAGGGTGGAGAACTCGATGGCGCGGCTCTTGCACTGCAGCTTGTCGTGGATGAGCTCCGAAAGGTAACGGCTGGTGCCGCTGAGGATGGCCTTGTGACCAAAGGCGTCCAGCTGCCCGGCGGTGGAAACCAGATCGCACAGATAAGTGCCGTCTGCGGTCTTTACGCCCTCGCTGGCTGCGATGATAACGTTGGACTTTACCCGCTGCAGCTCGTCCACCCGGGCAAGGAACTTGTCCTGATCAAAGGGCACTTCCGGCAGCAGGATCAGGTCGGGGCCTTCACAGTCCTCGCCGCCTGCCAGACAGGCCGCACCGGCCAGCCAGCCAGCGTGGCGGCCCATGATCTCGGCCACCGTCACGCTGCGGATGTTGTAAACCGAGGAGTCGCGGATGACTTCCTTCAAGATGGTGGCAATGTACTTTGCGGCAGAGCCGTAGCCGGGGGTGTGGTCGGTAAGACACAGGTCGTTGTCGATGGTCTTGGGCACACCGATGAACCGCACACTGCTGCCCACCTGCTGCCCGTAGCGGGACAACTTCGCGATGGTATCCATCGAGTCGTTGCCGCCGATGTAGAACACGGCGCAGATGTCGTACTTGTCAAACAGGGTGAACAGCTTGACGAACGGGGTGGCATCGGTGTCCGGGTCGGGCAGCTTGAAGCGGCAGCTGCCCAGATAGCTGGACGGAGTACGCTTGAGCAGCTCGATGCTCATGCGGTCGTCCAGCAGGATGTTGAGCTCCAGCAGCTCCTCCTTGAGCAGACCTTCGATGCCGTACTTCATGCCGTACACCTTGTCTGCACCCAGACTGCGGGCGGCTTTGTATACGCCCGCAAGGCTGGAGTTGATCACGGCGGTAGGGCCGCCGCTCTGACCAATGATGATATTCTTGGCCATGGAAACCTCCTTCAGATCATTTAAAATGTATCACTGCCGGGCAAACGGTTTTCCGCACCGTCCGGTAAAGTAGTCTGTCGGCCCTGCACTGCCAACAGACCGGAACGGCAAAACAGCCGCCTGCCGCAACTGACACAAAAATGTTTGCGGCTTGTGTATTCGCTTTTTGTAAAATGTGCAAAATAAGCTGCAATCCTATTGTACCCGTTTTGCCTGTTGTATGCAAGACCCAATTGGTTGCACAGGCAAAAAAAATATGATAAAATGGGTGCGCACTCCAAAATTACCGGGCAGAAGTACCTGCCTGTTGGGATAACTGCAGAAAGCTGGACAGAGATTATGGGCATTTCACACGAATATCATTCGGCACCCCGGCGGCGCACGGGCGGGGGCATCAGCGGCAAACTGCGGCTGGCAGGGGTCATTGTGGTCATCCTGCTGGTCGCCTATGCGGTGACCGCTATTCTGGAAAAGGGAACAGCGACGGAGGACAGCACCCCGCAGACCAGCGCGGGCGGCATTGCGCAGAACATTCTGGCACCGCTGCCCATGCAGGGCGAGACGGACTCTGGCAGCGAGAGCGCAGCAGGGGACAGCGGCACGGCGCAGGCGGTACAGCTGGAAAGCTTCGGCCCTGCCCGGCAGACCGATGGTGCCTATACCGTTAAGGCTTATGATGCCAGCGTCATCCGGCAACCGACCTGCGGTCAGGTAGACCTGAGTTATTTTTCGGACGCTGCCTTTCTGGGCGACAGCCTGACGGTGGGCTTCTCGGATTATCAGATCAATCTGAGCGGCGCGCTCATCTGCGGCTACACAGGCGTGGGACCGGACGCCATCGTCAACCGCGCCGCCGTCAAGAGCCCCACCCGCGGGCAGGAGGTGGCGCTGGATGTGCTGGCAGCGGCGCAGCCCAAAAAGCTGTATATTCTGCTGGGCACCAACACCCTGACCACCTTGGGCGCTGCGGACCGTTTTCTGGCATACTACGGACAGATGCTGGACGAGCTGCGCCAGACGCTGGGCGAGGACTGCATTATTTATGTACAGTCCATCCCGCCGGTACGGCCTGCGGCAGCGGAAAAAAAGCCGGGTCTTGCCTCGGACGTGCTGCGCGGCGTCAATGAGCAGCTGGCGCAGCTGGCTGCCAGCAAGGGCTGCGTTTATCTGGATCTGTGGGAGACACTGGCTGACGGCGAGGGCAACCTGAAAGAGATGATCGCCGCACCGGACGGCGTGCACCTTTCGGCCGGCAACGGCTACGGCGCATGGGTCACTTACCTGCGCAACCACGCGAAATATTCCGCAAGTAACCCGTGGATCATGGGCAGCGCATACAGCGCAGAATAACCAGAGCAAAGGACAGCTGCACCAAACGATGCGGCTGTCCTTCTTTTGCGGGTTCAGCGGGATGTTTTTGCACAAAACAGTCTTTTCTGCATGGAAAAGGCTGTCTGCCAAAAAGTTTTAGTTGACAGAAAAGGCGAATCATGTTATTCTTTTGTTGATTTTGAGAGACACCGCCTTGCAGAGTCTTTTCAAAGCAATTTACTCGGGACCGCCCAACGGGGCTAAGGCCATACGGACAGCCGGGTCCACTGCCGACCGGCGGCGCAAGCTGCCATTATTGATTGAGTTACTGCGAGACAACGATGAAACGAGTTTCAAACCTTGCGTTGGCTCGCGTGCCGCAGCGCTGCTGTTTTGATTAGAAGCAGCGGCTGCCCTTGCGGCAAAGCTCTAAATTTTATAAGTTGGTTCCTTTACAACCATGAAATTGCGCAGCCTATGCGCAGACTTGTGAAACGGTCAATAAGAGTAGTAAAAGTGTAGTTGCTATATAGACTCTCATCACCCCGTCTTTTTGGATCACAGATAACGCGCAGCACCGGCACTTATGGCTGGGTGCTTTATCAGCGCGGAAAAAGCTGTTCCAAGCGCAGGTCTGCACATTTGTGCAGTGTCTGCGCTTTTTTGTTGTGCAAAAAGAGAACAGGGACGGAGGAAAAGATGAACGAGAACAAAGCACGTTCCCGGCTGGACCAGCGCCGTGCGCCCATCTACGAGGCGCTGGAGCGGTTCCGGCAGATGCGGGTGGTGCCTTTCGACGTGCCCGGCCACAAGCGGGGCCGTGGCAACCCGGAGCTGACCGCTTTTCTGGGTCAGCAGTGCGTGGGCGTGGACGTGAACAGTATGAAGCCGCTGGATAACCTCTGCCACCCGGTGTCGGTCATCCGGGAAGCTGAGGAGCTTGCCGCCGATGCCTTTGGCGCGGCACACGCCTTTTTAATGGTAGGCGGCACCACCAGCAGTGTGCAGAGCATGGTGCTTACCGCCTGCAAGCGGGGCGATGAGATCATTCTGCCCCGCAATGTGCACCGCAGCGTGCTGAACGCGCTGGTGCTGTGTGGCGCTGTACCGGTGTATGTGAACCCGGAGGTGGATAAGCGTCTGGGCATCTCGCTGGGTATGAAGCGGGAGCAGGTGGCCAAGGCCATCAAGGAGCACCCCAACGCTGTGGCCGTGCTGGTGAATAACCCCACCTACTACGGCATCTGCTCCGATCTGCGTGCCATCGTAAAAATGGCGCACGACGCCGGAATGCTCTGCCTTGCGGATGAAGCCCACGGCACCCACTTCTACTTTGGCGGCGGTCTGCCGGTGTCTGCCATGGCGGCAGGCGCGGATATGGCCTCGGTGTCCATGCACAAGAGCGGCGGCAGCCTGACCCAGTCCAGCCTGCTGCTCATCGGCCCCAACGTGCACCCGGGCTATGTGCGCCAGATCATCAACCTGACCCAGACTACCTCCGGCAGCTATCTGCTGATGTCCAGTCTGGATATCTCCCGCCGCAATCTGGCGCTGCGGGGACGGCAGGTGTTCCATCAGGTGGCGGACATTGCCGAGTATGCCCGCGAGGAGATCAACGCCGTAGGCGGTTACTACGCCTTTGGCAAGGAGCTGTGCAACGGCGATTCCGTCTTTGACTTTGACACCACCAAGCTCAGCGTCCATACGCTGGATATCGGTCTTGCCGGCATTGAGGTTTACGATATCCTGCGCGATGAGTACGATATCCAGATCGAGTTCGGCGACATTGGCAACATCCTTGCCTACCTGTCCATCGGCGACCGTCCGCAGGAGGTGGAGCGTCTGGTCAGTGCACTGGCCGAGATCAAGCGCCGCTACCGCACCGACGGCTCGGGTCTGCTGAGTCAGGAATACATCGACCCCGTGGTGGCTGCCAGTCCGCAGGAGGCCTTCTACGCCCCCAAAAAGAGCCTGCCCCTGCGGGAGACCGAGGGCATGGTGTGCAGCGAGTTCGTCATGTGCTATCCCCCGGGCATCCCCATCCTTGCACCCGGCGAGCGCATCACCAAGGAGATTTTGAACTATATCGAGTACGCCAAGGCCAAGGGCTGCAGCATGACCGGCCCGGAGGATCCTGAAATTTTGCACCTGAATGTTCTGGCATAAGGAGGGAAAAAGATGGAATTTTGGTTTTCAGAGTTTCACACCCCGGATGTGAAGCACAGCATCCGGGTGAACAAACAGCTCTACTCCAAGCAGAGCGATTACCAGCGCATTGATATCTTTGAGACCCCGGAGTTCGGCCGGGTGCTCACGCTGGACGGCAACGTGATGCTGACCGAGCGCGACGAGTTCATCTACGATGAAATGATCGTCCATGTGCCCATGGCGGTGCACAAGGAAGCCAAGGATATTCTGGTCATCGGCGCCGGTGACGGCGGCGTGGTGCGGGAACTGACCCGCTACGACCGTGTGGAGCGCATCGACCTTGTGGAGATGGACCCGCAGGTGGTGGAAGCCTGCCGCGCCTACCTGCCCGGCAATGCCTGCCGTATGGATGACCGCCGGGTGCATATCTACTTTGAGAACGCCCTGAAGTATATCCGCCGCTGCGAGGAGGAATACGACCTGATCATCGTGGACTCCTCCGACCCCTTCGGCCCCTCCGAGGGTCTGTTCACCCGCGAGTTCTACGGCAGCTGCTTCAACGCCCTGAAAGAGGACGGCATCATGGTCAACCAGCAGGGCAGCCCCTTCTACGCCGAGGACGCCAGCGCCATGCAGCGCAGCCACAAGCGTATTGCGTCCACCTTCCCCATCAGCCGGGTGTATCAGGCACATATCCCCACCTTTGCGGCGGGGTACTGGCTGTTCGGCTTTGCAAGTAAAAAGTATCATCCCATCGATGATCTGGACGCTGAATCGTGGAAGGCGCTGAATATGCGCACCCGCTACTACACCACAAAACTGCATATCGGAGCATTCTACCTGCCGGCTTTTCTGGAGGAGATGCTGCGGGAAGTGGAGGAACACTGATGCACCCCAACGTTGAGAACTTTATCGGCTGCGACAGCAGCTACCGCGCCGCCAGCATCGTGCTGTACGGTGCGCCTTACGATTCCACCACCAGCTACCGCCCCGGCGCACGGTTCGGCCCGGCGGCTATCCGGCACGAGAGCTATGGTCTGGAGACTTACAGCCCCTACCAGAACGCCGACCTGACCGATTTTGACGTGTTCGACAGCGGCGATCTGGAGCTGTGCTTCGGCTCCAGCGAGCTGGCGCTGGCCGATATCGAGGCCCGGGCAGAGGAAATTTTGAAGGACGGCAAGTTCCCGCTGCTGCTGGGCGGCGAGCATCTGGTCACGCTGGGCGCAGTGCGGGCTGCGGTGAAGAAATATCCCGACCTGCACATCGTCCACTTCGATGCCCATGCCGACCTGCGGGACGACTATCTGGGCGCGAAGCTGAGCCACGCCTGTGTGCTGCGCCGCTGCCACGAGCTGGTAGGGGATGGCCGTATCCATCAGTTCTGCATCCGCAGCGGAGACCGGGCAGAGTTCGAGTTTGCTGCTCAGCACACCGAGATGCACAAGTTCGATTTTACCGGCCTTGCCGAGCTGACCGCACAGCTGTGCGAGAGCAAGGTGCCGGTGTACCTGACCATCGATCTGGACTGCCTTGACCCCTCCTGCTTCCCGGGTACCGGTACCCCGGAGGCTGGCGGCGTAAGCTTTTTGCAGCTGCTGGATGCCATCCGCACTGTGACCAAGGCCAACATCATCGGCGCAGACCTGAACGAGCTGGCTCCCACGCTGGACACCACCGGCGTTTCCACCGCCACCGCCTGCAAGGTGCTGCGCGAGACCCTGATCGCGCTGGACAAGGGCTGGCCGGGCTTTCAGGTATAAATACGAAACTACCATTTTACAGATAAAGGAGTAACCGATATGAGCAAAGTTCTGATCATCGGCTGCGGCGGCGTGGCCTCCGTTGCCATCCATAAGTGCTGCCAGGTGCCCGAGGTGTTCACCGAGATCTGCATCGCCAGCCGTACCAAGGCAAAGTGCGATAAGCTGGCTGCCGAGCTGGCTCCCACCACCGCTACCAAGATCACCACCGCACAGGTGGACGCAGACAAGGTGGAAGAGGTCATCGCCCTGATCAAGGCTTACCAGCCCGATCTCGTGATGAACATCGCCCTGCCTTATCAGGATCTGACCATCATGGACGCCTGCCTTGCCTGCGGCGTCAACTATATGGATACCGCCAACTACGAGCCTGAGAACACCGACGACCCGGAGTGGCGCGCCATCTACGAGAAGCGCTGCAAGGAAGCCGGCTTCTCTGCCTACTTTGATTACAGCTGGCAGTGGGCCTACGCCAAAAAGTTCGAGGAAGCCGGCCTGACCGCCCTGCTGGGCAGCGGCTTTGACCCGGGTGTGACCCAGGCATACTGCGCCTACGCCAAAAAGCACGAGTTCGATACCATCGACACCATCGACATTCTGGACTGCAACGGCGGCGACCACGGCTATGCTTTTGCCACCAACTTCAACCCCGAGATCAACCTGCGCGAGGTGTCCGCTCCCGGCAGCTACTGGGAGAACGGCCACTGGGTAGAAATTCCCGCTATGAGCATCAAGCGGGAGTACAACTTCGATCAGGTGGGCGACAAGGATATGTACCTGCTGCACCACGAGGAGATCGAGTCTCTGGCAAAGAACATCCCGGAGGCAAAGCGCATCCGCTTCTTCATGACCTTTGGTCAGAGCTATCTGGATCATATGCGCTGTCTGGAGGACGTGGGAATGCTGTCCACCACCCCTGTCAGCTTCAACGGACAGGAGATCGTGCCCATCCAGTTCCTTAAGGCGCTGCTGCCGGACCCCGCCAGCCTTGGTCCCCGCACCAAGGGTAAGACCAACATCGGCTGCATCTTTACCGGCAAAAAGGACGGCAAGGACAAGACCTACTACATCTACAACGTCTGCGACCATCAGGAGTGCTACAAGGAAGTGGGCTCTCAGGCCATCAGCTACACCACCGGCGTGCCGGCTATGTGCGGCGCGCTGATGCTGCTCACCGGCAAGTGGAACACCAAGGGTGTGCACACCGTCGAGGAGTTTGATCCCGATCCGTATCTGGATGCACTGGACAAGTACGGCCTGCCCCGCTCCGAGAGCCACGACCCGGCTCTGGTGGACTGATGCGGGTGCGCGACAGCCGCCCGCCCTTTGCGGGGCTGGCAAACCTGTCCGAGGAGCAGCTGCACCGCCTGCCCACCCCCTGCTATCTGCTGGACGAAGCCCAGCTGCGCCGCAACGGCGAAATTCTGCTGGGTGTGCAGCAGCGCACTGGCTGCCGCATCCTGCTGGCGCAGAAGGCTTTTTCCAACTTCAATGTCTACCCGGTGCTGGCACCCTATCTGGCGGGTACCGAGGCCAGCGGCCTGTACGAGAGCCGCTTGGGCAGGGAAGAGCTGCCGGAGAAGGAGAACCATGTGTTCTGCGCCGCCTACCGGGCAGACGAGTTTGAGGAATTACTGCAATACGCTGACCATATCGTGTTCAACTCGCCCAGCCAGCTGGCAAAGTTCGGCCCGGCGGCAAAGGCGGCGGGCAAAAGCATTGGTCTGCGCATCAACCCGGAGTGCTCCACGCAGGAAGGCCACGAAATCTACGACCCCTGCGCCCCCGGCAGCCGTCTGGGCACCACCCGTGCCCAGTGGGACGCCGCCGTGGCGGCGCACCCGGAACTGCCCGCCCTGCTGGACGGTCTGCACTTCCACACCCTGTGCGAGCAGGACGCGGATGCGTTGGCGGTGACGCTGGCAGCGGTGGAGGAAAAATTTGCAGACCTGCTGCCCAAGATGCAGTGGCTCAACTTCGGCGGGGGACATCACATCACCCGTCCGGGCTACGACCTTGCTACGCTGGAAAGCTGCATCCTGTCGGTGCGGCAGAAGTACGGCGTGCAGGTGTATCTGGAGCCCGGCGAGGCTTGGGCGCTGAACGCGGGCTATCTGGTTACCACCGTGCTGGACACCCTGCACAATGGAGATACCAGCCTTGCCATTCTGGATATGTCTGCAGCCTGCCACACCCCGGACGTCATCGAGATGCCCTACCGCCCGCCGCTGCTGGATGCCGGTGAGGCAGGGGAGAAGGCGTGCACCGTCCGGCTGGGCGGCCCCACCTGCCTTGCGGGGGATATCGTCGGGGATTACAGCTTTGACGTTCCTCTTACCGAGGGGGATAAGCTCATCTTTGGCGATATGGCCATCTACACCACCTGCAAGAACAACACCTTCAACGGGATGCCCCTGCCGCCCATCTGGCTGCTGGGCGCAGACGGCAGCTGCCGGGAGCTGGTGCATTTCGGCTATCAGGACTTTAAAATGCGTCTGGGCGCAAAGTAAAGTAAAAGCGTTTGTCGCACTCTGCGGAGTTGCGACAAACGCTTTTTTACGCAAAAAAAACAACAAAAAAGCACCACACGTTTCCGTGTAGTGCCTTCGTTCTGGTGGAGATTACCGGGATCGAACCGGTGACCTCTTGCATGCCATGCAAGCGCTCTCCCAGCTGAGCTAAACCCCCAGATGTTTGTCCTCGTGCCTGACGACGTGTGTAATTATACCAGCCGGAGGGGCGCTTGTCAACAGGTTTTTGAAAATTTTTTGCAGCAAAAGATCCCCGCAGGGCGTGTGCCCGGCGGGGATCGAAAAGCGGGAAAGTGCTCTTTTTTGAAAAACTACGCCTTAGCGTGCCTGACGGTCAAAGATCTGCGGAGCCACGCGGCACAGCAGCACAGCGGCCACCATGGTGAGCAGGGTCTCGGGCAGCATATAACTGCCGTTGTAGGTCAGGCTGTAAGTCCATGCGGCCAGACCATCATTCAGGTTGCCCCACACCAGCACGCCGGACAAAAAGCTGCACATAAAGCGCAGGAAACCGGCGGCAAAGGTGCCTACGGCTACGCCCACGGTGCGGTTCTTGAAGGGGCGGGCGAACAGCTCGGCCAGACCCAGTGCCATAAAGGCCAGCACATAGTCCAGCAGCACCTCACCGAGGAAGTAGAGGAAGGTGGAAGCGGGAGGAGGGTAGAAGCCCATGATCATTTGCAGGCAGGCGTTTACAAAACCGGTGAACAGGCCCCACTTTGCGCCGTGGCGGAAGGACACCAGCACAAAGGGCAGCATGCTCAGCAGGGTAATGCTGCCGCCGTTGGGCATGGTGAAGAACTTGATGTTGGAAAGCACCGTGCCAATGGCGATCATCAGGGCGCATTCCACCAGAATACGGGTCTTGGAATAGGTTTTGGACATGATGAAAAAATTCCTCTCTCATAGTAGTACACAAAAACAAAATGCGCCTGCCGACAGCAGACGCATGGAGGTTTGTTGAACGTACCGGACAGTTCCGCAAACTCCCTACGCCGGCATTGCCCGGATCAGGTAAAGGGTACTCCGCGCGATGCGGATCTCAGCCTTACGGCACCCCTGTTTTTATGTCCGCCCACAGTATACGCGCCGGGGGACAAAATGTCAAGCCCGCAGACATATTCCGCCCCGGCGGCGCGTATGTTATACCATTGCAAAGCTGGAACGCAGGGAGGCGGGATATGAAAGCCGATCCGGAACAGCGCGCCGTGCAGCTGGGCGAGTACATTGCCGCCCACAACGCCACGGTGCGGGCAGCGGCGGCTGCGTTCGGGTGCAGCAAGTCCACCGTGCACAAGGACGTTGCCGTGCGGCTGCGCAGCATCAGCCCTGCGCTGTACGGGCAGGTGCGTGCCGTGCTGGCGCGCAACAAGGCCGAGCGTCACCTGCGGGGCGGGGCTGCCACCCGGCGCAGATACAGCCGCCGCTAAACCCCAAAAAGACCGCTGCATTGTGCAGCGGTCTTTTTTGAGCCACTTTTTCATGGAGGGGCGCAGCGAAAAGCGGCTGCTTTTATCCCCCGGTGTGGAACTGCTGCAATGCGCCTTTTTCCAGCCGGCTTACCTGTGCCTGACTGATGCCGATCTCCTGCGCCACCTCCATCTGGGTCTTACCGCGCAGATACCGCAGCTCCATAATGCGCTTTTCCCGGGGCGTAAGGGCGGCTACCGTGTCCCGGAACTGCAACCCGCTGATCCAGCTTTCCTCGCTGTCCAGGTCGCGCACCTGATCGATGACATACATCGCATCGCCGCCGTCGGTGTACACCGGCTCGTCAAGGCTGAGCGGCTCCACCACCGATTCCAGCGCGGCGGTCACCTCGCGCCGGGCAAGGCCCGCTGCGGCGGCGATCTCGTCCATGGTGGGCTCGCGCCCCAGCTGCTTTTCCAGCGCTTCCCGCGCCTGCATGGCGCGATAGGCGGTGTCCCGCAGGGTGCGGCTTACCCGCAGAGCGTTGTTGTCCCGCAGGAATCGCCGTATCTCCCCGATGATCATCGGCACGCCGTAGGTGGAGAAACGCACCGGCTGCGCGGGGTCAAAATTGTCGATGGCTTTGATCAGCCCGATGCACCCCACCTGAAACAGATCGTCCAGATTTTCGCCCCGCTGGGCAAACCGCTGCACCACGCTGAGCACCAGCCGCAGGTTGCCCTCCACCATCCGCGCCCGGGCAGCTTTGTCCCCGGCGTGGGCAAGGGTGAGCAGCTGCCGCTTTTCCGCTTCGGTCAGCACAGGCAGCTGCCCCGTGTTTACACCGCATAGCTCCACCTTGTTGTACATCCAAACGCCCCCGGTCTTTTAGCTTTACCGGAAGTATGGCTCTGTGCGCCGGGCGCTATGCGTGGAAAAAATTGAGCGCCCCTCCGCAAAAGAGGGACGCATTATAGACAAACCTGATACACGTTCCCACGCGGAATGTCAAGCGCTGTACCTGCGGCTACTCGCTTTCAAGGCGGGTTTTCAGGGTGTGGATGATGCGCTTTTCCAGCCGGGAGATATAGCTCTGGCTGATGCCAAGGGCGTCGGCGGCTTCCTTCTGGGTGCGCTCCACGCCGTCGGTAAGGCCGAAGCGCAGCTCCATGATCTGCCGCTCCCGTGCCGAAAGCGCTGCCACGGCGCGGCGCAGCACGGCGCGCTCGGCGTCCTGCTCCAGCTGCTGGCTTACCGCGTTGGCATCGCTGCCAAGGATGTCCGAAAGCAGCAGCTCGTTGCCGTCGCCGTCCACGTTCAAAGGCTCGTCGATGCTGGCTTCCTGCCGGCGGTTGGAGCTTTTGCGCAGGTACATCAGGATCTCGTTGCCGATGCAGCGGCTGGCGTAGGTGGCAAGCTTGATGCTGCGGGCAGGGGTAAAGGTGTTTACCGCCTTGATCAGCCCGATGGTGCCAATGCTTACCAAGTCCTCGGCGGGCACGCCGCTGTTTTCGTACTTTTTTGCCAGATACACCACCAGCCGCAGGTTGTGGGTGATCAGCTCCTCGCGGGCGGCGGCGTCCCCGGCGGCCATGCGGTCAAGCAGGGTTTTTTCCTGCTCGGTGGTCAGGGGCGGGGGCAGGCTGGGCCCGCCCGCCAGATAATGCACCGCGCCGCAGTAGCGCAAACGCCCCCACAGCCGCTGCCACATCTGCCGGAAAAACTGCAACATGGATATCCCTCCTGTGCAATAATTATTATATGTATGACAGGGGAGCGTGCTCGCCCTCTCCGTCACGGCTTGCGCCGTGCCACCTCTCCCAAAGGGAGAGGCTTTGGCATAGCGGAAAAGTTTCCGGTTACATCGTAAAGTTTTCAGATGCAATAGTTCCATCTGAAAGTGTTTCTCTGCAAAGGGAAGAACTCTTGTAAAAAGATGGAGCAAGTGTGGACTGCCAAGGGCTCTCCCTTTGGGAGAGCTGGCGCGTCAGCGCCTGAGAGGGCGAGCCCGCTAACCAGCAAAGCCGCAAGGCTTTGACTGAGGGGGGGTAAAACTACACCCCCACATCCTCCGCTACGTCGTCCCCCAGCAGCAGCGTCCATGCGCCGGCGGGGGCGTCCGGGGCGCAAAAAGCCGCCAGCAGGCCGGGCACGCGGCGCTGCCCGCAGCACAGTGCGGCGGGCACGGCAGGCAGCAGGCAGCGGCCGGTAACGGCGGCGCAGGGCACAAACTGTACCCCAAGCCCGGGGGGCGGGGCAGCGCCGGCGGCAAACCAGCTGTCTAAGGTTTCCCGCAGCGGCGCGGGCAGCCGGCTGCGCACCGGCGGGTACTGCACCAGCACCACCCGCCGCCCGGCAAGGGGGTCCTGCAGGGTAAAGCCGGTGTCGTGGTAAGCCTGCACCGGCACAGCCGCCCCTGCCAGATGCAGCACGGCGGCAAAGCAGCCCCGCTGCGGGCGTCCAAACACCGCCAGCAGCCCGCGCAGCAGCGCATACACCCCGGCGCAGCAGAGCAAAAGCTGCCCCGGGCGCACCGGCAAAAGCACGCTCAGGTTGTTGGCCTGCACCCCGGGCAGCACCACCGCGCCGCACAGCACGCCGTTCAGCGCCGCGTACCACCCGCACAGGCGGGCAAAGCTGCGCGCCCCGGGCACGCCGTAGCACACCGCTACCACGCAGCAGCAGCTGACTATTTTATATAGTACCGCCAGCGGGGTGCACCACGGCGGCGCCAGCAGGGCAAGGGTGCTTACGGCAGCCGCCGCGCTGCCCGCGCACAGCCGCAGCCCGGTGCAGCTGCGCCCGCACAAAAGCCCCGCGCCCAGCAGCAGCGCGGCGGCTGCGGCAAAGTTTACCAGCAGCAATTCGTCCACAAAAACAACTGTTTTCATTGCAAAGCACCGCCTTATGGTTCTGAGAGCCAGTTTTTCATAAAATTGCGAAAAAAACTGTCACACCAGAAAAACCCGCATGAACAGTGCATATTTGCTACAAAAGCCGGGACTGGGTTTCACAGTTTTTACACTTTTTTCAAAAAAGTACTTGAACATTTCTGGAAAGTGTGGTATATTATTGCCATCCTAGTAAGGATTGAGCCGGAAACACCGGTTCGAAAATATTTTTTCTATTTTTGAAGGGAGTAATTCATTATGATGATGCCTGCAAATTTCTCTGCTGTGTCTGAGAACGAAATGACCTACGTTATCGGTGGCGGCGTTGCTGACTACCTGGCCCCCGTGATGGAGTCTGCTCAGTGGCAGAACTTCAGCAAGAACATGGTGACTGTGGTCGGTAACAAGTACCTGAGCGGTTTCCTGACCAACACCGTTGGCGCTATGTTCAGCGGCACCTGGAAGCCCGGCGTTGGCATGGCTGGCTTCGGCAAGCAGTTCGGCGACATCTGGGCTGTTAACTACACCAACAAGCTGGGCGATGACACCACCGGCTTCCAGAAGTTCAAGTGGGGCCTGAAGGGCGCTGGCAACATCGCTCTGAACGTTGTTGGCAACCTGGCTGCTATCTACAACCTGGGCTTCGGCACCGTGAAGAACGCTGCTTCCGAGAGCACCTTCGTTAAGAATGGCGATTTCGCTTTCTAATCAGTTTTAACTGACTAGATCATGCTTGCGTGACTGTACCTTTAGGGGTGCAGGGAACATAACAGCATAATGACACCCCCGTGGGCGTAAGCCTGCGGGGGTGTTTTTTTACCCCTTCCGTCTCGCTGCGCTCGCCAGCTCCCCCAAGGGGGCGCCTTAGGTGCAGCCGGAAAGTTTGCTATCACCGCCCAAAGCCGTCCCCTTGGACAGACTCTCCCCGGCCGGGGAGAGATGTCGCGTTAGCGACAGAGTGGGGAGCGGGTGGCTGCGAACGTAGTGAGCAGACGGAAGGGGTACACTCCGGGAAGTCGCTAACCGGAAAAACGAGACTGAGAGGGTTTTCCCACGTTCACACTTCTTTTACCAGACTGTTACTTTCCGTTTTATGCGGTTTGTGGTATACTATGGTCAACATGGGTCACCATGGCTACACTGAAACAGACAGGATGTGAAATCCTCTTATGAAAGATGGTTTTTTAAAGGCAGCTGCCTTTTCGCCCGCCTTGCGGGTGGCAGACTGCACCTATAACGCGCAGCAGGTGCTGGCGCAGCTGCAAGCTGCCGCGCAGCGCGGGGTAAAGCTGGCGGTATTCCCGGAGTTTTGCCTTACCGGCTACACCTGCGGCGATTTGTTTTTGCAGCGCACTTTGCAGCAGGGCGCACTGGATGCGCTGGAATGGCTGCTTGCGCAGACCCGCACGCTGGATACCGTGGCGCTGGTGGGCTTGCCGCTGCTGGTACACGGCAAGCTGTACAACTGCGCCGCCGTGCTGTGCCGCGGGCAGCTGCTGGGCATCGTGCCCAAGACCTACCTGCCCAACTACGGCGAGTTCTACGAAAAACGGCAGTTCACCCCCGGCAGCACCGAGGTGCAGACGGTGACTGTCTGCGGGCAGCAGGTGCTTTTTGGTACGTCGCTGCTGTTCCGCTGCCGCCAGATGCCCAGCTTTGTGCTGGGCGTGGAGCTGTGCGAGGACTTGTGGAGCGCGCTGCCGCCTTCCACCTTCCACGCGCTGGCGGGCGCTACCGTCATTGCAAACCTTTCTGCCAGCGACGAGACCGTGGGCAAAGCCGAGTACCGCCGCGCACTGGTGGCAAACCAGTCCGCCCGGCTGCTGTGCGGCTACCTGTACGCCTCGGCAGGGCACGGTGAAAGCACCACGGACATGGTGTTTGCCGGCCACGACCTCATCGCCGAGGACGGCAGCATTCTTGCCGAGACTGCGCCCTTTGCGGGCGACCATGCCGAGACCGAGCTGGACTGCCAGCGCATGGAAGCCGAGCGTGCCCGCAACACCAGCTTTGAGCCCAGCGCCGAGGGCTACGTCACGGTGGAATTTGACCTTGCACCGGAGGAAACGGTGCTCACCCGCCGCATTGACCCTGCGCCCTTTGTGCCGGGCGACCCGCAGCGCCGCGCCGCCCGGTGCGAGCTGATTTTAAAAATGCAGGCCGACGGCCTTGCCAAGCGGCTGGAGCACGCCCGCGCAAAAACGGCGGTCATTGGCATTTCCGGCGGCTTGGACAGCTGCCTTGCCCTGCTGGTGGCAGTGCGCGCCATGAAGCAGCTGCACCGCCTCGCCGCCGATGTGCTGGCGGTGACCATGCCCTGCTTTGGCACCACCAAGCGCACCCGCAGCAACGCCGAGATTTTGTGCGGGGAGCTGGGCGTGAGCTTTCAGGAGATCCGCATTGCCAACACTGTGCGCAGCCACTTTGCGGATATCGGACAGGACGAGAAGGTGCTGGACGTCACCTTTGAAAACGGGCAGGCGCGTGTGCGCACGCTGGAGCTGATGGATCTTGCCAACCGCACCGGCGGCCTTGTGGTGGGCACGGGCGACCTTTCGGAGCTGGCGCTGGGCTGGGCGACCTACAACGGCGACCACATGAGTATGTACGGCGTAAATGCCGGTGTGCCCAAAACGCTGGTGCGTTATCTGGTGCAGTACGAAGCCGAGACTGCCGCCACCGCCGCTTTGCACGATGTGCTGCTGGATATTCTGGCTACCCCGGTCTCGCCGGAGCTGCTGCCCGCCAAGGACGGCGAAATTGCACAGATCACCGAGGATCTGGTGGGCCCCTACGAGCTGCACGATTTTTACTTGTATTATGTGCTGCGCTGCGGCTTTGGCCCGGCAAAGATCTACCGGCTGGCAAAGGCTGCCTTTGCGGGCAGGGCAGAGTACACGGACGCCGTGCTGTACAAGTGGCTGCGCAACTTCTACTGGCGCTTTTTTGCCCAGCAGTTCAAACGCAGCTGCCTGCCGGATGGCCCCAAGGTGGGCAGCGTGACCCTTTCGCCCCGGGGCGACTGGCGGATGCCCAGCGACGCTTGCGCCACCCTTTGGCTGGCAGAGCTGGAGCAGCTCAAGCCCGGGGAGCAGTAAGCTATGAAGAACAAAAAGCTTTTGACCAATATCCTGTTTGCAGCGGTGGTGCTGGCCATCGCAGCGGTACTGCTGGCTGCGCGCAGCCGCAGCGCCACCGGCGGAAAACTGGCTGCCCAGCTGATCTACGGCGACAACAATGCCGTGCTGGACATTCCGCTGGACAAGGACGAGACTTACAGTGTGGACACCGGTTATTATACGGTGCATATAGAGGTAAAGGACGGCAGCGCGCGGTTTATTGAATCGCCCTGCCCGGATCACATCTGCGAGGGCTTTGGCTGGCTGTCGGCGGAGGATCAGACCGCCACCTGCCTGCCCGCCCGCGCCGTGCTGACCATCGTTCCGGTGGGCTAAAAAAGGAGTATTCTCATGTTGGACGAAAACGAGCATTCCCGCAAGGAGGACGGCCGCTCCCTGCACCGCCTTTTGCACAAGACTGAGCAGCAGGACGCCACCGTGGAGGTGGACAGCGCCGCATTTTTCTCGGAGCTGCCGCCGGAGCAATCTGCTCCGCCGCCCCGCCGCCCGCAGCAAAACACCCCCCGCACCACGGTGTCCGGGGGAAATGGGGCATACCAGCCCCCGAAACGAGGGAAGATCTTGCTGATCGTACAGGCAATTTTAAGCGTTCTGGCGCTGGTGCAGCTATGGCGCACCCAGATGCTGCCGGTGCTGTATCTGGTGGTGCTGGCGGCGCTGCTTGCACTGCTGTGGCTGCTGGTCAAGCGCTGTCAGGAGTACAAAACTGCAGGCGCGGTGTCCCGGGCATTCTCGGTGGTGCTGTGTGCTGCCATGGCGCTGGGCTGCGTGTGGGCGCAGCAGGGTCTGACGGCGCTGGGCGATATGACCACCGGCTTTTTGAGCGACGCCGAGGCGAAAAAGATCACCAAAGAGCCTTTTGTGGTGTACCTGAGCGGCGTGGATACCCGCGGCGAGCTGACCGAAAAAGCCCGCAGCGATGTGAATATCCTTGCCGCCGTGAACCCCGAGACCAAGCAGGTGGTGCTGATCAACACCCCGCGCGATTACTATGTGGATCTTGCCGGAACAAACAGCAAGGATAAGCTGACCCATGCCGGCCTTTACGGCGTGCAGACCAGCATGGACACCCTTGGCAACCTTTACGGGGTGGATGTGCAGCACTACATCCGCATCAATTTTGCAGGCTTTATCAACATCGTTGATGCGCTGGGCGGCGTGGACGTATACTCCGATCAGGCGTTCACCTCGGTGGGCAGCCCCGGCTACTACGACCCCACCACCTTTGCCGAGGGCTGGAACCATCTGGACGGCAAGGCTGCGCTGGCCTTTGCCCGCGAGCGCCATGCCTTTAAGACCGGCGACGTGCAGCGCGGCATCAACCAGATGAAGGTGATCGATGCCATGCTGAACAAGATCAAGTCCCCGGCGCTGCTGATGGGATTTTCCAAGATCATGGATTCTGCCGCCGATTGCTTCGTCACCAGCCTTTCCCAGAACCAGATCAGCGCACTGGTGCGGATGCAGCTCAGCGATTTTGCAGAGTGGAACATTGAAAGCTACACCGTTACCGGCTCCTCCGGCAGCAGCACCAAGTGCTACTCTGCCAAGGGGCAGAAGCTCTATGTCATGAAACCGGACGAAAACTCCGTGGCAAAGGCCAAGGCGATGGTCGCGGCGGTGTTGGGCGGCGAGGGCACGGTAAGCTCCACCACCCAGACCCCGGAAAAGACGGACGTGTACACCCCCACCGCCGACCCCGATGCCGCTGTCTCTGTGCCTGAGACGCCCGCCGACAGCGTGATCGTGGAAGAACCGGTGGAAAGCGTGCCCGAACAGTCTGGTGAGCAGCCTGCGGAGCAGCCCGCCGAACAGCCGGCAGAGCAGCCTGCAGAAACGCCCGCCGAGCAGCCCGCTGCCACCGAGACGCCACAGCCGGAGACCCCCGCCGAGGGCGGCAGCACCGAGACGCCCGCCGTCAGCCTGCCCACGCAGGAGCAGGTAGAGCAGACCGCAGGCTCGCTGTACAGTGCCGCTTCCACCGTGCTGGACGCCATCCTTGGCGGCAGCGGGAACTGAGCATCCCTTTTGCGTAAACAACAAAGAGGTCACTGCACAAATCCTGTGCGGTGGCCTCTTTTTACGTTGCTGCAACAAAAAAGCTGCCTGCATAGCAGCAGACAGCGCAAAAACACAAAAGGGAAAACGAGATAGACCGTAAGCCGGGTTCTGTATTAAACGACGATCTGTCTAGGCCTGCCATTGCTGACAGGCTCGTGCCGCCTTCGGGACACGCGAGCAGCGCTGTACGTCCCATATAGGCGTTGCTTCCGGTAGGGTTTACAAAGCCGCATGGTCACCCATGCGCTGGTGAGCTCTTACCTCGCCGTTTCATCCTTACCGCATTGCTGCGGCGGTTTGTTTTCTGTTGCACTTTCCCTAAGGTCACCCTCGGCTGCCGTTAGCAGTTACCGTGCTCTGTGAGGCCCGGACTTTCCTCAGAGCGGTCAAAGCCGCCCCGCCGCCGTATGTTCCACTCGTTTTCCGTTCCTCATGATACCATAAAAAAGTAAGATTTGCAAGTGAAACGGATTTTTGTTATAATATCATTTGTATTTTTTGTGGATTTTGCAGGGGAGGGGCAGGCCATGCAGCTGTATTTTGCCGTGCCGGATACGGCAGCCACCCACGAGGGGGTGCTGGTGCGCAGCTTTCTGCGCCAGTGTGCCGTCTCTACCGACCTTGCCCGGGCGGTCAAGTTCCGGGGCGGCGGCTTTTTTGCGGACGGTGTGCCTGTGCTGGCAAACCGGCGCATCTTCCCCGGGCAGGTGCTTTCCTTTGCCCTGCCGCCGGAAGGGGACGGTGTGACCCCGCAGCCGGAGATCCCGGTCAAGGTGGTCTACGAGGATGCCTTTGCTGTGGTGCTGGAAAAGCCGCCGCAGCTGGCGGTGCACCCCACCCTGAACTACCCCGGCGGTACGCTGGCAAACGGCTACGCGGCGTGGGCGACTGCCCACGGCCACAGCCCGGTGTTCCGCCCGGTGAACCGCATTGATAAGGACACCAGCGGCCTTGTGCTGGCGGCGAAAAACGCCTACGCCGCACCGCTGCTGGCAGGCGGGGTGGAAAAGCTGTACTATGCCGTTGCGCAGGGCGCGCTGCCGCCGGGGGAAGGGGTCATCGATGCACCCATCGGCCGCCGGGGCGACAGCATCATCGGGCGCTGCGTCACCCCCGAGGGCAAGCCCAGCCGCACGGAGTATACTATTATAAAGGAAGAAAACGGCCTTAGCCTTGCAGCCTGTGTGCCGGTGACCGGCCGCACCCACCAGATCCGGGTGCATTTTGCGTCTATTGGCCATCCGCTTGCCGGGGACGACCTTTACGGCGGCAGCCGGGAGCGCATTGGCCGGCAGGCGCTGCACTGCGCCCGGCAGAGCTTTGCGGTGCCTGTGTACACCCCGCTGCCGGACGGCATCCGGGTGGAAATGCCCTTGCAGCTGCGCACGGTCACGGTGGAAAGCCCGCTGCCGCCGGATATGGAAGCGCTTTTTTCGTGAAAACTGCGTGAAAAAGTAGCCAAATTTTATGTAAGCGCTTGTTTCAAACCATGCAAAGTGTATAATAAAAAAGAGAGCATATTGTGTACAGGCCCTGTTGGCCTTTTGAACAGGGGAACGTACACCATCTAGCTGCTGCGTTCCGGGCCGAAAAAATGCCCTGCAGCGGCGCAGGAAGGAGAAAATCCCGTTGACTGAAGATAAAACAAAGGAGCAGCAGCCCGCTGCGCAGCCGGTACGGCAGACCCGCCGCCAAAAGCTGCGCTCGCTGTGGGCACAGCTCCAGTGCCGGGGTGTGCTGCGGCGGCACAGACTGCGCCGCAAGCGTCAGCACCGCCGGGAAACGCTGTGGCATAAGCTGCTGCACAACCCCGTAGCGCCCATGGTGGGCGAGACGCTGTACGCCATCGGCTTTTCCGCCGAGTATGCGGTCATCCGTACCGGGCGCCGTTTGCAGCACGGGCTGCAGCGTCTGCTGCAGATGGGCAGAGATCTGCTGAAAAATATTGCATCCATGGCCTTTCCCGGGGCGGCGCGGCTGCTGCGGGATCTGTTTGGCCCGGTGGTGCTTGCCCTGCGGGGCACCGGGGCGCTGCTGCGCCACGCACACCGGGTGCGCAAGCAAAAAGGCTTTGGCGCTGCGCTGCGCGCAAGCGGGCACTTCATTGCGGAGGGCATCGCCGATAACATCCGCCTTGTGCCCCGCATGGCCATGTATGTGCTGCCGGCGGCAGCACTGGCTGTTATGGTGACGGTGTTCCAGACCACCATCCGTCAGCCTTACGCTTTGCAGGTGCAGGTGGACGATAAAACTGTGGGCTATGTGGCCAACGAAGAGGTGTTCAACTCTGCGCTGGAGGCTGTGCAGCAGCGTATCAACTATTCCGGTACAGAGCAGGCGCGCTTTACCGTGGAGCCTACTTATTCCGTGACCGTCGCCCATGACGTGATGGACGAAAATGACGTGGCTGACGCTATCCTCAAAACCTCCAGCGACCAGATCAGCGAGGGTACGGCTTTGTATCTGGACGGCGAGCTGACCGCCGTATGCGCGGACGGCACCGGTCTGCAACGATACATCAGCAGCCTGCTGGAACCCTACGAGAACCCGGACGACCCCAACACCACCGTGGGCTTCAACAAGGATGTCACGCTGGAAAACGGCATCTACTTCAACGAGAGCTTTCAGGAGGAAGCCGAGGTGGAGCAGCTGCTCTCTGGCGTGCAGCAGGCAGAAAAATCCTATACGGTGCAGAACGGCGATACCATCTGGTCCATTGCCCAGAAAAACGGCCTGACCGTGAAGGAACTGTGCGAAATGAACACCGGCTTTACCGCCAACGGCGAAAACGGCCTGACCCAGAACTCCAAGATCCTGCCCGGCGATGCACTGACCGTGGTGCGGGAGGAGGAAACGCTGGAGGTGCGCATCACCAAGGTGGAAAGCTGGGAGGAAGAGATCGCCTACACCACCGAGACCACCAAGTCCAACGAGCTGAACTCCGGTACCAAGCGCGTTACCCAGAAGGGCGAGAACGGCATCCGCACCGTGACGGCACAGCGGGTGTACGATGCAAACGGCAATCAGCTTTCCCAGCAGATTTTGAGCACTGTGGTGACCAAGGAGCCTGTGACCGAAAAAGTTACGGTGGGCACCAAAAAGGTGTCCTCCGGTGCATCCTATATCACCGGCAGAGGACAGTTTATCTGGCCGGTGCCCGGCTATCGGAACTGCTCCCGCTGGTACGGCGGCAGCCACAAGGGCGTAGATATCTGCGCCGCCGCCGGTACGCCTATCTATGCTTCGGCAGGCGGTACGGTGACCAAGGCCGGCTATAACCGCGCCGGTGCAGGCAACGGCTACGGCAACTCCATCATCATCAGCCATGGCAACGGCTACACCACCTTGTACGCCCACTGCTTGTCGCTGGTGGTGCACGCCGGTCAGTCGGTCAAGCAGGGGCAGCTCATCGGCTATGTGGGCAGTACCGGACGTTCCAGCGGCAACCACTGCCACTTCGAGATCCGGCGCAACGGCTCTTACATCGCACCGCAGAACGTGTTCAACCGCAGCAAATATCGGTAAATAGCAGCAAGGGCTTTTCCACAGGGGAAAGCCCCTCTGCTGTATCTTGAATAAAAAGGAGAGATCATCTATGTCTACCCCTCACATCAGCGCAGAAATGGGCGATTTCGCCAAGACAGTCCTTATGCCGGGTGACCCCCTGCGTGCCAAGTTTATTGCCGATACCTTTTTGCAGGATGTCCGGCAGGTGACCGGTGTGCGCGGGATGCTGGGCTTTACCGGCACCTACGAAGGCCGTCCCATCAGCGTGATGGGCAGCGGTATGGGTATGCCCTCCATCGGCATCTACTCCTACGAGCTGTTCAGCTTCTACGGCGTGGAGAACATCATCCGCATCGGCTCTGCCGGCAGCTATACCGAAAAGGCTAAGCTGTTCGACACCGTGCTGGCTACCGGCGCTGTGAGCGAGAGCAACTACGCCCGGGTACAGAGCGGATTTACCGGCAACATCACCCTGCCCAGTGCAGCTTTGAACGAAAAGCTGCGTGCCTCCGCTGCAAAGCAGGGCATCCCCCTGATCGAGGGCAACATCCACTCCTCGGATGTGTTCTACCGCCAGCCCTCGGACGCAAAGCCCACCTACTGGGAAAAGCTGCGGGACGAGGATGGCTGCCTGTGCGTGGAGATGGAAAGCTTTGCCCTGTTTGCCAACGCGCAGGTGCTGGGCAAGAACGCCGCCTGCCTGTTGACCATCTCGGACAGCTTTGTGGCCCCCGGCATCACCACCGCCGAGGAGCGCCAGAAGAGCTTTACCGATATGATGAAGGTCGCTCTGGGCGCAGAGTACTGATCGCATAATTTTCCAGCGCGGCTGCCGCCCCAAGGCACAGCCGCGCTGTTTTTGCCCATAAAAGGAGGAAACGGCATGACAAAATTGACCATGGAAGAAAAGCAGGAGCTGATCCGCATGGCACTGGTCGCGCGGGAAAAGGCCTATGTACCTTACAGTGATTTTATGGTGGGCGCTGCGCTGCGCGCTGCGGACGGCCGCATCTTTACCGGCTGCAACGTGGAGAACGCCGCCTTTACCCCCACCAGCTGCGCCGAGCGCACCGCCCTGTTCAAGGCGGTGGCCGAGGGCGTGACCGCGTTTACGGATATCGCCGTGGTGGGCAGCCGCCGGGGCGAAGTGAACCGGCAGATCACCTCGCCCTGCGGGGTGTGCCGTCAGGCACTATTCGAGTTTGGCGGGCCGGAGCTGAACGTCATTATGGCAAAGACCCCGGAGGATTTCATCGAGCGCAGCATGGATGAGCTGCTGCCCTTCGGCTTTGGCCCCTCCAACGTGGCGGGCAACAGCGCCGTGGAAGGGGAGTAAGTGTTCTTCTTTGAAAAACAGCGCAAGCAGGGGAAAATTGGTGAATAAGCATTGCTTTTTTATAAATTATACAAGGGATTTGTAAAGAATTTGTAATCGGAAATTGCTTGCATCTGTCACTTCCACCCGCTATACTTGAGCCAGCAAATGTGCCAGAGCGCACATTTCATTCTTTTGACGCAATTTTTTAAAATAAAAGGAGAGTTTCTTATGAAGATTTCTCGTCGTAACTTTCTGGCTGTGGCCGGTGCTGCTGCCGCTGCCGCTGCTCTGACCGCCTGCGGCGGTTCTTCCGCTTCTTCTACCAGCACTGCTTCTTCCGCCGCTGCCAGCTCTGCCGCCGCTTCCGGCGCAGCAGACGGCGCTGAGAAGATCGCCAAGGTCGCTCTGACCTGCGATACCGGCACGATCGATGATGAGAGCTTCAACCAGGCTTGCTGGGCTGCTGTTTCCAGCTACATGGGCGATAACTGCCAGTACTACATCCCCGATTCCGATGCTTCCGATGAGGATCGCGAGACCATGATCCGTCAGGCTGTCAACGATGGCGCTGACGTTATCGTCTGCGTTGGCTACCTGTACGGTGCCTCTCTGGCATGGGCTGCTGAGCAGTACCCCGACGTCAAGCTCATCGCTATCGATGTGACTCAGGGCGATATCGGCACCGACAGCATCCCCGCCAACTGCTACTGCATCACCTTCAAGGAGGAGCAGGCAGGCTATCTGGCAGGCTACGCCGTTGTTAAGGACGGCTACACCAAGCTGGGCTTCCTGGGCGGCATGGCTGTGCCCGCTGTGATCCGTTACGGCTACGGCTATGTGCAGGGCGCTGACGCTGCTGCAAAGGAGCTGGGCACCAACATTGACATCAACTACTTCTACGGCGGCCAGTTCTACGGCGATGCCAACATCACCTCCCGTATGGAGGGCTGGTATGCCAACGGCACTCAGATCGTCTTTGCCTGCGGCGGCGGCATCTACACTTCCGCTGTTGAGGCTGCTCTGAAGAACAACGGCTACGTTGTGGGCGTTGACGTTGACCAGAACTACATCGGTGTCAACGGCGTGGCAAAGGACGGCTACGCTTACAACCCGTTCATCACCTCTGCCATGAAGGGTCTGTCTGAGTCTGTCAGCACCGCTCTGGGCAACATCGAGGCCGGCGAGTGGAGCAACATCGCTGCTACCAACGGCAACTTCGGTCTGGAGGACGGCGACTACGTTGGTCTGCCCACTGCTGATGACAGCTGGAACTTCAAGACCTTCACCAAGGACGAGTACGAGACCCTGAAGACCAAGATCGCTTCCGGCGAGCTCGTTGTGGACAACAGCTCCGACGACGCTACCAAGCCCACCGTCAGCGAGTTCACCAAGGTCAACTACATCCAGTAATCGCTTTCCCGGAATTACTCCCGTAATAGGGGCGGGGTGCTCATGCAGGGGCACCCCGCCCTTTTTGTATGCCTGTGTGGGAGAATCAGATTGGAAATCGTGCAGACCGTACAAAAGTAATACTTTTACTTGTGCTTTTTGACAAAAAATCAAAAAGCCGTGTGCAAACTGCAAAAAATCAGGTATAATGGTTTGTAGTATAGAAAAGGTGTCGTTACGGCACGAAAGGAGAGTGAGCAGATTGGCAGAGGATTATGTGATCGAGATGCTCCACATTACCAAGGAATTCCCCGGTATCAAGGCAAACGATGATATCACCCTGCAGCTGCGCAAGGGCGAGGTACACGCCCTTCTGGGCGAGAACGGTGCGGGCAAAAGTACGCTGATGAGCGTGCTGTTCGGCCTGTATCAGCCGGAACAGGGCAAGATCCTGAAAAACGGCAAGGAGGTCGCCATCCGCAACCCCAATGATGCCAACGCACTGGGCATCGGCATGGTGCATCAGCACTTCAAGCTGGTGGAATGCTTCAGCGTGTTGGACAACATCATTCTGGGCGTGGAGCCCAACAAGATGGGCTTTTTGCAGAAGGCCGAGGCACGCAAAAAGGTGATGGCGCTGAGCGAAAAGTACGGTCTGCGGGTAGACCCGGACGCACTCGTCAGCGATATCTCGGTGGGTATGCAGCAGCGCGTGGAGATCCTGAAGATGCTGTACCGCGACAACGAGATCCTGATCTTTGACGAGCCCACCGCTGTGCTGACCCCGCAGGAGATCGACGAGCTGATGGAGATCATGCGCGGGTTCAAGAAGGAGGGCAAGTCCATCCTGTTCATTACCCATAAGCTCAACGAGATCATGGCTGTGGCTGACCGCTGCACCGTGCTGCGCAAGGGCAAATATATGGGCACGGTGGATATCAAGGACACTACCAAGGAAGAGCTTTCCCGCCGCATGGTGGGTCGTGACGTGCAGCTGCAGGTAGAAAAGCAGCCCGCACACCCCGGCGAGACCGTGCTGGACGTGGAGAATGTTACCATCCACAACGACCAGCGCAAGAAGGACGTGGTGAAGGATGTGTCCTTCAAGGTGCACGCAGGCGAGATCGTTTGTCTGGCGGGCATCGAGGGCAACGGCCAGACCGAGTTCATCTACGGCCTGACCGGCCTGAGCAAGCTGTCTAGCGGCAAGCTTACGCTGGACGGCAAGGATATCACCCACGAGAGCATCCGCCAGCGCTCCAAGGACGGCATGGGTCACATCCCGGAGGACCGCCACAAGCACGGTCTGGTGCTGGATTTCAGTCTGGAAAACAACATCGTGCTGCAGCGCTACTGGCAGCCGGAGTTCCAGAAGGGCGGCTTTATCCGTGCCGATAAGGTGCGCGAGTACTCCGACCGGCTGATCGAGCAGTACGACGTGCGCAGCGGTCAGGGCAGTGTGACCACCGTGCGCAGTATGTCCGGCGGCAACCAGCAGAAGGCAATCATCGCCCGCGAGATCGACCGCGACCCCAAGCTGCTGGTGGCAGTGCAGCCCACCCGTGGTCTGGACGTGGGTGCCATTGAGTACATTCACCGCCAGATCGTGGCCGAGCGCGACAAGGGCAAGGCCGTGCTGCTGGTCAGCTTGGAGCTGGACGAGGTGATGAACCTTTCTGACCGCATCCTTGTAATGTACGAGGGCGAGATCGTGGGCGAGTTTGACCCCAAGACCACCACCGTGCAGGAGCTGGGTCTGTATATGGCAGGCGCCCGCAAGCAGGGAAAGGAGGAGCAGTAACACATGAATAAGAAAAAACTTTCCCGCGGCGGCAGCCTGCAAAGCTCTGTTACCAGCGTGCTGGCTGCACTGCTGTGCATCCTGATTGGTTTGCTGGTGGGCTTTCTGGTGCTGGTAGCCATCAACCCCGCACACGCATGGGACGATGGCTTTGTGCGCATCATCAAGGGCGGCTTCCACGATGCCCCCTACGGCGTAGGCAAGGAGCTTGCCAATGCCGCACCCCTGATCATGACCGGCTTGTCCGTGGCGTTTGCCTTCAAGACTGGCCTGTTCAACATCGGTGCAGCCGGTCAGTACACGCTGGGCGCTTACGGTGCGCTGTACTGCGCCATTATGCTCAAGCTGCCTTGGTTCGTCTGCCTGCTGGCAGCAGCAGTGCTGGGCGGCCTGTGGGGCGCGATCCCCGGCTTTTTCAAGGCCTACTTCAACATCAACGAGGTCATTACCTCCATTATGTTCAACTGGATCGGCCTGTATCTGGTAAATGAGCTCATCTACCAGAACGGCACCGGCCCCATGTACGACGTGCGCAACACCCGTACTTTGAACCTGAGTAAGAACGCCGATTTTGCCCAGTCCCTGATCCCGGACTTCGGCCTGAACAAGCTGTTCCAGACCAACAGCACCACCATTGCCATCTTCTTGGCGGCAGCGGTGGCTGTGCTGATCTGGGTGGTGCTGAACAAGACCACCTTCGGCTACGAGCTCAAGGCCGTTGGCCTGAACAAGAACGCCGCCCGCTATGCCGGTATCAACGAGAAGAAGAACATCATCCTCTCCATGGCCATTGCCGGTGCGCTGGCGGGCTTCGGCGCAGGTCTGTTCTATCTGTCCAACGTGTCCCAGTGGAACCCGCTGAACTCCACCAGCCTGCCGGGCATGGGCTTCAACGGTATCTCGGTGGCACTGCTGGCAAGCTCGAACCCCATCGGTACCGTGTTCTCTGCGCTGTTCATCTCCCATATCTCGGTCGGCGGCTCCTTCCTGTCCACCAAATTCTACCCCACTGAGATCTCGGATCTGATCAGCGGCATCATCATCTACCTGTGCGCATTCTCCATGCTGTTCCGGGGCAAGATCCAGAGCCTGCTGTTCCGAAATGCCGAAAAGACCAATGTGAACGCAGAGCCTGCGCCTGCCGCAGAAAAGACCAAAAAGGAGGGCAAGTAATATGCTGCTTCTGATCAAATATACCCTGCTGTACGGCATCGTGCTGATGCTGGTGGCACTGGGCGGTATGTTCAGCGAACATTCCGGCATCATCAACATTGCACTGGAGGGCATTATGGTCATCGGCGGTGTGGCCGGTGTGCTTACCCTGACCATGCTGCCTGCAAGCCTTTCGCCCTTCCTTGTGGTGCTGATCTCCATTCTGGTGGCAGCGCTGGCGGGCGTGATCTACAGCCTGCTGCTGGCTTTTGCTTCCATCAACCTGAAGGCGGACCAGACCATCGGCGGCACGGCACTGAACCTGCTGGCTACCGCCATTGCCGTGGTCATCTCCAAGTACTTCAGCGAGAGCGGCAGCGCCAAGCTGAACTACTCCAACAAGCCCTTCCTGTTCAGCATCGGCGGGCTGGAGCTCAGCGTGTTCGTGCCGCTGGGGCTGATCTTGCTGGTGGTCAGCTATATCGTGCTGTACAAGACCCGCTTCGGCCTGCGTCTGCGTGCCTGCGGCGAGCATCCGCAGGCTGCGGACTCGGTGGGCATCAACGTCTACAAGATGCGCTACGCCGGTGTCATCCTTTCCGGTGCGCTGGGCGCGATCGGCGGTCTGGCTTATATCGTGCCCCCGGTGCAGACCTGGAACTTTGAAGTCGGCGTGGCCGGTGCAGGCTTTCTGGCACTGGCAGTTATGATCTTTGGCCAGTGGAAGCCCTTCCACATCTTTGGCGCAGCCATGTTCTTTGCTGTGTTCAAGAGTCTTGCCAACATTGCAGACTCCACCTTCCTTGCACAGCTGCACTGGTCCAGCAACATCTATAATATGATGCCCTTCGTGGCATCCATGGTCATTCTGGCCTTCACTTCCAAGAACAGCATGGCACCCAAGGCCGAGGGTATTCCCTACGACAAGGGCTCCCGTTAAACGCTTTCGCTAAAAATCCATAAAAAGGGCATCCGCAGCCATCAAAGTGCTGCGGATGCCCTTTTTTGTACGGGAAATGGCAAATTTTGTTCATCTGTTTGCCGGCAGAAAATGGCATTTTCTGCTTGTAAAATACGCCGGGATATGTTATCATTAAAAAACGAATGTGTATCTATAGGAACCCGGTGTACATTTCTTGCACTGCGGAACAACAAGAAAGGTGAGTTTCTCTACTATGGACGAAAAAACAACTATGGGACAGCCGCTCCGAAGCATGGAGGACGAGGAGACCATTGATCTGATGGAGTTGGCGCGCCTGCTGTGGGCGCATATTGTGCAGATCGTGGCAGCAGCTGTTGCGGCAGCGCTGATCTGCCTGCTGGTGTGTATGTTTGCGCTTACACCCAAGTATCAGGCTTCTATCAATATGATCGTGAACACCCGGCAGGATAATTCCTCTACCTTTACCAGTGATAACTTCAACTCTGCCAAGAACCTGATCAGCACCTATGCGGTCATCATCAAGGGCAACACCGTGCTGAACGAGGTGATCGACAAACTGGATCTGGATATGACCTACACCGAGTTGTATAAGATGGTGGATGTTGCCGATGTGGACTCTACCCAGATCATGCAGATCACGGTCACCGATACCGATGCAGAGCGCGCAGGCGAGATCGCACAGACCATTGCCGACATCGTGCCCGATGTGCTGGTGGAAAAGGTGGAAGCCGGTTCCTGCAAGGCGGTGAGCGATGTGATCATCGATCCCAACAAGGTGTTCCCCCAGACCAAGAAGTACGTTGTGCTGGCCGGTCTGCTGGGCGCTGTGGTGGTGTGCGGCGTGCTGGTGCTGGCACACCTGCTGCACGATACCATTGTGGATGACGAAGATGTTCAGAAGAAGCTCGGCCTGCCCGTGCTGGGCCTGATCCCGGAGGTGTAAGACGATGTGGAATCTGTTTAACAAAAAGAACAAAACTGACGGCGAGCACCGTACCCTGCAGCTGATCACCGATAAGGGGATGCCCTTTGGCTATGTGGAGGCCTATAAGTCTCTGCGCACCAATCTGGACTTTATGGCGGGCTCCATGGACGTGCACACGCTGGTCATCACCAGTACCGTGCCGGAGGAATCCAAGAGCAATGTGGCGGTCAATCTGGCGATGACGATGGCCGAAAGCGGCAAAAAGGTGGCTCTGGTGGATTGCGACCTGCGCAAGCCGGTGCTGCACCGCTATCTGAAGGCCGGTCACAACGTAAAGGGCGTTTCCAACGTGCTGTCCAACCAGTGCACGCTGGACGAGGCGCTGCAGGAGCTGAAGGAAATGAATCTGACCTTCCTGCCCGCAGGTACCCCGCCGCCGAACCCCTCCGAGATGCTGAGCCAGCCGCAGATGCAGGCCATGGTCAACACCCTGCGGGAAAAGTTCGATGTGGTCATCTTTGATGCACCCCCGGTGTCCGTGGTCACCGATGCAGCCGTCATCGGCCGCTATGTGGACGGCGCGGTTTTCGTTGTGCGCTCGGACTACGCCCCCGCCGATGCGGTGCGCGGCGCAGTGAAAAAGCTGCAGGATGCCGGTGTCCGGGTGCTGGGCAGCGTGCTGACCCGCTACGACATGAAGAAGGCGCTCAAGGGCTCCAGCTACGCATACAGCTATGCCTATAATTACAATTATGCCTACGAAAAACAGAAGGCTGATGTTGTTGAATAAGGAAGCGCTGCTATGACTGATCTGCATTGTCACATTTTGCCCGGCATTGATGACGGCGCAAAGGATACAGCAGTCTCGCTGGAGCTGCTGCGCAGGGAATATGAGGACGGTGTGCGCAATATCGCCTTCACCAGCCACTTCAACAGCGAACGTACCACGGTGGAAGCCTTTACAGCAAAGCGGCAGGCTGCCTTTGAGCAGCTGACCGCCGCACTGGAGGGACAGCCCATGCAGTTTGACTTCAAGCTGGGCGCAGAGGTGTTCTTCTCTCCCGGTCTGTGCGAGCTGGATACCCGGGCGCTGTGTATGGGGGATACCGCCTATCTGCTGCTGGAGTTTCCCACCACCCACAAGCCGCACTTTATCCGGCAGACGCTGTACCAGCTGCAGCAGCAGGGCATCGTGCCGCTGATCGCGCATATCGAGCGCTATCCCTATGTGCTGGAGGACCCCACTCTGCTGTACGACTGGGTGGCCGCCGGTGCTTATGCACAGATCAATGCAGGGGCACTGCTGGAGCCCAAGCTGTGCAAAAAACTGTGCAAGTTCATTCAGTGGGGATTGGTCCATGTCATCTCCACCGACACCCATTCCCCGGACAAGCGCCCGCCCCGTATGGCACAGGGCGTGCAGCAGCTGGAAAAGCTGCTTGGCAAGGAGACGGCTGCCCGCATCGTGCGCAACGGCGATGAACTGTTCCATGATCAGGAGCTGGACGCTGCGACCCTGCATCAGCCCAAAAAGTTTTTGGGAATGTGGGTCTGATCCAATTAGTAAGGAGAAAACTGCCCGGGCGGAGGAATACTCTGTCCGGGCAGCGGATTTTGATATGAAGAAAAATAAGGTCCTGAAAATCGTGTTGATCGTGCTGGGCACGCTGGTGGCATTGTTGGCAGCAGCTGTCCTTGGTGTGCTGCTCTATCTTCGCAGCATGGCAGCCAGTCTGCCGGAAACCCTGCCGGATGCCCCGGCGGACAGCACACAGTTCACCCTGACGGATGATGATCTGGATAAGCTGCTCAGCGGCGAGATCACGCTGGAGGAGCTGACCGGCGAAGCTGCTGCATCCAGCGGCGGGGAACAGGAGGCGGCGGCCAGTGCTCCGCAGGAGGAAGCAGGTTCTGCCGCTTCCTCGGGGAGCTCTGGCTCCCAGACGGAGAGCAGCAATGCGTCCTCTTCCGGCAAGAAGGAGAACACTACCGGCACATCCGGCTCCAGCACTGCTTCTGCCGCAGAAAAACCGGCGTCCTCTTCCGGTAAACAGGAAGCTGCCTACGAGACGGAGGTCAAGGCGCTGCTGAAGCAGCTGTACAGTGTCAAGGCGCGCGCTGAGTCGGAGCTGAACAGCTGCATTGCCGGGGCAAAGGCAGAATACAAGGCGCTGCCGGAGTCTCAGCAGACACAGGCGCGCAAAATCTCCATTGCACTGGCGAGAAGCGGCAGACTGTATGCGATGCAGGCATCTTACGATAAGGAAGTGGAGAACATCGTCAGCCAGATGCGCACTGTGCTGACCGCCAACGGCCAGAGCACCGCCTTGGCTGATCAGGCAATGGCTTCCTATAAGGCACAAAAGAGCGCCATGTACTCCCAGCTGACCGCAAAATTGTACTCCTGACCCGCAAAACGACCCATGACCACCCGCAGCATATCTCCCGGGCACCGACCGTGCCGGAGAAGGGGCTGCGGGTGGTCTTTTTTGCCAAGTTTCCTCCAACATGGAGAAAAATGCCGATGACATGGACGGATGACTCTGCGGCAGAGACGCTGCCTTTTACGCCGACAGGGGAGGGCGGATTGTACGCGCCAACGGAACAATCCCCCAAAAGGCCGGAAAAGTAGCACTTTTACCTACAAATGTACAGGAAATTTGTATAAAGTATAAGATTTCACTCATGCTTTGCTATAATGAAGTGAATTCTTTTCATGTAAATTGACAAAAATCGTGGTTATCTTTATAATAGATAGAGTGTTTCTCGGGTATGGACGATGGTGTTTATGCAACCGCAAGATGCCATCGTTTTATTATTCGCTTTTCTGTCCGCGTGCCAAGGACAGACGTCCGCTATGTGTGAGGCTGGCGGACTGCGGGAAAGTGTGGCTCGGCCTGAGAGCAAAAACAGTAATTCATTGATAGGATTGGAGTGGCATCAAACGATGGCAAAGTACATCATCAAGCGTGTCGCAATGGGTATCTTCAGTATCTTTATTGTGGCTACGGTTACCTTTTTTGTCATGAACCTGGTCCCCGGTGGCCCGTTCGTGGCAGAAAAGTCCATCAGTGCCGCTGCTCAGCAGGCTCTGGCCGAAAAGTATGGCCTGGATAAGCCGCTGGGTGTGCAGTACGTCAACTACATGGAGAGCCTTCTGCACGGCGATCTGGGTCTGAGCCTGCGTCAGCGCGGCCGTACCGTGAACCAGATCATCGCCAGCAAACTGCCGGTGTCCTGCCGTCTGGCAGGCATTGCAGTGGTGGTGGCTCTGTGCGTGGGCATCCCGCTGGGCTGCATTTCCGCTTATAACCGCGGCAAGTGGCTGGATAACGTTATTATCGTGTTTGCTACCTGCGGCATCGCGATCCCCAGCTTTATCTCCAGCGTGCTGCTTTTGTACCAGTTTGGTATGAACATGAAGGTGCTGCCCACCGTTGGCCTGAACAGCGCAGCCGCCTATATCATGCCGGTTACCGCACTGGCCATCTATCCCTCGGCTTATATCACCCGTCTGATGCGCTCCAGCCTGCTGGACGTCATGGGTCAGGACTATATGCGCACTGCCCGCGCAAAGGGCGTGTCCCAGTTTATGATCCTGTTCAAGCACGCACTGCGCAACGCCATTCTGCCTGTCATCACCTACGTTGGCCCCATGCTGGCCAGCCTGATGACCGGTTCTTTTGTGGTGGAAAAGATCTTCTCCGTGCCCGGTCTGGGCCGCGATTTCGTGTCTGCTATCACCAACCGTGACTACACCATGATCATGGGCACCACCATCCTGCTGTCCAGCATGGTCATCATTGCAAACGTGATCGTGGATATCCTTTATAAGATCATCGACCCGCGCATCAAACTGCAGTAAGAGAAAGGAGCGATTTTCATGGAAAACATTAAAAAGAATCCGCTCAGCCTGCAGCTCAACGCGGAGGATTTTCTGCCCGCCAGCAATGAGGAAAAGCAGAGCCTGGTGGTCATGCGCGAAAGCGTCAACTTCTGGAAGGACGGTATCCGCCGCCTGAAGAAGAACAAGATCGCCATGGTCAGCTTTGTGTTCATCATTGCCATTGCCATCTTTGCCTATCTGCTGCCCGCCGTCTGGCCTTACAGCTATTCCGAGCAGATGAAGGGCAGCAACAACCTGAAGCCCTTCGAATACTCTGTCTCCGAGCAGGCGCGTATCGACGCAGGCGAAAAGGTGTTCCCGCACATTCTGGGCACCGACCGTATGGGTCGTGACTTCGCTGTGCGTATCATGATGGGCACCCGCGTTAGCCTGTCTGTTGGTCTGATCGCTTCTGTGCTGGTGCTGATCATCGGCGCCACCTATGGTGCGGTTGCGGCTTTTGCCGGCGGCTGGGTGGACAATATCATGATGCGTATCACCGATATTCTGTACACCATCCCGGACATTCTGTTGATCATCCTGCTGGGCATGGCCCTGAAGGACCCGCTGGACAAGCTGTCCACCCAGCCCGGCTTCAAGTGGATGCAGACCCTTGGCCCCAACATGATCTCCATCTTCATCATCTTTGCTCTGCTGTACTGGGTCGGTATGGCGCGTATCGTCCGCAGCCAGATCCTGATCCTGAAGGAGAGCGAGTACGTTACCGCTGCCCGCGCACTGGGCGCTTCCAGCGGCCGTATCATCAAAAAGCATCTGCTCACCAACTGCATCGGTACCCTGATCGTTACCACCACCCTGCAGATCCCGGCTTCCATCTTTACTGAGAGCTACCTGAGCTTCATCGGTCTGGGTGTTGCAGCCCCGCTGCCTTCTCTGGGTTCTCTGGCTACCGATGCCGTCAAGGGCATGAACACCTACCCCCATCTGCTGATCGCTCCCGCACTGATGATCAGCGTGATGATCCTTGTGTTCAACCTGTTCGGCGATGGCCTGCGCGATGCCTTTGACCCGAAGCTGAAGAATTGATGAGGTGAACAGAAATGAGCGAGAAAATTCTTGACATCAAAGAAGAACGCCTTTCTTTCTTCACCCCTGCGGGCGAAGTAAAGGCACTGAACGGCGTTTCCTTTACCATGAATCAGGGCGATGTTCTGGGCGTTGTGGGTGAGTCCGGCTCCGGTAAGTCGGTCACCGCCTACTCCGTTATGGGCCTGACCGCTTATCCCGGCAAGCTGGTGGGCGGCAAGGTGTGGTTTAACGGCCACGAGATCGAGAACATGAAGGAGAAGGACTTCCGCAAGATCCGCGGCAACGAGGTCTCCATCATCTTCCAGGACCCCATGACCAGCCTGAACCCGGTGTACACCATCGGTAACCAGATCGTGGAGGTCATCCGCCTGCACACCGATAAGAACAAGGCCGATGCATGGGCACGCGCCAAGGAACTGCTGGAGCTGGTTGGCATCAATGAGCCCGAGAAGCGCCTGAAGCAGTACCCCCACGAGCTGTCCGGCGGTATGCGCCAGCGCGTGATGATCGCGATTGCACTGGCCTGTGAGCCCAAGCTGCTGATCGCTGACGAGCCTACCACCGCACTGGACGTGACCATTCAGGCACAGATCCTTGAGCTGATGCAGGATCTGCGCAAGAAGCTGGGCATGAGCATCATCATGATCACCCACGATCTGGGCGTTGTGGCTTCCATGTGCGAGAAGATCGCCGTCATGTACGCCGGCCACATCGTGGAGTACGGCACCACCGACGAGATCTTCTACCAGCCGGGTCACGAGTACACCAAGGGTCTGATCAACTCCATCCCCAAGCTGAACACCGCAGAGCACGAGCGCCTTGTGCCCATCGAGGGTACCCCTGTGGATCTGCTGAATCCGCCGGCCGGCTGCCCCTTTGCGCCCCGCTGCAAGAACTGCATGAAGATTTGTCTGAGCAAGATGCCCCCGCGCACCGAGCTCAGCGATACCCACTATACCTACTGCTGGCTGCAGCAGAAGGCTGCATTTGAGAAAGGGGAAAAGGCAGAATGAGTGAACATAAGACGCTGGTTGAAGTCCAGCACCTGCAGCAGTATTTCCCCGCCGGCGGTGTGGGCAAGAACCGCAAGTACGTTCAGGCTGTGGATGACGTAAGCTTTGCCATCCGCAAGGGCGAGACCCTTGGTCTGGTAGGCGAGTCCGGTTGTGGCAAGACCACTACCGGCCGCACCCTGCTGCGCCTGTACGAGCCCACCGGCGGCAAGATCTACTATGACGGCAACCTGCTGTTCGATAAGGACAACAAGATCGCAGTGGATATGCTGCCCTACCGCCGCCGGATGCAGATCGTTTTTCAGGATCCTTACGCAAGTCTGGACCCCCGCATGACCATTGGCGACATCGTGGGTGAGGGCATTGATATCCATCATCTGGCCGAGAACGAAAAGGACCGCCACGATAAGATCATCGCCCTGCTGGAGCGCGTTGGCCTGAACAGCGAGCACGCAAACCGCTACTGCCACGAGTTCTCCGGCGGTCAGCGTCAGCGCGTGGGCATTGCCCGTGCACTGGCCGTGAACCCCGAGTTCATCGTTTGTGACGAGCCTGTCTCTGCACTGGACGTTTCCATTCAGGCTCAGGTCGTCAATATGTTCGAGGATCTGCAGCAGGAGATGGGTCTGACCTACCTGTTCATCGCCCATGACCTGAGCGTTGTCAAGCACATCTCCAACCGCATCGGCGTGATGTATCTGGGCAAGATGGTGGAGCTGGCCGACAGCTACGAGCTGATCACCCACAGCATCCACCCCTACACCCGCAGCCTGATTTCCGCTATTCCGGTGGCAGACCCCATTACGGCTCGCCAGTCCAAGCGTATCGTGCTGCAGGGCGATGTGCCCAGCCCCCTGAACCCGCCGTCCGGCTGCCGTTTCCGCACCCGCTGCCCCTATGCAGATGAGCAGTGCGCCAACGAGGTGCCCGAGTTCAAGGAGGTCTCCACCGGCCACTGGGCAGCCTGCCATCACCTTGACCGCGTGAAGTGAGAACACTTCACATCAGTAAAAGGTGAAAGCAATTCAACTTAGCGCTGAAATGTTGTCACAAAATGGTTACAGTCCAAGTTTTGGACTTGTAACCGCCGTGAGAACGCATTATAATCATTCGTGTTCCTCCGGTGTACATTTGCACCGGATCGAATATAGAGGCGGCTGGGGGAACCTGGCACACTCAAATTTGATATAAGGGAAGGATATTATTATGAAACGCATTTCTCGTCGTAATTTCCTCAAGGTTGCAGGCGTGGGTGCCGCTGCTCTGGGTCTGGCAGCCTGTGGCGGCAGCAAGTCCGGTTCTACCGCAACCTCCGGCACTGCTTCTTCCGCTGCTGGCTCTTCTACCGGCAGTGTCAACACCGCTGGCTTCACCGTCCAGTACGGCCCCAACCCCGAGACTCTGGATCCCTCTTTGAACAGCGCTGTTGATGGCGCCAACACCATCATCACCATCTTCGAGCCCCTGCTGATCATCAACGAGAACAACGAAGTTATTGGTGGCCAGGCTGAGAGCTGGGAAGAAAGCGAGGACGGCCTGACCTGGACCTTCACCATGCGTGACGGTCTGAAGTGGAGCGATGGCACCGACCTGACTGCTAAGGACTTCGAGTACAGCTTCAAGCGTATGGCTGATCCTGCTACCGCTGCTCCCTATGCAGCGACCTGCCTGGGCATGATCGACGGCTACGACGCAGCTGCCGGCTTCCCCGATGCAGACGGCAACCCCACTGCAGAGCCCAACCCCGATGCTCTGAACGTTAAGGCAAGCGATGACGGCAAGACCCTGACCATCGTGCTGTCCTACCCCTGCTCCTACTTCGACAAGATGGCCGCATTCGCATCCATGAGCCCTGTGCAGCAGGCTACCGTTGAGGCCAACGGCGATGCATGGTGCACCTCCGCTGAGACCTTCGTCTCCAATGGCCCCTACATGATCACCGAGTGGACTCCCTCCGAGCGTATCGTCCTGACCAAGAACCCCAACTACGTTGGCGGCTGGGATAACTCCAAGATCGTTTCCGACAGCATCACCCTGCTGCTGCTGGAGGACTCTTCCGCTTCCTTCGCTGCTTATAACAGCGGCGAGGCTGTCCTGATCAAGGACGTGCCCACCGACGAGATCCCCAGCCTGACCAAGGCAGAGGACGGCGGCGACTTCTATGTTGACACCATTCTGGGCACCTATTACGTCAGCATGAACCTGCAGCGCGATGCCTTCCAGGATGCCAAGGTCCGCAAGGCTCTGGCTCTGGCTATCGACCGCGACTACGTTGCCAACACCATCATGCAGGGCACCTACTCTGCTGCTTCCAACATTGTCGGCCCTGGCATCGTGGACGAGCAGGGCTACTTCTACGACAACGCGAACGGCGGTTCTCCCTACATTGCTGATGACTACGAGGCAAATATGGCCGAGGCTAAAAAGCTGCTGGAGGACGCTGGCTACCCCAATGGCGAGGGCTTCCCCACCATCGAGTACAGCACCAACGATTCCGGCTACCATGTGCCTCTGGCAGAGTACCTGCAGCAGACTTGGGGCGATCTGGGCATCACTTTGAGCATCAGCAAGATGGAGTGGTCTGCCTTCACCGCTGCTCGCCGTGCCGGCGAGTACGATGTTGCCCGTAACGGCTGGGTCATGGACTACAACGATCCTTCCAACATGATCGAGATGTTCTGCACCGACAACGGCAACAATGATGGTAAGTACTCCAACCCTGACTTCGATGCTGCTATGGAGGCTTCCAAGGTTGCTGATCCTGCCGAGCACTTTGCGCAGCTGCATAAGGCTGAGGACATCCTGATGGAGGATATGGGCTGCATCCCCGTTGCTTACTACAACGACTTCTGGCTGCAGAGCTCTTCTCTGAAGGGCGTCTGGCACAGCCCCTACGGCTACTGGTACTTCCAGTACGGCTACATCGAGGAGTGATCTCCTCCCTGTGCTGTGCAGCGTAAGCTGAACCGTAAACTCTAAGCACTAAGCACCCCGCTGACCGGAAACGGTTGGCGGGGTGCTTTTTTGCTGTTATCCTGCAAAAAAGACGAGTGCTCGGTTTTGCCGAGCACTCGTCTTTTATATGTAAACCAGATTGAAAAGGTACCAGCTTACACCGCAGCCATGGCAGCCAGAACGCTCTGCCAGCTCTTGCTGCGTGCGGCAGGCACCGGCGCGGGGCGGGTGCGCCGTGTAGCAGGAGCACTATGACCGGTCGCAGAGGATACCGTCAGGGCAGGGGAGGGGCAGAAGAACACAGCAGTGTCCTTTGCCAGCCACTGCGCAGCCAGTGCGGCAGCCTGCGGGTCAGACTGCAAGGCACGGCGCTCGTTCCCGGCCAGAAAATCTGCCAGCCAGTACAAAATTGCGCCCAGCGGCAGGCAGGGAGAAGTGTCCTGATTCCAGTAGCTCCAGCGTGCACCGCAGCCAAGGTGGCTTTCGACTGTGATCTGTGCGCCGGTGCGGGCATTCTGCGGGATGGAGCCAACATAGTTGGTCCCGGCGCGCTGCCCCAGCTCCTCAATAAGGCGCTGGGTGCGGGCGGCATCCAGCCGATCCTCCCGGCAGTAGGCGCGGAAGTCGGTCTGGCTCAGCAGGCTGTCGGCACTGGACGGAAAACGCCCGGTCAACTGCCCATCCGCATTGTGGCACAGCTGCCAGCCCTTGCGGAACAGCTGGAAATTCAGGCAGCGCCGCCCCATGGTGGAGTAGCACACAAGGGCGCTTTGCTCCCCGGGCAGCTGTTTTACTTCAAGATAGGCGTCGTTGCCGCAGGTATCCTGCAAACGGACGGTAAGCAGCAACTGTGCACCGACGTGCTGGGTGGACATGGCGTTGTGCATGGCGTCAAAATAACGGGAAGCGTCCATGATTGATCTCCTTCCTATAGCAATTCAACTTTTTAATGCAACAGCAACAACGTTGAATTGCATATCGCAAATATGCTGTTTGAATGTTGCACTAATTTCTTGCCTTACGACAAAAGCAAACAGCGAAACGTTGTAAAAGCGCCAGCCGGGTGATCGGGCCGTCAGGCTGCATAAAACTTCTCTGAACATAGTATAGCATACCTTTGAATGAAAAACAACTGTAAGTTTTCCGAAACAACAAATTTTTGCAAAAATCTACAGCGCATTGCAAACAAAAGTTCAAAGTATGGTTGTGCACTGAGATGTGCGGTTGTAAAAAACGACCCCTGCGGGAGATGCCGGCTAAGGCCGGAACTGCTCCCACAGGGGTCGTTTTGTTTTTTCAGTCGCCAAGTTCCCGGATCTCGTTCTGGATCAGCCGTCCGGCAGCGCGGGCAAGCTGATCCATGCCGCGGATGCGTGCCATGTTTTTGCCGTAGATCTGCGCGGCGGCACCGGCGCTGCTGTCCTCGCCCATAAAAACGGCAGACACCCGCACGCCCTGCCGCTGCAAGGTGCGCACCTGCGCGGCGGTGTCGGCTACACCGGCGGCGTCCTCGTAGGCGCAGCCCAGCGGGTTCTCCGCTGTGGGTGGGATGCGGCGGCTGTCGTTGGGGCTGGCATCGGTCAGCAGGATCATCAGGTGGCGCGGGGCAGGGCCGGGGGCATACCGGATCAAATCACCTGCTGCCCGCAGCGCCAGACCGTCCCGGTTCCAGCCTGAGGCGAAGTAACGGAAGATATTCTGCCGGTTTTTGTCCGCAAAGCCTTTCAGCACCCGTAGCACGGTATAGCCCCGCAGGCTGCTGAAGGCGCTTACCCGCACCGGAATGCCGCAGTTGGCCAGACTTTCGGCCAGAATAACACCCTGCGCCGCGATCACTTCCTGACAGTGCAGGCGGGAAGCGGAAGCGTCCAGTAGCAGATCCACTGTAAAGGCGGGGCAGTTCTCCTCCTCCGGGCACAAAAACACCCGGTCATCGTTCAGGTAAGGGGCACGCCACACCCGCCCGGCGCACAGATCACCGCTGCGCGCTATCCGCTGGTCGGGCTGCTGATGCACCAGAATGCAGTTGCGGATCTGCTCGGTAAGGCGCAGCACCACGCTGCGGTGCAGCTCCTGATTTTTGGCATAGTAGGCGCGGTTGCGTTCGGCCTGTAATTCGGCCTGCTGCGCCAGCTGCCGCGCCTCCGGGGTGGGTGCCTGCGCTGGGCTGGGTACACCGGCGCTGAACCACAGATGACAGCCCAGATGCACCCCGGTGCACAACTCCTGCTCGGTCTTGCGCAGCTGCTCCGGCGGGTAGAAACAGCGCCCAAAGCAGCTTTCAATGTAGGCGCGATCCTGCGCGGCGCGCTGCTTCAGGGTAATGTTTGCCCGGCGCTTGTCCACCGCCAGCCCGCTGCCTGCGGCATCCACCGCGCCGGAATGCTCCACCGTCACCCGGTCGGTCTTGATCATCTGGGTGGGCATGGCTTTGGTAGCCAGCTTTGCCCAAAAGCCCTGTAGCCGCAGGTGCAGCGCGGGCTTTTGGCGCACCTTGCCGTCAAACAGGGCGAACTTTGCAAACAACGCCAGCAGGTCTTTTTTGAGCAACGCGGGCTCCGGTATGTTCTCCGGTGCCAGCGCTGCGGCAAGGCTGCTCTCGTAAGGAGTCATGACCGGAGCGGTGCGTCCCAGCACCTTGCGCCAGCGTGCAGCCTGCATGGTGTACACCAGCTGGTTTTTCGCCATCCACTCCTGCCGCGAAAGCTTGTACTGAATGGCAAAAAAGTAGTCCGCGTGGGCAAACCGCAGCGCTTCCAGCACCGGGCGGCGGGGCAGCTCCAGCCGGTAGGCGGCGTTTTCTAAGTACAGCCACGCCATATCGTCCAGCATGGGCTGGCGCGTGTCGCCCTCCCATGCGGAAAAAATGTCCCGGATCAGCGCGTCACCGTAGTATTTGTGCACCAGCCCCACGATGCAGTTCATGTAAAAATCAATGGTGCCGTCCGTGTTGCGGGCCAGAAACAGCGGCTCGAAGCCGTAAGCACCAGCAGCGGCCCAGACCTGATTGGCCGCACGCCGCTCCTGCGCGGTGTAGCTCTGGGCGTCCATCAGGCAAACAGCTTTCCGGCATCCAGCTTGGCCGGGATGCGCGCGGCGATCACGTCCCGGATCAGTCCCTGCTCGTAGGAGTCAAAGGCCTTGTTGGTGATGCCCATATCCAGCGCCGCCCCGGCGGGGATGCCCCTGCGGATCAGCCGCAGCGCGTCCAGCATACCGCGCAGATCCAGCGCCTTGGTGGAGATCTCGGCACTGTCGCACTTTTTCTGCAGGTCCAGAAACAGCAGTGCAAACTGGTGCACATATTTGGCGGCAAGATCCGGGAACTGCGCCCGCAGCAGCTTTTCCAGATTATCCTGCGTAATGGTGGGCATCTGCACCACCGCAAAGCGGGAGGTGAGCGCTTCGTTCAGCTCCCGGGTGCCCGCGTAGCCGTAGTTCATGGTGGCGATAAAGCGGGTCTCCTCAGCCAGCGGGATGCGGTCGTACCCGGGCACGTCGATGGCGCGGCGGAAATCCAGTACCGCGTGCAGCACCGCCAGCGCCTCGTTTTTGGCCATGTTGATCTCGTCCAGCACGCCGAAGCCGCCGCACTGTGCGCAGCGGTACACCGGCCCGGGACGGAACACCACCTGTCCGCCCGCAAAGGTATCCATGCCGATGAGGGAGGCGGCGTCCATGTTTACATGAAAGGAGATGTCCCACGCAGGACGGCCAAAGGCGGCGGCAAGGTTTTCTGCCAGCACGTTTTTGCCGGTGGCCTTTCCGCCGGCCAGCAGCAGGTTTTCGCCGCAGAGGATAGCCGCCAGCGCCTGCTCCCACACCTCCTTGCCGTAGTAGGTAAAGGCAGGGGCGGGGATACGCGGGCGCAGCGTCTCGCTGAGCGGATGGGCGGCGCGGTATTCCTGCACCGCCGTAAGCAGGGCGGGGTCCACCCCTTCCTGCCGTAAGGTATCCAGAATATCCGACATTTGTACAAACACCTCGATCTCTGACCGGGCGGGAATGAACTGCCCGGTTTTCAGCCTTATCATAGCACAATCGCGGCCATTTGTGTAGGGGGCGTGCGGGGCAAAACGCAAAGAGGGGCAGCCCCAAATGGGACCGCCCCTCTTCACATGAAAAAGAAGAAAAGAAGAAACGCTTAGAGTATGCCGGAGAACTGCGCTTTATCAGGCGTTTTCCAGACCGGCCATCTGCTTGATGGCCTTCATGGCGAAGGTCAGGGTGCGGCCCATAGCCACACCGGCCATCAGGCAGGGGTAGTTGTTGGCAAAGAAGCTGCCGGACATATCACCGGTGATGTACAGACCCTCCATGGGCTGGTTGTTGGTGTCCAGAGCCTGACCCTTTTCGTTGATGGCGATGCCCTGCTCAGTGGTCAGCAGGGAAGCACCCAGCCAGCAGCCGTAGAAGGGCGCGGTGCGAATGGCGCTCAGGCGGTAAGCGGGCTTGCCGAAGTCCTCATCGTTCTGCTTATCGTACAGCTCATTGTAGCGCTCCACGGTAGCAAGGAAGGTATCCTTGGCAGCGCCGGTAAAGCCCATCTTGTCGGCCAGCTCGTCCAGAGTATCGCACTTGAACAGTGCACCGGCCTCGATAGCCTCGTCCATCTTGCCCTGAATGTACTTTTCACCGCCGTTGCGGGTCTGGGCAGAGCAGCCGATGGTGTGGAAACGCTTTGCGTCCTCCAAAATGTTGGCATCGCAGATCTGTGCGTAGACGCGGCCCGGCTGGTGGGCGGCAGCGTAGACGATATCGTTGTAGGGGCAGCTCTCGTTGGCAAAGCGCTCGCCGTTGCGGTTCACCTTCAGGAAGGGCTGGGTGCCGGGATTATACTGGCGGATTTTACCGGGGAAAGCCTTGCCGCCAAAGGCGGAGTCGCTGTCCACATAACCGGCATCCACACCGGGGGCTACGATGCCGCGGTCAAACAGCATGGGAGCGGCTTCCTTGTCCAGATTAGCGCCTGCCCACACAGCAGCGCGGATGCCGTAGCCCTTGTCGGCGGGGGAGTAGGAGCAGGCAGTGGTCACGCTGGTGCCCAGCGGGTCCAGCTGCTCCATCATGTAGGGGTTGCCGGGGAAGCCGCCGCAGGCCAGCAGCACGCCCTGATTGGCGTTGTAGCGGATGAAGTGGTCATCCTCGGTGCTCTGGGCGATGATGCCGGTAATGCGGCCATCGCTGTTCTTTTCCAGCTTGGCAAGGCTGGTCTTGAAGTCCACATCGTAGCCCAGCTCCTGAATGTACTGCAGCAGCAGCTCGTTGCGGGGTGTGCCGGAAGCGCTCTCGCTGGCCATGTAGTTGTGCTCCTGCACAGGGTAGAGGTAGTCGGTGTTGTGCTCGGCATTCTCTGCGGGCCATGCAGCCTCGCTGCCGGAGGTGAAATCGCACACCCAGCCGTACTTATCCTCCAGAATGCTGCGCATGAAGTCGTGCATGGCGGCAGACTCGTTGATCCAGGTCTTGACCACGCGCTGGTCGCACTTGCCGGAGGCGTAGCGGGAGATCTCGCTCAGCAGCTTTGCCTTATCGGTGGCGGGTTCGCCAGCCTCCTTAGCGGCAGCAGAATCAACAGCGCCGTACCAGTGACGGGTGTCCTGCACGTTGGCGTTCTGCTCGATAACACGGAAGTTCAGGCCGTTGGCAGCAGCATAGGCGGCAGCAAACATACCGCCGTTGCCTGCGCCCACGATCAGGATGTCGGTGTCCACGGTCTCGGTGATGGCAGCCTCGTCGATGTCGGGCTCTTTGCCCAGCCAGTCGTTCTCGTCACCGGTGGGCAGCTGCACGCTGGAGACCACGGTCTCGCCCTTGGCCTGTGCGTAGCAGCTCTTGGCGGCCTTCATCACGGCATCGGAGGTGATGGTGGAGCCGGAAACGCCGTCGATCTCGGCAGAACCGGCAGCCATCAGCTGCTCGCGCAGCTCGTCGGCAGCGGCAGCGCCGAAGGAAGCGGTCTCGCCGGAGGTGTCCACCACCACATCGGTCACAGCGCTGTCGGAGAAGGTCATGGTGACCTTGACGGTGGAGGAGATACCCTCGGCAGTGCCTTCGTAGGTGCCGGGAATGTACTGACCGGCAGCACCGGAAGTGGAAGCGGAAGCAGAGCCGGAGGCGGCATTGCAGGCTGCCAGAGCACCGGCGGTCACACCGCTCATGGCGGCGGCAGCGGCAATCTTGATAAAGCCCTTACGGGAGATCTTGTTCATAGGTACGCTCTCTTTCTTTTTATTCTTCTTTGTGTTCCTTCTTATCCTGCAGCAAGGTGAAAGGTACTTTGCTGAATCCTTAACAATTGTAGCGTAGAAGGGTGCTGTTTACAATTCATATTTTTTATATTATAATTTAGGGTAACCTAATGTATCGCGGGAGGGAGAAACGCATGAACGAGAGCGCACTGGAAGGCTTTGTAAAGATCGTGGAAATGAACAGCTTTTCTGCGGCGGCAGAGGCACTGTATCTTTCCCAGTCGGCACTTTCGCAGCAGATCCGCACGCTGGAAGGGCAGCTGCAGTTTGAGCTGTTCCAGCATCTGCCCCGCCGGGTGGTGCTGACCCCGGCGGGGCAGGATTTTTACCCCAAGGCAAAGCAGCTGGTAGCCCTGTATCAGCAGGCGGTGCGCCATGCCCGCGCGGTGCAGCAGCAGGAAAACCCGCCGGAAAGACATCTGATCATCGCAGGGTGTCATGAGGCAATGCGGATGTTCGCATACGACCTGTTTTCCCTGACGAGTGACTTGTGCCTGCGGTATACCCCCATTCTGGGGTGGTGTGCCAACCGCAGCGAGGTTTGGCGCAGCCTGAAAAAAGGGGAGATGGATCTTTCCTTCCAGCTGGAAAGCGCAGAATTTTACGCACAGGGGCTTACCTTTGTGCCGCTGCTTTATGTGCCGGAGCTTTGCATCCCCATCCACCCGCCCGCCGATATGCCAGTGGGCAGGCTGACTTTAGAGCAGGCATTGCAGTACCGCTGGCTGCTTATCAAGGAAATGTACCAGACCGTTTACGAGACAAGTCTGGTACAGGAGGGGCTGGAACGCGGGGTGAGCTTTACGCCGGTGGGCGGCATCCGCAGTGCAGCCTACGGAGACCCGGCGCTCAAGATGGTCCCGGCGGTCTATTACCGCAGACCCGACCTCAGCTTTGTACGGGTGCTGGACTGGGGCAGAGGACACCGGTTTGGCATCGTGCTGGGGCAAAAGCGCGAGGACCCGGTGGTAATGGCTTATGTCCGCGCGTTGCAGCAACAGCTGCCGTCCCTCTCGGAAAAGCTGTTCGGCCTGAAGCTGGAACCGGTGGAGGAATAAAAAAACGGAAACCCTCTCAGGCGCATTCGCGCCAGCTCTCCCGAGGTGAGAGCCCTATTGCAGCTGACCGACAGATGCTGAAAAGCTCCCCCTCTCGGGGGAGCTGGCATCGCGCAGCGATGACTGAGAGGGTAAAACAAAATAGCACCTGCTGCCTTAAAAAGGCGACAGGTGCTATTTTTGCAGTTATATTGCGATAACAGGTGCTTTAATCCACAACATCCTCGAACTGGCTGTTGTACAGATCGGCGTAGAAGCCGCCGGCCTCGATCAGCTGGTCGTGGGTGCCCTGCTCCACAATGTCGCCGTCCCGCATCACAAGAATGAGGTCGGCGTCCCGGATGGTGGAAAGGCGGTGGGCAATAACAAAGCTGGTGCGGCCCTCCATCAGACGATCCATAGCGGTCTGGATACGCTGTTCGGTGCGGGTATCCACGCTGCTGGTAGCCTCGTCCAAAATCAGGATGCGGTTATCTGCCAGAATGGTGCGGGCGATGGTAAGCAGCTGTTTCTGTCCCTGACTGACGTTGGAGGCGTCCTCGTTCAGCTCCATCTGGTAGCCGCCGGGCAGGGTGCGGATAAAGTGGTCGGCGTTGGCAGCCTTTGCGGCGGCGATCACCTCTTCATCGGTGGCGTCCAGCCGACCGTAACGGATGTTCTCCATGATGGTGCCCTTGAACAGCCATGTGTCCTGCAGCACCATGCCAAAGCCCTCGCGCAGAGCGCTGCGGTCAAAGTCCCGCACATTGTGGCCGTTCAGGGTGATGGAACCGGAATCCACATCGTAAAAGCGCATCAGCAGCTTGACCATGGTGGTCTTGCCCGCGCCGGTGGGACCCACGATGGCTACCTTCTGGCCGGGCTGCACCGTGCAGCTGAAATCGTGGATAACAGTCTTGTCGGGGGTGTAGCCGAAGCGCACATGGTCAAAGGTGACCTGTCCGTCAATATCGGCGGGGTCGGCGCGGTGGGCGGGGTCTGCCAGCTGCTCTTCTTCCGGCTCGTTCAGGAATTCGAACACCCGCTCGGCGGCAGCGGCCATGCTTTGCAGCATATTGGACACCTGCGAAAGCTGCTGGATGGGCTGGGTAAAGTTTTTGACGTACTGGATAAAGGCCTGAATATCACCAATGGTGATAACCCCGTTTGCGGCAAAAATGCTGCCCACGATAGCCACCGCCACATAGCCCAAGTTGCCCACAAAGTTCATGATGGGCATCATCAGGCCGGAGAGGAACTGGCTCTTCCATGCGGATTCGTACAGCTTATCGTTGGCGGCGTTGAAGTCTGCCAGCACCACGGCTTCACGGTTGAAGGCCTTGACCACGTTGTGGCCGGCGTAGACCTCCTCTACCTGACCGTTGACCACGCCCAGCGTGGCCTGCTGCGCTTTGAAGTACTTCTGGCTGAACTTGACAACCACCAGCACCAGCGCCAGCGACACCGGCAGGATCAGCAGGGCGATCAGGGTCATGCGGGGGCTGATGGAAAGCATCATCACCAGCACACCGATCATGGTAGTCACGCTGGTGATCAGCTGGGTGATGCTCTGGTTCAGGCTCTGTCCCAGCGTGTCCACATCGTTGGTGATGCGGGAGAGCACCTCGCCCACGGTGCGCTTTTCAAAGTACGCCAGCGGCAGGCGGTTGATCTTTTCGCTGATCTGGCGGCGGAAGTCGTAGCAGACCTTCTGGGAAAGGCCGGTCATCAGCCAGCCCTGAATAAAGCTGAAAGCGCTGCTCAGCAGGTACATCCCCAGCAAAAACAGCAGGATGCGGCCGATATACACAAAATCGATGCTGCCGGTGCCGCGCAGCCGGGCGATCCAGCCGGTGGCAAGGGCGGTGGTGGCCTTTGCCAGCACCTTGGGGCCTGCAATGTTGAAGATGGTGGACAGAACAGCAAACAGCATGGCTGCCGCAAGGGGCAGCTTGTAGTGGCTCATGGTGCGGATGATCTGCCGCAGCGTGCCTTTAAAGTCCTTGGCGCGCTCGGTGGTGGGACGTCCGGGTCTGGGCATATCACTCACCCTCCTTTTCCGTATTCAAGGTATCCAGCGCCAGCTCTTTCTGGCTCAGCTGGCTGCGGGCGATCTCCTGATATTCCGGGCAGCTGACCATCAGCTGGGCGTGGGTGCCCTTGCCCACCAGCCTGCCTTCATCCAGTACAAGAATCTGGTTTGCGTGCAGCACGGTGGAGATGCGCTGTGCCACAATGATCACGGTGGCGTTGTCGGTCTGTGCCTTCAGGGCGCGGCGCAGGGCTACATCGGTCTTGTAGTCCAGCGCCGAGAAGCTGTCGTCAAACAGATAGACCTTGGGATTTTTGGCAATTGCCCGGGCAATGGAAAGCCGCTGCTTCTGGCCGCCCGATACGTTGGAGCCGCCCTGTGCGATGGGGCTTTGGTAGCCCTCCGGCTTTGCTTCAATAAAATCAGTGGCCTGCGCAATGGCAGCAGCTTTTTGTACCTGCGCATCGGTGATATCTTCGCCGCCGAATTTCAGGTTGCTGTCGATGGTGCCGCTGAACAGCACACCCTTCTGGGGCACATAGCCCAGCAGGTCGTGCAGCTGTGCCTGCGGCATCTTGCGCACGTCAATGCCGTCCACAGTCACCTTGCCGCCGGTCACATCGTAAAAGCGGGGAATCAGGTTGAGCAGGGTGGATTTGCCGCAGCCGGTGGAGCCGATGATGGCGGTAGTCTCGCCGGGCTTTGCGGTAAAGCTGATGTGCTCCAGTGCATCGCTGTCCGCACCGGGGTAGCGGAAGCTCACATCCTCGAACTGCACAACGCCCTGCCAGTCGGTGTGTGCCTTTGCGGCCTTTGCGGCGGCTTCATCCGGGTCGTGGATGGTGGCTTTGGTGCGGATGACCTCGTCGATACGATCCGCAGCCACACCGGCGCGGGGCAGCATGACGGCCACCATCGCCAGCATCAGGAAGGACATGACGATCTGCATGGTGTAGGTGATAAAGGCGATCATCTCGCCCACCTGCATGGTGCCGGCATCCATGGCTTTGCCGCCGAACCAGACGATGAGCAGGCTGGTACCGTTCATGATCAGGGTCATAAAGGGCATCATAGCCACCATGGCGCGGTTGGTGAACAGCTGGGTGCCCATCAGCTCCCGGTTGGCCTTGTCAAAGCGCTGCTCCTCAAACTTTTCGCGGCTGAAGGCGCGCACCGGCATGATGCCGGTCAAAATTTCGCGGCTGACCAGATTCAGCCGGTCCACCAGCTGCTGCATCACCTTGAATTTGGGCATGGCAACGCTCATCAGGAAAATGATGAGCAACAGCAGGATGGCCACGTCCAGCACCACGATCCAGGAAAGGCCGGAGCTGCTGCCCACAACGTGCAGCACACCGCCAATGCCCAGAATGGGCGCATAGGCCACCATGCGCAGCAGGATGACGCAGACGAACTGCACCTGCTGGATATCGTTGGTGGTGCGGGTGATGAGGGAGGCGGTGGAAAAATTCTCAATCTCTGCGTTGGAAAAGTCGATGACGCTGGAGAAGGTCTCCCGGCGCAGGTCACGACCGATGGCAGCGGACACCCGGGAGGCAAGGAAGCCCACGGCCACAGCCACGACCACCATCAGCAGAGTAAGGGCAAGCATCTGGCCGCCCACCCGGAAGAGGTACTGCATCTGCACATTCCGTGCAACGCCCTGTGCCTCGTATTCCAGCTGCACCAGCAGCAGGGACTGGCTTTTCAGGTTTTCCAGCAGGGTGCTGTCCATCTGGCTCATGGCTCCGTCCAGCTGCTTTTGCAGCATACTGCGGTCAAAGCCGGGCATCTGGCTCATGGCGGCAAACTGGCTGCAAACGGTGTCCAGATCCGCTGCCGTGGGGGTAATGGTCTCGGTGTCGGTGTCCGCAGCGGCAGAGGGCATCTCGGCAAGGCCGGTCATGCCCATGCTGTTCTGCCCAGCGGGGGTGTTGGCGGCCTGTGCGGCAGCCATATACAGCACGATGTCCGGGGTGGTCACGGCATCTTCCAGCGCGGTGCGCTCGTCCTCGGTCAGGTCAGAGCGCAGCTGCAACACGCCATCGTCCTGCAGGTAGTACTGGTAGGCGTTTTGCAGCTTTTGTGCATCCTCTTCGCTCATCAGCAGGCTCAGCGTGTCCAGCGTGCTCTGGCGCACCGTCTGGGGCAGGGGACTTTCAATGCCGCCCTGCTGGATGCCGGTGTCCACGATCTTGCTGGTGTAGTCCGGCAGTGCAAGGTCGCAGTACGCCTGCACGAACAGCAGCGCGAACACCACAAGGCAGACCGCCCAGTGCCGGGCCAGCTGCTTAAAGATCTTTGTCATGGTTCGTTTCTCCCTTCGGGTCAATGTTGCGCGCGGCATTTTCCGCAAGAATGGCATCCATCAGCGCGCCGCGCAGCGCGTCCATCTGGGCTACCTGCTCCGGCTCTAACCGTGCTAGCACGCTGGCAAAGTAGTCGCGCAGAGCCTGCTCACACTGGTGGCACAGCTCATACCCTTTGGGGGTGACGCGCACCAGCGTTTTGCGGCGGTCGGCGGGGTCCGGTTCCCGCACCACAGTGCCGTCCTGCTCCATCAGCCGCAGCCCGCGCGAGACCGCCGGCAGCGGCTGACGGATCTCTCGGGCAAGGTCGGAGACATAGATAGCGCCGTCCTTGCCGTGGCAGTTGATGGAATGCAGCAGGCCTTCCAGCATATTAAAATGGCATTTGGGGCAATCAGCCAGCGCCGCCCGTATCCCGGCCTTGGATGCCTTGCTCAGCTGCCCGATATAGTGGCACATCCCCTGAAAGCTGGGGGTGCTTGGCTCGGACATAACAGTTCCTCCTCGTTTGCATTTTTCAAATACTTAACAGTTGTTAAGTATTAACGCCTGATAAGCATATTCCTTTTGCAGCGGGATTGCAAGAGAATAGGGAAATATTAAACAAAAATTCACAAAAAACTTGTAGGCTTTGTCAATGCGCAAACCGGCTCTCGCTGCATAAAAATAAAGGACAGGCAGAAACGGAGGGTGCGGATGGAGCAGGGATTCCAAGTGTTGTTACAGGTATTCGGCGGATTGGCGCTGTTTTTATATGGGACGGACAGCCTGTGCAGGGCAGTACAGCAGGGGGCGGGCAGGCGGCTGCGCAGCCTGCTGGCGCGGTGCACCGCAAACCCGGTGGCGGGGCTGCTGACCGGGGCGGCGGTCACGGCGGTGCTGCAAAGCAGCTCGGCGGTCACGGTCATGGTTATTGCTTTTCTGGCAGCGGGGCTGCTGCAGCTGCGGCAGGCGGTGCCGGTGGTGTTCGGGGCAAATATCGGTACAACGGTCACAGCACAGCTGCTGGCGTTCCGGGTGGAAAGCTGGCGGTATCTGCTGCTGTTTTGCGGGGTGCTGCTCTGTCTGGCCTGCAAAAACTGGCGGGGCCGCTGCGTGGGCGAGGCGGTGTTCGGCTTTGGACTGCTGTTCGAGGGCGTCACGGTGATGCGCAGCGCCATGGAGCCGCTGCTGCAAAGCCCGTTGCTCCGGTTGGAGCTTGCCCGGGTGCAGCAAAGCCCCTTGCATGGGCTGCTGACGGGCGTCTGCATGACCTTGACGGTGCAGAGCAGCTCTGCCACGGTGGCGCTGCTGCAAAGCATGGCGGCGCAGCCCGGGGCGGACGGCGTGCACAGCCTGCTGGGGCTGACCGCTGCCATTCCCATTCTGCTGGGGGATAACATCGGCACCACCGTTACGGCGGTGCTTGCCGCCATCGGGCAGGGAAGAGACGCCAAGCGGGTGGCGGCAGCCCACGCCATCTTCAACCTGAGCGGCGCGGCGGTGTGCTGCGCACTGCTGCAGCCCTTTGCGGCGCTGGTGCAGCTGTGCTCGCCCACGGGGGCAGAGTGTGCCGTGATCGCCCGGCAGATCGCTAACGCCCACACCCTGTTCAACGGGCTGTGTGCGCTGGTCTGGCTGCCCCTGACCGGGCAGATGGTGCGGCTGGTCTGCGCGCTGCTGCCCGATAAAAATCGCCCGAAAGAACGGTTGTAAACCGGAGCGGGGAATGGTATACTGAAGCAGACGGATACTATTATATAAAGGATGGAATGCAATGAAACGGAAAATCGGCAGGCTGTGCATGGTGCTGGGTGCGGTGCTGATCTTGAGCGCCGCCGGGCTGCTGGGTTACAACCGGTGGGATGCCGCCCGGGCAGAAAAGGCTTCGCAGGAAGTATTGGGCGAACTGGAGCAGACCATGCAAAAGACCATTACGGAGCACCGGCAGGAAAACGAGACCGCAGCCCCGCAGCCGGTGCTGGACCCGGCGCAGGAGATGACCACCGTAGAGGTGGAGGGGCATGACTACATCGGGGTGCTTTCCATCCCGGCGGCAGGGCTGGAACTGCCGGTGATGGCGCAGTGGAGCTACGCCGGGCTGAAGGTCGCCCCCGGACGGTACAGCGGCACTACCTATGCCGATGATCTGGTGCTCTGCGGCCACAACTATGCAAAGCATTTCAGTCCCATCAAGTGGCTGGCGATCGGCAGCCCGGTCTACTTTACGGATGCGGATGGTCTGCGCTGGAGCTACGAGGTGGAGAGCGTGGAGACTTTGCACCCCACCCAGATCGAGGAGATGACCACCGCCACCGAGACAGACAGCTGGGATCTGACCCTGTTCACCTGCACCTCCGGCGGCAACGCTCGGTATGCGGTGCGCTGTGTGCGGACGGGCTACCCCGTCCGGGTGACGGATGCGGCAGAGTGATGCCATCTTTTGCGGGGCGGGACGATTTGGAATGCCCGCCGCGTGTGCTTTGGGCATGATCAGCGGAAAATATATTTTTATCGCAATTTTCAAAAATAGTGCCAATCAAAACGGCAGCTTTGCGATATGCAGTTTGCGGATGTTGCTTGTGCATTAAAAACGCAAACTGCTATAATTTCGGGATAGCGGAGCGTCTGCGGACGCTCCGCTATCCCATTTTCACGGAAGGGGGTCGTGACGGAAAACGGCAGCTCCGGCACCTGTTTCCTGCGGAAATGCGGCGCTGCGGAGGGGAACTGCCAAAGCCCCGATTTCCGAGGGGGTGGCTGCGGACAGGGGGGAGCAGACCGTGGGGTATCATCCGATTTTTGCGCAAAAAGTCTGCAAAAACATTTGAAAGTCCTTTTTATAGTATCCCTATTGTGCGATACTGTGTTCACCGGGGAAGTCCCGGGAATAAAACAGACACACAGGAGGGAAACACCATGAAGGATTTTGAGTTGCGTTATGTGGGCAGTCATGTGGAGGTATACACCGGCAGTGGTGTGTTCCTGTTTTCGGCCGATACGGTGCGCGAGGCCATGGAGGAGCTGGCCGGGTAAGTGGGGATATCCTGCGCCCTGAGAAGGCACAATGTAAAATGTATGTAAAATAAAAGAAAGTTTTTGGTTTTACACCCGGAAATATGTTGCGGAATGTGTGGAAAAAGTGATTTTCGTGTAAAATAAACCTTGTTGAGACGCCCCCTTTGATGGTATAATAAAAATAAGCGGCTGCCGGAACAGGGCAAGTGCTGTGCACGTGCAAGGTTTCGGCAGCTGTGTGCTGTAAAGGATAAAAAGGGAAGTTTCATATTAGGAGTATCGTTATGGATATCACACACATTACCTCTCTGCTGGGCGGCGTTGCGCTGTTCTTGTACGGTATGTCCATCATGGGCGCCGGACTGGAAAAGCTGGCAGGCGGCAAGATGCAGGGCGTATTGCAAAAGCTTACCTCCTCTACCATCAAGGGCGTGATCTTCGGCACACTGATCACCGGCGTCATCCAGTCGTCGGCTGGTACGGTGGTTATTTGTGTTGGTCTGGTCAACTCCGGTATCATGACACTGACGCAGTCGGTAGGCGTGATTATGGGTGCAAATATTGGTACTACGGTAACAGGTCAGTTGATCCGCATGGCGGATATCTCAGGCGACAGCCTGTGGCTGACCTTGATCCAGCCCAAGACCTTTGCCCCCGTGGTGGCGTTTATTGGCTGCATTTTTTATGTGTTCCTCCGCAATGCCAAAAAGAAGAACATCGGCCAGATCATGCTGGGCTTCGGTATCCTGTTTACCGGCATGAGCCTGATGGATACCGGCGTAGCACCCCTGCGGGAGAGCGCAGTCTTTCAGAATCTGTTCGTCACCATGACCAACCCCATTCTGGGTGTTCTGGTGGGCGTGGTGGTCACCGTGATCATCCAGTCCTCCTCCGCCTCCGTGGGTATTTTGCAGGCACTGTCCAGCACAGGGCTTGTCACCTTCAGCTCTGCTATTCCTATCATTCTGGGCGCGCATATCGGTACGGCGTTCACCCCGCTGCTCACCATCGGCGGCTCTTCCAAGGATGGTAAGCGGGCAGCGCTCATCCACCTGTACTTCAACGTCATCGGCAGCGTGATCCTGCTGGCGCTGATCTATGCGGTGCAGTTTACCATCGGCATCCCCATGTGGGGCGATGTGATGAACAAGAGCTCCATTGCAAACATCCATACCATGTCCAGCGTGTGCGCTATGCTGCTGTTCCTGCCTTGCAGCGGGGTGCTGAGCCGCTTGGCGATGCTCACAGTGCCCAGCAGCGTGGAGGAAGCACAGGAACTGAGTATGCCGGTGCTGGACGAGCGTCTGTACAAGAGCCCGGCTGTGGCTTTGCAGCAGGCTAAGAACGCGGTGATCAAGATGTCCCGCCGTGCTGCCCGCAATGTGGGTCTGGCCGCGCCGCTGCTTTTGAAGATGGACGAGGAGACCGTGAGCGCCATCAAGGTACGCGAAAACCTGATCGACCGCATGGAGGTGGAGATCACCAACTACCTGATCAAGCTGACCGATCAGGAACTGGGCGATGACGAGAGCCACGCAGTGACCGAGCTGCTGAACTTTGTCACCGAGTTCGAGCGCATCGGCGACTATGCCGTGAACATCATGGAAAAGGCCGAGGAGCTGTACGACAAGGAAGCCAGCTTCAGCGAAAGCGCCAAAAAGGAACTGCAATTGCTGGATGCCGCATTGGAGCGCATTCTGGTTCTGACGGACGAGGCCTTTGAAAACGATGATACCCAGAAGGCTGCACAGGTGGAGCCGCTGGAGGAGATCATTGATGTAATGGTGGAGCGTCTGCGTGACCAGCACATCCGCCGCCTGAAGGACGGCATTTGCTCCATCGACACCGGCGTGGTGTTCCTCGATGTGCTGAACAACGCCGAGCGTATCTCCGACCACTGCTCCAACATTGCGGTGCGCATGGTGGGCATGGAGGCCGGCGATGATTACGACTCCCACACCCTGAAAAGCATTATGCACCACAACCCCAGCAAGGACTATATGCTGGAATACGAGCAGTGCCGCAAGGAATACCTTGTGCCGCTGGAAGAAATGGAAGCTTGAATCCTATAAATGCAATAGGCCGCTGCACATCGTGCAGCGGCCTATTGCATTTATTCCCCCAGATCCTCCAGCAGCAGGTCCAGCTCCCGGGGGCTGTTGACCACAAGCCCGCGCTTGATGCGCAAAGCGTCGTTTTCCGGCAGAAGATTGGTGTAGATGCCGGTCACGCGGATCAAAGTGCCCGGGGTGCCGTCGGCGCGGCAGGTGTACACCGCCACCCGCCCGCCGCTGTCCCGCAGGCAGTAGCGGGCAGCATCCGTCTGGGGCGCAGCCTGTGCGGCAAGGCTCAGGGGAGAGGCGGGATCGGTCTCGGATCCGGCGGGGCTTTGGGACAGCGGCAGCTTTGGCAGCGCCATCCAGAACAGACTGAATACAATGGTGAATACGCAAAGCCCGTAGAACAGGCAGACAGACAGCTTGCGCATAAAAAACACTCCCTTCCCCGGTAAGTATGCCCCATTTGGGCGGATGGCAGACAATTTTCACACACGGGCACTGTACTTTCCGTGGCGGAGTGTGCTATACTATTTATATCTGCTCAGCGCGCAAAGATTGGTTCTTGCCCGGCTGGGGCGTGCGTGCTATAATATGGTATTGCAGTTTGAAGTTTCGTGTCACAAACGATGTGGATAAAGCCCGGCGCAGCAATGCCCGGCAACAGTCTTGAAATGTCAGGAGGCGATCCCTATCTCCAACAATGAGATGAGAAAGATCCATCGGGGCGGCGAGGAGCAGCCTGCCCGCCCGATGGGACGTAAGGTCAATGTTTCCCAGAGCCGCCGCGAGGTACACTCCGCAGCGGAAAACCGTACCCGCGCACCCAAAGCACCCAAAACTCCCAAGCCGCCGAAGGAAAAGAGCAAACACCCCATCCTGCGGTTTATCGGCCGCACCATCGCTACGGTGCTCTGCCTTGGCATCATGCTGGGCAGCGTGGTGGCCGTGGGCATGGTGTTCTATGTGGTGCAGGCTACTGCCAACGACGGCGACCTGCTGGACTTGGACAACATCCAGTTGAGCCAGTCCAGTATGGTGGTGGCTACCGACCCGGATACCGGCGCACAGGTGGAGTATGCCACCCTGCGCTCTTCCAACAGCCACCGCGTGTGGGCAGACCTTGAGCAGATCCCTTCCAACTTGCAGTATGCGTTCATCTGCACCGAGGATAAGGACTTCTACTCAGAGCCCGGCGTCAACTTCAAGCGCACCATCGGCGCAATGATCAACGAGTATCTGCTGCCTATTTACAGTTCCAAGCAGGGCGCATCCACGCTGGAGCAGCAGCTCATCAAGAACCTGACCGATGACAACAGCGCCAGCGGCATCGATGGTGCACTGCGCAAGGTGCGCGAGATCTACCGCGCCCTCTGCCTGAGCCGCAGCTACTCGAAAGAAACCATTCTGGAAGCTTATCTGAACACCATCAGCTTTACCGGCACCATTCAGGGTGTGCAGACGGCTGCCAACGAGTACTTCAACAAGGACGTCAGCCAGTTGAGCCTGTGGGAGTGCGCCACCATTGCCTCCATTACCAAAAACCCCACCAACTATAACCCCTATACGAACCCCGAAAACCTGATCAACCGCCGCAACTTCATCATGTACAATATGTGGCAGCAGGGCGTGATCAGCGAGGAGGACTACCGCAACGGCGCTGCGCAGCCCCTTGTGCTGGCCGAAGAGGACAGCGGCAAAAAGCCCAGCACCGTCACCTCCTACTTCACCGATGCACTGTTCAACGAGGTCGTGCAGGACATCATGGTCAAGGAGGGCATCAGCGAGTCCGAGGCGCAGAAGCTGCTCTACACCGGCGGCTTTACCATCGAAGCCACTGTCAACACCAAGCTGCAGTCCCAGATGGAAAACCTGATGCTGAACACCGACGATGCCTACTTCCCGGCGGGCTGGCATGAGGAAGAGGTCACCTCCATTTCGGACGATGATGTGCAGGTGTTCAACGAGGACGGCACCCCCAAGACCCGCACCGGCGAGGACGGCACCGTCTACTACTACCGCAACGTGCGCACGCAGGCAGCCATGGTTACGCTGGACTATGACGGCAATGTGCTGGCCATTGTGGGCGGCTTGGGCGAAAAGACCAAGAGCCTTTCCCTGAACCGCGCCTACAACGTGGAGCGGCAGACCGGTTCTACCATCAAGCCCATCGGCGCCTATGCACTGGGCATCGAGTACGGTCTGGTCAACTGGTCCACCATGCTCAACAACTCCCCCCTGTACCAGAAGCAGGATATGATCATCCGGGATGAGGACTACTGCCGCAAGAACGGCCTGATGGGTCTTTCCGATAAGCAGCTCCGTGCTTACCCCAACGCATGGCGCAGCTGGCCGCGCAACTACGGCGGCAACTACGGCGACGGCAGCGATCTCCCGCTGTGGAATGGCCTTGCCCGCTCGCTGAACACCATCGCGATCCGCGTGGGCGACCTTGTGGGCGCAAGCAATATCTTCAACTTTGTCTACAACACCTTACAGCTGAATACGCTGGACCCCACCAACGACGTGGGTCTGGCGCAGATGGTCATGGGCAGCCAGACCAAGGGCGTTACCCCCATGGCGCTGGCCGCAGCTTTCCAGATCTTCTATGATGGCGAGTACACCACCCCGCATCTGTACACCCGTGTGCTGGACCGGGACGGCAACATCTATCTGGAAAACAACGCCACCAGCTATCAGGCGCTGACCCCCGATACTGCCTATGTCATGAACCGTCTGCTGAAGAACGTTCTGTTCTCCAGTGTGGGTACTGCCAGCGGCCGCTACCCCAACTCCAACGGCATGGAAGCCTTTGGTAAGACCGGTACTGCCAGCGACGAAAAGGATCTGTGGTTTGTGGGCGGCACGCCTTACTATGTCACCGCTGTGTGGTGGGGCTACGATGCACCCTACGATATGACCAAGACCCTGTCCAAGCAGCAGGCCAAGACCCGCACCTGTGTGACCGCGTGGAAGGCGCTGATGGAGCAGGCACAGGCAGACCTGCCCTATAAGGCATTCCCCACCTCCGCAGGCGTGGTGGAGCGCCGCTACTGCACCCAGAGCGGCCTTCTGGCCGGTGCAGGCTGCCCGAGCACTGCTGTGGGCTACTACCGTGCCGATGACCTGCCCGATACCTGCACCTACTCCCACGCAGCCCCGCAGGCTGCTGCCCCTACCGAGAACACAGATGGTGCTGTGCCCACCCAGCCGGTCATCCCCACCGATACCAGTGCGCTGGATACGGAATAAGGGTAAAAATCGTACTTTTTCGCCCCTTTGCTGAAAAATCCGGCAAGGACGGGGCGCACTTTACAAGACAAAACTGGACAAAGTGACAAAATAGCATCCGGGCTCTTGCATTGCAGGGGTTCGGATGCTATTATATTTTCTACAAGAACACTTGTGTTTGAGAGGTGAACAAGTTGGAACGCCGTTTTTATCTGGTGGATGCGCAGGTGCTGCCGGAGGTCTTTCTCAAGGTGGTGCGCGCCAAGGAGCTGCTGGCCAGCGGAGAAGCCCGCAGTATTTCAGCTGCGACCCGTGCGGTAGAGCTTTCGCGCAGCGCATTTTATAAGTATAAGGATTGTATCTTTGATTCCGAGAACGGCCGTGAGGTCATCACGGTCATGGCCACCCTGCGGGACGAGACCGGTGCGCTGCAAAGCCTTCTGGCAGGCATCAGCGCCGCAGGTGCCAGCATTGTAACCATCAACCAGTCCACCCCGGAAAACGGAGCTGCGCTGGTGGCGGTCACCATCCGCACCGACACCATGCAGATGTCCCCGGAGGAGCTGACCGAAAAGCTTTCGCGCCAGCGCATGGTCGTGGGTGTGCGCTGTGGGTATAACCTGTAACAAAACAGGAAACGAGGGAAAGAGAGTATGGCTAAAATTGCAATTCTGGGCTTTGGCACGGTGGGCAGCGGCGTGTACGAGGTGCTGCGCCGCAATGCCGCAAGCGTCTCCCGCCGGGCTGGCGAACCGGTGGAGGTAAAGTACATTCTGGACCCGAAGGACTTTACAGGCAACCCGGTGGAGCCTTTGGTGGTCAAAAGCATTGATGTGATCCTGCAGGACCCGGAGATCCGGGTGGTGGTGGAGACCATCGGCGGCACCCGCTTTGCTTACCCCTATGTCAAGGCGTGTCTGGAGAGCGGCCGCAGCGTGTGCACCTCCAACAAGGAGATGGTGGCTACCTACGGCGCAGAGCTGCTGGCGCTGGCCAAGGAGCACGACTGTGCCTTCCTGTTCGAGGCTTCTGTGGGCGGCGGTACGCCCATCATCACCCCCATGCACCAGTGCCTGGCGGCTAACGTCATCACCGAGGTGGAGGGCATCGTGAACGGCACCACCAACTTCATGCTCACCAAGATGGTGCGGGAGGGCCTTGACTTTGAGGATGCGCTGCACATTGCGCAGGAGCTGGGCTACGCCGAGACCAAGGACCCCAGCGATGATGTGGACGGCCGCGATGCCTGCCGCAAGATCGCCATCCTGTCCTCCATGGTGTGCGGCCACCAGATCTACCCCCAGAACATTCCCACCCGGGGCATCCGCGCCATTACCGCCGCCGATGTTGCCAGCGCCGAAAAGCTGGGCTGCGTCATCAAGCTGATCGCATGGATGAAGCTTGGCAAGGACGGCAGTGTTGCCGCCGGTGTAGAGCCGTGTCTGGTGCCCAAGGCAAACCAGCTGGCCAGCGTGGACGATGTGTTCAACGCGGTGCTGGTCAAGGGCGATATGCTGGGCGATGTGGTGTTCTACGGCAAGGGCGCTGGCAAGCTGCCCACCGCCAGCGCTGTGGTGGCAGACGTGGTGGATGCCCTGAAAAACGGCGCACAGGTGCACGACAGCCTGTTCTGGCAGCCCGCAGACCCGGTGGACGGAATGCTCACCGACCCGGCTCCCGCTGCATATTATGTGCGTGTAGCGGGCATTGCACCCGCTGTGGTGGAAGCCATCTACGGCTACGGCAAGGTGGTGGATGAGCGGTACGAGGGCTGCGCCTACTTTGTGGAGCGCGCCGATGAGCGTGCGCTGGCAGAAGCCGCGCGCAAGGTGGAGGCCGTGGGCGGCAGCGTGAAGCTGGTGCTCAAGCGCCTGCCCGAAGAAGTGTAACGGAAAGGAACTGCGGCAATGAAGATCAAGGTTTCGGTTCCTGCTACCAGCGCCAACGTAGGCTCCGGCTTCGATGCGCTGGGTCTGGCAGTTACGTTGTACAACACAGTCACCTTTGAGGACAGCGAGGTGCTGGAGATCTCAGCATCGGACGGCACCCGCATCCCCCGGGGCGAGTCGAATCTCGTGTACCGCTCCGCCAAGGGTCTGTTCGAAAAAGTGGGCAAGCAGATCCCGCCCCTCAAGATCACCCAGACGAACCCCATCCCCATGGCGCGGGGTTTGGGTTCTTCTTCGGCCTGCATCATCGCAGGTCTGCTGGGCGCAAACCGGATGCTGGGCGATGTGCTCAACACGCAGGAGCTGCTCACGCTGGCAACTGCCATTGAGGGACACCCCGATAACGTGGCTCCGGCCCTGCTGGGCGGCCTGACCAGCAGCGTGTTCGAGGACGGCAAGGTGTATTCGGTCAAGCGGAATGTGGACGAAAGTCTCTGCTTTGCCGCCATCGTGCCGGACTACAAGCTGCTGACCGAAGCAGCCCGCGCTGCCCTGCCCAAGGAGGTATCCCATAAGGACGCGGTGTATAACCTGTCCCGTGCGGCGCTGGTGCCCGCAGCTTTCTGCGAGGGACGGCACGACCTGCTGGCCATTGCCACTGAGGATAAGCTGCACCAGCAGTACCGGATGCCCCTGATGCCCGGCTCCCGCGAGGTGTTCGATATGGCGCGGCTGTGCGGCGCAAAAGCCGTGTATGTGTCCGGTGCAGGCAGCACGGTCATGGCAGTGGCCGAAAAGGCCGAGGCCGAAAAGTTCTATTCCAAGCTGGAAAAAGGTCTGGAGCTGCTGGAAGGTCTGGACGGATGTGAAGCATTTACACTGTTGCAGCTGGATGCCGATAACACCGGCGCGACTGTGGAATGATAAACGGGTAAGGGAAGTGAAAGAACGCTTCCGCCCGGTAAGCCCCCGCAAGCGCGGGGCGTAAAGAGGAGAGTGACAAGATATGGCGTTGATCGTACAGAAATTCGGCGGTTCCTCCGTAAAGGACCGTGACCGTATCTTCAACGTTGCGCGGATCGTGGCCAACACCCACAACGCGGGCAATGACGTAGTGGTGGTAGTTTCCGCACAGGGCGACACCACCGATGACCTGATCGCCAAGGCAGGGGAGATCACCCATAACCCCTCGGCGCGTGAGATGGATATGCTGCTGGCCTCCGGCGAGCAGATCAGCATCGCACTGCTGGCCATGGCGCTGAACGAGCTGGGCTGCCATGCCATCAGCCTGACCGGCTGGCAGGCTGGCTTCCGCACCGACCGCGCCTACACCAAGGCGCGCATCACCCGGCTGGAGACCGAGCGGATCTCCTCGGAGCTGGAGCGCAACCGTGTGGTGGTGGTGGCAGGTTTCCAGGGTCTGAACAAGCTGGACGATATCACCACCCTGGGACGCGGCGGCTCCGACACCAGTGCTGTGGCCATTGCCGCTGCCCTGCACGCTGACCGCTGCCAGATCTATACGGATGTGGAGGGCGTTTACACCGCTGACCCGCGCAAGGTGCGCAACACCCGCAAGCTGGAGGAGATCACCTTTGACGAGATGCTGGAGCTGGCATCTCTGGGCGCACAGGTGCTGAACAACCGCAGCGTGGAGCTGGCCAAAAAGTACAATGTGGAGCTGGAGGTGCTCTCCAGCCTGAACCCCATCCCGGGTACGGTGGTTAAGGAGGTTACAAAGGACATGGAAGGTATGCTGATCAAGGGTGTTGCCAAGGACACCGATGTTGCTGTTATCACGATTCTCAACGTTCCCGACGAGCCGGGCATGAGCTTTAAGATCTTTGGTCTGCTGGCACAGAAGAACATCAACGTGGACATCATCCTGCAGTCCACCGGCCGCGACGGCAAGAAGGACATCAGCTTTACCTGTGCCGAGGGCGAAGCCGAGGTGGCCATGCGTGTGCTGAAGGACAGCGCACACTTCAGCAATGTCAGCGTGGACACCACCTGCGCCAAGGTCTCCATCGTGGGTGCCGGTATGCAGAGCCACAGCGGCGTTGCTTCCAAGATGTTCGAGGCACTGTCCAACAACAATATCAACATCAAGATGATCTCCACCAGCGAGATCAAGATCTCCTGCATCATCGACCGTGCAGACGCCGACAAGGCTGTCAGCGCCATCCACGATATGCTGTTTGACTGATCTGCGTGAAATTTTCGGTTATGGCCTGTCTGCTCCTTGCCGGGGGCGGGCAGGTCATAATTTTTTTACACACGGCGGCGTTTACACAAATTGCAAAGGGGTGTATAATATAGTTTGAATCTGTGCGGCGCACCGGCGCTGCAACTATGCCGAAAAGGAGCCCCGCCGCATGAGTGAACCCACCCGTACCTCCAGAGCGCCTGCTGATAAGCGCCTGACCTATCAACAATGGAAACGCCGCAAAATGCTGCGGCTGGCCCGCAACTGGGTGCTGTTTCTGGCCGGCTGCGCGGCAGTGGTGGCGCTGCTGACCGGCGGCATCCTGTGGCTGCTGCCCAAGGTGCATAGCCTGCTGGCCGGGCCAAAGGTATTTGCAGCCAGCGTGTACAACGGCGCAGACTATGTGTTCGACGCCGCAGACACGCGGCTTACGCTGGTAAATGCCAATCTGCCCTATACCGTCGAGCCGACCCCGCTGCTGGATATTGCCGACGAGACCACCGGCCAGCAGCTGGAAGCCGAAGCCGCCATGCAGTACCGCAGCATGGCCGCCGCCGCGCAGGCAGATGGCGTCAGCCTGACCCTTGTGGCCGGTTATCAGGACGCCGACACCCGGCAGGATGCCTATGAAGCCCGGGTGCAGACCTACCGCGATAAGCGCAAGAGCGAAGAGGAAGCCGCCCGTCTGGCGGCTACCATCCAGCCCGCTGCCAACGCCAACGAGCACGGCACCGGCTACGCGGCAGATATCCTCAGCGCGGACGACCCGCAGCAGGACACTAGCTTTGCCGAGACCCGTGCCTACGAGTGGCTTACGGCCTATGCGGCGGAATACGGCTTTATCCTGCGCTACCCGCAGGACAGGCAGACCGCCACCGGCATCGTGTTCGAGCCGTGGCACTGGCGCTATGTAGGGGTGGAAAACGCCCTTGCCATCCGCGCCAACGGCCTGAGCTTGGAAGAGTTCATCGCCCTGCAGCGGGCAGACTGAATCAAATGCTCTGTGCTGCGGCGCAGAGAGAAGGGAACTATCATTGGAACGTACTCTCATTGCACCGGGCGTGCATCTTTCCTGCGACCCGGCTTCTAAATTCAACCGCTGCCGCATCAGCATCCACTTTGCCTTCCCGGCAGAGCGTAAAACAGCCACTGCCCATGCGCTTTTGCCGCTGGTGATGGAGCGCGGCTATGCGGACTGCCCGGATATGACCCGGCTGACCAAAAAGCTGGCAAAGCTTTACGGCGCAGACCTGACCGTGGACGCCCGCCCCATGGGCTGCAACCACAACCTCTGCGTCAGCGTGACCGGCATTAAGGATGCCTTTGCGCTGGAAGGCGAGGCGCTGACCGCCGAGTATACCAAAATCGCGCTGGGTGCGGCTTTCCATCCGTATTTTGTGGACGGCTGCTTTGACCCGCAGGCCGTCAGCATTGAAAAGCAGATGCTGAAAAAAGGCCTTGAGGACGAGATCAACGATAAACGCATCTATTGCCTGCATCAGGCCAACCGGGAATTCTTTGGCGACAGCCCGGCGGGCGTGCGGCAGGAGGGTTATCTGGAAGAGGTGGACGGCCTTACCCCGGCTATGCTGACCGCCGCCTACCGGCAGATGCTGCGCACCGCCAATATCGAGCTGCTGGTGCTGGGCTGCGATGCCGCCCAGACCGCTGCCATCCGGGACGCTTTGCTGGCAGAGCTTGCCTGCATCGACCGCGCCCCGCTGCCGCTGGTGGAAAACATGGCCATGCCCGCCATTGCACCGGTGCACAAGACCGAAAACTACGATATGGTGCAGGCAAAGCTGTGTATGCTGTTCACGCTGGGGCAGCCCATGCAGCCGCAGCAGCTGGCAGCCGTGCGCCTTGCCATGGCGCTGTACGGCGGCAGCGTGACCAGCCGCCTGTTCCTCAATGTGCGGGAACGGGACCATCTGTGCTACTACTGCTCCTCCTCGTTCCAGAGCTTTACCGGCAGCATGGCGGTGAACAGCGGTGTGGAGCACGCCGATGCTGTCCGCGCAGAGCAGGCGATTTTGAAGGAGCTTGCCGACCTGTGCACCGGTCCCATTACCGACGAAGAATTTGAGGACTGCCGCCGGGGTTTGCTCAGCGGCATGAACGGGGTAGAGGACAGTCTTGGCGGCATCGAGAGCTGGTACTACATCGAGGTGCTGCGCGCCGGTGCCAACAGCGCTGCGCCTATCCAGAGCCCGGAGCAGGCACGGAATGCCCTGCGCGCCGTGACCAAGGACGAGGTGCGGAATATCCTGCGCCGCCTGACCCTCTCGGTCAGCTATCTGCTTACAAAGGAGGATGCTGCCCATGCCGCAGAATAACCAGACCCTGCTGGAAAAGACCGTGGCCGACCAGTGGCAGACCCTGCCCTCCGGCCTGACGGTGCTGGTGCGCCCCATGCCGGGCTATTCCAGCACCCATGTGATCTATGCCACCAAGTTCGGCTCCATCGACCGGGATTTCTGCCTGAACGGGCAAACGGTGCATCTGCCGGCGGGTGTGGCGCATTTTCTGGAACACAAGATGTTCGAGGACGAGGACGGCGATGCCTTTGCCAAGTACGCAAAGACCGGTGCCAACGCCAACGCATTTACCAGCTTTGACCGCACCTGCTACCTGTTCACCGCCACCCAGCAGCTGGACGAAAGCTTGGACGTGCTGCTGGGCATGGTAGGCCACCCCTACTTTACCGAGCAGACCATCGCCAAGGAGCAGGGCATCATCGGGCAGGAGATCAAAATGTACGATGACAGCCCGGACTGGCGGCTCATCACCGGTCTGTTCGAGTGCCTGTACCACAGCCACCCCATCCGCAGCGACATCGCGGGTACGGTGGAGAGCATTGCCGAGATCACGCCCGCCATGCTGTACGACAGCTGCAAGGCCTTTTATGCCCCGGGCAATATGGTGCTGGCTGCGGCCGGCAACACCACCATGGAGCAGATCTTGGCTGCCTGCAAGCGGCACGGCCTGATGGAGTCCCGCCCGGCACAGAAGGTGCAGCGGCTGTGGGCTTCGGAGCCCATGACCCTTGCCGCCACGGAAAAAACGCTGACCATGCCGGTTTCTAAGCCCTGCTTCGGCGTGGGCTTTAAGGAAGAGCCGCTGCCTGCGGACGATCTGCGCACCGAGGCGCTGTACGACCTTGTGCTCAGCTGCATCGTGGGCGGAATGTCGCCGCTGTACCGCCGCCTGTATGACGAAGGTCTTGTGAACCCCGGCTTTGGCGGCGAGGTGCTGCGGGTGGACGGCTGCTGCTGCATCCTGTTCACCGGCGAGAGCGATGTGCCGGATACCGTGCGCCAGCTGCTGCTGGACGAGATCGCCCGGGTGCGCGCCGCCGGTGTGGACAGGGAAGTGTTTACCCTGTGCAAGAACGAAAAGTACGGCCAGCTGATCGAAAATCTGGAAAATGTGGAGGACTCGGCCAGCCAGATGGCAGACTTTGCCCTCAGCGGCCAGACGGTGGCGCAGCAGATCTCCATGCTGGCTGGGCTGACCGCAGAGGATGCGGACGCTGCTTTGCAGCACATCCTGTGCACCGACCGCATGGCTACCATGTACATCCAGCCGGACGGCACGGCGCAGGCGGCAGAAGAGGACGAGGAGGAAGAAGGATGAACCATCTTACAAATCTGGTACAGTTCCCGGGTCTGGGGCTGAGCTTTCAGCTGAACCGTGTGGCCTTTACCATCGGCGGGGTCAGCATTTACTGGTACGGCGTGTGCATTGCGGTGGGTCTGTGTCTGGCACTGGTCTTTGCCTTCCGGCACAGCATCGAGTTTGGCGTAGACCCCGACAGTATGGTGGATGTGATCCTTATTGGCGTAGTGCTGGGCATCATCAGCGCCCGCGCCTACTATGTGGCTATGGCACCTTTTAAATATGAAAGCATCTGGGAGATGATCGCCATCCGCGATGGCGGCCTTGCCATCTACGGCGGCATCATTGGCGGCTTTTTGTTCGGTGGTCTGGCCTGCAAGTGGCGGGGCGTGCCGGTGCTGCCCATGTTTGACCTGACCGCTATGGGCTTTCTCCTCGGGCAGGGCTGCGGCCGCTGGGGCAACTTTTTCAATCAGGAAGCCTTTGGCTGCAACACCACCCTGCCGTGGGGAATGTACAGCGAGACGACCCGTGCTTACCTGATGAGCAGCACGGTCACGGTACCCAAGGGCGTGGTCATCGACCCCAACCTGCCGGTGCACCCCACTTTTTTGTATGAGAGCATCTGGTGCTTTGTGGGCTTCTTCCTGCTGTTCCGCTACATCAAAAAGCGCAAGTTCAACGGCGACATTACCCTGCGGTATCTGGTATGGTACGGCGCAGGGCGTTTCTGGATCGAGGGCCTGCGCACCGACAGCCTGATGCTGGTGCCCTCCATCGGGCTGCGGGCATCCCAGCTGGTGGCAGGCATCGCCGTGGTGGCGGGCATTGCGGCAGAGGTGTACTTCACCCGTAAGTGCAAGGGCAAGCCCCTGCTGGTGCCGCTGGCGCTGAACGCCGAGAATAAGGCAGCTCAAAAGAAGCTGGACGGCCCCATCTCCTTTGCAGGTAAGGACACCCAGCTGCTGGCTTCCAGCCCGCGCAAGCTGTTTTTGGAAAAGACGGAGGCCTATAATGCGCAGGTGAAAGCCGCCATAGAGCAGGCCGGGCAGAAAAAAGCGTAAAAATCTGCGCAAAAGGGGAAATTTCCTCTTGCAATCCGGTTTGGTTTTTGCTATAATATTCTAGCCGCATGGTGTGGGCGCCTGAAATGGCCCGCAGTAAGGGTCTGCCTTTACGACCAGCGAGTACAACGAAAAGGAATGAACAAAATGTACGCAATCATTGTTACCGGCGGTAAGCAGTACCGCGTGGAGCAGGGCGACATCGTCTACATCGAAAAGCTGGACGTTGAGGCCGACTCCGAAGTGAAGTTTGATCAGGTTCTCGCTATTGGCGAGGAGGGTTCTGTGAAGGTTGGCGCTCCTGTTGTTGAGGGTGCTACCGTTTCTGCCAAGGTCATCAAGAATGGCAAGGGCAAGAAGCTGAACATCATCACCTATCGCGCAAAGAAGCACAGTGCTCGCCGTATGGGCCATCGTCAGCCCTACACCAAGGTTGAGATCACTGCGATCAACGGCTAAGGAGGTAAATTACAATGGCACATAAAAAGGGCGTAGGCAGCACCAAGAACGGCCGCGATTCCGCAGCACAGCGTCTGGGCACCAAGCGTGCAGACGGTCAGTTCGTTCTGGCCGGCAACATCCTGGTTCGTCAGCGTGGCACCCACATCATGCCGGGTGAGAACGTTGGCAAGGGCAGCGATGATACCCTGTTTGCTCTGGTGGACGGCACCGTCCGTTTCGAGCGCGTGGGCAAGAGCGGCAAGAAGTGCAGCGTTAAGCAGTAACTTCTTTCTGAATAACTGCAATCGTAGAGCCGGACCCTTGTGGCCCGGCTCTTTTTGATGAAATAAGGCTATGTGTTCGGGTGGCGCTGTCTCGGATGAGGGCGCTGAAACGCAATAGCCTATAAAGCTAAGGAGGGGCTGTATGGCAGCACAGACTAACTTTATCGACATCGCCACGATATGGCTCCATGCGGGCAAGGGCGGCGATGGCGCGGTGAGCTTCCACCGCGAAAAATTCGTGGCCGCAGGCGGCCCGGACGGCGGTGACGGCGGCCGGGGCGGCGATATCATCTTTGTGGCGGATGACCATCTGTCCACCCTGATGGACTTCCGCTATAAACGCAAGTATGTGGCCCCGGAGGGCGGCAAGGGCGGCGCAAGCCTGTGCCACGGCAAAAATGCCGAGAATCTGGTCATCAAGGTGCCGCTGGGCACCGTGATCAAGGACGCAGAGAGCGGCCTTGTCATCGCAGACCTGTCCGACCACACCCCGGTCACCATTGCTAAGGGTGGTCGCGGCGGCTACGGCAACGCACACTTTGCCACCCCCACCCGCCAGATCCCCAAGTTTGCAAAGCCCGGTATGCCCGGCGAGGATCTGCAGGTGACCTTGGAACTGAAGCTGATCGCAGACGTGGGCCTGATCGGCTTCCCCAATGTGGGCAAGTCCACCCTCATCTCCACCATCAGCGCGGCAAAGCCCAAAATCGCAAACTACCACTTTACTACCCTTGTGCCCACGCTGGGCGTTGTGTCGGTGGGTGAGGGCGCAAGCTTTGTCTGCGCCGACATTCCCGGCCTGATCGAGGGTGCCAGCGAGGGCGTCGGTCTGGGACACGATTTCCTGCGCCATGTGGAGCGCTGCCGCCTGCTGCTGCACGTTGTGGATGTTTCCGGCAGCGAGTGCCGCGACCCCATCGAGGACTTTGAGAAGATCAACGAGGAGCTGGCAAAGTTCAGCCCCGTGCTGGCCGAGCGTCCGCAGATCGTGGTGGGCAACAAGTGCGACCTTGCCACTGAGGAGCAGATCGAGACCTTCCGTCAGTATGTGGAGGGCAAGGGTCTGACCTTCGTGCCCATCTCTGCCGCCACCATGCAGGGCGTCAAGCAGCTTCCGGGTCTGGTGTACAACCGTCTCAAGGATATCCCGCAGGTGCCGGTGTTCACCCCTGAGTACAAAAAGCCGGAGCCCAAGAAGAACGGCCGCGACTTCACCATCCAGCGCATGGAAGCCCATGTGTGGAGCGTGGATGCCCCGTGGCTGGAGTATATTCTGGCCGGCAGCAACGTGGACGACTACGAGAGCCTGCAGTTCTTCCAGCGTCAGCTGGGCGAGAGCGGCATTCTGGACGCGCTGGTGCAGAAGGGCGTGGAAGAGAACGATACCATTCTCATCGGCGAGTATCAGTTCGATTATATCTTCTAAGGATAAAGCATCATGAACGAATCAGAAAAGATCGACCCGCGGGAGCTCAGCCCGCTGGCGCTGGCCTTTGTAGGGGACAGCGTGCTGGAACTGCTGGTGCGCCAGCGTCTGGTGGAGCACCACCGCCTTTCAGCCGGAAAGCTGAATGCCGAAAAGGTCAAGTATGTCTCTGCCAAGGCGCAGTTCCGGGAGGAGCAGCTGCTGGAGCCGCTGTTCACCGAGGACGAGCTGGCTGTGTTCAAGCGCGGCCGCAACGCCAGCAAGGCCAGCGTCGCCAAGCACGCCTCCCCGGAGGAATACCGTGCCTCCACTGGCTTCGAGTGCCTGCTGGGCTGGCTGTACCTGAACGGACAGCTGGAGCGCGTGCACCAGCTGTTTGAGGTGCTGTGGCAGCAGTTTGATCCTGACCAGAAATAAGAATGCGAAAGCCCGCTGCTTTCCGCACTGGAAACCAGTGGTGGAAGGCAGCGGGCTTTGCTTGTTGGCATCTGCGGTCCGTCAGATGCCGCTTACGCCATCAGCGGCTGTTCTTCGCGTTGGTGGAACGGCTGTTGGTGGAGTTCTTGGCGCTTTCGTCATCGGCACCCTTGGTGTACTGGTTGGGGTGCTTGTGCTCGTTAGTGGCGCTGTTGGTGGTCTTGCTGCTGGTACGGTTAGAGGTCTGGTTCTTGCAATTGGTGCTGCGGTTCTCACTGCGGTTTTCCATGGTGTGAATGCTCCTTTCGGTCGTTGCTGTGGGGGCGGGGCCGCCCTCACAGTCCATAGTGTGGCCGCAGCCGGCGGCTTTATACATCCCATGGGAGGAAAAGAATATGCCTACGGAATATTTTGAGCAGCGGGAGCGTGCCCTGCTGGGGCAGCGGTACGAGCAGCTGTATGCCGCTCCGCAGCAGACGGCAGAGCGCGGGGTCACCGTGTCGGCGTTGCGCACCACGCCGGAGCAGTTTGCGCAGCGGGCAGATTTCCCGCTGGAACCCTCGCCCTTCTGCAAGGCGGCTTTTGTGGTGCATCAGCCGGATTTTAAGCCCGGGCGGCATCCGTACCACCATGCGGGGGTGTTCTACTCGCAGGAGCCTTCGGCTTCTTCGGCAGCGCCGCTGCTGGGAGTGCAGCCGGGGATGCGGGTGCTGGACCTGTGCGCCGCGCCCGGCGGCAAAAGCAGCCAGCTGGCGGCGGCACTGCAGGGGCGCGGTGTGCTGGTGAGCAACGAGTATGTGGCTGCGCGCGCCGAAATTTTAAAAAGCAATCTTGAGCGCATGGGCGTTTCCAACGCCGTGGTGCTCAACGAGACCCCCGCCCGCATTGCCGAGGCACTGCCGGAGTTTTTCGACCGGGTGCTGGTGGATGCGCCCTGCTCCGGTGAGGGAATGTTCCGCAAGGAACCAGTAGCGCTGCAGCAGCACTGCGAAGCACTGGTAAAGCAGTGCGCAGAGCTGGGCGCGCAGATTCTGGACTGCGCCGCAGCGGCACTGGCTCCCGGCGGGCAGCTGGTGTACTCCACCTGCACCTTTGCGCCGGAGGAGGACGAAGGACAGGTGGCGGCCTTTTTGCAGCGCCACCCGGAGTTTGCGCTGGCCGATGTGCTGGGCAACGTGGACTACACCTTTGGCAGCGCGGGTGAAGAGAACCGCACCGGCGGCCTGTCGCTGGACGTAAGCAAGGTGCGCCGCATCTGGCCCTGTCAGGGCGGCGAGGGGCATTTTATGGCACGGCTGGTCAAGGCGGGCACGCCCCGCACCCTGCCGCCGGAGGGGGAATACACCCCGGAGGAGCAGCTCTGGCTTGCCGCTGCTGCACAGGCGGGCAAAAAGGGCAAGGGTAAGGCAAAGCCTGCCAAGGCGGCAGATGCCCGCAGCACCCGCCGTGCGGACAGCCGTGCCTGCCGGGACGCTGTGCAGGGCACGAGCCGCCGCACCCGGGACACCGGGGCAGGGGAAGCCACTCCGGCGCAGAGCCTTGCCGCATGGCAGGAGTTTGCCCGGCAGTATTTTCCCGCACTGGCGCAGCGCCCGGCTGTGGTGCATGGCGGCGGTGTGCTGCTGCCGGTGGCCTTTCCGCAGACGGGACTTCATGTGCTGCGGGCAGGGGTGTTCGTGGGCAGTGTGCAGAAGGGACGCTTTGTGCCGGAGCACCATCTGTTCACGGCCTTTGGCAGCCTGTGCACGAACTGCGAGCAGCTGACCCTTGCCGACTGCCGCTGCACCGAGTATCTCTCCGGCCGTGAGGTGGAAGCCCGCACGGCAGCGGACGGCTGGTGCTGCGTGACCGTGGACGGCTGGCCGCTGGGCGGCGGCAAGGTGTCCGGCGGGCGGGTGAAAAATCACTACCCCAAGGCACTGCGGCTGCTGTAAACCGCAGATTTACACGCATCCGGGCGAAAATCGGGCTTTTCAGGCTTGAACGTGCCGGTGGATTGTGATAAAATAACAGAGTTAGATTTTGTGTGCTGCCACAAGCGGGCGACCACAGCCCGTCTGCCCGCAGGCGGAGATACCGATAAATTTAGGAGGCTCTTTCCCATGTCTGGACATAGCAAATGGAACAACATTAAGCGCAAGAAGGAAAAGACTGACGGCGCCCGCGCCAAGGTCTTTACCAAGATCGGCCGCGAGATCAGCGTTGCCGTCCGTGACGGCGGCCCCAACCCGGCTTCCAACAGCAAGCTGGCAGACCTGATCGCCAAGGCAAAGCGCATGAGCGTGCCCAACGATAACATCCAGCGTATCATCAAAAAGGCCGAGGGCGGCGACAAGACCGAGTTCGAGGCCATCACCTACGAGGGCTACGGCCCCGGCGGCGTGGCAGTCATGGTGGAGACCCTGACCGACAACCGCAACCGTACCGCTGCCGACCTGCGCCACTACTTCGACAAGAACGGCGGCAATCTGGGCGCTATGGGCTGCGTGGCTTTCCTGTTCAACCAGAAGGGCGTCATTGACATCTCTCTGGAGGATAAGGACGCCGACGAGGCCATGATGGACGCTCTGGATGCCGGTGCCGAGGACTTTGATGCCAGCGAGGACGCTGCCGAGGTCACCACCGATCCCGAGAACTACTCTGCCGTGGTCAAGGCTCTGGAAGAGAAGGGTTACGAGATCCTGTCCGACGATCTGGCTATGGTGCCCATGACCACCACCCGCCTGACCGACCCCGATCAGCTGAAGATGATGGGCAAGCTGCTGGATTCTCTGGAGGATAACGATGACGTCCAGAACGTCTGGCACTCTCTCGAGAACGAAGAGGATCTGCCGGAATAAGCTTCCGCAAGGCTCCTTGCTCTTGAAATAAGACGATAAAAAGCCGCTTTTTGTGCTGTTTGGCACGAAAGGCGGCTTTTGTTTATTTCTGTGCCAGCGCCTTGCCTTTTGCGTAGTAGCGCTGCATTTCTTCCCGGGGGACCATATTCCCGCCGGTGGCCCAGACCAGATGGGTGGCGTTTGCCAGCGTACCGGCGGGCAGGGCAGCTTCGGTGTAAGCGCCAAGCAGCTGCCCGGGCTGGGTGAGCACCGGGCCATACATTCCCGCCAGAGCGCTGGGCTCAAGGTAAAGATCTTCGGCATCTGCCAGCTGTGCCAGAAGGGTATACATCCGCTCGTCCTGCAGGGTGTAGCAGCCGCTCATAAAGGGGCGCATCAGCCCGCCCACAAAGCCGGAAGCACGCCCCACGGCAAGACCATCGGCGGCGGTACGGTTGTCGATGCCAAAGTCCTGCACACAGACGCTGCTGTTTTCGCCGGTGGCCATGCCCAGCATCATGCAGGGGGAGTGGGTGGGCTCGGCAAAAAAGCAGTGTGCGGCATCGCCGAACAGCATCTTCAGGCCAAAGGCCACGCCGCCGGGGCCGCCGCCCACGCCGCAGGGCAGATAGGCAAAGAGGGGATGTTCTGCATCCACGGTGACGCCCTGCGCGTCCAGCTGCTTTTTCAGCCGCAGGGCGGCTACGGCATAGCCAAGAAAGAGTGTCTTGGAGTTTTCGTCATCCACAAAGTGGCAGTAGGGGTCGCCCGCCGCCAGCTTGCGCCCCTCGGTCACGGCGATGCTGTAATCGGAGGCGTATTCCACCACCTTGACGCCCCGGCTGCGGAGCAGGTCTTTTTTCCACTGCCGCGCGTCAGCGGACATATGCACGGTGACCTGAAACCCCAGCTTTGCGCTCATGATGCCGATGGAAAGCCCCAGATTTCCGGTGGAACCCACCGCAATGGAATACTGCGAGAACAGCTTGCGGAAGTGCTCCTCTGCCAGAACGGCGTAGTTGTCGGTCAGGTGCAGCATTCCGCTGTGCAGGGCAATGTCCTCGGCGGTTTTCAGCACCTCGTAAATGCCGCCACGGGCTTTGATGGAACCGGAAATAGGCAGGTGGCTGTCCAGCTTGACCCATATCTGTCCGGCGATGGGGGTGCCGCTGCGCTCTTCCAGCACCTTTTGCATCCGGGGGATGGGTCGGACAGGGGATTCAATGATGCCGCCGGTCGCAGCAGTTTCTGGAAAGACGGCGGCAAGGTAGGGGGCAAAACGCTCCAGCCGCGCGGCGGCGTCCTCGATGTCGGCAAGGGTCAGCGGACAGGCAGCCGCAGCCTGTGCAAAGGGCAGCTTGTCCGGGTTTACCCATGCAGTCTCCTTCAGGGCGCAGAGGTCGGAGACCACGGGATATGCCGCGATCCAATCGGCAGCGGAACGCCCGGCGATGCACTTGTCAGGTGAAACCATAGCGGATCCTCCTTTATATATAGAAGTTTGGATAGAAGCGGATGAGTGCGCCCGGCAGGTTTCGCGGGCGCTGAATGTTTTGAATATAAAGGTTTTTATAGGAATTGTCAACCGGAACAGACTGCGTTGCGCCGGGCGGGTCAGAGAACTACATGCTTGGCGGTTACAAGCTATTGCTTGGGCAGCCCAGCGGCAGAGTAGGGAATTTATGGAAGGAAAGCAGCACACTGCCCAAAAACCTTGTTAAAAAACTGGCATTTTGCCGTTTTTGTGTAAAGTATACAAGAATAAACACAAAAAATTGGCATTGCGCGTATTGCTATTTTACAACTGATATATTAGAATATAAGCAAGAAGAGCGTGCAGGCGTTCTGCGCGTGCCACATGATAAATAACGACAGGAGGAACTTCTCTATGCCTATGAAAATGGGTTGGCGCTGGTATGGCGAGGGCAACGACCCCGTCACCCTGAGCGACATCAAGCAGATCCCCGGCGTGACCAGCATCGTCTGGGCACTGCACAACAAGATGCCCGGCGAGATCTGGGAAATCGACGAGATCCAGAAGGTTGCAGACCAGATCCACGCCTACGGCTTTGATATGGATGTTGTCGAGTCCGTCAACGTGCACGACGATATCAAGATCGGTCTGCCCACCCGCGACCAGTATATCGAGAACTACAAGCAGTGCATCCGCAACCTGTCCAAGTTTGGTGTCAAGGTCATCTGCTACAACTTCATGCCCATCTTCGACTGGACTCGCACCGACCTGTTCCACCCGGTAGGCGACGGTTCTACCGCACTGTTCTACGAGAAGGACAAGATCAAGGGCGATTACAAGGCCATGGCTGAGTATATCATGTCCTTCACCGAGAAGTATAACATGACCTTCCCCGGCTGGGAGCCGGAGCGCATGGCAAAGCTGGACGAGCTGTTCAAGGCCTACGCCCCTGTCACCAAGGAGAAGCTGTGGGAAAACCTGAAGTACTTCCTCGAAGCCCTGATGCCCACCTGCCGCGAGTGCGACATCAAGATGGCTATCCACATGGACGATCCTCCTTGGGATATCTTCGGCCTGCCCCGCCTGCTGGTGGACGAGCCCAGCATCGACCGCTTCCTGAAGATGGTGGACGATCCGTACAACTGCCTGACCCTGTGCACCGGCAGCCTGAACGCAAACCCCAACAATAACTGTGCTGAGATCATCCGCAAGCACTGCGACCGTATTGCTTTCGGTCACGTCCGCAACATCCACCACTTCCCCAACGGCGACTTCTCTGAGGCTGCGCACCGCGATTGCTGCGGCGAGACCGGCATCATTGAGGTGATGCGCGCTTACCATGACTGCGGCTTTGAGGGCTACATCCGCCCCGACCACGGCCGTCAGCTGTGGGAGGAAGGCCCCGGCGTCTGCCGCCCCGGCTATGGCAAGTATGACCGTGCTCTGGGCATCCAGTATATGCTGGGTATCTGGGATCTGCTGGACCGTCTGGATGAAGAAAAGAAGGGCTGATTACTATGAAGCTGTCTGATATCAAAAACGGCAATCTGTCCGCCGAGTGGGCAGAAAAGGGCTACGAGCTGCCCAAATTCGACATTGAGGCCGTCAAGGCCAAGACCCACGCCGAGCCCACTTGGGTGCACTTCGGTGCCGGCAACATCTTCCGCGCTTTCCCCGCTGCCGTGCTGAACGACGCACTGAACAGCGGCAAGTACGACCGCGGCGTCATCGTGGCCGAGAGCTTCGACTACGAGATCATCGACAAGGCTTACCAGCCCTACGATAACCTGAGCCTGCTGGTCTGCCTGAAGTCCACCGGCGAGATCGAGAAGAAGGTCATCGCTTCCGTTACCGAGAGCCTGAAGGCTGACTATTCCTTCGGCGCCGACTGGGCACGTCTGGTGGAGATCTTCCAGAACCCCAGCCTGCAGATGATCTCCTTTACCATCACTGAGAAGGGCTACGGCGTTGCTCCCGCTGACTTGGAGCGCGGCCTGACCCCCGTGCTGGCTATGGGCAAGGTCACCGTTCTGCTGTACGAGCGCTTCAAGGCCGGCAAGCTGCCCCTGACCGTCCAGAGCATGGATAACTGCTCTCACAACGGCGATAAGGTCAAGACTGCCGTCCACGCCTACGCTGCAAAGTGGGTGGAGCAGGGTTTGGTGCCCGCAGAGTTCCTGGCCTATGTGCAGGACGAGACCAAGATCACCTTCCCGTGGAGCATGATCGATAAGATCACCCCGCGCCCGGACGCAAAGGTGCAGGAGATGCTGGCAAAGGATGGCTTTGAGGATAACTACACCATCGTTACCGAGAAGCACACCTTCACCGCTCCCTTCGTCAACGCTGAGGAGACCCAGTACCTGTGCATCGAGGATCACTACACCAATGGCCGTCCTCCGCTGGAGCTGGGCGGTGTGCTGTACTGCGACCGCGAGACCGTGGACAAGATCGAGAAGATGAAGGTCTGCACCTGCCTGAACCCCCTGCACACTGCCATGTCTATCTATGGCTGTATGCTGGGCTACACCCTCATCTCTGCCGAGATGGCAGACGAGGATCTGCGCTCCTTCATCCAGAAGGTCGGCTATATCGAGGCGATGCCCGTGGTCGTTGATCCCGGCGTGCTGAACCCCTACGAGTTCATCGGCGCTGTCATCAACCGCCGTCTGCCCAACCCCTTCATGCCTGATGCTCCCCAGCGTATCGCTACCGATACCTCCCAGAAGCTGGCGATCCGCTTCGGCGAGACCATCAAGGCTTACGAGGAGCGCGGTCTGGACAAGTCCAACCTCGTGCTGATCCCGCTGGTGCTGGCAGGCTATGCCCGCTACCTGAAGGGCATCGACGACAACGGCCAGCCCTTCGAGATCTCTCCCGATCCGCTGCTGGCTGAACTGCAGGCCATCGTCAGCCCCTTGCAGGTCAAGGAAGGCGAGCAGGACTTCAGCTGCCTGAAGGCTCTGTACAGCCGTGCCGATGTGTTCGGTGTGGATCTGTACGCCGTTGGTCTGGGCGAAAAGATCGAGGGCATGGTCAAGGAGCTGTACGCCGGTAACGGCGCAGTGCGCAAGACCCTGCACAAGTACACCCTCGCCCGCTAAAATGTTATAACGCTATTTCCGTACCCACGCTGCGCTTTTGCTTTGCCGCAGCGTGGGTTTTTGCTTTGTCCCTGCGTGAAAAAAAGCAGAACAGCCAAGCCTGTCGGCTTGGCTGTTCTGCAAATTATAAAAAATCTTCCTTACTTCCGGCAGTCGTGCAGGCTGGCGGCGGGCAGGGCACTGCCCAGCAGGCTCCATGCGGCATCCATGCTCTCGTTCAGCAGATAGGCCTGATTCTTCTGGACGTAGATGTACACCGCCTCTTTGGTGCGGTAGGCGCAGTACACGGTGTTCCAAGTGTAGCGGTTGGTGGGCTCGGTCTTGTTCTGCTCACCGGCCATCCAGACCGAAAGCCCGGCGGCGTCCAGCTCCAAACGGTAGAAGGGGCGGGGCAGACCCAGCTTTTTGATCTGCTTGGAGAGGTTAGCAAAGAAGGTACCGAAGTATACGGCGGGCAGACCGATGGCTACGATGGCCAGCACGGCGGTCAGCAGCCCGGCACCCTCCCGTTTGCCGATCTGGCTCAGGCAGATCCCGGCGCACACCAGTAGAATGGCAGTGAACACCGCCGGGCGCTGCCAGCCCTTGTTGTGGCGCAGCAGGTCGAAAGATGCAAAATCGTGAAAGCTTTTTTCGTCCATCTGAACGGAAACGCAAACATTCTGGGTCATAAAGTTACCCTCCTTTTTGGGCATAGTACCACATTTATCAGCAAGAAGCAAGCAAAAGATGCACCGGCGGCGGTGCATCCGGCTTGCAAACCGCCCGCAAAGCGTGGTAAAATAAGTTATTATCTAACGGATATTATCCAACGAAAAAAAGGGGGAAGCTTTGCATGGAAAAGCGCAACTGGAAGCGCAGCGTTACGCTCAAGCAGCGTATGGTGCTGTGTCTGGCGGCTTTTTTTGCGGCCTTTGCGTTGCAGCTTGCCCTGAACGGCTATCAGGCACGGGCGGTGCAGCAGGTGCAGGACGACCAGATGGGCAACTTTAACGCCATCAGCCGGTTTCAGGGCGGTGTGGAAAGTTCCATCAGCATTCTGGAAGCGTACCGCTGGGAGAACGGCGAGACCGAGGAAATGCTGGAAAAGCTCCGGGCAGCCTGCTCCACCAGCAACGCATGGCTGTGGCGCATCCGATCCAATATGGATGGCTTGCAGAACGTCAGCGATGAGCAGTGGGTGCTGTACGGTGCGGTGGAGACCACCTACGGCAGCTATAACACCCTGCTGGAAGAGCTGGAAGGTTACCTTACCAGCGGACAGGATGCAAAGGCATCCCAGCTGTACTATAACAAGGTCTCGGTCTGCGGCGGGTATCTGAGCCAGTACACCATGCAGCTGCTGAAAGCCTCGATTCTGGACGCCCAGATTACTTACACCGAGATCTCGGAGCTGGGCGAGCGGATCGCCCTGATGCAGATCGTGGTGGTGGCGCTGTGCGTGGCACTGGGCTGCGCTTCCGGTCTGATGGTCATGCGGCTGCTGACCCCAGTCTCCCAGATGATCGAGGCCTCCCGCGCCATCAGTCGCAGCCAGCTCGATACCCCGGACATCCCGCTGCCCAAGCAGCCGGAGATCGGGCAGCTGGCGGAGTCTTTCAACCGCATGAAGCACTCCATGGCGCAGCAGGTGAGTACCTTACAGGAGAAAAACGAGATCGAGCGGGAGCTGCACCGCCAAAAGACCGAAGCACTGGAATTGCAGAACCGCATGGAGCGCAGCCGGTTACAGCAGCTGCGCAGCCAGATCGACCCGCATTTTCTGTTCAACACCCTGAACGTCATCCAGCAGATGGCGGGCACAGAGTCCGCCTACCGCACACAGGCACTCATTATGGCGCTTTCCCATCTGCTGCGTTACAGCCTGATGAGCAACGATGAACAGGTGCCCCTCTCCCGGGAGGTGCGCATTGTGGACGAATACTACTCCATCTACCATGTGCGCTTTGGCGACCGGGTGCAGATGCAGTGGGCGTTCTCGGACTCGCTGGACCTGACCGAGACCATGGTGCCGTCCTTTATCTTGCAGCCCATCGTGGAAAACGCCTTCAAGCACGGCATCTGCCCCAAGGAAGAGGGCGGCGTGGTGCGCATCCGCATGATCCCCCTGCGGGAAAAAGGTCTGCTGTGCATCCGGGTGCTGGACAACGGCGTAGGCATTGAGCCGGAGCAGCTGCAGCAGCTGCGCACGGCACTGGAACAGCCCGCACCCCGCTGGGAACATATCGGTATTTATAATGTGGCTGCCCGCTTGCGGCTGCTGGATGCCCGCTGCCGGGTGGTGGTGCGCTCCCGGCCGGGGCGGGGGACTGCGGTGATCCTGTATCTGCCGCTGGTGGAGAATGAGGAGGAATTTGAGGAATGATTCGTCTGTTGATCGCGGATGATGAGAAGATGGAACGGGAAGCGCTGGCGGATATCGTCATGCGCCGGTTCGAGCATGAGGTAACAGTGGAAATGGCGGAAAACGGACGCAAAGCCGCCGATACCGCCGTGCTCTGGGGTGCAGACCTGATTTTGATGGACATCGAGATGCCGGGAATGAACGGCCTGGATGCCGCCCGCGCGGTGCTGGAGCAGCGCCCGGAGTGCAAGGTGATTTTTATCACGGCATACAGCCTGTTCCAGTACGCCCACGAGGCGGTGCATCTGGGTGCCTGCGACTATCTGCTGAAGCCGGTGGACCCGGACGAGACCGAAGCTGCCATCCGCCGCGCCATCCGGCAGATCGAAGCCGGACGCCGTCTGGCAGAGCTGGCTGCGGAAGCCCCGGAGCAGGAAACCGCCCCGGAGCAGGAGACCGACCCCGCCGGGGAAGGGGAGAGTGACCGCAACGCACTGGTGATGGATCATGTGCGCAAGTATATGGAAGATAACTATATGGCCGACCTCTCGCTGGACAGCGTGAGCGAAATTTTGCACATCAGCCCGGCGTACCTTTCGGCACAGTTCAAGAAGTACCAGAAGATGAACTTTCTGGACTGCCTGACCGAGCTGCGCATCAACGCCGCCAAGGAGCTGCTGGCCGACCCCTTCCGCTCCGCAGCGGAGGTGGCCTCTATGGTGGGCTACGAGGACGCCAGCTACTTTGCCCGCGCCTTTAAAAAGCGCACCGGCATGACCCCCACCCAGTACCGGAAGGAAGCGGCAAAGGCAGCCCGGGAGGCGCGGCTGTGACCCGCCGTCAGCTGCTGCGTCTGCTTGCGGCAGCTCCGGCGCTGGCAGTTACAGGCTGTACGGCGCAGTCTGCTTCTTCGCAGCAGGAGAAGCCGCTCATCCTGCGCTATGCGGAGAACCAGCCGGAGGACTACCCCACCAGCAAGGCGGCAAAGGCCTTTGCCGAGCTTGTGGCGCAGCGCACGGGCGGCCGGGTGAAGGTGCTGGTTTACAGCGGGGCGGAACTGGGCGCAGAGCAGAGCGTCATCCAGCAGATGCAGTTCGGCGGGGTGGATTTTTCCCGCGTGTCCCTGAGCCAGCTGGCAGAGTACGAGCCGGAGCTCAGCGTGTTGCAGCTGCCTTACCTGTACAGCGATGCCCAGCAGATGTGGCGGGTGCTGGACGGCAGCATCGGGGACGAGTTTCTGGCCATATTGGATGGGATGGACTTAGTAGGGCTTTCGTGGTTCGACGCCGGTGTGCGCAGCTTCTACACCCGGGAAAAGGTGACCGGGCTGGATGATTTGCAGGGGCTGACCATCCGGGTGCAGGAGTCGGACATGATGAGCGACATGATCACCGCACTGGGCGCAAAGCCGGCGCAGGTGGTGTACAGCAAGGTGTATGCCGCCCTGCATAACGCCGAGATCGATGGGGCAGAGAACAACTGGCCCAGCTACGAAGTGATGGGACACTACGAGGTAGCACCCTTTTTCCTGAAGGACGAGCACACCCGGGTGCCGGAGGTGCAGCTGGCCAGCCCGGCGGTGATGGAAAAGCTTGCCGCGCTGGACGAGAGCTTCCCGGAGGTGATCCGTGCCTGCGCCCGGGAGAGCGCGCAGACAGAGCGGGAGCTCTGGGCGCGGCGGGAGGCGAACGCAGAGCAGAATATGCGCAAGCGGGGCATCTGCGTCACCGAGCTGGACGAGGCCGAAAAAGCCCGCTTCCGCGCAGCGGTACAGCCCATGTACGACCGGTTCCACAGCCATGCAGACCTGATCCAGCGGATCCGGGAGAGCTGAAGAACAGAATATACGAAATAGCTCGTCTCTATGTGATATATCAGTTTAGAGACGAGTTTTTTTGCGAACATTTTTCGGCATAATCGACAATGTCCCCCAAGTACGCTTGTTGAATATGCACAGCCGCATTTTCACTTTTTTGTAAAAAACAGGACATTTTATCAATCCCCTTGCTGGCTAAATTTTTTTGCACTACAATGAAGTCACCAAGCAATCGTGCCATACAAAAACGCCTGAAATGTACCCCATCGGGATTCAGATCGTGCAAAGCAAAAAAGGAGGAAATTGGGTTATGTTTTCCAAAAAGATCTCGCGCCGCAGCTTTCTGAAGGTCAGTGCTGTGACCACCGCCATGGCCGCCATGGGCCTGCCTGCCTTTGCCGCAGAGGATACGGCAGAGGAAAACTGCTTCCAGACCCTGAACATCCCCCGGGCCACCGGCAGCACCGTGGACAAAAGCGTCCTGCTGAACGAGAGCCGCCTGTACCTCATCACGGATTTTGGGGCTGTTTCGGAGGGAGACCCCGTCCAGAACACTAAAGCCATCAACGCCGCCATCCAGGCTGCCAGTGAGGCCGGCGGCGGCACCGTGGTGGTGCCGGCAGGTGACTTTAAGAGCTACACCATCCGTCTCCAGAGCGGCGTCAACCTCCGCATCGACGCCAACGGCATCATCCGGGCTGCCCGGGCAGACCTGTACGACTGGTATGGCAACCAGACCATGGTAGGCGAGGGCGGAAACTACGATGAGCCGGAAGTGAACCTCTACGCCGGTCTCCAGGACCACGGCCACACCTACTTTGCCAACAGCCTGTTCTACGCCGCCGACAAGCACGACATCATGATCTACGGCGAGGGCCTCATCGACGGCAGCTACATGGACGACACCGGCACCCTCATCAATGTGCTGTCCGGCAACGACCCCTCCAACCCCAAAAACCGCACCGACCGGGGCTACAGCTCCACCTGGTACGGCAACAAGGCCATTGCACTGGTGCGCTGCGAGAATGTGGTGCTGGACGGCATCCGCATCCTGAACGGCGGCCACTTTGCCATCATCGCTGAGGGCACCCGGAACATGACCGTCAACGACCTGATCGTGGACACCAACCGGGACGCCTATAACATCGATTGCACCCAGGACGTTACCGTCCGCAACAGCCACTTCAACTCCCTCACGGACGACGCCATCGTCATGAAGGCCTCCTACGGTGCCGGCGTGTTCATGCCCACCCAGAACGTTCTGATCGAGGACTGTGTGGTCAGCGGCTACGATGCCGGTTCTGTGATCACCGGAGCCTGCACCACCGATAAGATCGTGGCCACCGACGCCTGCGGCCCCACCGCCCGTGTCAAGTTTGGCACTGAGTCCACCTGCGGCTACCACACCGTCACCATCACCCGGGTGCGGTTCGAGCGTTCCCGTGGCTTCTGCATGGAGGCCGTGGACGGCAGCTCCCTCACCAACATCGTGATGACCGACTGCACCATGGACACCGTCTCCTCCTCCCCCATCTTTATCCGGGTAGGCGATCGTGCCCGGTACCCTGTCACCGGCCACACCACTGAGCAGGCCATCAACGCCGCCAACGATGTGCGTCTGGACAATTCCGGCTGGGTGCTGCCCAACCGTGCCGAGTATCAGCTGTACCCCGTGGCCCGCTACAGCCCCTCCTATAATAAGAGCAAGACCGTCTCCATCGACGGCGTTTCCTCCTTTAAGGTGGTAGACCCTGCCAACCCCACTCGCATCAACAACGCCAACCTGGCAGAGATCGACGGCAAGCTGTACCTCTACCGCTGGGATGACGCCCAGCACCAGTATGTGCCGGATATGACCCGGGAGATCAGCCGGAAGGACGCTGTCTACTACGCCAACGCTACCGCTGCCAAGGACCTGGCCAGCGTCAGCAACGTGGAGATCAGCAACATCCGCATCACCAACGTAGATCCCCGGTACCCCATCCTGCTGGAGGGCCTGGTGGACAGCAAGGTGAAGAACGTGATCCTGCGGAACATCTCGGTGCAGTACCGGGGCGGCCTGTCCCTCCAGGAGGCTGTGGAGCAGCGGCAGCTGGGCACCTACTGGGTCTACTCCCAGAGCGGCTCTGCCCCCACTGTGCAGAAGCTGCCCTGGCTGGTGAACACCTTCTTCAGCAAGTGCGAGGGCCTGCTGCCCCGTGTGGCCTGGAAGAACGGCACCTGGGTAGACGACCCCTACAATGTGCCGGAGATGGTAGCCGAGTACCCGGAGCCCTCCATCCTGGGCATCCTGCCGGCCTACGGCATCTACGCCCGTCATATAGAGGGTCTGGTGCTGCAGAATGTGGCCCTGAACTATGTGATCCAGGATAAGCGTCCGGCCATCGTGCTGGATGACGTTTCCAACGCTGACCTGCGTACCGTGGCCGCCAAGACTGCCCTGGGCGTCAAGACGGTAGTCACCGTGACCAACCACTACAAGCGCCATGTGGGCAACGAGTATGTGCCTGAGGAGCCCTATTTCACCACCACCTGCGAGAACCTGAAGCTGGGCCTGCTGAGCCGTGAACAGGTCACCGTGGATACCCCGGCCCCCGGCACCCCGGCAGACAGCCTCTATGGCAACATCCGCCTGCCCATCCCGGAAAACGGCTATCAGTTCGCCATTCCGACCCAGGAGTACCCCCTGCCTCTGACGGTGCACCGCCCCTACTTCAGCCACATCGGAGACCAGACCGTCCAACTGGGCCAGACCCTGACCCTGACGGTCTCGGGCCGGAACCCGGCCAACGGCGTCCGCACCACCCAGCCCCAGCCTGCTGCCGTCATCGAGGCTCTGGACGGCGGCCTGACCTACGGCACCGCCGGCCTGCTGCCTCTGGGCGCATCCTTTGACGCCGGTTCTCACACCCTCACCTTTACCCCCAAGGCCAAGGGCACCTACAAGGTCACCTTTACCCTGGACGACGGCGTCATCCCCGTAAGCAAGACCGTTAAGATCACCGTGGCGTGATCCTGTCGGTTTTCTGCCTGCTCATAGGCCCCGGCTGGTCTGCCCCACAGCGGACCGGCCGGGGCCAGAGCAGTTTCGGAGCCACTTGGACCGCAAGTTGTATCCATCTGTACGTTAGTATTGCACAAATAAAACGGAAAACGGTTGTGCAAAATAGCAAAAACAATCTTGACATTCTTTCGAAAAACAGGACATTTTTCGAAAGCCCTTGTTTCATTTCGGAAAATTTGCTAAAGTGTGTACAGTCAATGAACGAAAGCTCCGGCACCTGTGCGCCCGGAGAAGTTCACAATTATTTAAGGAGGACGATTCCTATGAAAATGATCTCTCGTCGTAGCTTTATGGCTGTTGCCGGTGCAGCTACTGCTGCTGTTGCTCTGACCGCCTGCGGTGGTTCCAAGAGCGGCTCCACTTCTACCGCTGCTTCCACCTCTACCGCAGCTTCTGCTTCTGCTGCTGCCGGTGATGCAGCTGCTGCTGCCAGCGATCCCAAGGTGACTCTGGTCTACGCCGAGGTCAACCCGCTGGATACCATCGTTGGCCAGACCGGTTCTCACTTCAAGGAGAAGGTCGAGGAGCTGAGCGGCGGTTCTGTGGTCGTCGATGTGCAGGCTTCCGGTGTTCTGGGCTCTGAGAACGACGTTCTGGACGCTATTCTGGGCGGCTCTACCTCCATTGATATCAGCCGTATCTCTGCTTTCGCTCTGACCAGCTACGGCTGCAACAAGTCCAAGCTGCTGTCCATCCCCTTCACCTTCAACAACCGCGCTCACTTCTGGAACTTTGCCAACAGCGATCTGGCTCCTGAGTTCCTGAACGAGCCCCAGGAGCTGGGCCTGCCCGTTCGCGGCCTGTTCTACGGCGAGGAGGGCTTCCGTCACTTCTTCACCGTCAAGCCCGTTGCTGCGATCGGCGACCTGAAGGGCATGAAGCTGCGTGTGTCCAACGACCCCGTTATGAACGGCATGGTCGAGGGTCTGGGCGCTAACCCCACCGTCGTTGCTTTCGGCGAGCTGTACAGCGCACTGCAGACCGGCGTTGTGGATGGCGCTGAGCAGCCCATCGCAAACTACAAGTCCAACGCCTTCCCCGAGGTTGCTAACAACCTGATTCTGGACGGCCACACTCTGGGCGCTGTTCAGGCTGTTATCACCGACAACGCATGGGGCAAGCTGACCGCTAACCAGCAGGCTGCTGTCATGGCTGCTGCTGCCGACACCCAGAAGTTCAACGCTGATCTGTCCGAGACCGCTGAGAACAAGGTTTTGGAAGAGCTGCGCTCCTCCGGCTGCAACGTTGTGGATGTGGACGACAAGACTCCCTGGCAGGAAGCTTGCGCTAAGGTCATCAAGGACAACACCTCTGATCAGGCTGAGCTGTACCAGAAGCTGCTGGATATGAAGGCATAAGCTGGCTTTCCATCCAATCTAAGTAGTACATTGCCCGGCGGGGGCCCACGGGAATACGCCCGCAGGCTTCGCCGGGCTTTTATATGGAGGAATTTCTATGCCGAAAATCTTTACCACTCTGGATAAGATCAGACCGGCGTACGACATTACCTACAAGGTGGTTCTGTTCATCTGCAAGATCCTGCTGATTGCAGATATCCTCATTACCACGATGTCGGTCATCGGTCGTTACGTCCCCTTTATTCCGGACCCCTCCTGGTCTGAGGAGGTCGTTCTGACCTGCATGAGCTACATGGCTGTGCTGAGCGCTGCACTGGCCATCCGCCGCGGCGCACACATCCGCATGACTGCCTTTGATATGTACCTGCCCAAGAAAGTGGTCAAGGCGCTGGACATCCTGTCCGACGTGGCTGTGATGGTCCTTGGTGTGGTGATGATGGCGGTCGGCTGGAACTACGCCACCACGCTGGGCGGCCGTGGCTTCTATGTTTCCATGCCTTGGCTGAGCCGCTTCTGGATGTACTTCCCGGTGCCGCTGGCCGGTGTTGCCATGATCATCTTCGAGATCGAGTCTCTGTATAACCATATCAAGAGCTTTTTTGTAAAGGAGGAAATGTAATATGACAGTTCAGACACTGGCAATCATTGTCCTTCTTGTCAGCTTCTTTGTTATGATCTTCCTGCGCTTCCCTATTGCATACGCCGTTGGTCTGTCCAGCGTGCTGTGCATGCTGGTGCAGGGACAGGCACTGACCGACGTCTGCCGCCTGATGGTCAAGGGTATCTCTTCCTTCAGTCTGATGGCAGTTCCGTTCTTCATCACCATGGGCGTGCTCATGGGCTCCGGCGGCATCTCTGAAAAGCTGATCGCACTGGCTGACGCCTGCGTGGGCTGGATGCGCGGCGGCATGGCCATGGTCAACATCGTGGCTTCCTACTTCTTCGGCGGCATTTCCGGTTCCGCTTCCGCCGATACCGCCTCCATCGGCTCTATCATGATCCCCATGATGGTGGATCAGGGCTACGGTGCAGACTTCTCCACCGCTGTTACCATTACCTCCTCCTGCGAGGGTCTGCTGGTTCCCCCCAGCCATAACATGGTCATCTACGCTACCACCGCCGGTGGTATCTCCGTGGGCAGCCTGTTCCTGGCCGGCTACCTGCCCGGCGCTCTGCTGGCTATCGTGCTGATGATCGGCTCCTACATCATCTCGGTCAAGCGCAACTACCCCAAGGGCGATCCCTTCAGCATCAAGGCTTTTGTCAAGCAGTTGGGCACTTCTATCTGGGCACTGGCCGCTGTTATCATCGTGGTGTTCGGCGTTGTCGGCGGTGTGTTTACCGCTACCGAGTCTGCTGCTATCGCCGTTATCTACTCTCTGCTCGTTTCCGTGTTCGTCTATAAGGGTCTGGACTGGAAGGGCGTGTGGCACGCTCTGGACGAGTGCGTCAACACCCTGTCCATCGTGCTGATCCTGATCGCTACCTCTGCAGTGTTCGGCAACTGCCTGACCATGCTGCACGTTCCCGATCTGGCAGCAACCGCCATCACCGACCTCACCGATAACCCCTACATCATTGCACTGCTCATCGACCTGATCCTGCTGGTGCTGGGCATGATCATGGATATGGCTCCCATCATCCTGATCGCTACCCCCATCCTGCTGCCCATCGCCACCTCCATCGGCATCGATCCCATCCAGTTCGGTATCATCGTGGTTCTGAACTGCGGCATCGGCCTGCTGACTCCTCCCGTTGGCTCCGTTCTGTTCATTGGCTCTGCCGTTGCAAAGCGCCCCATGGAGAAAGTGGTCAAGGCGACCCTGCCGTTCTACCTGTGTATGTTCGTTGCACTGCTGCTGCTGACCTACGTCCCCGACATCAGCCTTGCTATCCCCAAGCTGCTGGGCGGCTATGTAAGCCCCATCACAAACCCGCTGGGTCCTGTGTTCATCCACTAAGCGCAGCATAAGGGAATACCCCTTACATCTATAAGACCGGAGCCTGTCAGCCCTTTGGGCTGCGGGCCCCGGTCTTTTTTGCGTTTGCACCAAAATGCGGACAGCTTGCACGGCGGGGAACACTATGATAAAATAAAAAGCATAGAAGCTTGGAAGGGGAGAGAACACTATGGAGCAAAAACGCCTGTGTCCGTTCTGCATTGGGGAACTGCCGCCTGCGGCAACCGTCTGCCCCCATTGCGGGAAGATCTTAGAGGGCTGCAACCCGGCGGGCTGCCTGCCGGTGGGCACGGTGCTGGCTGGGCGCTATACCGTGGGCGAGATGCGCAGTCTGGACGGCGAGGGTGTGCTGTACAGCGGTGTGGAGAATCTGGGCGGTTTCCGGGTGACCATCAAGGAGTACCTGCCCGTCACCCTTTCTGCGGAGCGGGGTGCGGACTGCATCCTGCGCCCCAAGCAGGGCAGCGAAGTGCTGTTCAAGACCACCCGCATGGACTTTGCAGACCTGTACCGCGCCATCCAGCGTATTACCCCCGCCAGCGGCTTGGAGGCCGTGCTGGACGTGGTGGAAGCCAACAACACCGTGTATGCGGTGCTGGAAAACCTAGGCGGCACCCCGCTGGAGCAATGGCTGGAAAACCGTCCTGCCCCGGTGCGGGCAGAGGAGGCCTGCGCCATGCTGCGCCCGGTGTTTGAGGGCGTGGCAGCCATGCACAAGGCAGGGCTGGTGCACCGCGGCATCTGCCCGGAGAATATCCGGGTGATGGCAGATGGCCGCTGCCGTCTGGCCGGGTACGCCACTGTGGGTCTGCGCACCGCAGGCAGCGGCCTGCACGAGCAGCTGTACGAGGGCTACTCTGCGCCGGAGCAGTACACCACCGCCGATTTTGAGGGGCGCTACACCGACGAATACAGCCTTGCCGCCGTCTTTTACCGCATGGTGTGCGGGCAGGCACCCATGCCCGCTGCCCAGCGCGTGGTGTCGGACTCTAACCCCCGGGCACGCACCGTAGAGCCTGCCGTGCCAGCCTACGTTTCCGATGTATTGCAGCTGGGGCTGCGGCTCAAGGTCATGGAGCGAATCCAGACCGTGCCGCAGCTGTATCAGGCGCTTTCTTCCAAGGAATATACCGCCGAGCTGACCCGCACCATGAAGCCGGAGACCCCGATGCATCCGGTGCGGGCAGAGCAGAGCGGGCAGGGCAGGGAACATCTGCTCAGTTTGAAGGGATTGCTGGCGGGCATCCTGATCCTGCTTTCCGTTCTGATCCTGCTCACCCTGTGGGGCATCGTGAGCAGCAAGGAGGAGCAGCCTGCAACCTCGGTGCCGAGTTCGGAAGCTGCCAGCAGCGAGGAAATGAAGCCACAGAACCTTGTGCCCAATTTTGTGGGCATCGACTACGAGCAGATCAAGAATAACCGCGAGTACACCAGTATGTACCTGTTCCGGGCGGTGCTGGAGTACAGCGATACTGTGCCCTCCGGGCAGGTCATCCGGCAGGAGCCGGAGGCTGGCGAGGTGATGGAGAACGGCGAGGTGATCCAGATCGTGGTCAGTCAGGGCCCGGAAAAGGTGGAGATGCCAAAGATCATCGGTGCATCGCAGGATAAGGCCATTGAGATCCTGAGCAGCCGGGGGCTTGTGGCCAGCTGTTTCATGGTGGTGAACGATGGCTCTTACGCTACGGGCTGCGTGGTCTCTGCCAGCGAGGAAGAGGGCGCCATGGTCACGGTGGGTACGGTGATCACCATATATATCGCCGCAGACCCCAGTGTGCAGATCACCGCCACCCCGGAAGAGCCTGCCGCTACCGAGCCTACCACCCCGGAAACGCCCCCGGAGGGCAGCACAGAGCCGGAATACGATACAGATTAAAAAATAAAAGCAGAAGCGGGAGCCTTGCAACGGGCTCCCGCTTCTGCTTGTTTAGGATAGGAAAGAGAATGGCAAATTAAAGATTGGTGTAGCCCATCAGGCAGCGGTCTACCTCGGCGGCGCAATCGCGGCCCTCGCGCAGACCCCACACCACAAGGCTCTGGCCGCGGCGCATATCGCCGCAGACGAACACCTTGTCCACATTGGTCTTAAAGCTGTGGTCGGCTACATTGCCCCGGGCGGTCAACTCCACCCCAAAGGCATCGGCTGTGTAGTTTTCGCAGCCGGTAAAGCCTGCGGCGATAAACGCCAGCTGGCAGTCGTAGGTAAATTCCTTGCCGGTGGGCACCATGCTGGTGCGGCCAGTCTCGGGGTCGCGTTCCGGTTTCAGGCAGCTGATGACGGCACCGGTCAGATTGCCGGCCTCGTCCTTCAAAAACTCCTTCACGGTGGTCTGGTACACGCGCGGATCCTTGCCGAACTTTGCAATGCACTCGGTCTGGCCGTAGTCCACCTTCAGCACCCGGGGCCACTCCGGCCACGGGTTTGCAGCGGTGCGCTCGACAGGAGGCTGCGGCATCATTTCCAGTGCCATCAGGTCGGTGCAGCCCTGCCGCAGGGCAGTGCCCTGACAGTCGTTGCCTGTGTCGCCGCCGCCGATGACCAGCACGTTTTTACCGGCTGCGTTGATAGCTCTGCCGTCTGCAAAACCCGAGTCCAGCAGGCTCTTGGTCACGCTGGTCAGGTAGTCCACGGCAAAGTGCACGCCCTTGGCGTCCCGGCCGGGCACGTTCAAATCGCGGGGCTTTTTTGCGCCGCAGCACAGCACCACGGCATCAAAATCTGCCAGCAGCTGCTCGGCGGGCACGGCACCGCCCACATCCATGCCGGTGCGGAACACCACACCCTCGGCCTGCATCAGCTGGACACGGCGCTCGATGACCGCCTTGTCCAGCTTCATGTTGGGGATGCCGTACATCAGCAGACCGCCCACACGGTCGGCGCGCTCAAACACCGTAACGGCGTGGCCGCGCTTGTTCAGGTACTCGGCCACCGAAAGCCCCGCAGGGCCGCTGCCCACCACGGCAACGCTCTTGCCGGTGCGGGTCGGCGGCGGGGTGGCGGTCAGCCAGTTTTTGGCATAAGCCGTCTCGATGATGGCGTGCTCGTTTTCGCGCACGGTGACACTGCTGCCGGTCACATCCCCGCAGGTGCAGGCGGCCTCACACAAGGCGGGGCACACCCGGCTGGTAAACTCCGGGAAGCGGTTGGTGGCCATCAGGCGGTGGAGCGCAAGCTCCCACTTGCCGTGGTATACCAGATCGTTCCACTCCGGGATGAGGTTGTTCAGCGGACAGCCGGAGGCCATGCCGCCGATCATCATGCCCGCCTGACAGAAGGGCACGCCGCAGTCCATGCAGCGGGCGGCCTGCGTCTGCTGCTGCTCCCGCGAGAGCCAGATGTGGAACTCGTTAAAATTTTCAAGGCGCTCCAGCGGCGCAACGTCCGTGCTGGTCTTGCGCGCATAATCCATAAATCCTGTTGTCTTACCCATGCTGCTGCCCCTCCTTACTTATGCTTCTGCACTGCATAGAATGCTTCGATCTGTGCCTGCTCGCCGTCCAGACCACGCTCCTCTACCGAGGCGATGACCCGCAGCATCCGGTCGTAATCGTAAGGCAGCACCTTTTTGAATTTGGGCAGGAACGCACTGAAATTGTCCAGAATTTCTTTGCCGCGCGGAGAGCCGGTGGCCTCCACATGGGCGCGGATCAGCTCCTTCAGGGTGGCAACATCGTACTTATGCTCCACCGGCTCAAGGCTGACGGTCTCCTTGTTCACGCGCTGGTAGAAGTCCCAGTTCTCGTCCAGCACATAGGCAATGCCGCCGGTCATACCGGCTGCAAAGTTCTTGCCGGTCTGTCCCAGCACCACCACGGTGCCGCCGGTCATGTACTCACAGCCGTGGTCGCCCACGCCCTCCACAACGGCGGTAGCGCCGCTGTTGCGCACGCAGAAGCGCTCACCGGCCACACCGGAGATGAACGCCTTGCCGCTGGTAGCGCCGTACAGCGCCACATTGCCGGTGATGATGTTCTCCTCGGGCTTGAAGTCGATGCCCTGCGGCGGACGCACAACGATCTTGCCGCCGGAAAGACCCTTGCCCATGTAGTCGTTGCAGTCGCCCACCAGCTCCAGCGTCAGGCCGCTCGGGATAAAGGCACCAAAGCTCTGGCCGCCTGCGCCGGTGCAGTGCACGGTGTACACATCGTCCGGCAGGTCGTTGCCGTATTTGCGGGTGATCTCGCTGCCAAAGATGGCACCAAAGGCGCGGTCCACGTTGGAAACATTCAGGCTGACGCTCTGGGGAGCCTTGCTGCCCAGCTTGAACTTCTTCATCAGCACCTTCATATCCAGCGTGTTTTCCAGATGGAAGTCGTAGCTGTCCTCTTTGATAAAGTGGACGTTACTGTTTGCAATGGCGGGGTTGTGCAGGATGCAGTCCAGATCCAGCTCCGCGGCGCGGCTGCCCGGGGCGGCGGGCTTGACCCGCAGCAGGTCGGTGCGACCTACCAGCTCGTCCACGGTGCGCACGCCCAGCTTTGCCATGTACTCCCGCAGCTCCTCGGCCACAAAGGTGAGGTAGTTGATGATGTACTCCGGCTTGCCCTTGAAGTTCTTGCGCAGCTCGGGGTTCTGGGTGCAGATGCCCATGGGGCAGGTGTCCAGATTGCACACACGCATCATCACACAGCCCTCTGCCATCAGCAGGGTGGTGCCAAAGCCGAACTCCTCTGCGCCCAGCATACAGCTGATGGCCACATCCCGGCCGGACAGCAGCTTGGAGTCGCTCTCAATGCGCACGCGGGTGCGCAGACCGTTCAGGATCAGGGTCTGGTGGGTCTCGGCGATGCCCAGCTCCCAGGGCAGACCGGCGTGCTTGATGGAGGTGCGGGGTGCAGCACCGGTGCCGCCGTCATAGCCGGACACCAGAATGACCTGTGCGCCGCCCTTGGCAACACCGGCGGCAATGGTGCCGACACCCGCCTCGCTGACCAGCTTGACGTTGATGTTGGCGTTGCGGTTAGCGTTTTTCAGGTCGTAGATCAGCTCTGCCAGATCCTCGATGGAATAGATATCGTGGTGGGGCGGGGGAGAGATGAGTCCTACGCCGGTGGTGCTGTGGCGGGTCTTGGCGATCCACGGATATACCTTGGCACCGGGCAGGTTGCCGCCCTCGCCGGGCTTTGCGCCCTGTGCCAGCTTGATCTGGATCTCCTCAGCGCTTACCAGATACTTGCTGGTCACGCCAAAGCGGGCAGAAGCTACCTGTTTGATCTTGGAATTGCTCTCGCTGTGGTAACGCTCCTCGGGCTCGCCGCCCTCGCCGGTATTGCTGCGGCCGCCCAGACGGTTCAGGGCGATGGCAATGGTCTCGTGTGCTTCGCTGCTCAGTGCGCCGTAGCTCATGGCAGCGCCCTTGAACCGCTTGACGATGCTGGAGACCGGCTCTACCTCCTCCAGCGGGATGCCGCCGTCTGCGGCGTAGTTGAAGTCCAGCAGGCTGCGCAGATGCACGCCCTCGGCACCCATGTTGTCCACAGTCTGGGTGAACTGCTTAAAGGTGTCGTAATCGCCGGTGCGGCAGGCCTTCTGGAACAGGTGGATGGTCTGGGGGTTGAACAGGTGCTCTTCCTTGCCGCTGCGGAACTTGTGGGCACCGCTGTCGGACAGCTCCATGTTGATATCCAGTCCCAGCGGGTCAAAGGCAGCGTTGTGCTGCGCTTCCACATCGGCCTGAATGTCTGCCATGCTCACACCGCCCACACGGCTCACCGTGCCGGTAAAGTATTTGTCGATGACCTCTTTCGAGATGCCCACAGCCTCAAAGATCTGGCTGCTCTGGTAGCTCTGGATGGTGGAAATGCCCATCTTGGAGGCGATCTTCACGATGCCGCTGAGGATAGCGTTGTCGTAGTCCTGCACGGCGGCGTAATAGTCCTTGTCCAGCAGGCCTTCGTCGATCAGCTGCCCGATGGTCTCGTGTGCCAGATAGGGGTTGATGGCGCAGGCACCGTAGCCCAGCAGGGTGGCAAAGTGGTGCACCTCCCGGGGCTCGGCGCTCTCCAAAATCAGTGCCAGTGCGGTGCTCTTTTTGGTACGGATGAGGTACTGGGACACCGCCGAAACAGCCAGCAGGCTGGGGATGGTCACATGGTATTCATCCACATCCCGGTCGGACAGGATGATGATGTTTGCGCCCTCCTTGTAGGCGCGGTCGACCTCCAGAAATACCCGGTCGATGGCCTTTTCCAGACTGGTGTTCTTGTAGTAGTTGATGGACACCGTAGCAACCTTGAAGCCCGGCACGTTCATGTACTTGATTTTCAACAGGTCGGTGTTGGTCAGGATGGGGTTGTGCACCTTGAGCACCTTGCAGTTCTCGGGCTTATCCTCCAGCAGGTTGCCGTGGGCACCGATGTAAACGCTGGTGGAAGTGACCACCTTTTCCCGGATGGCGTCAATAGGGGGGTTCGTCACCTGTGCAAACCGCTGCTTAAAGTAGTTGAACAGCGGGGGATGCTGGCTGCTGAGCACAGCCAGCGGAGTGTCGGTACCCATGGCACCGGAAGGCTCTGCGCCCGCCCGCGCCATGGCAAGGATCATGGTGTTCACGTCCTCGTATTTGTAGCCGAATACCTTCTGCAGCCGGGTCAGCTGCTCGCCGGTGTAGCCCTCCACCTTCACGTTGGGAATCTTCAGCCCGCTCAGCTGCACCAGATTGCGGTCGATCCACTCGCCGTAGGGCTCGCGGCTGGCGTAAAGCTCCTTCAGCTTCTCATCGTCCACCACCTCGCCCTTTACGGTATCCACCAGCAGCATTTTGCCGGGGCGCAGGCGCTCCTTGACCAGAATGTTCTCCGGGTCGCATTCCAGCACGCCCACCTCAGAGGACAGGATCATGCGGCCGTCCTTGGTGATGTAGTAGCGGCTGGGACGCAGACCGTTGCGGTCCAGCACCGCGCCCATCACGTCACCATCCGAGAACAGGATGGCGGCAGGGCCGTCCCAAGGCTCCAGCATGGTGGCGTAGTACTGGTAGAAATCCCGCTTTTTCTGGCTGATGTTCTTGTTGTTCTCCCACGGCTCGGGGATGGTAATCATCACAGCCAGCGGCAGATCCATGCCGTTCATCACCATAAATTCCAGAGTGTTGTCCAGCATGGCAGAGTCCGAACCGGAGGTGTTGATGATGGGCAGGATCTTGTTCATATCGTCCTGCAGAATGGGGCTGGAAATGCTCTCCTCGCGCGCCAGCATGGCATCGGTGTTGCCCTTGATGGTGTTGATCTCGCCGTTGTGCAGGATAAAGCGGTTGGGGTGTGCACGCATCCAGCTGGGGTTGGTGTTGGTAGAAAAACGGCTGTGCACCATGCCGATGGCGGATTCATAATCCGGGTCCTGCAGATCAGCGTAGAAGCGGCGCAGGTCGTGCACGAGGAACATACCCTTATACACGATGGTACGGCTGGACAGGCTGGGCACATAAGTGCCGTTGCTGGCCTGCTCGAACACGCGGCGCACGATGTACAAGCGGCGGTCAAACTCAATGCCCTTGCTTACCTTGGCGGGCTTTTTGATGAAGCACTGCCAGATGGCGGGCATACAGTCCCGCGCCTTCTGCCCCACGGCATCGGGGTCAACGGGCACTTCGCGCCATGCCAGAAACTCCAGCCCCTCCTTGCGGGTGACCACCTCGAACAGCTTCATGGCCTGTGCCCGCAGGTGCTCGTTCTGGGGGAAGAAGAACATGCCCACGCCGTACTCCCGCTCGTTGCCCAGCCGGATGTTCAGCTCCTCGGCGACCTTGGAGAAGAACTTGTGGCTGATCTGCAGCAGGATGCCCACGCCGTCGCCGGTCTTGCCCTCGGCGTCCTTACCGGCGCGGTGCTCCAGCCGCTCCACGATGGACAGTGCATCGTCCACCGTCTGGTGGCTTTTACGTCCCTTGATGTCCACCACAGCGCCGATGCCGCAGGCATCGTGCTCGAACTGTGGGTCGTACAGACCAAGGGTGGTTTTCTGCTCTGTAAAGTTTTCCATAGTCTTTCCCATCCTTTTTACTTGTTTGCTTACCGGGGGCTGCGGCACCCTCCGCAGCTTTTTATCCCCTGCAAAAAAGAAAAAAGCGCCCCGCAAGGGCACAGGGTGCCCCTGCGGAACGCCTTTGTTCCGATACCTGATATTATACAGATTCCTGAAAAAATTTCAAGTGACAGCTGCACTAAATATGCTACACACATTGCGCCGCTTCTTGTGCGAAACGCCGCGAGCCCCCGCAGCTGTGCGCGGCATACAAGCAAAACCTCACCCGCCCAGAATGGCCTGCAGGTCGGCTTCCGGGGTGGCAATGGGCTTGAGGCCGTACCGTTCCTGCAGGGTGCGCACCACCCCCGGCGAGAGGAACGGGGGCAGGGTAGGCCCCAGCCGGATGTTCCGGATGCCCAGCGCCAGCAGCGCGATGAGGATGCACACGGCCTTCTGCTCAAACCAGCACAGCACCAGCGAGAGGGGCAGGTCGTTGACGCCGCAGCCAAAGGCGTCGGCCAGCGCCAATGCGATGCGGATGGCGCTGTAGGCGTCGTTGCACTGGCCTACGTCCAGGATGCGGGGCAGGCCGGTGCCCGGCACGGTGCCAAGGGGCAGGTCGTTCAGGCGGAACTTGCCGCAGGCCAGGGTCAGCAGGATGGTGTCGGGCGGGGTAAGGCGGGCAAACTCGGTGTAGTAGCGGCGGCTGGGCCGGGTGCCGTCGCAGCCGCCCACCAGAAAGAAGTGCCGCAGCTTACCGTCCCGCACCGCCTGCACGATCTCGTCCGCGTGCTGCAGCACGGCGGTGCGGGCAAAACCGGTGGTCACCGTGGAGCCGCCGTTCAGGCCGGGCAGCAGGGTGTCCTGCGCGTAGCCGCCCAGCTCCAGCGCCTTTTCGATCACCGGGGAAAAGTCGCGCCCTTCGTCGATGTGGGGCACGCCGGGGTAAGCCACCACCGAGGTGGTGAACACCCGGTCGGCGTAGCTGGCGCGCAGGGGCATGATGCAGTTGGTGGTGAACAGGATGGGCGCGGGGATGTCCTCGAACTCCCGCTGCTGGTTCTGCCATGCGGTGCCAAAGTTGCCCTTGAGGTGGGGGTAGCGGCGCTTCAGCTCCGGGTAGCCGTGGGCGGGCAGCATCTCCGAGTGGGTGTAGACGTTGACGCCCCGGCCTGCAGTCTGTTCCAGCAGCTGCTGTGCGTCGTAGAGGTCGTGGCCGGAAATCACGATGAACGGCCCCTTTTCAATGGTCAGGGGCACCTGCACCGGTTCCGGATCGCCAAACGCGCCGGTGTTGGCCGCGTCCAGCAGCTCCATGCAGCGGTAGCTGGCTTCTCCTGTGGCCTGCACCAGCTGCCACAGGGCGTCGGTGGTCTGGCCGGGGTCGCCCACGGCCTGCAGGGCGGTACAGAAGAACCGGTCCAGCTCCGGGTCGATGCGGCCCAGCACTCGGGCGTGGTAGTTGTAGGCGGCCATGCCCCGCAGGCTGAACAGCACAAAGCATTTCAGGCTGCGCCGGTCGGCATCCGGTTCCCGCCAGAGGGCCTGCATGTCGTAGTCCGGGCCGGTGCCGGGGCTGGCGTCGTGCACCCGGCGGGTCAGCGCGTCCACGGCGGCGGGGTCAAAGTTCACGTTGGTAATGGTGGTGAACAGCCCCTGCATCAGCAGCCGGGCCTGTTCCGGGGCCGGGCCGCGCCCCGCCGCGATGAGCTGCCCGGCAAACGCGATGAGCGCCCCGGTGAGCCGGTCCTGTGCGGCGGCTGTCTCGGCCGACTTGCCGCACACCCCCGCTGCGCCGGTGCAGGCGGTGCAGCCCGCCGCCTGCTCACACTGAAAACAAAACATCTGCTCGTCCATACAAAACTCCCTTTCTGCCATAAGATACTGCCAGTGTGGGCAGAGCGGGGCGGGGTTATACCCAAAAAGAGCCGCACCCCTGCGGGCGCGGCTCTTGGACGATGCAGTATGACTTAGTAGGTGATGCCCTGTGCCATCATGGCGGTAGCAACCTTCAGGAAGCCGGCGCAGTTTGCACCGACCATCAGGTTGCCCTCAGAACCGGCAGCCACAGAAGCGTCGTAGGAAGCGTGGAAGATGCCCTCCATGATGCCCTTCAGCTTGGCATCCACTTCCTCAAAGCTCCAGCTCAGGCGCTCGGAGTTCTGGCTCATCTCCAGACCGGAGGTGGCCACGCCGCCTGCGTTGGAAGCCTTTGCGGGTCCGTACAGAATGCCGTTGGACAGGTAGACCTCGATGGCCTCCGGGGTGCTGGGCATATTAGCGCCCTCGCAGACCACGGTGCAGCCGCCCTTTACCAGAGCCTCGGCAGACTCCTTGTTGATCTCGTTCTGGGTAGCGCAGGGCAGGGCGATGTCGCAGGGGACAGTCCACACCTTGCTGCAATCAGCCACATAGGTTACACCCTCGTGGGTCTCGGCGTACTCCTTGATACGGCCGCGGCGCACTTCCTTCAGATCCTTGACGTAAGCCAGATCGATGCCGTTGGGATCGTAGACGTAGCCGTTGGAGTCGGACATGGTCACGACCTTGGCACCCAGCTGGGTAGCCTTCTCGCAGGCGTAGATAGCCACGTTGCCGGAGCCGGAGATGACCACGGTCTTGCCCTCGAAGCTGTCGTTGCGCATACACTTCAGAGCCTCAGCGGTAAAGTAGCACAGGCCGTAGCCGGTAGCCTCGGTACGAGCCAGAGAACCGCCGAAGGTCAGGCCCTTGCCGGTGAGCATACCGCCCTGGAAGCTGTTGGTCAGGCGCTTGTACTGGCCGAACATATAACCGACCTCGCGGCCGCCGACACCGATATCACCGGCGGGGCAGTCCACGAACTGGCCGATGTGACGGTACAGCTCGGTCATAAAGCTCTGGCAGAAGCGCATCACTTCCATGTCGCTCTTGCCGTGGGGGTCAAAGTCAGAGCCGCCCTTGCCGCCGCCCATGGGCAGGGTGGTCAGGCTGTTCTTGAAGGTCTGCTCGAAGCCCAGGAACTTCAGGATGCCCTGATTGACAGAGGGATGGAAGCGCAGGCCGCCCTTGTAGGGGCCGATGGCGCTGTTGAACTGCACGCGGTAGCCGCGGTTCACCTGCACCTTACCGGCATCGTCCACCCAGGGCACACGGAAGGTGATGATGCGCTCCGGCTCCACCAGGCGCTCGATCAGACCGGCCTTCTCGTACTCGGGGTGCTTTTCCACAACGGGCTGGATGCTCTCCAGCACCTCGCGCACAGCCTGCAAAAACTCGGGCTCGTTGGCGTTGCGCTTTTCCAGACCCTCGTAAACACGCTTCAGGTATTCATTCGTCAGCATAATAGAATACTCCTTTTTCCCAATTACTCTATAAATTTGAAAAAGCGGAAATGCCTTTGCCCGCCGCACAGCGGGGTATCCTTGCAGATGCCGGGCGCTTCCGGTTCTCCATGCTTGCACGGCACGCCCGCACAAGCGGGCAATGCTTACTTTACTATTATAAAGCTTTGCGGTGGGTTTTACAATAGCAAAAAGCAGAATTTGTTTAAAAAAACAGATAAAAAGTAACAGCTGCTTCACAAAACGAAAATTAAAAGCAGGAATGGGCCGCGAACCTTGTTTTTTAAAGTGCGCTGCCGCCCCAAAGCCGTGCGGAAAAGAATGTCTTTTCCGCAGCAGCGGGCTTTGGTAAGCAAAAAGCCCTGTGTCGCAACGGGCACAGGGCAGGGTGCATTACTTCTTCAGCAGCTTTTCGCAGGCGTCTGCTGCGCCTTCCAAGAATTCGCCGCCGTAGGTCTCGATCATGCCGGCGTCGGAAAGCTCGGCCAGTTTGGGGTCGATGGGGCACTTGGCCAGCACGGGCAGGTTGTGCTTTGCGGCCACCTCGTCCACATGGCTGTTGCCAAACACATTGATGTGCTTGCCGCAGTCCGGGCAGACGATGTAGCTCATGTTCTCCACGATGCCCAGCATGGGCACCTTCATCATCTCGGCCATGTTCACAGCCTTTGCCACGATCATGCTTACCAGCTCCTGCGGGCTTGCCACCACAACGATGCCATCCACCGGCAGGCTCTGGAACACGGTCAGGGGCACATCACCGGTGCCCGGGGGCATATCCACGAACAGGAAATCCACGTCCTTCCAGACCACATCGGTCCAGAACTGCTTGACCGCGCCGGCAATGACCGGGCCGCGCCACACAACGGGATCTTCCTCATTCTCCACCAGCAGATTGATGCTCATCACATCAATGCCCATACGGCTCTGGATAGGCCAGCAGCCCTTGTCGTCCGCCATGGCACGGCCGTGAATGCCGAACAGCTTGGGGATGGACGGGCCGGTGATATCGGCATCCAGAATGCCGCAGTGGTAGCCGCGGCGGGCCATGGCACAGGCCAGCAGGGCGCTGGTCATGCTCTTGCCCACGCCGCCCTTGCCGGAAACAACGCCGATGACCTTTTTCACACTGCTATTAGGGTTGGGGGCATCGTGCTGCGGAGCGGCATCGCGGGAAGAACAGGCTGCACTGCAATTAGAGCAGTCATGGGTACATTCTTCGCTCATTCTCTTTGTCGCGCACGGCAGGGGCAGGACCCGGGCGGTGCGCTTCCTCCTTGCTCAAAATACAGGCGCGGGCTTGCGCCCTGCCTGACCACTGTTAACTATACCATAAAAAGTGCGCAGAAACAACCCATAGCGCCGCTCATGTTTTGCAAAGCCGCTGCATAGGCTGAACCGTGAACGCCCGTTCCGGGGCAGGGGGAGGTGCAGGGTGCGGCAGAATTACTTTAAAAATGCGGCGCTGCTTACCGGCTCGGACGTGGTGCTGCGGCTGGCAGGCATGGGGCTGCGCATCTGGCTGGCTAACGCCTTGGGCGGGGCGGGTATGGGGCTGTACCAGCTGGTGCTGGCGGTGTACGGGCTGTTTGTCACGCTGGCTACGGCGGGCATCTCGGTGGCGGCTACCCGGCTGCTGACCGAGGAGCTCAGCCGGGACAAGGCCGCTGCGCGCGGGATGCTGGTGCGGCTGGTGCTGGCAGGGCTTACGCTGGGCGGGCTTGCCATGGTCGCCCAGCTTGCCACCGCAGGCCTTGCGGCAAAATGGTGGCTGGGGGATGTCCGCGCCGCTGCCGCGCTGCGCACCTCGGCGCTGGGGCTGCCGTGGATGGCAATCTCGGCGGTGCTGCGCGGCTTTTTTCTGGCACGGCGGCGGGTGGAGCCGAACGTGCTCAGCCAGCTGGCAGAGCAGACGGTGCGTATTGCCGCCGTGGTGTGGGCGCTTTCCCGCACGCAGGGCTGGCCGGACGGCAGCCGCTGCGCGCTGGTGCTGGCGGCTACTGCCCTGAGCGAGGCCGTATCCACCGCCCTGATGGCATTGTTTTACCGGCGGGAGGCGGCACGCTGCTTCGGCAGCACAGCGCCGCGCCCGCCAAGGGAGGTGTCCCGGCGGCTGTGGGACATCCTTTGGCCGGTGGAGGGCGGCAGGGCGCTTTCCAGCGCGCTGCACACGGCCGAGAATATGCTGGTGCCCACCTGCCTTGCGGTATATCTGGCGGCTTCCGGCGGGCGCACCGCCGCGCTGGAGCAGTACGGTACCTTAAAAGGCATGGCGCTGCCGCTGATCAATTTCCCCTTTGGGCTGCTGGGCAGTCTGGCGGTTTTGCTGATGCCGGAGATCACACAGGCGCATATCGAGGGACAGACCGCCCGGCTGAACGCACTGCTGGACCGGATGCTGCGGCTCACGGGGTATTTCTCCGCGCTGGCGGGCACGCTGTTCTGGGTGTGGGGCAGGCCGCTGGCGCAGCTGCTCTACCATAGCCCGGAGGCCGGGTTCTATCTGGAGACCCTTGCCCCGGCCATGCCGCTGATGTACTTGGAAAGCATGGTGGACGGTGCCATGAAGGGCATCGGGGAGCAGAAAGCCGCTTTCCGGTACAGCGTATGGGACGCCGTGCTGCGCATTGGCGGGGTGGCGGTGCTGCTGCCCCGGTACGGGATGCGGGGCTTTCTGGCGGTGATCCTGCTTTCCAGCTTCTACACCTGTGCGGCCAACACCGGGTGGCTGCTGCTTTCCAGCGGCACAGGGCACGCCTTCCGGCGCTGGCTGGGTGCACCGCTGCTGGCTGCTGCCGCCGCCGGGGCGGCAGGGCGGGGCGTGCGCCGGGTGCTGGCGGGCTTTCCGACACAGGAATTGGCGGGGCAGCTGGCAGTGCTGACGGCGGGCGGTACGGTGACGGCCATCGTGTTTTTACTGGCGGCGCTGCCGCTGGGGCTTTGGGAGGAAGTGCGGGCGGTGCTGCGGCAGGCAAAGACCGGGAAAAACAGGGGAAAGTGATAAAAACGTAAATTTTCTGGACACAGGCGGGGATTGTGAGTATAATACAAACGTGTAGTTGTATCCTTCCGGCACTGCCGGGGAACACTGCCGAAAAAGCAGCGCTGGGCAAAAGCCTTTGGCGCTGAGAGGAAAAAAGAGGATCGTAAGTGAAAGATAAAACCAAGAATACCCCGCAGGTGCTGCTGCGCCGTGCGCTGCTGGTGCTGATGGATGCTGCCATTGTGGCATTCAGCTTTTATTTTGCCTTGCTGCTGCGGGCAGACGGTGCGGTAGATGCCGTGTGGTGGCCCCACAACCGCGCTCTGCTGTACGAAAATCTGCCGTGGATCGTGGCGGTGTATATCGTCTGCTTTCTGGCGGGCGGGCTGTACTCGGTGCTGTGGAAGTACGCCGGTGAGCGGGATCTGATCCGTCTTGCCGGGATGATCGCCGTGCCCACCGCTGTGGTGTATGTGGTGAACCGCCACTTTATCCACGGTGTGCTGTTCAATTCCGCCAACTGCATGGCATCCGTGCTCATCTTTTTGTTCATCGGCGGCAGCCGTCTGGCATGGCGGCTGTTTTTGAACCACCCGCTGGGCGAGCAGCTGCGCAAGGTACCCGCCAAAGACCCCAACCGCCCTGTAATGATCGTGGGCGCGGGCGAAGCCGGTGCATGGGCCATCAACGTGTGTAAATCCAACAAGGAATACGGCCACGCCGTGGTGGCGGTGGACGATGACCCCGCAAAGCTGAACCAGACCATCCACGGTGTGCCGGTGAAGGGCACGCTGGAGGATATCCCGGAGTTGTGCACACGCTACGGCATCCACAGCATCATCATTGCCATCCCCACCTTAAAGGGCAGCCGCCTGAGCCACGTCATCGACCTGTGCGTCAGCACCCACTGCGCGGTGCAGGTGCTCAGCGATCCGCAGCTGGTGGGCAGCGGTGCACCCCAGCAGGAGGTGTTCCGCGAGCTGAACCCCGCCGACTTCCTCTCCCGCGAGGAGGTCACGCTGGATACCGACAAAATTTCCGGCTACCTTACCGGCAAAACGGTGCTGGTAACGGGCGGCGGCGGCTCTATCGGCAGCGAGCTGTGCCGTCAGGTCATGCGCTTTAAGCCCGGCAAGCTGCTCATCTTTGATATCTACGAAAACTGCGCCTACGAGCTGCTGATGGAATTGCAGCAGAAGTACGGCCGCGATATCCCGGTTACGGTGCTTATCGGCTCTATCCGGGATAAAAAGCGTCTGGACGAGGTATTTGATACCTACCACCCCACGGTGGTGTTCCATGCTGCGGCGCACAAGCACGTGCCGCTGATGGAGGTAAGCCCTGCCGAAGCCGTAAAGAACAACGTGCTGGGCACCAAAAACCTGTTGGTCAGCGCCAGCGAGCACGGGGTGGAGCGCTTTGTGCAGCTTTCCACCGATAAGGCCGTGAACCCCACCAGCGTCATGGGCTGCACCAAGCGCATCTGCGAGATGCTTATCCAGACCTTTGCGGGCAACACGGACATGAAGTGTGTGGCGGTGCGGTTCGGCAACGTTCTGGGCAGCCACGGCAGCGTTATCCCGCTGTTTGAAGCCCAGATCAAAAAGGGCGGGCCGGTCACCCTGACCGACCCCAACATCGTGCGCTACTTTATGACCATCCCGGAGGCAGCCCAGCTGGTGCTGCAGGCGGGCGCATTGGCCGAGAGCGGCAATATCTATGTGCTGGACATGGGCGAGCCGGTGCGCATTATGGATCTGGCCAAGCAGCTCATCCGCTTTTACGGCTATGAGCCGGGCGTGAATATGGAGATAAAAATCGTGGGTCTGCGCCCCGGTGAAAAGCTTTACGAAGAGCTGATGATGGACGAGGAGCAGGACAAGATGCGCCGCACCCAGCACAACAAGATCTTTGTGGCAAGCCCCCGCACCATTGATCTTGCCGAGTTCTACGGGCAGCTGCAGGCGCTGGAAGCCGCTGCCGCCCACAACGATGAGGGCGTGGTGCGCCAGCTGGCGGCTATGATCCCCACCTTTACCCCCACCCGGGAGAACCTGAAACTGTAACAGCTTGAACTGCGGCACTGGGCCGCATGGGATAGACCGCAGGCCGGAAAATGCCGGGCTGCGCAAAACGAGAGGGATGTTATTATGGAAAAGAAACCGTTTCTGACCGAGGCGATGGCACAGCAGATCATCGAGGATGTGCCCACGCCGTTCCACGTCTACGACGAAAAGGGCATCCGGGAGAATGTCCGCCGCATCAACAAAGCCTTCAGCTGGAACAAGGGCTTCAAGGAGTATTTTGCGGTCAAGGCACTGCCCAACCCCGTCATCCTGCAGATCCTCAAGGAAGAGGGCTGCGGCGTGGACTGCTCTTCCCTGACCGAGCTGATGCTCAGCGAGGCCTGCGGCTTTACCGGCCACGACATCATGTTCTCCTCCAACCAGACCCCTGTGGAGGATATGAAGAAGGCTTACGAGCTGGGCGCCTACATCAATCTGGACGATGCCACCATGGTGGAGTTTCTGGAGCGGGTGGCCGGTGTGCCGCAGGAGATCTTCTGCCGCTATAACCCCGGCGGAACCTTCCAGCTGGGCGAGAGCGAAGAGGGCTTTCAGGTCATGGACAAGCCCGGCGATGCCAAGTACGGCATGACCGAGCAGCAGATGATCGACAGCTACAAAAAGCTGATGCAGAAGGGCGCAAAGCAGTTCGGCATCCATGCCTTCTTAGCCTCCAACACCATCTCGGACGCCTACTACCCGGAGCTGGCAGGCATCCTGTTCCAGCTGGCTGTCCGGGTGCAGCAGGCTACCGGTGCGCACATCAGTTACATCAACCTGTCCGGCGGTGTGGGTATCCCTTACCGCCCGGAGCAGACCGAGAACGACATCATGGCCATCGGCGAGGGTGTGCGCCAGAAGTTTGAAGAGATCCTTGTGCCTGCCGGCATGGGGGATGTAGCCATCTTCAGCGAGATGGGCCGCTTTACTACCGGCCCCTACGGCGCGCTGGTGTCCACCGTCATCCACGAAAAGCACATCTATAAGGAGTACATCGGTCTGGACGCCTGCGCCGCAAACCTGATGCGCCCCGCCATGTACGGTGCTTACCACCACATCACCGTGCTGGGCAAGGAGAACGCCCCCTGCGACCACAAGTACGACGTGGTGGGTGGTCTGTGCGAGAATAACGACAAGTTTGCCGTTGACCGGATGCTGCCCAAGATCGACATCGGGGATATCCTTTACATCCACGATACCGGTGCCCACGGCTCTGCTATGGGCTACAACTACAACGGCAAGCTGCACTGCGCCGAGGTGCTGCTGTGCGAGGACGGCTCTCACCGGCTGATCCGCCGCGCCCAGACCCCCCGCGATTACTTTGCAACGCTGGACTTTTTGCCCTTTATGAAGCCCCTGTTTGAGGACTGATTCTGATAAAAACGAGGTATGAACCATGTTTTTTGGCTTTCAGCTTACCCTTGGCCTGATGATGGCCTTTTACGGTTTTTCGGTGATCAAAAATCCCCGCGTGTGGGGCGATCAGGGGCGCAGGGCGGTCAAGGCCGAAAACTTTGAGGAATACTGCCGTCAGAACGGCCAGTTCTTTTTAAAGGCGGGCTGTGTTGTGGCGGTGATCGGTGCACTGGATGCGCTGGTCACGCTGGATGCCCTGCTGTACGCGCTGCTGTACATTTTTGGTCTGGCCTTTGCCTTCTACCCCCTTACCCGCTGGTGCAAGCAGAACGAGGGCTTCTTATGGCCGTGGCCCCACGTCCAGAGCGAGAAAAAGCGCATTAAAGAACTGCGCCGCGAACAGCAGGCACAGGAGAACGAGGAAAAAGGGGAGAAGTGATCCCCCGGATAAAGCATAGATCGCAAAAGAACAACTCCCGGTCACGCCGCTAACGTGACCGGGAGTTGTTTTAGTTTACTGCTTGTGGATGAGCGTTTACTCGGCGTCCTTCGGGTCGGTCATCAGTTCCTTGATGCTGGGCACAACGCCGCCCAGATTCTGCAGCTCAGAGGGGATGATGATCTTGGTAGCCTTGCCGTTGGCAACCTTCGCCAGCGCTTCAAGGCTGCGGATGGCCAGCACTTTGTCGCTGGGCATGGCCTCGTTCAGCAGACGGATGGCATCAGCGTTGGCCTTCTGCACAGCCAGAATGGCCTGCGCTTCGCCCTCAGCCTCCAGAATGCGCTGCTGCTTCACAGCATCGGCGCGCAGGATGGCAGATTCCTTTTCGCCCTCGGCGGCGGTAATGGCGGCCTGCTTTTCACCGTCTGCCTTCAGGATGACGGCGCGCTTCTCGCGTTCAGCCTTCATCTGCTTCTCCATGGCTTCCTGAATTTCCCGCGGCGGGATGATGTTCTTCACCTCCACGCGGTTCACCTTGATGCCCCACTTGTCGGTGGCTTCGTCAAGGATAGCGGTGATCTTGCCGTTGATGACATCGCGGCTGGTCAGGGTATGATCCAGCTCCATCTCACCAATGATGTTGCGCAGGGTGGTGGCAGAAAGGCTCTCGATGGCGGCAATGGGCTGGTTGACACCGTAGGTGTACAGCTTTGCGTCCATGACCTGAAAGAACACCACGGTGTCGATCTGCATAGTCACGTTATCGCGGGTGATCACAGGCTGAGGGGGAAAGTCTGCAACCTGCTCCTTCAGGCTTACCTTTTTGGCAATGCGCTCAATAAAGGGGATCTTGACGTGCAGGCCGGCAGTCCATGTATCGGAGTAGCTGCCCAGCCGCTCAATGACATATACCTTGGACTGCGGCACGATGACGATGTTGGAAACAATGACCAGTACCAGAACAAAAACAAGCGCAAGGATGACAAAAAACAGAACCATAGTGCATCTCCTTTGTCAGGTTGTTGTGTGGGGGTTACGGCTTTCGGTCAGAACAGGCTCTACGATGAGCAGGGTGCTGTGGATCTCGGTAACGCGGCAAAGCGCACCGGGGTCAAGGGTGTCGCCGGGGGTGGCGCAGCGGGCGTTCCAGTCCACGCCGTCCAGCCGCACCCGGCCGGGGACTTCGGCGGTGACGGGGGAAAGCACGATGGCCTCCCGTCCCAGATTGCGGTCGCCGTTGGTGGCGGTATGCTTGAGCCGCAGCTTTGCCGCCAGCGGGCGGAAGGCTGCCAGACACAGGATGCTTACCACCAGAAAGACCACCGCCTGCACCCGGAACGACCCGGTGAACACGCAGCACAGCAATGCGGCGGCAGAGCCGATGGCAAACCAGATGGAGGTCATATTAAAGGTGCTGGCCTCCAGTGCCAGAAAGCCCACGGCTGCAGCCAGCCAGAGAATAGGGGAGATCTGCATGGTATGTTACCTCCTTATGCTGCTATTATACGGCATCCCCTTGGGGGAAGGTCAAGAGTTTTTTACTGGAACGTTGCACAGAAAACAAAATATAGACAAAAATGGAAAAGAAAGGATGAAAATGGGACAGAAAAACACCCAAAAGGTATTTCGCTGTCCCGAAAAATTGATTTACTGGATATCGTAGTAGCTGTGGTTGGGGTTGTGGCCGTTTTCTTCCACCACGATGGTAAAGCCCATGGGGTTTACCTCGGTGTGCTTGCCGGAAGCCAGCGGCTCTACGATGATGTGCTCAGAGCGGTTCACGATGATCTCCGCAGTCTCGGTCTTGCCGATGCGCTGGTAGTGCAGGATGCCGTCCTCAGCCCGCAGCACCCGCAGCTCTCCGGTGCGGAAGGCTTCGCAGCTGTGGCGCAGCTGCGCCAGCTGTGCCAGCACCGGGCGCAGCCGCTCCTCGTGACTGTCCCAGCAGAAGAAGGCGCGGTTGAAGGGGTCGCGGTAGCCCTGCATCCCGATCTCGTCGCCGTAGTACAGGCAGGGTACGCCGGGCAGGGTGTAGATGATGGCATAGGCCATGCGCAGGCGCAGCATCCCTTCCTCGTAGGCTTCGCCGGTCACGCTGCGGCCACTCTGCCACTCCCGGCCGCGTCCGTTGGCGGGCTCGTCCGCGATCACGGTCAGGGCGCGCTCGGTGTCGTGGGTAGACAAAAAGTTCAGTGCCGTGTTGATGGCAGGGGCAGGGTAGTGCTCGCAGATGGAAAGGATCTCGTTGGCGGCCTGCTGGGCAGGTTTGCCCTTGACAAAATCCAGCACGGAGTTCTTGAAGGGGTAGTTCATCACGCTGTCCAGCCCCTTGCCCAGCAGGTAGGTGCGGCGGTGGTCAAAGCCGAACTTGGTGGTGGCGTCCTCCCACACCTCGCCCAGCAAAAACTTTTCCGGGCTTACCCGCTTGACGGCGGTGCGGATCTTCTCAATAAATTCGTCCGGCAGCTCGTCGGCCACATCCAGCCGGAAACCGGCAGCACCCCGACGCAGCCATGTGTCGATGACGCCGCCCTCGCCGGTGATGAACTCCACAAAGGAGGGGGTCTCCTCATTGACCTCCGGCAGGGTCTCGAAGCCCCACCAGCTGCGATAGCCGCCCTTGTACTTGGGGTCAAAGTCGTACCAGCTGCGGTAGGGGGAGTTGGGGTCGCGGTAAGCGCCGCCCTCGCCGTAGCGGCCCTCGCGGTTGAAGTACCGGCTGTCGGAGCCGGTGTGGCTGAATACACCGTCCAGCACGATGCCGATGCCGTACTTGGCGGCTTCGCGGCAGAGCACCTCAAACTCTTCGTTGGTGCCCAGCAGCGGGTCCACGTTCAGGTAGTCGGCGGTGTTGTAGCGGTGGTTGGAGTGCGCTTCAAAGATGGGGTTCAGGTACAAATAATCCACGCCCATCTCCCGCAGGTAGGGGAGCTTTATGCGGATGCCCTCTAAATCACCGCCGAAGTAGTCCTCGTTCAGGTGGCCGCCGGTCTCGTTGGGCTGCCAGAAGGGCTCGGCGTGCTTATCGGCCTGATACAGCCGGTCCGGGAAGGGCATGGGCTTGTTCTCAATGCCTTCACAGAACCGATCCGGGAAGATCTGGTAGAACACCTTGCCCTTGATGCACTCCGGCGTCTGGAAATCCGGCTCGTAGACCGTGATCTGCCAGCTTTCGCCCTCCTGCCAGCTGACAACGCCGCAGTTGTCTGCCCCGCGCACGATGCGGCGGAAGTCGGTATACAGGTCAAAGTAATAAAAGTATAGGCCCGGGTCGCCCAGCACAACATCCACCGAAAAATGGTTCTGGTGGGGTGTCTGACCGTCAAATTTCATGCGGTAGTGCACGGGCACATCGTATTTGCCCTCCTTTTGCAGTACAAGGTGTGGGTCCACATAGCCCAGCTCCTCGGGGATGCACAGGGTCAGGTGCACGCTCTGCCCGGCGCGCACGGCACCAAAGGGCTGCTTAAAGTAGGGGTCGTAGCTGTTGAACAGACAAGACAAAAAGATCGTCCTTTCTCAAAAAAGCCCCGGCGGGCGAAATGCCACCGGGGCTTTGCGGTTTTACAGGGGAAAATTACTTGCCCATGGGCACGGGGGAAGCGTACCAGATATCGCGGGCGTAGTCCAGCACGGCGCGGTCTGCGCTGAAGATGCCGCTGTTGGCAATGTTCTTCAGGCTCATGCGGGCCCAAGTCTCGCGGTCAGCATACAGCTTCTGCAGGTCGGCCTGTGCACGGCGGTAGTCCTTGAAGTCTGCCATGACCATGTACGGGTCGCTGCTGCGCAGATTCTCGGTGACCTCGTGGAAGTTCTCACCGTTCCAGCCGCGCTCCAGGAAGTTCAGGGCGCTGTTGGCCACGTCGTCGCCCATGATAAAGGCGTTGGGGTGGTAGCCCACCTGCTTCAGGTTGTTCACCTCGGGGGTCAGCATACCAAAGATCAGCTCGTTCTCCTTACCGGCAGCATCGGCGATCTCCACGTTTGCACCATCCAGAGTGCCCAGCGTGATGGCACCGTTCAGCATGAATTTCATGTTGCCGGTACCGGAAGCCTCGGTGCCTGCCAGAGAGATCTGCTCAGAGACCTCGGCAGCGGGCATCAGGTGCTCGCTCAGGGAGACACAATACTCCTCCAGATACACCACGCGCAGCTTCTCACGCACGGCGGGGTCGTTGTTGATCAGGTCGCCCAGCTTGCAGATCATGCGGATCATCTGCTTTGCCATGTAGTAGCCGGGAGCAGCCTTTGCGCCGAAGATGTAGGTCTTGGGGATGAAGTCGGCGTTGGGGTTCTCCTTCAGGTACAGGTACTGTGCAGCGATGTTCAGCGCATTCAGGTGCTGGCGCTTGTACTCGTGCATACGCTTGACCTGGCAGTCAAAGATAGAATTGGGGTCAATGACCTGACCGGTGCTCTTTGCCAGATAGCTTGCAAAATCCTTCTTGTTGGCCAGCTTGATCTCGTTCAGCTTCTTCAGCACGGTCTTGTCGTCGGCGTACTTGTTCAGCTTGGTCAGATCGGAAGCATCGTGCTTGTAGCCGTCGCCGATGGTCTCGTCCAGCAGCTTGCACAGACCGGGGTTAGAAGCCAGCAGCCAGCGGCGGTATGCAATGCCGTTGGTCACGTTCTTGAAGGCGTTGGGCTTGAACAGGTAGTAATCGTGGAAAACGCTTTCCTTGATGATCTCGCTGTGCAGCTTGGAAACGCCGTTGATGCTGTTGGCGGTGTAGGCACAGATATTGGCCATGCGCACCTGATTGTCGCCGATCAGTGCCATGTAGTCGATCTTGCCCTGATCGCCGGGAAAGGCCTTTGCCAGCTCCTCGCGGGCGCGGCGGTCCATCTCCACCACGATCTGGTAGATGCGGGGCAGGGTCATCTTGAAGATGTCCACGTTCCACTTCTCCAGAGCTTCGGCCATAACGGTGTGGTTGGTGTAGGAGAACACCTTCTGGCAGATGCTGAAGGCCTTGTCCCAGTCAAAGCCGCACTCATCCAGCAGGATGCGCATCATCTCGGGGATGGCCAGGGTGGGGTGGGTGTCGTTCAGCTGGATGGCGACCTTGTCGGGCAGGTTCTCCAGCGTAGCGTAGCTGGACAGGTGGTTCTGCACGATATCGCCGATAGAAGCAGCGGACAGGAAGTACTGCTGACGCAGGCGCAGGATCTTGCCCTCAACGTGGTTATCGTTGGGGTACAGCACCTTGGAGATGAGCTCGGCGTTGGCGTTCTTGCTCATAGCGGTGTTGTAGTTGCCCAGAGAGAAGCTGGACATATCAAAGTCCGGGGCCTTTGCCTGCCACAGACGCAGCTTTGCAACGCCCTTTCCGTCGTAGCCCTGCACATACATATCGGAGGGGATAGCCATGACGCTGTTGTAGTTGGTGTGCTGGATGTAGTGGAAGCCGTTGTCCCAGTTCTCGTGGATCTCGCCGTCAAAGCGGATCTCCACAGCCTGATCCGGGTGACTCTTCAACCACACCTGACCGCCGGGCAGCCAGTTGTCGGCGCGCTCCTGCTGCCAGCCGTCCACGATCTTCTGCTTGAAGATGCCGTACTCGTACAGGATGGAGTAGCCGGTGCCGCAGATATCGGTGGTGGCCATGCCGTCCAGATAGCAGGCTGCCAGACGGCCCAGACCGCCGTTGCCCAGACCTGCATCGGGCTCTTCCTCAAAAATGCTGTCCAGATTGATGTCAGCGTCAGCCAGTGCCTTCTTGGCAACCTCGTCCAGACCCAGATTGAACAGGCTCATCTTCAGGCTGCGGCCCATCAGAAACTCCATGCAGAGGTAGTAGACCTGCTTGGTGCCGGTGCCGATAGCCTTGGACTGGAACTTTTTGTGGTTCTCGCTCATCATCTGACGGCAGATCAGAGCCAGAGAGCGGTAGATCTGCTGGTTGGAGGCAACATTCAGCTCCACACCGTACTCACTGGTGAGCTTGTCCTGAAGAATTTTGCCAAATTCTTTTGATGTCATAGTGTGCTCCTATCCGCATAAGCGTTTGCTTTGCTAAAATAATTGAGTAGATAATAGCAGCAGAAACGTTCCCTCTTTCGCCCGGCTGCCAACATAACAAAGTTATTATAATATGAACGATTTATAAATGCAAGGAAACAGGCGCTTTTTTTCCGTAACTGCTATTTTTTCAGGCCACTTTCTGACAAATATGCCGAAATTTCAAAAATTACACTTTTTCTTGCGGCGTATTTATATTATAATAGAGGGTAGAACTGAACCGCGAAACGTTTTTCGGGGAGTAATTCCGGCAGTAATGGCACAGGAAACTCCGCCGAAACGTTTTCGAAAGCCGAAACGTTACCGGGAACAGTGCAAAATCCCGGTAAAATGTAGAACAAACGGCCTTGCGCCGTACAGATACAGGATAAAAAGGGGAAAACACCATGGTAAACAAGGTAAGGGTCAACATCGCGGGCACACCGTATGCCATCGCCACCACAGATTCGGAAAAGTACATCCTCGGTCTTGCCAAAAAGCTGGACGAGGACATCACAAAGCTGCTGGACACCAATGATAACCTCTCGGTGACCAAGGCGGCGGTGTTCTGCGCGATGGATTATCTGGACGAATACCGCAAGAGCACCGGCAGTGCCGAGAATATGCGCAGCCAGATCCAGGACTACATTGCAGATGCAGCCCGGGCAAAGCTGGCCGAGGACAAGGCATTGGCCGAGAATGCCGTGCTGCGCCGGGAAGCTGCCGCCCTGCGGGAGCAGCTTGCCAAGGAGCGCCAGCGCGAGACCCGCCGGGAAGAGCGCGCCGCCCGCGCTGCGGCAGAGACGGCACAGGAGCAGTCCGCAGCCCCGGAAACCCCGGCGGCAGACAGCGCGCCGGCAGACGAGACCAACTGAATGTACCTTATATAAATAGAAGTCAGAAGGAGAACTATGGCAAGGATCGAGATCTTAGCCCCGGTGGGCAGTGAAGAAATGCTCCGCGCGGCGGTGTTCAGCGGCGCGGACGCAGTATATCTGGGCTTTTCGGGTTTCAACGCCCGCACGGGTGCCGGCAACTTTGATGCAGACAGCCTGCAGGAGGCGGTGCGCTTCTGCCACGCCCGGGGCGTGGCGGTGCACGTTGCGCTGAATACGACCGTGTACGGCACGGAATTGTCGGCGCTGGAGCAGGCTATCCGGGCGGTGGCGGCCAGCGGCGCAGATGCGGTCATCTGTCAGGATCTGGCAGTGGCTACCTTAATTGGTAAGATCGCTCCGCAGCTGCCCCGGCACGGTTCCACCCAGATGAGCGTCCACACCCTGCAGGGCGCACTGGAACTGAAGGAGCTGGGCTTTACCCGGGTGGTGCTGGCGCGTGAGCTGAGCCTGCCCGAGGTGGAGCATATCACAAAGCACTGCGGCATCGAGACTGAGTGCTTCATCCACGGTGCGCTGTGCATGAGCGTGAGCGGCCAGTGCTATATGTCCGCCTTTCTGGGCGGACGCAGCGGCAACCGGGGCTCCTGTGCGGGTCCCTGCCGTCTGCCCTTTGAAGCCAACGCCCTGCCGGAGGGCAAGCCCGGGCGGCTGCATCACCTCTCCCTCAAGGATAACTCTGCCATCGACAAGCTGGACAAGCTGCAGGCGCTTGGCGTAGCATCGGCAAAAATCGAGGGCCGTCTGCGCACGCCGGAGTATGTGGCGGCGGCAGTCAGCGCCTGTCTGGCGGGCCGCGAGGGCCGCGCCTACGACCGCGACCTGCTGAAGAACGCTTTCAGCCGCTCCGGTTTCACCTCCGGGTATCTGGACGGAAAAATCGACGGCACGATGTTCGGTGTGCGCAGCGAAGCCGACGCCGAGCTGACCAAAAAGACCCTGCCCATGCTGCGCGAGCTTTACCGCCGCGAGCGCTCCCGCGTGCCGGTGCAGATGAAGCTGGAGATCGAAGAGGGCGGCGAAAAGCTGACCGTTACCGATGCCGATGGCAACAAGGCCTTTGCCTATGGGGACGCCGAGCCGCAGCCTGCCCGCACCGACCCCACCGAGAGCCTGAACCGCAGCTTGGCAAAGACCGGCGGCACGCCCTTTACGGCAGAGAAGATCACCGTGGAAATGGACGGCGGGTCGTGGTTCATCCCCGGCAGCGCCGTAAACGAGCTGCGCCGGGAAGCACTGGATGTCCTGCTCAAAAAGCGGGAGGTGCTGCGCCCGTGGCCTACCACCGAGGAACACGTTGCCGCCCTGCCGCAGCGTACCCTGCCGCCTCGCCGCACCCTGCGCGCCCGGTTCGAGCGCTGGGAACAGGTGCCGGAGCGGGCACTTGACGGGGTGGAATACCTCATCCTGCCCATTGCGCAGGCCGACCGTGTGCCCCGGGAGTGGCGGGCTAAGACCATTCTGGAGCTGCCCCGGGTCATGTTTGGTGCGCTGGAACAGGACACCGCCCGCCGCATCGCAGCCACGCAGGATGCGGGCTTTGCCGGGTACGAGGTCAGCAACATCGCCCATCTGCGGCTGTGCCGTGGGCTGCCCATGACCGGCGGTTTCGGGCTGAACATCACCAACAATGCGGCGGCGCAGTTCTATGCAGAGCAGGGGCTTTCCAGCCTGCTTATTCTGCCGGAGGTGAAAGACAGCGATATTGCGTCCATTGCACCCACCCGGAACGGGAAGCCTGTGCCCACCGGCGTGATGATCTACGGTCATATGCCGCTGATGCTTACCCGCGCCTGCCCGCTGCAGAACATCCACGACTGCGCCCACTGCGACAAGACCGGCGTGCTGACCGACCGCAAGGCCAAAAAGTTCCCGGTGCGCTGCGGCCTTGGGGTGCGCACTATCTATAACCCTGTGCCCATCTACATGGGTGACAAGCCCGGTGCACTGGCGGTGGACTACGGCGTGGCCTACTTTACGCTGGAATCCCGCGAGGATGCGGCGCAGATTTTGGAAATGATCCGCACCCACGCCCCCTTTGAGGGCGATTTTACCCGCGGCCTGTATTTTAAAGGGACGAATTGACGAAAACAGAAAAACGAAACGAGGTTATACGATGGAACCCATCACTGTAAAATATAAGGTACTGGATGCCCGGGCAAAGGTGCCCGCTTATGCCACCCCCGGCGCAGCTGCCGCCGACCTGTGCGCTGTGCTGGACGCACCGCTGACCGTTGCCCCCATGCAGCGGGTGCTGGTACCCACCGGCCTTGCCATCGAGCTGCCGGGTGCCCACAGCGTAGCGCTGGTGTACGCCCGCAGCGGCCTGTCCATCAAGCACGGCCTGTGCATGGCCAACGGCGTGGGCGTGGTGGACAGCGACTATCGCGGCGAGTTGAAGGTGCCCATGGTCAATCTGGGTGCCGAGGCTTACACCATCCAGCCCGGCGAGCGGGTGGCGCAGCTGTGCATCGCTCCGGTGTACACCGCCGCCTTTGTGCCCGCCGAGGAGCTGGGCGATACCCAGCGCGGCGCGGGCGGCTTTGGCTCTACCGGCCGCTAAAGAAGGGAACACGGAGAAAATGAAGGAAAATAACCTGATCTTAGCCTCTGGCAGTCCCCGCAGACGGGAACTGCTCTCCCTATATACCACCGACTTTACGGTCTGCGTCAGCGATTTTGACGAGAGCGCCGTCACAGCACCCACCCCGGCGCAGCTGGTGGAGCAGCTGGCCATCGGCAAGTGCCTTGCGGTGGCAAAGCAGCACCCGGATGCCGTGGTCATCGGCTGCGACACGGTAGTGGATGTGGACGGCACCGTGTTCGGTAAGCCCCGCGATGCAGAGGACGCCAAGCGGATGCTGCGTGCCCTTTCCGGCAAGACCCATCAGGTGCACACCGGCGTGTGCATTGCAAAAGGGGACAGGGCAGAGCATTTTGTGGACAGCTGCAAGGTGACCTTTTTCCCACTGGGGGAGGAGGAGATCGCGTTCTACACCGCTACCCCGGAGCCTTACGATAAGGCCGGTGCCTATGCCATTCAGGGGCGTGCGGCTCTGTGGCTGGACCGCATCGAGGGCGACTACTACACCATTATGGGGCTGCCGGTCAGCCGCACCGTACAGCTGCTGGCGCATTTTTTGTGAGAAAAATGGAAAAATGATAGAAAACTTGCCGAAACGCTTGAGAAATGAAGCACTTGCGGCTATAATAGAACCGTGTTATTCTGCGCAGGAGGGTCTGTTTACAGCAGACTGTCCGGCATTCTGGGATAGATTTAAGGAACGATCGTAAGGAGATTTGGAACAATGAGTTTTCTGTCAAAGGACGTTGGCATTGATCTGGGTACTGCCAATACTCTGGTCTACATGAAGGGCAAGGGCATCATCATGCGTGAGCCCTCGGTCGTGGCGGTGGACACCAAGACCGACGAGGTGCGCTGCGTGGGCGGCGAGGCAAAGGCTGTCATCGGCCGTACCCCCGGCAGCATCGTGGCGGTGCGTCCCCTGAAGGACGGCGTCATCGCTGATTTCGACATCACCGCAAATATGCTGGAGAACTTCCTCAAAAAGGCCTGCGGCAACAGTATGTTCTCCCGTCCCCGGGTGGTCATCTGCATCCCCTCCGGCGTTACCGAGGTGGAACGCCGCGCTGTGCGCGAAGCTACCCTGAAGGCCGGTGCCCGTCAGGTGTCTGTGATTGAGGAGCCCATGGCTGCTGCCATCGGTGCAGGCCTGCCCATCAGCGAGCCCACCGGCAGTATGATCGTGGATATCGGCGGCGGCACGGCGGAGATCGCCGTCATCTCTCTGGGCGGCATCGTGGCCTCCCGCAGCGTACGCATGGCCGGTGATATGTTCGATCAGGCCATCATCGCCTTCATCAAGCGCAAGTACAACCTGCTCATCGGTGAGCGCACTGCCGAGCAGATCAAGATCGAGATCGGCTCTGCCTATGTGCTGGACCCGGAGCTGACCATGGAGATCAAGGGCCGCAACCTTGTGGACGGCCTGCCCAAGAACATCGTGGTGCACTCTGAGGATGTGCGCGGCGCTCTGCTGGAGTGTCTGGTCAAGATCACCACTGCCATCAAGGAGACGCTGGAGCGCACCCCGCCGGAGCTGAGTGCGGATATCATCGACCGCGGCATTACCCTGACCGGCGGCGGCGCTCTGCTGCGCGGTCTGGATCAGCTGATCCAGAGCGAGACCGGTATTGATGTGCATATTGCGGAGGATCCGCTGGACTGCGTGGCCAAGGGTGCCGGTGCGGTGCTGGATCATGTGGACGTGCTGCATGATGTGCTGGACACCGATGGAGGACATATGTAAGAGCGGCTCTCTGGGGAGAGTGCTGCTCAGAATGCGGAAAGGTTTCAGACACAGCAGCTGTGCGTTTTTTCCGCTGCAAACACTGCATCTTGCGCGGATGGCACGGCTGTCCGCGCTTTTTTCATGCAAGGGCCTGCGGTAGGACGCGGGCATCCCGACAGGAGGGAAGGACCCTTTGAAAGATTTTTTTGATACCTGGAAATTCAAGATCCTTGTGGCCGTGGCGGTATTTCTGGTGGGCATCATGGCCTACGCCGGTGCCAACGGACGCCTGACCGCTGCCCCGCAGGAGCTGCTGGGCGTGATCCTGACCCCTTTCCAGAAGGCGGCGGCTGTGGTCAGCGGCGGCGTAGGTACGGTGTGGGAAAAATACACCAGCATCGACAAAGTCATGGAGCAGAACGAGCAGCTGGAAACGGAAAACGCCGAGCTGCGCCAGCAGATGGTGGACTACGACCGTATCAAGGCTGAAAACGAAGCCTACAAGGCGCTGGCCAATATTCAGAAAAAGAACAGCAACGCCACCTATGTGTCCGGTTTTGTCATTGGCCGCGACCCGCTGGACGAGTTTGGCGGTTTCACGCTGGACAAGGGCACCGCAGACGGTGTGGCGGTGAACAATGCCGTCATCAGCGACCGCGGCTATCTGCTGGGCATGGTAGTGGAAGCCGACCCGACCAGCTGCAAGGTGATGACCATCCTGCACCCCAGCTTCAATGCGGCGGGCGTGGTCTCCCGCACCCGGGAAAACGGCATCCTGAACGGCAACACCACCTATGCGCCGGACGGCCTGTGTACTCTGACCAATCTGGAGCGCAGCACCGAGACCCGTGCGGGCGATCAGGTCATCACCACCGGTCTGGGCGGGGTGTTCCCGCCGGATCTTCTGGTGGGCACGGTGCAGGATGTGGTGCCGGAAGCCAGCGGCAAATCCTCCATTGCGGTGGTGCGCCCCGGTGCCGACCCCCGCACCGCCAAGCACGTTTTTATCATTACTGCGTACTAAGGAGGGCACACTGCTATGGAATCTCGCCGCAAGCGCAGCCGTAGCCAGCTGCTGAAGTGGGGCTGCTATGTGCTGGCGCTGTTTGTGTGCGCCGCGTTGCAGACCACGCCCGGGCTTTTTCAGTTGGGGCAGGCAAAGCCGCTGCTGGTGCTGCCGCTGTGTCTGGCGGTGGCAGTATTTGAAGGGGAGTTCGCCGGGGCGCTGCTGGGCACGGTGGGCGGCCTTTTGTGGGACTACGCCGCCGGGCGCACGGTGGGTATGCTGGCGCTGGAACTGCTGCTGCTCTGCTTTGGGGTATCGGTGCTGGTGCAGCTGTATCTGCAGGTGAACCCCGGCAACTTTGCCGCCGTAAATACTATGACGGCGCTGCTGGTGCTCTCGCTGGACTGGCTGTTTTTCTATTATATGCCGGGCTATGCCGGCGCTGCGCTGCGGTACATTGCCTTTGTACTGCCCAGTGCAGTGCTGACCCTCCCGGCGGCGCTGCTGGCCTTCTGGCTGGTGCAGCGCATCCATGACGGGTTCAGGATCGACAACGGCGTGGTCTAACCCGTAAAAGGAGAACCAGATGAACGAAAATGAACGCAAGGTCGTGGTGCAGCGGATGCTGCTGCTCATCGCAGTGGCCTGCATCATCATGGGGCTGTACACCTTCCGGCTGATCTTTTTGCAGCTGGTCAACGGGGATAGCTTCAAGGCAAAAGCCACCAACACCACGGATTATAAGTTCACGGTCACCGCCGCGCGCGGCAATATCGTGGACAGCACCGGCAAGCGCATTGCCACCACCAGCACCGGCTATAATGTGGTGCTGAACAAGCTGCAGATGGGGGATCAGGATCTGGACACCATGCTGCAGCAGATCGTGGAACTTTTGCGCAAGAACGATGAAAAATGGCTGGACACCCTGCTCATCAGCGAGCCGGATGCCGCCGGGAACTATACCTTTACGGACAGCGCCGACAGCACCAGCGACCAGAAAACGCTGGCGGACATGAAGGAGACGCTGGGCTTGCAGCAGTACGCCACCGCCAACGATGTGATGGAGATGCTGGTGGAGAAAAACCATCTGGAAAGCTTCTCCCTGCCGTGGCAGCGGGTGCTGGCGGGCATCCATTACGAGATGGACCGGCAGGCCTTTTCCAACGTGAACAACTTTGTCATGGCGGAAAACGTCAGTCAGGTGACGGTGGCTACCATCAAGGAGCACTCTCTCACGCTGCCGGGTGTGGAGATCGTGGAGACCAGCACCCGCAGCTATGAGCAGGGAGATATCCTCCCCGCCGTGCTGGGGCGTGTGGGCAAGATCACCGCCGAAAAGTGGAAGGTGACCGACGAAAATGGTCAGGTGACCTATCCGCTCAAGGAAAAAGGCTATAACATGAACGATGTGATCGGCATCTCCGGCCTTGAGTCCATGTACGAGGACGAGCTGCGCGGCAAGGACGGCGTGGAAACCATCACCCGCAATTCGGACGGCGTGATCGTGGACACCAAGATCACCACCGTGCCGGAGCCGGGGCATACCGTGCAGCTGACCATCAACAGCGACTTTCAGCGGGCGGTGGACAAGGCCCTTGCCAACAATATCGACATGATCAACCGGGTGTACAACACCGGCGATATGAAAGCTGCCGCCGGCGCTGCGGTGGTGCTGGACGTAAAGGACGGCAGCGTGCTGGCGGCTGCAAACTACCCCAGCTTTGACCAGAATCTGTACGCCACCAACTATTCCGAGTACAGCGCCGACCCCAGCCTGCCCCTGTTCAACCGGGCGCTGCAGGGCCTGTACACCCCCGGCTCCACCTTTAAGCCTGCGGTGGCGGTGGCAGCGCTGGACAGCGGCCTGATCAACCAGTACTCCACCGTCAACTGCACCGGCGTGTACACCTATTATAAGGACTACCACCCCCGCTGCACCCGCCACGGCCACAGCGGCAACATTGACGTGGTCACTGCCATCAAGTGGAGCTGCAACATCTTCTTCTACGATGTGGGCCGCCGCCTGACCAGTGACGTCTACGATGCCTACGCCTACAAGCTGGGTCTTGGGCAGCGCACCGGCGTGGAGGTAAACGAGGCCGTGGGACGGCTGACCAAAAAGACAGACAAAAACTACACCTCATCGCTGGATATTCAGGCCGCCATCGGGCAGGGCAACACGGTAGTAAGCCCCATCCAGCTGGCTACCTACGCCGCCACGCTGGCCAACAACGGCGTGCGCTACCGCACCCATTTTGTCAAGGCCATTCTGGATACCAACACCGGCGAGGTGCTCAGCGAGACCCAGCCGGAGGTGATGGATGTCATCGAGGGCAACGGCAACACCTTTGCGCTGGTGCGGCAGGGCATGACACTGGTGCCCAGCACCATCAGCGGCAAGATCTCCAGCTACCCCATTGCCATCGCCTGCAAGACCGGCACCCCCCAGCGCAGCGAGACCTACGCTTCGGGCAAGCACTACCTGAACGCCATAATGATCGCCTACCTCCCGGCAGACGACCCGGAGATCGCCATCGGCATTACGGTGGAGTACGGCGGCTACGGTGCCCGTACCGGTGATCTGGTGGTGGATATCGCCAACGCCTATTTTGCCATGAAGGATGGCACGCTGGAGGTGGACCCCTATGTAGACCCGCGCACCGTGGTGCAGGAGGACGCCGCAGCGGCAGATACCGCCGCCCAGACCGCCCCGGATGCTGCGAATGATGCACAGACCGATGCAGCGGCCGCAGAGCCGCAGCAGACAGCTGCTCCCGCAGCGGCAGCGGAGGAAGAAAACAACGATGCAATGCTTGCGCAGTAAAGCGCAGCTGCGTGCAAAGTGCTGAACTTGAACGAAAATTTGAATATTGTGTCCAAAAACCTGTTGTAAATGAGTTGCGTTTGTGATATCATGTATAACAAAGGAAATTTATCAAGCGTTTTATATACAAATGTTTCAATAGAGGAGAGATCTACAGATGACGATTGCCCTGATCGCGCATGACTCCAAAAAGGAGCTGATGGTTCAGTTCTGCACGGCGTACTGCCGTATTCTGAGCCAGCATAAATTGGTGGCGACCGGCACTACCGGCAAACTGATTTCCGAGGCCACCGGCCTGCAGGTACAGCGTTTTCTGGCCGGTGTGCAGGGCGGCGACCAGCAGATCGCGTCCCGCATTGCCTGCAACGAGATCGACCTGCTGCTGTTCTTCCGCGACCCCATCAATGCCAAGCCCAGCGAGCCGAATGAGATGACCCTGCTGCGCCTGTGCGATGTGCACAACATCCCCATGGCCACCAACATCGCCACCGCCGAGGTGCTGATCCACGGTTTGGAGCGCGGAGATCTGGACTGGCGCGATATCGTGCATCCGCAGAACTAAAGTATGCAAAAAAGAAGCGCTGCATCGTATAGATGCGGCGCTTCTTTTTTGTGTGGAAAGCGGTTGGATCAGACCGTTCCGTTCACCTTAAAATCCTGTGCCATCTCCTGCACATCGGCGGAGGTAAACTCGCCCAAGGGCAGCAGCAGACGGGCAAGGGTGTCCTGCGGCAGCGCTGCCAGTGCGGCACTCTCGTCCAGTGCGGCGTCCACAGCGGGGCAGACGGCGTGCACGCCGTCGCTGCCCAGCTCCACCCGGGCGTGGTGGCCGGTGGCAATATACTGGATGCCCAGCTTGTCGGCAGCGGTCAGCAGGGCGGCAAACCGGGCGTCGTTGCCGCTGCCCAGTACCTCGGCGGGTTGGTCTGCTAGTGCTTCTGCCTTCAGTACGATGCACTCGATGCCAAGAGCCTCGGCAGCCTGCCGTGCGGCTGCGGCCCAAGCGTTCTGCTCAGCATCCAGCTGCACCACAGCCCCGGCCACGCCAAAGCCTTGCTGCTGCAAAATGCGCACAACAACGCCGCAGTCCACAGTGCCGTCCATGCTGACAAGCACCTTGTCCTGTGTTTCGTAGGTGTCGAACCCGTTGCCGGGCAAAAATGCGTCGCTCATGTTCCTTGCCTCCCGCCATGTGCTTTGCTTTGTGCTACGGCCAGCTGGTCGCAGCGTTCGTTTTCCGGGTGGCCTGCGTGGCCTTTTACCCAGACGTAGGTGATCTTGTGCCGTGCTTCCTGCTCCAGCGCCTGTGCCCATAAGTCCGGGTTCAGGGCAGGGGAGCCGTCGGCTTTTTTCCAGCCCCGGCGCTTCCAGCCCTTGGCCCAGCCCTTTTCCAGCCCGTTGATGACATACTGGCTGTCAGAGCACAGCCGCACCTCACAGGGCTCCTTGAGCTGGCGCAGCGCCTCGATAAAGGCCGTCAGCTCCATGCGGTTGTTGGTGGTGCTGGCGTCGCCGCCGCTCAGTTCCTTTTCGTACACCTTGCCGTCAAAGCGGTAGCGCAGCACCGCACCCCAGCCGCCCGGGCCGGGGTTGCCGCTGCAAGCGCCGTCTGTGTACACCTCTACCTGTTTCATGGGGTTCTCCTTATAGAATAGAATACCTTTATTTAGCGCTATTTTGCCCGGGATGTCAAGAGCCAATGTATACGCCGGCCCAGTTTTGCCAAACCTTGGAATTGACAAAACCGGTGCGAGATACTATACTTAGCGTAACAAAATGCGTATAGGGGTGCACCAAAGGTGTGCGCCCGGCTGTTCCGGCAGAAACGCCACGGTCGCATCGAACAGATGGACTTACCTGGCCAAGAACCTCTTGCGGAACCAACAGCGCTGCCGCAAAAAGCACGCTGAACGATAAATTCTATACGATGCATCAACCGGAAGCCGATGCAGTTTCAGGTGCTTCCCCTGTGCTAGGTGCGGCTGCTCTCCCCGGTGGGGGCGCGGCCTGACCTGCAATTGAATCTGGAGGTAAAGAATGGCTCAAACAAAAGAAAATAACCCCGCACCCCGTGCAAAAGCCCCGGCAGCGCCCAAGGCGGCTGCCGCAAACGGCACTGCTCCCGCAGGGGAAAAGCACACCCGTCCCACTACCCGCCGCCCCTACTATAACCGCCGCCCGCGCCGTGCGCAGCAGCCCAAGGAGGCAGCGACCCCTATCCATATCTACCCGCTGGGCGGTCTGGGCGAGGTCGGCAAGAACATGACCGTCTACGAGTGCAACGGCGATATGATCATCGTGGACTGCGGTCTGGTGTTCCCGGACAGCGAGATGTTCGGCGTGGACATGGTCATTCCGGACTTCACCTTTGTGGTGCAGAACAAGGATAAGATCAAGGGTCTGCTCATCACCCACGGCCACGAGGACCACATTGGCAGCATTCCCTATCTGCTGCAAAAGTTCAGCCTGCCGGTGTACGGCACCCGCCTGACCTGCGGCCTGATCAAAAACAAGCTGGAGGAGTTCGGCCTTGCCGGTAAGACCAAGTTTGTGGAGATCGTGCCCCGTCAGAAGATCAAGCTGGGCTGCTTTACTGTGGAGCCCATCCATGTGAACCACTCTATCCCGGATGCCGTGGCCTTTGCCATCGACAGCCCCGCCGGTACCATCATCCAGACCGGCGACTTTAAGATCGATTACACCCCGCTGGCCTGCGGCGTGACCGACCTGTCCACCCTGTCCGAGTACGGGCAGCGCGGTGTGCTGGCCTTGCTGAGCGACTCCACCAACGCGGAGCGCCCGGGCTTTACCGCCACCGAGCAGAAGGTGGCTGCCGGTGTGCGCAGCCTGTTTGCCCGCGCCCGCAATAAGCGCATCATCATTGCGACCTTTGCGTCCAACATCTACCGCGTGCAGCAGATCATTGATCTGGCTGTGGAGGATGGCCGCAAGGTGGCCTTCAGCGGCCGCAGCATGGTCAACAACACCGCCATGGCGCAGGAGCTGGGCTATATGCACATCCCGGAGGGGACTCTGATCAGCGTGGACGAGCTGAACCAGTACCCGCCGGAGCAGGTGGTGCTGGTGACCACCGGCAGTCAGGGCGAGCCCCTGAGCGCGCTGAGCCGTATGGCCTCCTGCAGCCACCGTCAGGTGCGTGTGGGCCCCGGCGACTTCATCATCATCTCTGCCAACCCCATCCCCGGCAACGAAAAGAGCGTGACCAAGATCGTCAACGGTCTGCTGCTGCTGGGCGCAGAGGTCATCTACGAGAGTATGTATGATGTGCACGTTTCCGGCCACGCCTGTCAGGAGGAGCAGAAGCTGATGCTCACCCTGACCAAACCCAAGTATTTCCTGCCCGTGCACGGCGAGTATAAGCAGCTGAAAAAGCACGCCCTCACCGCTGCAAGTCTGGGCATCCCCACCAGCAATATCCTCATTGCAGAAAACGGCTCCAACGTTATCCTCTCGCAGGACGAGATGAAGCTGGGCGAGCCGGTGACCGCCGGTGCCGTCATGGTGGACGGCCTTGGCGTGGGCGATGTGGGCAATGTGGTGCTGCGGGACCGCAAGCACCTCTCTGAGGATGGCCTTGTCATCATCGTGGCTACCGTGGACAGCAAGACCGGCAAGGTGCTGGCCGGGCCGGATCTGGTAAGCCGGGGCTTTGTGTATGTGCGCGAGAACGAGAGCCTGATGGACGGTGCCCAAAGCATTGTGGAAAATGCGCTGGAGCGCTGTGTGGACGAGCACGTCCGGGACTGGAACAGCGTAAAGACCCGTGTGCGTGAGGCGCTGAGCAGTTATATCTACCGGCGCACCAAGCGCAGCCCGATGATCCTGCCGATCCTGATGGAGGTCTGACCCGGGCGCACCGCAAGGCGGTGCAGCGTCTGAGGAGGCAAAAAACCAATGAAACGTAAACCAAGATGGACACTGGAAATGCTCACGGCCAGTCTGGCGGTGCTGTGCGGTCTTTTGCTGCTGGTGCTGCTGGTGCAGCGCCCCACGGCATGGCCGCTGCTGGCTGTGCTGGTGGTGCTGTGGGGCATAGGGGCAACCCTGTTCCGCTGCAAGCTGCGCAGCTGGGTGGTGCGCTGGACAAGCGGCACCACCTTTGAAAAATCCAAGGTGCAGTTCAGTCTGGAGCCCCTTTCCCAGCCTGCGGCGCTGCTCTCCGGCGAGACGGTGCTGTGGTACAACAGCCAGTTCCGCACCCGCCTGCTGGGCGGGCAGGATGTGCTGGCCAGCCGGGTGCAGAAGCTTCTGCCCGGGCTGGATCTGCAGCTGTGCCGCAAGCGTGAGGGACAGCTGCTGACCCTTGCCGACGGCTACTGGAGCGTGCACAGTTCCACCGTGCCCGGCGAAGCCGAAAGCATGACCCTGCTGGTGCTGAACGAGGAGACCGAGCTGCGCCGCATCGAGGCAGAGTACAAGGCCAGCCGTCCGGGATATCTTGCCTTTCAGCTGGACGGCTACGATGATGTGTTCGGGGATCTGATGGACAGCGAGCGCGCCCGCCTGCTGGAGGGCGTCAACCGCATTCTGGAGGAGATGATCGGGCGCGGCAGCGGCTTTCTGCGCCGGGTAGGCAGCGGCGGCCGCTACATCGCAGTGGTGGAGGAGCGCCAGCTGGAGCAGTTCGCCAACCGCGGCTACGATGTGCTGGATAAGATCCGCGCACTGGACCCCGGCGTGAGCCTTTCGATGTCCATTGGTATCGGACGCGGTGCACGCACCCTGCGGGAAGCGCAGGACATGGCCGAGCACGCGTTGGATATGGCGCAGGGACGCGGCGGCGATCAGGCCGCTGAGATGACGCTGGATGGCTTTACCTTCTACGGCGGCGTGAGCCATGGTGTGGAAAAGCGCAGCAAGGTGCGCAGCCGCCTTGTGGCCGACCAGCTGGTCAAGTTGATCAAGGAAGCCGACCATGTAGTCATCATGGGTCACCGCATGAGCGATCTGGATGCCATCGGCGCAGCCGAGGGCGTGCTGCGCATTTGTAAGATCTGCGATGTGCCGGCGGTCATCGCCGTCCGGCGGGACGCTACACTGGCTGCCAGCCTGATCGATGCACTGTGCAAGGCGGGGCAGAAGGATGACTTCATCGACCCCAAGGACGCCCTGCCCATCATCTCCAAGCGCACCCTGTGCATCGTGGTGGATACATATCAGGTGGGTCTTGTGGAAAGCAAGGACATTCTGGAAAAATGCGGTAAGGTGGCTGTCATCGACCACCACCGCAAGGGCGTGGGCTACATCGAAAACCCGGCGCTGGTCTGTCACGAGCCCTATTCCTCCTCGGCCAGCGAACTGGTCACCGAGCTGTTGCAGTATGTGGGCGAGCGGGACGACAAGCCCAACCGCGTGGAAGCCGAAGGTCTGCTTGCCGGCATCCTGCTGGATACGCAGGACTTTACCCTGCACACCGGTGTGCGCACCTTTGAAGCTGCTGCTGCTCTGCGCCGCTACGGCGCAGAGACCGAGCGGGTGCGCAGGTTGTTCGATGTGACCATGGTGGAGTACAACGCCAAGGCCGATCTGGTGGAAAAGGCGCAGATGTACAAAAACTGTGCCATCTCCATTGGCGGCGAGGTGGCCCCGGAAGCCCGGGTCGCCATTGCGCAGGCCGCCAACGATCTGCTGCGCATTCAGGGCGTGGACGCCAGCTTTGTGGCGGTGCAGGTGGGCAACGGGGTCAACGTCTCTGCCCGCAGCATGGGTGCCGTGAATGTGCAGGTGATCATGGAGTCGCTGGGCGGCGGCGGTCATCAGACCATGGCAGCAGCGCAGCTGAAGCATATCACCCCGCAGGCGGCACGCAGCCGTATTCAGGACGCCATCGACCAATATTATCTCTCCCAGAAAAAGACTACGCCGGAAGCACGACCGGCAAAAGGGGAATAAAACATGAAACAGTATGATTATCTTATCGTTGGTGCCGGTCTGTTCGGCGCCGTGTTTGCCCACGAGGCCAAAAAGGCAGGCAAAAAGTGTCTGGTCGTTGATAAGCGCGACCATATCGCGGGCAACATCTACACCGAAGCCGTGGAGGGCATCAATGTGCACCGCTACGGTGCGCATATCTTCCACACCAACAATAAGGCCGTGTGGCAGTATGTGAACCAGTTTGCAGAGTTCAACCGCTACACCAACAGCCCGGTTGCCAACTACCATGGCCAGATCTACAATCTGCCCTTCAACATGAACACCTTCAACAAGATGTGGGGTGTTGTGACCCCTGCCGAAGCCAAGGCCAAGATCGAAGAGCAGAAGGCCGCTGCAGGCATCACCGACCCGCAGAACCTCGAAGAGCAGGCCATCAGCCTTGTGGGCACCGATATCTACGAAAAGCTCATCAAGGGATACACCGGCAAGCAGTGGGGACGCCCCTGCACCGAGCTGCCTGCCTTTATCATCAAGCGCCTGCCGGTGCGCTTTACCTACGACGACAACTACTTCAACGCCCTGTATCAGGGCATCCCCAATGGCGGATATACCGCCATGGTGGGAAAGATGCTGGCTGATACCGAGGTGCGCCTGAACGTGGATTATCTGGCCGACAAGGCTGCGCTGGACGCACTGGCTGAGAAGGTGGTCTACACCGGCCCGGTGGACGCCTACTTCGGCTACCGTCTGGGTGCGCTGCAGTACCGCAGCGTCCGCTTTGAGACCGAGGTGCTGGACACCGACAACTATCAAGGCAACGCGGTGGTCAACTACACCGATGCCGAGACCCCCTATACCCGCATCATCGAGCACAAACACTTCGAGTTCGGCACCCAGCCCAAGACCGTCATCAGTCGGGAGTACAGCGCCGAGTGGAAAAAAGGCGACGAGCCCTACTATCCCGTCAACGACGAGAAGAACGGTGCCCTGTATGCGCAGTACAAGGCGCTGGCCGATGCCGAGCCGGGTGTGATCTTCGGCGGTCGTCTGGGCGAGTACAAGTACTACGATATGGATAAGGTCATCGAGGTAGCGCTGGACGTGGCCGCAAAGGAACTGGCATAAGGAGCATAAATGCTCCGGTTTGCTGCCGCAAAAAGGCGTCCCCTTGGGGGAGCTGTCGCCGCAGACGACTGAGGGAGTAGGGGTGCAGCGGAGGACATTTGAAATGCTGCCCCGCTTCCTCTTGCCCAAAAACGACAAATGCGCTATACTATTACCATAAGACTGCACCGGTTTTCCGGTGAGAAGTGAGGGATACTATCATGAAAGTGATTCTGAAGCAGGATATCAAGGGCATCGGCAAGAAGGACGAGATCCACGAGGTCTCCGACGGCTACGCCCGCAACTACCTGTTCCCGCGCAAGCTGGCCGCTGTGGCGGATGCCAGCGCTGTGAACATGGCGCGCGGCAAGGAGGCCGCAGCCGATTTCCACGAAGCCGAGAATGTGGCAGCTGCCAAGGCTCTGGCTGCCAAGATCGAAGGCAAGACCGTGACCATCAAGGCCAAGGGCGGCGCATCCGGCCGTCTGCACGGCAAGGTGACCGGCAAGGAAGTTGCCGAGACACTGGCTGCACTGGCAGGTGCACCCATCGACAAAAAGAAGATCGAGCTGGAGACCAAGGACATCAAGGATGCCGGCGTGTTCAACGGCAAGGTCCGTCTGTACGTTGGCGTCGTGGCTTCCTTCAAGATCCAGGTGGAAGTGGAACAGGCCTGATCTGTGTGCCGTTTGCGCCCCCTCACAGCAGGGGGCGCTTTTTGGCTTTACAGGATGCTTTGGATTTTGGATAAGGACAAACTACTATGCCGAACGAACGACGTTATTCCAATGAACTGAATCTGGAGAGCGTGGGCATCAACCTGCCCTACAATATGCAGGCGGAGCAGAGCGTGCTGGGCGCGGTGCTGCTCAAGCCAGACACTTTGACCGATCTGGTGGAGATCATCAAGCCGGAAATGTTCTACACCCGGCAGAACGCCCAGATCTGGACGGAGATGCTGCGCCTGTTCACCAACGACCAGACCATCGATTTTGTCACCCTGCTGGATGCGGTGGTGTCCGATGGTGTGTTCCCCAGTGCAGACGAAGCTAAGATCTACCTGACCGGTCTGGCAGAAACAGTGCCCAGCATCTCCAATGTAAAGGCCTACGCCCAGATCGTGCAGGAAAAATATCTGGTGCGTCAGCTGATGGGTGTCGCCAAGGACATCTTGCAGGACGCCGGGGACGAGCCGGACGCCGACCTTCTGCTGGAAAACGCCGAGCAGCGCATCTACGAGATCCGCTCCGGCCGCGATTCCAGCGCCCTGACCCCGCTTTCGTCCAGCATGGTGGAAACGCTGACCAACCTGCAAAAGATCAGCGGCCCGGATGCGGACAAGTACAAGGGCATCCCCACCGGCTTCCGTCTGCTGGACACCGTGCTTACCGGCCTTGGCCGCGGCGATCTGGTCATTCTGGCAGCCCGTCCCGGTATGGGCAAGACCAGCTTTGCGCTGAACATCGCCACCCGCGTGGCCATGCAGCAGAAGGTGCCGGTGGCTATCTTCAGTTTGGAAATGACCAAGGAGCAGCTGACGAACCGTATCCTCTCGTCGGAGGCCGGTATCGACAGTCAGGCCTTCCGTACCGGTGCGCTGCGTGCCGAGGACTGGGAGTACCTGGCGCTGGCGACTGAAAAACTGCACGATGCACCGATCTATATGGATGATACCTCCGGCATTACCATCACCGAGATGAAGGCCAAGATCCGCCGGGTGAATCAGGACCCTGCCCGCCCCAATGTGGGCCTGATCGTCATCGACTATTTACAGCTGATGACCACCGGCCAGCGCAGCGAGAACCGCGTGCAGGAGATCAGCTCCATCACCCGAAACCTGAAGATCATGGCAAAGGAACTGAACGTGCCCATCATCGCGCTGAGCCAGCTGTCCCGTGCGGTGGAAAAGCAGGGCAACAACTCCAGCCACCGCCCGCAGCTTTCTGACCTGCGCGACTCCGGTTCCATCGAGCAGGACGCAGACTGCGTTCTGTTTTTGTACCGCGATTCCTACTACGCCAGCCAGAACCCGGACGGTGCCGAGGTGGATGCCGATACCGCCGAGTGTATCGTGGCAAAGAACCGTCACGGCGAGACCAGCACCGTGCCGCTGGGCTGGGATGGTGCCCACACCCGCTTTATGGATGTGGACTTCAAGCGCTGATGGATACCGCGATTCTTGCCCGGGTGGAGGATTTCTGCACCCGGGAGGGGCTTTTGCAGCCCGGCACACCGCTGCAGCTGGCGGCGGCGGTCTCCGGCGGGGCAGACAGCATGGCGCTGCTGCTTTTGCTGCGGCAGCTGCAGCCGAGGTTCGGCTATACGCTCTCTGCCTGCCATGTGAATCACGGTCTGCGCGGGCAGAGCGCCGACCGGGACGAAGCCTTTGTGCGGGCTGAATGCGCCCGCTTGGGTGTGCCGCTGCGGGTGTTCCATGCCGCAGAGCTGGCACTGCCCCCGGCGCACGCCGGGGAGGACTGGGCGCGCCGTCTGCGCTACACGGCCTTTGTGCAGCTGCAAGGGCAGGGGATAGATGCCATCGCCACGGCCCATACTGCAAATGATCAGGCGGAAACGCTGCTGCTGCGGCTGGCGCGCGGCACCGGGCTGCACGGGGCGGGCGGCATCCGGCCAAGGCGCGGATGCTACCTGCGTCCGCTGCTCTGCCTGAGCCGCGCCGAGACCGAGGCCGTCTGCCGGGCGGCGGGGCAGCCGTGGGTCACCGACGAGACCAACGACACCGATGCCTACGCCCGCAACCGGCTGCGCCACAGCGCCCTGCCCGCGCTGGAAAGCACCAACGCGGCAGCGGTGCAGAATCTGGCACGGTTCTGTGAAAAGGCCGCGCGGGCAGATGCCTACCTTGCCGCCGGGGCTGCAAAGCTTCTGGCGGCGGCACGCCTGCCCGGCGCAGAACCAGCGTGGCAGCTGGCGCTTTTGCAGGCGGCAGACCCGCTGCTGCTGGAAACTGCGCTGCACAGCCTTGTGGCTCCGGTGCGGGACGCAGAGGAAAAATATGTGCAGCTGCTGTGTGCCGTGGTGCGGCAGGGCAGCGGCGCAGTACAGCTGACCGGACAGGTACGCTTTTGCGCCGGGAACGGCTGTCTGCGGCAGGAAACGCTGCTGCAGGCGCTGCCCGGACAGCCGGAGAACCTGCCGCCGCAGCTGCCCTTTTTACCCGAAAAACAGCCGGAATTCCGGCTGCGCGGGGGATGGAAAGGGAAAGCAGAGCTGTTAAAAGCCGATTTTGAAGAAAAAATACAAGTCGTTCATAAAAAAGACTTAAAAAATCGGGCGGATTATGCTAGAATAACTACGTTGTACACTAGTCTTGTTCTGCGTGCCCGACAGCCGGGAGACCGCTTCCGGCCTGCGGGGCGGGGCTTGAGCAAGCCGCTGCGTAAGTGGATGAACGAGGCCGGTGTCCCGAACGAACTGCGGGATACGCTGCCGCTGCTTGCCAGCGGAAGCGAAATTTTATGGGTGTGTGGAGAAGGCTTTGCCGATGGCCTTGCACCGGACACGGAAAGCAGATGGATCCTGCACTTGGATGCAGAGATCGAAACACAGGAGGAAAAAACAAATGAGTATGCACGATGATATCAAGACCGTTCTGGTCAGCGAAGAGCAGCTGAAGGCCAAGGTGGCAGAGCTGGGCGCTCAGATCAGCCGGGATTATGCCGGTAAAAATCTGGTGCTGGTGTCCATCCTCAAGGGCTCGGTGGTCTTTATGGCCGACCTGATGCGGGCTGTGAGCATTCCCTGCAATATCGACTTTATGGTGGTCTCTAGCTACGGCGGCAGCAACACCATCACCAGCGGTCTGGTCAAGATCATCAAAGATCTGGACGGTGATCTGTCTGGCAAGGACGTGCTGATCGTGGAGGACATTCTGGACACCGGCGTCACCCTGTCCAACCTTGTGCCCATGCTCAAGATGCGCAACCCGAACTCCGTTAAGATCTGCACCATCCTTGATAAGCCCAGCCGCCGCAAGGCCGACATCCAGCCGGATTACGAGGGTTTTCAGGTGCCGGACGAGTTCGTGGTGGGCTACGGTCTGGACTACGATGAAAAATACCGCAACCTGCCCTATGTCGGCGTGCTGAAGCCCGAGGTCTACACGAAGTAACCTGTCCATTATAAAAATCCAGAACTGGAGTTGATTTTTTTGCAACCGAAGAAACCCCGTTTCAATCCGCTGGTGATCGCCATTGTGCTGGCAGCCGTGCTGATGGTGTGGTCGGTGCTGGGCGGCACTGGCGGCAGCGCCAGCGGCTCCTCTATGGCATATTCCACGGTGGTACACTATTTTGAGAGCAATCAGGTCACCAAATTCTCGCTGGATCTGAATACCGGCGTGATCACCATGACCCTGAAGGAGGGCGCACAGGAGCTGCCCAACGCTGCCGAGCAGAGCACCACCCAGTCCACGGGCGGGCTGCTTTCCGGCCTGCTGTCCTCCTCTTCCTCTGCCCCCACCGGGGTAAAGAAGAACGATGACGGCACCGAGACGGTCAGCTATAAGCTGCCCTACGCCCGGATGTTCGTGGATCATGTGTCGGACTACATCGCCCAATACGATGCAGCCAACCCCGATGCACCCATGGTGTACGACTATGTGCCCGCCAAGGAGACCATCCCCTGGATGGAGATTTTGTTCTATCTGGCTATGCTGGGCTGCACAGGTTTCCTGCTGTTCTCCATGATGCGCGGCGGTGCCGGTGGCGGCGGCATCATGAACGTAGGCAAGGCCAAGGTGAAGGACGAGCACGAGAACAAAAAGACTGCTACCTTTGCCGATGTGGCCGGTGAGGACGAGGAAAAAGAGGAACTCAAGGAAGTTGTGGAGTTCCTCAAGAGCCCGGATAAGTTCAATACGCTGGGTGCCCGCATCCCTCACGGCGTGCTGCTGGTAGGCCCTCCGGGTACCGGTAAGACCCTGCTGGCGCGCGCCTGTGCAGGCGAGGCCGGGGTGCCCTTCTATTCCATCTCCGGCTCTGACTTTGTGGAGATGTACGTCGGCGTGGGTGCATCCCGCGTGCGCGATTTGTTCGACAAGGCCAAAAAGACCATGCCCTGCATCATCTTTATTGATGAGATCGATGCTGTGGGTCGCCAGCGCGGCGCAGGTCTGGGCGGCGGTCACGATGAGCGCGAGCAGACCCTGAACCAGCTGCTGGTGGAGATGGACGGCTTTGAAGCCAACGACGGCATCATCGTCATGGCCGCTACCAACCGTGCCGACATTCTGGATAAGGCGCTGCTGCGCCCCGGTCGCTTTGACCGTCAGGTCTATGTGGGTCTGCCAGATGTCAAGGGACGCGAAGAGATCCTGAAGGTGCACACCCGCAACAAGCCCCTTGCACCGGACGTCTCCCTGAAGGTCATTGCCCAGCGCACCGCCGGTTTTGCCGGTGCAGACCTTGAGAACCTTGTCAACGAGGCCGCGCTGCTGGCAGCCCGCCGCAACCGCAAGGCCATTACCATGGAGGACATCGAGGAAGCTTCCATGAAGGTGATGGCTGGCCCCGAGAAGAAGAGCCGCGTGGTCACCCCGGAGGAGAAAAAGCTCACCGCCTACCACGAGGCCGGTCACGCTGTGGCAGGCTTCTACTGCAAGCACCATCCCCGCGTGCACGAGATCACCATCATCCCGCGCGGTCAGGCCGGCGGCTACACCATGTATCTGCCCGAGAAGGATCGCAGCTATGTGACCAAGGGTGAAATGTTTGAGGACATCGTGTCCAGCTTGGGTGGCCGCGTGGCCGAGCAGCTGATCTTGGAGGACATCTCCACCGGTGCTTCCAACGACCTGCAGCAGGCCACCAACATCGCCCGCCAGATGATCACCCGCTACGGCTTCTCCGAGCGTCTGGGCCCCGTGGTCTACGGCACCTCGCAGGAGGAGACCTTCCTTGGCCGCGACTTGGGTCAGGGCAAGGGTTACAGCGAGACCACCGCTGCCGAGATCGACAGCGAGACCCGTGATATCATCGACGAGGCTTACGAGACCTGCCGCCGCACCCTGACCGAGCACATCGACCAGCTCCATGCGCTGGCAAAGGCTCTGATGGAGCGCGAAAAGCTCAACGAGGAGCAGTTCAACACCATTATGGCCGGCGGCACCCTGCCCCCCTGCGAGGACGCAAAGCCCGAGCAGGCACAGCCCGACCAGACCGTGCAGCCTGCCCCGGTGCAGCCCGCAGAGCCTGCCCAGACCGCTGAGCGCGCCGAACCCGCCGAGCAGGCCGAGCCTGCCCAGCCGGAAGTGCCGCAGCCGGATGCCCCGGAGCAGCAGGACTAAGCTTTTTTTAGGAAAGGAGCGAGCATCGTGGAGGAAAATTTTAACCCGGTCGCCCAGACCCGTGCAAATTACTATACCCCCGGCAGTCCGGTGCAGTTCGTCTGCGTGGAACTGCTCAAAGGGGATGTCAGCGGCGAGCACGCTGTCTGCCTGACCTTCAAGAATATTTCCCGCGTGACCCTGACCGCACTGGAGATCCACTTCAAGTGCAAGGGCGTGGACGGTGTGATCCTGTGCGAGGACAAGTTCGAGTACCGGGATCTTCAGGTAAAGCCCGGCGAGCTGTTCGGACAGGACGATGCCGTGTTCATCACGGCAAAGGCAATCACCAGCGTGGATGTTTCGCTGTGCAATGTGTACAACGGCAAGCGTGTGGTGCATCTGGACGGCATCAAGCGTGTGCGTCTGCCTGCGCCCCGCCGTCTGGCCCCGGAGCTGCAAAAGGCGCTGGAAGCCCGCATGAACCGCACCGGGCTCAAGTATCAGCCGCAGGTGTTCGAGAACGGCTGGTACTGCGCCTGCGGTGCCTTCCACCCCACCGAGGAGGATACCGTTTACTGCTCGGAGTGCGGCTGTGACCGCATTCTGCTGCAGAACGCGCTGAACACCCTGCTGCAGCCCGCCGCCCCGGCAGACGAGATGGAAATGCCCCTCAGCGCCCCGGCGGCTCCCGCAGCGTCTGCTGCGGTGGAGGAGCCTACCCGCATCGTGGGTACAGCTCCTGCCGCCCCGGCAGCGCCCGCAGAGGAGCCCACCCGGGTCATGGGCGCAACGGCTTACCAGCCGAAGGCAGCCCCCGTCCAGCCCATCTCGGAGCCTACCCGGGTGCTGGATGCCCCCGCCCGCGCACCGTATTCCGGCGCTGCTGTGGCAGACGAGGGCACCCGCGTGATGCCCGCCGCCGCCCGCCGTCCGGCTCCGGCTCCGGTGCGTCAGCCTGCGCCTGTGGAAGAGGACGAGGAGTACGAGGACAGCCGGGACAGCGTGGCAGAAGCGCTGATCCGCTGGGTGCCGCCCATTACGGCCATCCTGTGTGCAGCCATTGCGCTGTGCGGCTTTGTGTACTACCAGTTCGTGCTGTAAAATAAACTATCCCGGCGGAGGGGGCAGCGTGCCTTCTCCGCCTTTTGTGTGCATTGCACAGAAAGGAAATACCATGCCGGAACAAGCTTTACAGGTGGCTTTTGAGATCAAGACCGCCTGCGATGAGATCAGCCGCCGCCTGCTGCGCTGGCACTGGGAGCGCAAGCCCGGGGCACACAGTCTGGATGCACTGCTGGAGCATATTGTCGCCCGCAAGCAGGAAAGCCCTGATTACTACGACCGTATGCCGGACCTTACCGGTAAGACCAGCTGGCAGCAGCTGGACACCACCCTGTGTATGCGGGTGCTGCTGGACCCGGAGACCGATGCCGCCCGCCCGCTGGATCTGCTGGGCAACACGGCACACCCCTCTGCCGCACGCCATGCCTGCAACGCCATCCGCACCGCCCGCAACGAAGCTGCCCACGCGGCGGTTGCAGCGGACGGCGCACAGGCGGCGCTGCTGTTTAATGAAGCCATCGAGGCGCTGGAGGAGGGCTACGCCGGTACCGCCTTTAAAGAAAATGAGCTGGCGCAGTATTACCGCGAAGCCGAGGACTACCTGAGCCGATGCAGCGAGGGCAAACCCCTTAAAGCGCGCCAGAGCAGCCCGCAGAACGCACAGCAGGGGAAGGCTGCCGCACGCAGCAAGCCCCGCGATACCCAGCAAACCCGCAGCGCCAAAAGTACCGCCGGGCGGCAGAATACCTCTGCCCGCAGCCGCAGCACCGGTACAAAACAGAGCCGCAGCACGGCATCCCGCAGCAAAAAGCAGCAGACCGGCGGCGAGAGCAGGGTGGCGCTGGGCATTATTCTGGCGGCGCTGGTGCTGGGACTTATCGCACGCGCCATCAGCATGGGACTTGTGTAATTGCAATGTTTTTGCGATTCTGGCGGTAAATTGGAAAGCAAAAACGTTTGTGCTGTACAAAACAACCAAAAAAAACAGCAGACTGTCCCGCAGAAAAACGGTCATTGCACCTCTTGCGGGAAATGTGAAACGGATTTATAATAAGCATGAAAACGTTTACACATTGCCACCGAAGAGGGAACGGAGAAAATACCCCATGACCATCAGTGATATTGCAAAGCTGGCAGGTGTTTCCAGCGCTGCGGTCAGCCGCTATCTGAACGGCGGCCCCCTCAGCGAACAGAAACGTGCCGTGATACAAGCCGTAGTGGAAAAGACCGGTTACAGCCCGGACACTGCCGCCCAGACCCTGCGCACCGGCAAGGTGCGTCAGGTGGGGGTCATCGTGCCCAGCATCAGCTCCCAGTCGGTGGGGCAGATCACCAGCGGCATTGCAGCCGAACTGGGCGCAAGGCGCTACCTGATGCTGCTGGCAGACACCGAACTGGACGAGCAGATGGAACTGGAATATCTTACAGCATTGCAGCGCAACCATGTAGCCGGCATCATTCTGCTGGGCTATGATTCCAGCCCGCAGCTGTGCAAGGCACTGAAGGACTGCCGTGTGCCCGTGGTGGTAACAGGACAGCGCTTTGCAGACCTGCCCTGCGTTTATAACGACGACCGCGCTGCCGCCCGCGACCTGACCCGGAAGATGCTGGAGCATGGCCGCAGAAATATCGTGTACATCGGCGGCAGCGAACAGGACGCCGCCACCGGAATTGCCCGCCGTCAGGGTGTGCAGGACGCTCTGCGGGAGGTGGGACTAAACGCGGATGGTCTGCCCCGCGCCTACTGCGCTGCCTTTTCCATGGAAGAGGGACACCGCTGCATGGAGGAGCTGCTGGCACGCTGCCCGCAGCTGGATGGTGTGGTCTGCGTGACCGACACCGTGGCCTTTGGCGCATTGCAGGTGCTCCGCGCTGCCGGGCGCAGGGTAGGGCAGGATGTCGGCCTTGCCGGTATCGGAGACAACTGGGCGGGCAAGGTGGTGGAGCCCGGACTGACCACCATCCGCTTCTACCAGCGGCAGGTAGGGCAGGAAGCTGCCCGGATGCTGCTGCAAAGCTTAGAACATACTGAGCCGGACGCTGCACCGGTGCGCCAGACCACGCTGGGCTATACGCTGGTAGAGCGCGGCTCACTGTAAAAAAGAGGAACGAATGAAACAAAAGCTGATTTTTTTAGATATCGATGGCACTCTGCTGCCCCCGGGCGAGATGCTGATCCCCCAAAGCACGGTGGAAGCGCTGCGCAAGGCGCACGCCAACGGCCATAAACTGTTTCTGTGCACCGGGCGCAACCTGCGCATGACCCAGCCGCTGCTGGACTACGGCTTTGACGGCGCGGTGTGCAGTGCCGGCGGTTATGTGTTCTGCGGGGACAAGGTGCTGGTAGACCTGCCTATGGAGCCGGAGCTGGCAGAGGGTGTGCGCAACGCCATGGAGCGCCACGGCGTGGAGTGCACGCTGGAAGCGCGGGACGCCACCTACGGCAGCCTGAAGATGATCGAGCGCTGGAGTTTTACCCACCGGGATGCAGGCAATCTGAACAGCGAAGCCGCCCGTTGGCGCAAGGCCATGGAGGACGGCATGACCATGAGCCCGCTGGCCGATTACAAGGGCGAGCCGCTGTATAAGATCGTGTATATCGCGGAGCATAGCGAGGACTTGGACGAGGCGAAGCGCCTGTACGAGGACAGATTCGTGTTCTGTGAGAGCAAGCTGGACGGTCTGGATGGCGGCTATGTGAACGGAGAGCTTATCAACCGTAAATTTGACAAGGGACGCGGCATCAAGGCTGTCTGCGACTATTTGGGCGTGCCCCTGCAGGACAGCATCGGCTTTGGCGACAGTGACAACGACCTGCAAATGACCGATGTGGTCGGCATCAGTGTCTGTATGGCCAACGGCTCTGCAAGCCTGAAGCAGCGCTGCGACCGCATTGCTCCCTCGGTGTACGAGGACGGCATCGCCAAGGAGTTTGCAGCCTTGGGGCTGATTTGACATATCTTTGTAAAAATAGGGCAGGGGAACGTCCGCAGATGTTCCCCTGCCCTAAAATTATAAATAATTCTCCCGCATTGTTTTGCAATAAAAGGAGCACCGCACAAAGAACTGTGCGGTGCTCCTTTTGGTTCATAAATCAGTAGTGCAGATCCTCTGCGGTCAGGCTTTCCAGCACGGGCAGCATGGCAGCGGCTTCGGCTTTGGCGGCGGGCAGATCCATATCGCGGTAGTTGCCGCACTCCACCTCGCTGGCACCGGGCACAGCGCCCTCAAAGCCAGCCATAAAGCGGTAGGCATCCACCGTCAGCTGCAGCGCCTGCGCCGGGGTCAGCCCCCGGGTAAGCAGGTAAAAGCCGGTGCGGCAGCCCATGGGGCCAACATAGATCACCCCGTCCTTCACGGCGCTGTTGCGCGCGTAGGTGGCAAACAGGTGCTCCAGCGTGTGGGCAGCAGCGGTGGTCAGGTAATCGCCCTGATTGGGCTTTTTCATGCGGATGTCCCAGGTGAGCACATCGCCGTCCTGACGGCTCAGATACATCCCGCGCTCCAGCCGGGTGTGATCCACGCAAAAACTTGCGATACGTTCCATACTACGTTCTCCTTTATCAGCCCTGCAGGCGCTGCACACTGCCGTGTGCGCAGTCCACAGCCACCATCAGGCCATCACGGATGTGGCTGGTAGCACCGGCGGCACCCACAACGGTGGGCTTCAGCAGTGCCTTGCCGGCAATGGCGGCGTGGCTGTTCAGGCCGGGCTCCTCTACCACCAGAGCGGCAGCATCGCGCACAAAGCTCAGCATCTCGTTGCTGGTGGAAGGCACCACCAGCACCATGCCGGGCTTGAACTTGGCGCGCACCTCGTCCATGGTGCGGCAGACGCAGGCCTTACCACTGGCAACATCGTTGTTCTCGGGGCCGACGCCTACGCCGGTAGCCAGACAGTTGCCTACCATGTGGATCTTGATCATGTTGGTGGTGCCGGAAACGCCCACGGGCACGCCTGCGGTCACAACAGCCAGCTCGCCGTTGTGCAGGTAGCCGTTCTCCTTGGCCAGCGCGGTGGACATCTCGATCAGTTCATCGGTGCTGTGTGCCAGAGACATCATCAGCGGGGTGATGCCCCAGCTCAGGGACAGCTGACGCTGCACCTGCTCGCGCATGACGCAGGCAATGATGGGCTGCTGCGGGCGGTACTTGCTCAGCAGGCGGGCAGTAGTGCCGGACTCGGACACGGTCACGATGGCGGCGGCGTTCACGTCCCGTGCAGTCAGGCAGGCAGCATGGGCGGTAGCGTCAGAGACGCTGATCTTGCCGGGGTTAGAATCCATCGTGCGGCCGCGCAGATGGAAGCCCTCCTGCTCGGTGCGCTCGGCAATAGCGGACATGGTCTTGAGTGCCTCCACGGGGTAGGCACCGGCAGCGGTTTCGCCGGACAGCATAATGGCAGAGGTGCCGTCATAGATGGCGTTTGCCACGTCCGAGATCTCGGCGCGGGTGGGGCGGGGGTTCACCATCATGCTGTCCAGCATCTGGGTAGCGGTGACGATGGGCTTGCCGAAGGAGAAGGAGCGCTCGATGATGGTCTTCTGGATGCCGGGCAGCTCGGTGAAGTCGATCTCCACGCCCAGATCACCACGGGCCACCATCACGGCATCGGCAGCAGCCAGAATGCTGTCGATGTTGTTCACGCCCTCGCGGTTCTCGATCTTTGCAATGATGCGGATGTTGGAATCGTACTGGTTCAGCAGGTTGCGGATCTCGTACACGTCCTGTGCGGTGCGCACAAAGGAGGCGGCGATGAAATCGTAGCCCTGCTGGATGCCGAAGATGATGTCATCCTTATCGCGCTGGCTCATATACGGCATGGACAGATGCACGCCGGGCACGTTGACGCCCTTCTTGTTCTTGATCTTGCCGCTATTCAGTACGGTGCAGACGATGTCGGTGTCGTTCACGGTCTGGATTTGCAGCTTGATCAGGCCGTCGTCCAGCATGATGGTGCCGTTCGGCTCCACGTCCATGGGCAGATCCTTGTAGGTGATGGAGCAGATCTCGTTGGTGCCCTCCACATCGCGGGTGGTCAGGGTAAAGGTCTGGCCGGCAACCAGATTCTCAACGCCGTTCTTGAAGTCCTTCAGGCGGATCTCGGGGCCCTTGGTGTCCAGCAGTGCGGCCACGGGCTTACCCAGCTCCTCGCGCAGAGCCTTCAGCTTTTCAAGGCGACCCAGATGCTCCTCGTGGGAACCGTGGGAAAAATTGAAGCGGGCCACGTTCATGCCGTTGGCGATCAGATCGCGCAGCACGCCTTCCTTATCGGTGGAAGGGCCAAGGGTACAAATAATTTTCGTCTTTCTCATGCAATATACCTCCGTCAACTCTCTCTTACCTATATCCGGCACAGCATCCCTGCAGGCTGCTGTGTATGACCAATGGGAGCAAAAGCTCCCGGTACAGCGGGTCGGTTTATGTGGCAGAGCGGAAAACACAAAACTCTACCACTTATTATTATAATCGTTCCGGCGCAAGAGAGCAAGAGGAATTTTTGCTTGAATACAAGTTTTTGTATCTGTTTATGTTTGTGAGCGGGATTGTAGAAAACTTAACGATGTGGCGCGGCTTTCTGTGGACTGCCTGATGGGGGGAAAACTGCTGTAAAACGTAAAAACTGATAAGAGCGCACAAGGCTGTTTCCTCTTGCATCTGAGGAGCTTTTTGCTTATAATAAGGGTAATAAAGTAGTACTGTTCCGGGGTACGCCCGGAGAATGGAGTGACCATTATGGAAAAACGTGTTTTTCTGATCGTTCTGGACAGCTTTGGCATCGGCGCAGAGCCGGATGCCGCTGCCTTTGGCGATGCAGGCACCAACACCTTGGGTGCCATTGCGAACCACCCCAATTTCAACTGTCCCAATCTGCGCAAGCTGGGTTTGTTCAACATTGACGGCGTGACCGCAGGGGAGAAAACGGATGCCCCGGCGGCTGCCTTTGCCCGCCTGCAGGAGCAGAGCATGGGCAAGGATACCACCATCGGCCACTGGGAGATCGCCGGTGTGGTCAGCCCGGAGCCGCTGCCCACCTTCCCCGAGGGCTTCCCGGAGGAGCTGATCCGGGAGTATGAGCAAAAGACCGGCCACAAGGTGCTGTGCAACAAGCCCTATTCCGGCACGCAGGTGCTGAAGGACTACGGCGAGCAGGCCATGCGGGAAAACGCCCTCATCGTGTACACCAGCGCCGACAGCGTTTTTCAGGTTGCCGCCAACGAGGAGCTTGTGCCGGTGCAGGAGCTGTACCGCTACTGTGAGATCGCCCGGGAAATGCTCAAAGGCAAGTACGGCGTGGGCCGCGTGATCGCCCGCCCCTTCCTTGGCAACAGCGCGGACACCTTCTACCGCACCACCAACCGCCACGACCTGAGCCTGAAGCCGCCCCGCGCCACCATGCTGGATCTGCTGAAGGATGCCGGTAAGGACGTGATCGCCGTGGGCAAGATCTACGATATCTTTGACGGTGAGGGCGTGACCGAAAAGATCAAGACCACCGGCAACACCAACGGCATCGCCTTTACCAAGGCCTTGCAGACCCGGGATTTTGAAGGCCTTGCCTTTGTGAACTTGGTGGACTTTGATATGCTTTACGGCCACCGCCGCGATGTGGCAGGTTACGCTGCCGCCGCTACGGAATTCGACCGTTTTCTGGCTGACTTCCTGCCGGGGATGCGGGAGGGTGACCTGCTTATGATCACCGCCGACCACGGCTGCGACCCCTCCTACACCAAGACCACCGATCATACCCGCGAGTATGTGCCGTATCTGGTTTGCGGCAAGGGCATAAAGGCGGGTACGGATCTGGGCACTAAGCTGTGCTTCGGCACCATTGCCAAGACCATCTGCGAGTATCTGGAAGTGGACGCTTCCACGCTGGACGGCAAAAGCGTGTGGCAGGAGATCCGGGCATAAAACGCCACGGAAGTAAGAAGAACAGGAGCGTGAAACGATGCGTATTTATGATCTGATCGCAAAAAAGCGGGATGGCGGCACCCACACCCGGGAAGAGCTGGAAGCTATTGTCAACGGCTTTGTCAGCGGGGAAGTGGCCGACTACCAGATGGCTGCATGGATGATGGCGGTGTATCTGCGCGGCATGACCAATGAGGAGACCGCCGAACTGACCGATGTGATGGCGCACAGCGGCGTGATGGTAGACCTTTCGCCCATTCCGGGCATCAAGGTGGACAAGCACTCCACCGGCGGTGTGGGCGATAAGACCACGCTGGTCATCGCGCCCATCGTGGCAGCCTGCGGGGTGAAGATCGCCAAAATGAGCGGCCGGGGTCTCGGCCACACCGGCGGTACCATCGACAAGATGGAGAGCGTGCCCGGCACAAAGACCGCCCTCTCGCAGGAGGAATTTTTTGCACAGGTGAACCGGATCGGCCTGTCGGTCATCGGCCAGAGCGAGGGTATCGCCGTGGCAGATAAAAAGATGTACGCCCTGCGGGACGTTACCGCCACCGTCAGCTGCATTCCGCTCATTGCGTCCAGCATCATGTCTAAAAAACTGGCTTCCGGCTCGGACGCCATTCTGCTGGATGTCACCACCGGCACCGGCGCCTTTATGAAGACTGTCGACCAGAGTATCGAGCTGGCGCAGCTGATGGTCGCCATCGGTACCCACCATGGCCGCCGGGTAGCCGCCATGATCACCGATATGGACACCCCGCTGGGTCACAACATCGGCAACAGTCTGGAAGTGATGGAGAGCATGGACGTGCTCAAAGGCCACGGCCCGGCAGACCTGACCGAGGTGTGCCTGCAACTGGCAGCCAATATGCTGGTGCTGGCGGGCAAGGGCGATGCCGTCCACTGCCGCGCTATGGCCGAGGCTGTCATTGCGGACGGCTCTGCCTTTGAAAAGTGCAAGGAAATGTTTGCCGCACAGGGCGGCGATATCCGGGTACTGGATGATTACAGCCTGTTTGCTCAGCCCGCCGCCAGCTACGAACTGCTGGCCGAGCAGGACGGCTACATTGTGGCCAACGATGCCGAAAAGATCGGCTCTGCCAGTGTGCTGCTGGGCGCAGGCCGCCAGAAAAAGGGCGACCCGCTGGACTTTTCCGCCGGCATCACCCTGCACAAAAAGCGCGGCGACTATGTCCATAAGGGCGAAAGCCTTGCCACCTTCTACGGCGCAGCGGACAAGTTTGAAGCCGCCGCCGCCGAGTACCGCAGCGGCCTTATGTACGGCGCGGAAAAGCCGGAGGAAGCCCCGCTGGTGTACGCCCTTGTCACCAAGGACGGCGTAGAGCGGTACTAAGATCTTTTACGCGGCGGGCGTGCCCCAAAGAGCGGTTTTATAGAAGCGAAAATGTAAAAAAGCTGAACACCTGTTTTTTGCAGATGTTCGGCTTTTTTGTATGCGTTTTAAGGGCTGCTATGTGCAGATATCTGCCGCCACGGTATACACTGCATGATAGTGCAGGGCATCCTCCTGCACGGTGCACTCCTCCCGGCGGGCGAAGATCTCCGCATCCGGGAAAGCATCGTGCAGCGCCCGCAGCCCCTGCAGCCGTGCCAGCGTAAGCGCCTGTGCTTCGGTGCGGTACATCGTTTCCTGCTGCTGCCCGTAATAGGTGGTCTCCTCCACCGCGCAGGGCAGGGGCAGGCCGAAAACCTCTAATTGCAGATGCCGGGTGCGGCACAGCCCGTCCCCGTCAGGCGCAGAGGGGGAAAGCGCGGCAGAATGCTCTGCAAAAAACAGCTTGTAATTCGTTGTATTTTTGCCGGTCAGCTGCGGCATCGTCTCTGCCAGCGGAACGCTCTGGTCTGTCTGCCACTCCAGCTGCGCCACCACCGTGCCCGCCGCCGGGGCAAAAATCAAGGTGCCGTCCCGCTCGCTGCGCGCAGTGCCGATCAACCCCTGCCCGGCTTCCACAGTCTGCCCGGGAGCTACCAGCATAGTGCCGCTGGTAAGATTTGTACGCAGCACCGTCCCATTGCACTTTGCCCGCAGCCCGTGCAGCGTGCCTGCGGCGATCTCGGGGCGGGCATGGGCAGGGGCGGCTTCCACCGCAAGCCGGCCTTTTTCAAAATTCAGGCTTGCCCAAGAGAACTCGCCGCTTTCCAGCAGGGCATACTCTCCGCAGCGCAGCAGCTCCTCGGTTACGGCAGTGCCGGGCTGCAGGCCGCAGCTGCGCAGCACTGCACCCGCCCGCGCCCGCTGCCCGGTGGTCAGGCTGCCGTAGTCCACCGCCCATATAAATCCTTGCAGCCAGACCAGCACCAGCCCCCAAGCGACAAGCCCCGCCCAAAGCCCCTTGCGCTGCAGCAGCGGACGCAGCAAAAAATAAAGCCCCATCCGTTTTTCCACTCGCAGCCGTACCCGCCTGTGCCGGGCAAGTGCGGCCAGCCGCCGGTACTGCCAAGCTGCGCAATGGGCGCAAAAGCCGCCGGGCAGGGAAGAAATGCCATATAAATGCAGCCCTTGCCCGGCAGCGTCGGTCAAAAGCGCCTCGGGGCTGCCGTTCCGGGCGGTAAAGCGTACCCCCGCCCAAAGGCTTGCAGCTTCCATGGCAGCCTCCTATTCATCGGAAAAATCGGTACGCAAAAACTGCCCCTGCACCGTCAGCCGGGCGGCGGTCAGGGTACAGATGCGCAGCCCGCTGCCGTATACCGTGAAACGCCCTTTCGCCAGCCGCAGGCACAGCTTGTTTTCATCAAAAAACAACACTGTGCAAAAATGCTCGATCTCCATCCGGTCGCCGCTCAGGTATACGGCAGGGCGGCTGTAAAACCCGGGCGGCGGCTGTCGAAACAGCCCGCGCAGCCAGTCGCCCGGGGTGCGCCGGTCGTGGTGTGCTCTGGCCATCTTTGTCCCTCCCGTCCCGCGCTTTGTACATTGCACAGCCCATGCTTCCATATATATGGAGGGGGAGGGCGTGCTTATGAGTAAAAGCTGCAAACGGCTGTATCCGGGGCTCTTTTTGCTGGGTGCAGCCACGGCGGCGCTGGTATTTGCCGCGCCGCAGACCTGTGCGGAAGCTTTGCGGCAGGGTCTTGCGCTCTGCGGCGGGTCGCTGCTGGTGTCGCTTTTTCCATTTCTGGTGGTGTCGGCGCTCATCATGCGCAGCGGCGCGGGCGAGGTGCTGGGCGTGCTGCTCTGGCCGGTGGTGCGTTGTATCGGTCTGCGCAGCCGCAGCGCGGGCAGTGTGCTGCTCATCGGTCTTGTGGGCGGCTTTGCCCCTGCCGCCGCCGCTGCTGCCGAGGCAGTCCGCAGCAGGGAGCTGACCCCGCAGGAAGCTTCAGCTCTGCTGCCCGCCTGCATCTGCTCCGGGCCGTCTTTTGTCATTTTGACGGTAGGGGAGCAGCTGCTGGGCAGCCGCACAGCCGGGATATGCCTGTTTGCCGCACAGGTGCTGGCGGGCTGGCTGACGGCGGCGCTGCTCTGCCGTGTCTGCGGCATACCGGAGCCTTTGCCCGTGCCGCCCGCTGCCGCACAAACAGCACCGCCGCCCGCGCTGGATGCCATCCTTGCACAGGCGGCAGTGACCTACCTGAAATTATGCGGCTTTGTGCTGTATTTTCGCCTGCTGGCGGCAGGCTGCGGGCTGCTGCTGCCCGCGGTGCTTGCGCCCTTTCCGGCCATGCTGCTGGAGGTGTGCTCCGGCTGCGATTACGCCGCCCGCACCGGTTTGTGGGCAAGCGGGCTGTGCTGTGCCGCGCTCAGTGTGCAGGGCGCTTCGGTGCTGCTGCAAGTGCGCACCCTCTGCCCGCAGGAGGTCTCGTTCAAACCCTTGCTGTGGGGCAGGGTGCTGCATCTGCCGCTTTCGCTGGCGCTGTTTTATCTGGGCCTGCCGCAGAGCGCCGTGGAGAGCTTCAATACCCTGTGTGCCCGGGTGGTGCCCATGCAGCGGGTGCCGACAGACTGCGCTCTGCTGGTGTTTGCGGTGTGCTGCATCACGGCCTGCGAGGCCTGCCGCCTGACCAGGAAGAAGGCACAAAACGCAGCTCCGGCAAACAAAAACTGCTCTGCGGCTTGCAAACCGCCGCAAAATGTGGTAACATAACTCTTGGTTATCATATTACCAAACGCAGCGACGGAGAGAGTAGGCGCTGCCTGCACGGCAAAGAGAGAAGCTTCACCGGCTGAAAGGGCTTCCATGTGCGGCAGGGGCTGAAGTTCGCTCCCGAGCGGTCTGCGCGAACGATGCGGACGCATCTATTAGCACAGGACGGTTGCGCCCCGTTACGGCGTTTGAGCGCCGCCTGCCCTTGTGCAGGCGGAAACCGGGTGGTACCGCGGAGCAGAAATGGTTACAGCTTCGTCCCTTTTGCCTGAGCAGTCGGGCAGGGGACGGAGCTTTTTTGTTATACTCCGCTCCATGAACACAAAGAATAAAGGAGAGAAAATCCATGCAAGCAATGATCGATGAGCTGGCCAAGCAGGCCGCTGAAAGCCTTGGTCAGGTGTCCAGCAAGGAGACGCTGGCTTCCTTCTGGCAGGAATACCTCAGCAAAAACGGCAAGATCCCTGCCCTGATGAAGAACCTGCGCACCGTTGCGCCGGAAGAGCGCCCCGCCATGGGCAAGATCATCAACGAACTCAAGCAGAAGGTGCAGGCAGACTACGATGCCGCCGCCGAGACCGTGAAGCAGGCAGAACTTGCTGCCCGCAACGCCGCCGAGACGGTGGATATCACCCTGCCCGCCAAGACCCGCTCTGTGGGCGGTCTGCACCCGTTGACGCTGGTCACCAACCAGATCATCGACGTGTTCTCCGGTATGGGCTTTGCCGTGGCAGATGCCCCGGAGATCGAGGATGACGACCACAACTTCACCCGCCTGAACGTGCCCAAGGATCACCCCGCCCGTGATATGCAGGATACCTTCTATCTGTCCGATGAATTCCTGCTGCGCACCCAGACCTCCGGTGGCCAGATCCGCACCATGGACAGCCAGAAGCCGCCCATCAAGGTGCTGATCCCCGGCCGCGTGTTCCGCTCTGACTCGGACGCTACCCACAGTCCCATGTTCCACCAGATGGAAGGTCTGGTCGTGGATAAGGGCATCACGCTGGGCGACCTGCAGGGCGCACTGAACACCTTCGTGCAGAAGCTGTTCGGTGCCGATACCCGCACCCGTCTGCGTCCCTCCTACTTCCCGTTCACCGAGCCCAGCGTTGAGGTGGACGTAAGCTGCTTCGAGTGCCACGGCAAGGGCTGCCCCCTGTGCAAGCACACCGGCTGGATCGAGGTTCTGGGCGGCGGCGTCGTCAACCGCAAGGTGCTGGAGAACTGCAACATCGACCCGGACGAGTACTCCGGTTTCGCCTTTGGCATTGGCATCGAGCGTATCGCTATGCTGAAGTACGGCATCAACAACATCGGTCTGATGTTCGAGAACAATCTGCAGTTCCTCAAGCAGTTCCACGAATAAGAGGGGAGAGAACAAACAATGAAAGTACCTTTCAGTTGGTTAAAAGAATTCGTTGATATCGATGTTACCGCACAGGAACTGGAGGAGAAGCTGTTCTCCTGCGGTTTCGAGGTGGAAGAGCTCATCCCGCTGGATGCCGGCATCAGCAAGGTGGTCGTCGGCAAGATCGTGGAGATGGAAAAGCAGGAGGGCACCCACCTGACCAAGTGTGTGGTGGACTGCGGCGCTTACGGCCACGAGATCCGCATCAGCACCGGTGCCGCCAACATGAAGCTGGGCGATTGCGTGCCCACCGCACTGGATGGCTCCACTCTGCCCGGCGGCATTACCATCAAGGCCCGCAAGATGCAGGGCGTGGAGTCCAACGGTATGCTGTGCTCCGGCGCAGAGCTGGGTCTGAACGATGACCTGTTCCCGGGCTCTGAGGTCTACGGCCTGCTCATCCTGCCCGAGGATTCTGTCCCCGGCACCGACATCGCCCCTGTGGTGGGTCTGGACGACTACATCTTTGATATCTCCATCACCGCCAACCGCCCGGACTGCCAGTCTGTTCTGGGCATCGCCCGCGAGGTGGCTGCTGTTCTGGGCAAGCCCCTGCATATGCCCGCTATGGACTATAAGGCAGTCTGCGAGCCGGACGCTCCCATCACCGTCAAGGTGGAAGCACCGGAGCTGTGCCCCCGCTACATGGCACACTATGTGCGCAACATCCGCATGGGCGAGTCTCCCCGCTGGATGAAGCGCCATCTGGCACTGTGCGGCCTGCGCTCCATCAGCAACGTGGTGGATATCACCAACCACACCCTGCTGGAGATGGGTCAGCCCATGCACGCCTTTGACCTGAACAAGGTCGCCGGCCGCACCATTGATGTGCGCCGCGCCCACGAGGGTGAAAAGATCGTCACGCTGGACGAGAAGGAATTTACCCTCAACCCCAACAATCTGGTCATCTGCGATGCCGAAAAGCCGGTGGCACTGGCCGGTATCATGGGCGGCGCAAACTCCGGTATGGACGATAACACCACCAGCCTGCTGTTCGAGTGCGCCACCTTTGCCCGCGACAGCGTGCGTAAGACCAGCCGTGCACTGGGTCAGAACAGCGATTCCTCTGCCCGCTACGAGAAGGGCGTGGACCGCTACTCTCCGCAGCTGGGTCTGGCACGCGCTCTGCACCTGATCCAGCAGCTGGATTGCGGTGATATTACCACGCTGGAGTACGACCTGACCGATGGCCGCCCGCTGGAGCGCAAGCACATCGTCACCACCCCGGCAAAGATCTGCGCCGTGCTGGGCATCACCGTGCCCGACAAGACCATGATCGACATCCTGCAGCGTCTGGAGTTCACCGTGGACGTGCAGGCCGATGGCAGCTGGGATGTGTCCGCACCCCTGTACCGTGATGACGTGGAAAGCTTCCCGGATCTGGCCGAGGAGGTCATCCGTGAGTACGGCTACGACCATATCGTGCCTACCTTCCTGAACACTGCCTCCGTTACCAACGGCGGTCTGAACTACGACCAGAAGCAGCAGCTCAAGACCAAGCGTCTGCTGGCTGCACAGGGCTTCTACGAGGCCTCCACGCTGGCTTTCTACTCCAACGCTGAGCTGGATATGCTGCATATTCCCGCCGAGGACGAAGCCCGCAAGGCTATCCGCATCCTGAACCCCATCAGCGAGAACCTGTCCATCATGCGCACCCTGCTGACCCCCTCCATGCTGAACGTCATCGTGGACAACCTGAAAAAGGGCAACGCCGAAGGCCGCCTGTTCGAGATGGCACCGGTCTATCTGGCCAAGGAACTGCCCATCAATGAGCACCCCCACGAGCGCCAGACTCTCTGCATCGGTGCCTTTGGCCCCGAGGAGGACTTCTTCACCGTCAAGGGCGCACTGGAAGCACTGGCAGCTGGTTTTGGCCTGACCTTCGACTATCAGCGCGAGACCGCCGCATGGCTGCACCCCGGCATCAGCGCCGCCGTGTACTGCAACGGTAAGCGTCTGGGCGTGTTCGGTAAGCTGGCCAACGAGATCAACGCCGAACTGGAGATCGCCAAGGAGCAGAAGGACAGCCAGAACATCTATCTGGGCGAGCTGGACTATGAGGGTCTGATGTCCTGCGTAGAGGGCGAGCTGCGCTATAAGCCCCTCAGCCCCTATGCACCGGTCAAGCGCGATCTGGCTCTGGTCTGCAACGAGACTGTATCCTGCGGCGAGATCGAGGAGACCATTCGTAAGGCCAGCCCGCTGGTCAGCGAGGTCAAGCTGTTCGATATCTATCGCGGTGCAAACCTCGGCGAGGGCAAAAAGAGCATGGCCTTCAGCCTGTCCCTGTCTGATCCAAAGAAGGAAGTCTCCGCTGAGGAAGTGGAGCGCGTGGTCAAGAAGATTCTCGGCAACCTGAAGTTCAAGCTGGGCATCGAGATCCGCTGAGCGTTTCACTTATTATATAAGTAATTATATATAGACCCAAGGCCGTCTGTGCAGTGCATGGACGGCCTTTTTGCATGGGGAAGAGGGGCTGAACACAATATAAGTGAAGTGAACTCAATTTTATTTAAAAAAGATGTCAAAAAGTGTTGACAAGCGCCCCGGGGTGTGGTATTATACTTGAGCGCCAAGCGCTGAGACAAAAGAATGACTTCTGAAGTCTCAGCAGGAAGCCCTTGAAAAGAACCAATAGACGCTGAAAAGTTCCGGCTGATACCGAGAAACCCAAAGCGCTCCAAGTTCATAAAACTTCAAAAGCTTCTCAAAAAAGTGCTTGACAAAAAACCGCTTCTGTGGTAAAATAATCAAGTCGTCAGCCGCTAAGGCTGCGGCGCACAGGACCTTGAAAATTGAACAATATCGAAAGAACTTGTAACGGAACCTATTTTCGTGTTGGAA
>NZ_PRLD01000027.1 GCF_003287405.1 Faecalibacterium prausnitzii
TCTTCCGGCTACGGTGTGGCGTGCAAGATCGTTAATTTTGCCATGCTGATCCCCAGTTCTCTGATGCAGTCCATGGCGTCCTTTGTGTCGCAGAACGTGGGTGCCGGCAACAAAAAACGCGCCGAGCAGTCCATGTTCACCGGCATTGGCATCGGTCTGGTGTTCGGCTGCGTCGTATTTGCATTGGTGTGGTGCAAGGGTGACGTTCTCTCCAGCCTTTTTACGGCAGATGCCTCTGTCATTGCCAACGGCTACGCCTACCTCAAGGGCTTTGCGCCCGAGACCATCGCCACCGCCATCCTGTTCAGCATGGTGGGTTACTTCAACGGTAACGACAAAACGCTCTGGGTCATGGTACAGGGGCTGGTGCAGACTCTGCTGGTGCGTCTCCCCATGGCGTATATTATGAGTATCCAGCCCAACGCCAGCCTGACGATGATCGGTCTGTCCGCACCCACCTCCACCGCAGTGGGCATCTTATTAAACATCTGCTTTTTCCTCTGGCTTAAACGATACGAAAATCAAACGTCTGCATAAGTTTTGAAGGCTGGAGGCCTGCCGATGGTTGTTACCACCTATAAACATGATACGGTCGTGCTTGAAATTTCAAATTCAATCATGAGTCGATAATAGCAAACAAGCCCACAGGATAGACCGCATAAAAATACGGCAGACCTGTGGGCTTGTTCCTTATATCGAGTTAATCTCTAAACGATAAATCCTCTGATCCATGACCTCCGACCACATTCTTCAAATATTCCTCCGGGTTACCATTCAGAATCAAATCCGCGTAGCTCAGCGGATCATTGTAGATGAGGTAATCCAACTCCGACCTCTGCGCCATGGTCGCATCCAACGCATCCTCGACCCCGGTGCAGTCGATGGAAATTTTTCTTCCATCCCGGAGCAGCAGCTCCACGCAGCCGGTGTCCATGTTGAATTTGCAGGTTCTTTCATCGTACTTCATACTCGTGTCCTTTCTACCTTACGGCACCTTTACAGTTGTGACCTTCGTGATACGGTCTTTCTTTTGATAAGGTTTCGGACACACGGCCGTCAGGGAAGAGCCTGAATTTTCATTTCCGAAGAAAACAAAAAATCCGAACCCTTCTCCTATCGAGAAAAGGTTCGGATTTTCATGGTTTGGTGCGATGGAAGGGACTCGAACCCCCGGCCTACTGATTCGTAGGAACCGAATAGCACATTTTGTCCATTTCATCATTTGACAGCAAATCGTCGTTTTAATCGAATTGCCGTTATTTTACCGTTGTTATTCTATTGCATCCTTTGCATTGCTTGCACGCCTTTGCACCTGTTATCCATCCTTGCGATGTGCAGAAAATGTGCAAAAGTGTGCAGCGCCAAAATCAGCCCGGCAAAACAGGCTGTTTCGCACAGCCTCAAAAGCTGGATTTCAACGGTATTTATTGTGCAAAATCTTCCAGTTTTATCCAAACAACAATCTTACATGACACACCGGTTCTATGGCAGGGTTTAGGACATCCGAACAGACACCGTTTGATATAGAAATGAGGTTCACCATGAACAAACTGCTTTCCTGCCGCTACAACATGGACACCAACCGGGTGGAAGCCCGGTTCGAGGATGGCACCACCCTTGCCATTGACTGCATCGCCGTGGAGGACGAATACGGCAACACCCCGGCACAACGGACAGAACTGGACTGGCTGCTCTACAATAAGCCCTTGGAGTATGCACAGATGGTGCTGAGAGGGGAGGTGGAGCACTACCTGTCGCTGAGGTGTGACCACGGCAGACTGGAAGATTAAGCCCTTATAAAGAACACGATGCCCACCGACCTATGGTTTTCGCCATAAGCTGGTGGGCATCTGTTGTTCTGGTTTATAATTCACTGATGGTTGCAGTAATGGGCTGCATGAGGATTTGCCTTACCGGGTTATATACTGCCAGCACCACAGCCGCCAGCACGACTACGACAATCACGGCAAGACAGCCCCACGGCATCTGCCACGCTGCACCGAAATAATGGGTGATGAGCAGGATATACAGCTTCCGATTCAGCACAAGACCCAGCGCAATGCCCACCACAAGACCGGACACCGCATAGGTGCCAGCTTCGGCAGAGATCATGCGTTTCAGCTGTGCATCATCCATCCCGATGGCACGCAGGATGCCATACTGCTTCATTCGTGCCGACACGCTCATGGAAATGCTGTTGACGATGTTCAGAATGGTGATTCCTGCAATCACGATGAGAAACGCATAGACCACCAGATGGAACGCCCAGTAGGTGCTTTGTATCATCCGATTTCCTTCGATTCGGTTGGAAAAAACAACCTGCTTGTTTAACGTGTCGCTCAGCAGGGTGTGTATTTGTGCAATGGCTGCGTCTGCTGTGGTATCTTTTAGTTGAATATCGATCACCGCATAGCGGTTTTGCCCGGTCAGCTGATGGAAGGTTTCTTCGGTGCAGATAACAATCGGGGAATCGGTACTACTGAACGGGCTGTCGTTCAATACACCCACGACTGTGAGCTTTGCATCCTCCAGCTGAATGGTATCACCCACGGTCAGGGAGTTGCTTTTGTCGAATACCGTCAGCACAGGGTATGTGCCATCCTCCGGCTCCTGCGGAAGGGTTCCGCCAATCAGGTCTTTTTTCGCCCAGCCAAACTGTATCGTATCGTATGAAATCAGGTCGATGGACCCCTGTTTTCCCTGATATTCCGCCGGGAGCGGGCAATACATCCGCCCGAATGCGTGTTTGACTTCCGGCAGAGCTTCCAGCTGCTCCACCAGCACCGGGTCAAGGACATTTTGCCCGGATGTTTCAGCCACCGATAAGTCCGGTGTGTAGGGCTGCAACGGATTCAGCGCAAATCCAACCCATCGAAGCAAAACCGAAAAGCTCAAAAACAGGAGAATGCTTAACGCAAAGGAACCTGTCATCAGAAGCAAGTTCTTTTTGGACGAGATTGCATGGCTCACGCCCAAAGAAAGCTCTGCACGACTTCCAAACAACCGAGCATGACACGGAGAATCCGCTGCATTTTCCACCGCATTCCCAGTTGCTGCTGTGATCGGAGAAGCTTTTGCCGCCCGCCGTGCCGGAGAAGATGCCGCGAACCAAACCGTGATAAGTCCCAGCACGGAACCACAGATAATACCGACCGGGCTGATGCCAAGCACTGGTAAAGAGCTGAACTCCTCGCCGATAAATCCACGCAGAAAGGAACACAATCCCCATGTGGAAACGATTCCCAGCACACATCCTGCTGGAACAGCAGTTTTACACCAGAAAAGAGCTTCCAGCCGGACAAGCATCCGAACCTGATTTTTTCCTGCCCCAAGACAACGTAGCATTCCATAATAGCTGGTACGCTGCGCTACATTGCTGTTGATGCTGCCTGTGATCATAAAAATTCCGGCAAGGACGACCATGCCAGCCAACACAGCCGCTACCGCATATAAGCCTACAATATAATCGTTGTTGCTGCTTGCGTTCAACGCCATCAGGTAAGTATTTTCGGAGATTTTTTCTTCTGAAATTCCGTACTTGTTTTCGATGTTCACAATGGACTGCCGCAAATTGGTACGTGGCTTGAACTGGATGAAATACTGTGTTTCAAAGGATTCTTCTACCTGTGCGGCAATCTGAGAAAATGTACTGCGGTTCATCACCAGCACAACAGCATCATACTGGTTCGCATCGGAGGTATCCTCATTGAAACCTGCGACAGTAAGCGAAATGGTCTGTCCATCCGGGAGCGTCAGCGGAATCGCTGTACCGACCGTAACATCCAGCCAATCCCGGATGTTTGCTGTCACGAGCACTTCGCCATCCGCCGGGGCAGTGCTACACTGCATTCCCGGAAAGATTTGAAGGATTGCATCATCTGCTCCTACCAGTGCGGCACGTTTATCTCCGGCAAAGTAGTTTTCCGTAAGGGAAGCGTTGATGTCGCTATACGCCGAAAATGCAGCAACATCCTCCTGTGCGGCAAGCTCTGCGGCTGTTTCAGGGGAGATGTCCTTTACCATGATATGCCAGTTCCCGTTTTTGTTCAGCTGGTTTGAGGTTTCCATCCGAATCGCCATATCTGCCATACTGAACACCGCCGTGACCAGAAACACCGCAAGGACGATACACAGGATGGTCATGCGGTTCTGCCGTCTGCGTACCTTGGCAGAAATCGGGATCAGGCTCAGATAGCTTTTCATTTCTGTGCTGCTCATTCCCGGCACCTCCCAAAATCGGTCAGGCAGCCGTCCGATACCTGCAGCACCCGGTCTGCCGTCTGCGCAATGCTGCGGTTGTGGGTGATCATCAGGATGGTCTGCTCGTATTTCCGGGATGTTTCTTTTAGCAGGGCAATGACCTCGCTGGTGTTCTGGGTGTCCAGATTGCCGGTCGGCTCATCCGCCAAAATCAGGGAAGGGCGGGTCATCAGGGCGCGGCCAATGGCTACCCGTTGCTGCTGCCCACCGGAAAGCTGACTTGGCAGATGCTTCCGACGGTCTTTCAAATTCAGCACGGTCAGCAGTTCTTCCAGATATGCCCTGTCCGGCTTTTGGTAGTCCAGCAGCACTGGGAACAGGATGTTCTGTTCTACGGTCAGTTCCGGGATGAGGTTGAATGCCTGAAAGATAAAACCGATATTGCGGCGGCGGAAGATCGTCAGCTCCCGGTCTTTCATGGCAAAAACATCCTTGCCATCAATCAGCACCTTGCCGGAAGTCGGCGTATCCAGTCCACCAATCAGGTTGAGCAGGGTGCTTTTGCCGGAGCCGGATTCACCAACGACCGCCACATATTCGCCTTTCGGCACTGAAAATCTAACATCTTTCAGCGCATGGACAGCAGTTTCTCCGCTGCCGTAGGTCTTGCAGAGATGGTTGACTTCTAATAGTTCCATAGTGTATCCCTCACTTTGCAGGTTCCTTCGATTCAGACGGATGATCTCTGTCTGTGCAGAAAAGGATAACACGTCAACCTTACTGCAAGCCTACACGCAGCCTACAATTTTGTAGGAATCGGAAAATTCAGAGTAAAGGTCGTGCCCTTTCCCAGCTCGCTGTCTACTTCAATGGTGCCGTGATGGGCTTCCACAATGGCTTTTGCCAGCGGCAGACCCAGCCCGATGCCCTGTGTATCCTGTGAAAAGCGGCTGCGATAAAACCGTTTGAAGATATGGTACAAATCTTCCGGGTGGATGCCGCTGCCGTTGTCGCGCACTTTGATCTGAACCATGGACGGCAGTGCATTCCACTCTATCTGAATCGTATCTCCGCTCTTTGTGTGGTCAAGGGCATTCTTTACAAGATTGTCCACAGCTTCCTGCATCCAATCACGGTCGCACCAAAGTGTAACCGCCTCTGAGCCGGACAGAACAAGCTTTTTCTGTTCCTGCTCTGTACGATAGTGATACTGCCGCGCGATGTCCTGCACCATTTCAGCAACATTTTCGTTTTTCTTCTCCAAGACGACCGAACCGGCATCCAGCCGGGTGATTTTGAGCAGATTCTGCACCAGCGTTTCGATGCGGTCCAACTCCTGTTCGGACAGGTCTGCAAACTCTTTGACCTCCGACGGCGAAACAGCTTCGTCCTGAAGCAGACCGTTGTAGATATTCAACGCCGCCAGCGGTGTTTTGAGCTGGTGCGAAATATCTGCAATGGTATTTTTCAAAAAACGCTTCTCCCGCTGCTCGTTGTCTGCGTGTGCGCTCAGAACTGCCGCCAATGCATTAACGGAGTGAAACAGACGGTAAAATTCTCCCTCCCGGTCGCAGTCCAGTCGTGCATCCGGGTTGCCATCCAGACAGCTTTGGATTTGCTGGACTGCCTGTTCCAGAAGCGCGCTCTGCCTTTGGAAATAGCGAAAAAGCACGCCCCAGAGACAGCCGCCCAGAAGCAGAAAAACCAATAGTAACCCGAAAGAAAATACATGCGTCGTATGCCATACGATGCCCTGCGTGAGAGCCAATGCCACCGCCCAGACCGCCAGCACGGCTTGGAACAAATTTCGGATCTCCCGGTTTGCGAATACTTTCATACGGCACCTTTACCCATTCCATTTATAGCCCATGCCGCGGACAGTCAGCAGCATCTGCGGTTTGCCGGGGTTGTCCTCAATCTTCATCCGCAGCCGCCGGATATACACTGTTAAGGCACTGCTGTCAATGTAATCCCCATCGCAGTCCCACAGTGCATCCAGAATTTGTTCCTTGGATAGCACGGCATTCGGATGCTGCATAAAGAAGCAGAGCAGCTTGTACTCTGCGCCGGTCAGTTCCAGCAAGATTCCGTTTTTGTATGCCTGCCCCTGCAACAGCCGGACGGTGATGCTGCCCGATTCCAGTACGGGTTCTCCTGCGCTGGACGCATTTGCACGGCGAAGCAGTGCATTGACCCGCGACAACAGGACACCCAGCTTGAACGGCTTGGTCAGGTAATCATCCCCGCCCAGTTCCAGTCCCATGATGATATTCATTTCCTCATCCGAAGCGGTCAGGAACAGAATCGGCACGTTGGATGTGCGCCGCACCTTCTGGCAGAAATCGAAGCCAGAGCCATCCGGCAGGGAAACATCCAGCACCAGCAGGTCATATTTTCTGTCTGACCACAGCACCTCGGCTTCTGCCAGTGTCCGGGCTGTATCCAGTGCAAAGCCCTGTTTCTTGAATGCAAAGGTCAGCCCACTGATCAGGCTCAGATCATCTTCCAAAAGGAACAGTTTTCTCATGATTCCCTCTCTTTTCTGCGTTTTATGTGTCCTACAGGTTCAAAAGCATTATAAGTTTTTTCTGCGAACATTACAATGTGCGAAACGGAAATTGTTTCTTGCCGTGTGTTAAATATAAGTCCTACTATCACCGCTTTACTGCAATAAAATTTGTAAAACCATCTTGACGCTCGCCGTAATCCATGATACCCTTTATCGCAAATCCCACCGAGCTTGTCGGGGCAACGCCCCTCCATCTTGCTTGCGCAAGACCGCTCTGCCGCTTAAAAGCCCCACTGGGGCTTTCATTGCTACGCAAACGCGGTCTTGTAGAAAAGTACAGAACGGCGAGGATTTATTCCCCATGAAGATTTTTACCGCCCCGCAACACACCCGATCTATTTTGCCGCCGTTTCACCCGACAAAATCCATCGCTGCGCTGCATGGGCGGTATTTTTCTTTTTCACAAATAAAATCTTATGTAGTTGTT
>NZ_PRLD01000028.1 GCF_003287405.1 Faecalibacterium prausnitzii
GGAAAATTACCGCTGATCGGCACAATACGCCCCAGCTGTGCAAAGGTATCGTCTACCGTTCCGATCCCGCCCGCCACGCCATCGTCTGTGCCGAGAACGATTCCATTCTGGATCACTGTACTGACCTGTGCGGATGCGGGCAAGGTGTTTTGTGCCTGTGCAGCGTCCGCAGCAGTATCCGACAAACGCAGGTACTGCCACGCGCCGTATAGTTCACAGCGGGTATCCTGCAATACCTGTGCAGAGCTGACCGAGTAGATCACCGCCGCCGTCAGGAACGAGAAAACCAGTGTCAGCAAAAGCAGCAATAGGCCGGTCTGCTTCTTGCGGCCAAGCATCCCATGAAACGCCAGAATGATAGATGGACTTTCTTTGATTTTCATAAGCTGTCCTTCCCTATATCTTACACGCACCTAGAAAAGGAATTTTTCTATTATAATAACGCTTTTAGAGGAAGTTTGTTACACTTGTTTTAAAACATCGTATGACTGCACATAAATTCATAGAAAATTTGTTGCACAATCACAGTTTTGTTTATCTGCATCGCTATTGAGGACGAATACGGCAACACTCCGGCACAGCGGGCAGAACTGGACTGGTTGCTATACAACAATCCCTTGGAGTATGCCCAGCTTGTGCTGGGTGGTGAGATTGAGCATTATCTCTCACTCGGCTGTGACCATGGCAGGTTAGAAGATTGACCTTTTAATTAAAATATTCCAAATAAACCAACAGCCCTCTACTTGCAGTCCTCGCAAATAGAGGGCTGCTGGTTTGTTGATGCTTCACTCCGAACCGTACCATCGACTGTCTTTTGATTTAGATGCTCAAATCATTAGAACACATAAGGCCAATTCTATATGTTTCCGAGTTACTATCAATAAAGCTTTGTGACACTGAAAGGACACGTTTTTTCAATTTTACACCATTGAATTTTAGATTTATGTAATATCCTTCCTTTTTTAAAACACTTCTGCAAACCATTTTATATATCGTATTAGATTTGCACAAAAAACTTATTAAAAAGCTGTTTTTGTCTTCAAGCATTTTATTGTCAATAAAAATATCAGCCTGTATTAACGTCCCTTCAAATTCGATTTCTTCTCGATAAGTATGAAATTGGGGAATATCAGTATTTTCCATATAGTGCCCCTTTATAACGATAATAAATAAAACAGCTATACAACACAATGATATAAATTATTTAGTTCTCCACTTCCACCACTTTACCAGCATTACAATAACTGTAACCACGAAAATAGATATAAACAGTACCAGTGATATTTCATTCAGAACAGCATTCTGCTTAAAGAAGAAAAGTGTTACCAATCGTACTGCAAGAGCAACCAACAACAAAATTCCTATAAATTTACTCATAATTTTTTCCTTTCGATGTTTTTTCGCAACCTTGATTTTCCGGATTGAGAACTGTACTTCGGGTCGGATTCTTTGGGTCCACTAGAATTTTTATTGGCGTTCCTTTCGGAATATATGGATTGAACCAAAACCACTGCGACTTGCCATTATAGGTCTCACCTTTAACTTTATACTGATAATGCACCACATATGGATAGATTACATCTTCATCGGCAAGGTGGTAGGTACTCAAATGAAATTTTATATGCACTCGTTTTGTTGCGGTAACCTTTCCGGTGATTCTTGTTCCATTTTTCAAGAGTTCTGCCTTTTTATAGTCAGAAATAGTCGCCAATCCGATAATTATACCTGCTACAATCCATGCTAATATCGCAGCCACCAAAATTCCAGACTTACACGCTCCAACCGATATAATTGCCGCCGCAAACATTCCGACATACGCCAGTGTATGAATAAGATCTTTTGAAAAAAACATTTCATCTCGTGTGATTTTCATAAAGTGGCCTCTTCTTCAAATCACGCAGTTGATAATTAGTGACTCCGTAAAATCAATGTTTCCTAGATACTTAGCGAGTTTATTTCGTCCGTCAGTCGAATAACGTTCAAAGGTCTACTCACTTTTCCAAAGATACTTTGCAAATGCGAGAGTTCCTAAAATGTAAAAAGCGGCTGAATAATCATCAAAAACAGTCCCATCATATAAAATCCTCCTAATACGGTAATCAATTTTCTGTTTTATGGTTTACTGGTGTTTCTTTTTATAGTAAAGGTAAGAGAAAAAAGATGGTACTCCAAGATATAACAGTACTGACCAAATCATAAGTGTTTTTGATTTATTGGGAAACATCTTGAGAATAACAATGCTAAAAAGGATAGCAGGAAAAGACAGTTCATGTAAAAGTTTATGAGCATATCGCCATGTTTGGTAATCTACTAAAGTCCACGGCAAACGTAATCCAACATATTTATTAAAAGGAAGAGCATTAGCACAGCTACCAAAAAGAGCCATGAAAGAGAATACTAGAATTTCAGAAAAGAAATATTCTTGCGTATCCGACAGCGTAATAATTTGAAAATCTTTCAGTATCATGTATCCAACGATGATGAGTAAAAGTACAACGACACTAATGCACATTATAGAAATCGAATAATTATTCTCACAGTCGCTTTTTTCTAAAGCCATTTCATTTTTTAGCATCAGCAAGAAAATGACGCTCGTGATTGCAAGAATTAGGCCGAATAGTATGCCGACTGTACTATTTGGAAATAGTACTTCTCCTATAATTCCAACCAAACATATAATTCTTATAAAAACCAACTTATCGTGTTTCATCTTTGCTCACCTCAAGCCTGAAATCATTCAGTCAATCTAAAAAAATGAACCATAATCATTATAACCACTCACAGAAGCACAAAACATTCAAGAATCACTATGCTTAACAAATTTTTCTTCATTATCAATACCGTTTTTCAAGTCAGTCTATTTGCGATTTTTGATGCTTTTAATTATAACAAAAGCTATCATAAGAACACAAACAATTCCACTTGATAAACAAAGCGCCTTATCTTCTGCCCTTAGAACACCCACAGCACTTCTCATGTTCCAATAATACAAATCATAAGACAAGCTCATGATTGCAAATGTAAGGAGGCCATAGTATGCTTTCTTCATTGGCAATCAGTGTCCTTTCAATTTTTGCGTAAAAACTTAATGGCATAGCGAATCAGATACTTTACAAGAACTGCCAGTACGATTCCTACGATTACCGCTATCGAAATAACCAGTAAAAGTTTCAATGGTGAAAACTTCATGCTTATCCCTCCCGGTTTTGATATTGTAGAAACACTGATACTAATTTCAATATCAATGTACCATAGATTTTTCCGAAAGCAAGACCTTTGGCAAAACTGGTCGTTATGGTGGCAAAAGTGGTATGTCAAACCACTTGTCAGGCGCAAATGCACAGTTTATAATAGTGTCAGAAACATTACTTTGTGGAGGACGACAAAATGACGAGGTATCGAATTGCAGTCTGCGATGATGAACCGTCAGAACTTGAAGATATTGTTCAAAGCGTCAAGCGATACGATGCCCATGGCGACTTTGACATTGAAAATTACACAGACGGTGCAGTGCTTTTAAGTGATTTGCAGCTAAAAAAGAAATCCTTCGATCTTCTGCTGCTTGACATCGAAATGCCTTCAAACGGATTCCAGATGGCGCAAACCTTAACACAGATGGAAAAGCATCCGTTGGTGATCTTTGTTACAAAGCGGCATGAATACGCTGTGCAGGGGTATGGCATTGCATTTCGGTATTTAGTGAAACCACTTGATGAATCGCTTTTTGCTGCTGCAATGGATGCAGTCGTTCAAGAATTGGATTCCAAACACTTTACCGTTGAATATGAAGGAGCCACACTCTCATTGGAAACATCGGACATTTATTATCTGGAAAGCCATGGGCATAAAGTCTTGATTCATTGTAAAGGTCAAGACCTCACTCTGCGAATGACGATTCCAGAAGCCTTAGAACAGTTGCCGAAAAGGTGTTTTGCTTCACCCCATAAAAGCTATCTTGTCAACATGGAGCATATTATCTATGCCACAGGAACGATGGTTGTTCTGTCGAGTGGAAATCAATTGCCGATCAGCCGGAGGAAGCGTCAGGAGTTCAATCAGAACTTTAACGCTTATTTGGGAAGATGATATATTATTTTGTTGAATTTGCTGGGAGTTTTGCCAACATCGCATTGCTCGTACTTTTCGTTGACCGTTTATTCCAGAAAAAAGATTTATCTTCACGATGGTTCTATCTTTATATTGCGCTTCTAATCGTTGGGCAATGTCTCTTAAGTCTGTTTCCAACTTGGGTGATGCCACGAACGATTTACTTTCTGCTGGGAGGCTTTCTTCTGGCCATTTTGTTTTATGAAGCACAAATATGGCAAGCCATCTTTGCAAGTGCTGCGTTTTTCACGCTTGTAGCAGTAGTTGAAGTTCTTACGATGCTTCTTATTGGGCTACAAGTTTCTGATACTGATGCCTTAATGCAAGCAGGATCGGCCAGATTGATTTATGTGGTGTTCTCAAATCTGATTCAGATTCCATTGCTAATCTTAGTTTCACATTTTTTCAGCCGGAAAGAAAATGTGCTGCGCGTTCTTTGGCTGCTGCCGATCATCGCTATTCAGATTGCCAGCATTGCAGTTTGCTATGTGGTACAGTACCATGCAGCGGATGAAAATTTTCCAGACTACCTGATTGGCTTTATGGCAGTACTTCTCTTAATAAACATCCTGATTGTTTTCTATGTGGAAGCTCTCCGAAAAAATGAGCAGGAAAAATTCAGAGCGGAATTTAACGAGCAGCAATATCGCTTGCAGATGGAGTATTATCAGCAGCTAAAGGAACGGCAGGAAGAAACAAGAGCCCTTTGGCACGACATCAAAAAATATATTCTGGCAATGCAGGCAGTTGCGGAACGCGGGAATTCCGAAGAACTTCACAAAATTGTACGAGATGCAACGGATGCCTTTGAACGTTCCAAAAATATTTCTACGATTGGAAATCCAGTTGTGGACGCACTGCTGAATCAGTATTTACATACAGCAGAAGAAAACGGCATCAAAGTTACTCTGGACGTAACGATTCCAGAAGTTCTATCTATATCTCCGTTATCTTTAAGCATCCTGATTGGAAACACATTCGACAATGCAATTGAAGCTTGTTGTGGCTTGCCGCCAGAACAACGAAAGATCCATTTGCAGCTGCGCAAACAGTATCGAAGCCTTTTCTACCGCCTTGACAATCCATACAGTGATATCTCGCGCAGCCTTCGGGTTGGCAGCCACCATGGATATGGACTGAAAAATGTAAAACGTGCGGTACGGGAAAGCGATGGCGATTTTTATGCCGAGAAAAAGAATGGAACTTTTACCGTGAAAGTTCGATTGAACTGCGAAAATTAAATATGTTTCCACAGCCAAATGATCAGCCTCCATACTGATTGTTTGGCTTTTTATTTTCTGAAAAAGGAGTGTGATGCCATGACCCAACCGAAAACAGACCTTGCCTACCTCCGCAACGAAAAAGCCAAAGCAGAGCAGAAGCTGCGCTCATGCCAGCACCGGGAGAAGATCCTTGAACGCCAGATGTCAGAGCTGAACCGGAGAGAGCGTGTGCATCGTCTTTGCACTCGTGCCGGAATGCTGGAAAGTTATCTGGTCTGTCCGGGAGAACTGACCGACGATCAGGTGATGGAACTGCTGAAAATCTCGTTCCGTCAACCGGAAGTCGTGCTGGCGCTTGCAAAGATGGTGCATGACGTTCACGAACGCAGCAACGTCCAAAACCCTTTAGAATAAAGGGCGCAATTATACACCGTTCCGGTGAAATTGCGGTCTTGCAGACGGCTCGATGAAATCGAAGCTGGCGTTTGTGCGCCAGCCCGATTCCATCCCAAGGAAAACTGCATTTTCCTTGCGCTGCTTTGCAGCTATCCTTTTGCGGCTCCCGCCTAAGACCGAAGCGCACAGCACTCCGTTCCAAGGCGGCGAGCAAAACCGAATACGATTCCAGACCGTTCATCAAGAGCAATCTTGCTGGGCGGTCTTTTTGTTTGGGGGTGATGCCTATTCCGTGTCCGCATTTCAAAATTACCATCGTTAAGCGCAGCCAAGGGCAGTCCGCTGTTGCCGGGGCCGCTTACCAGAGCGGCGAACGGCTGTTCAGCGAGTACGACCAGAAAACGAAATTCTACAACAAGAAGAAAGAACTTGTCCACGCTGAAATCATGCTGCCATCCCATGCACCGCCTGGATATGCAGACCGGGCAACGCTCTGGAACGCCGTGGAAGCCATAGAGAACCAGTGGAACTCCCAGCTTGCCCGGCGCATCGTGCTGGCGTTCCCGGTGGAGGTGCCGAAAGAACAGTATTTGAAAATGATTCGGGAATTTTGTCAGGAGCAGTTTGTTTCCAAAGGGATGATTGCTGACTTTGCCATCCACGACAAGGAAGATGGCAACCCACACGCCCACATTCTGCTGACCCTCCGGGCAATGGATGAACACGGCAAATGGCTTCCGAAAGCCCGAAAAGTGTACGACCTTGACGAGAACGGTGAGCGCATCCAGCTTCCTTCCGGGAACTGGAAGTGCCACAAGGAAAATACTGTGGACTGGAACGACCAGAAGTATGCTGAAATCTGGCGGCACAGCTGGGAGACCATCACCAACCGCTATCTGGAAGCTGCGGGCAGACCGGAACGTGTTGACCTGCGTTCCTTTGAGCGGCAGGGCATCCAGCAGATACCGACCGTGCATCTCGGCCCCGCTGCACACCAGATGGAAAAGCGTGGAGTGGAAACCTTTCTCGGAAATCTTAACCGTGATATTCGTGCAACCAACAGCCTGATGCAGTCCATCCGCAGCGCCATCCGTGGGCTGCAACGCTGGATCGCAGACCTGAACGAAAAAAAGCAGCTTCTTCTGGACGCTCTGGAAAAGGCGAAGGAACCCACGCTGTCCGACCTACTGGTGGATTACTTCAATCTCCGCAACGAGCAGCGCAGCGATTGGTCTGGCAAGGCAAAACTGAAATGCACTGTCCGGGACTTTGA
>NZ_PRLD01000029.1 GCF_003287405.1 Faecalibacterium prausnitzii
TTCAGCACCGATTCCTTCTCCGGCATCTTACCGCCCGGTGCAGAAAGCTGCTGTTTATTCAGCACCATGTCGATATATTTGCGGATATTTTTCAGGGCAGAGATGTCCGGCTGCAAGGTTTCCAGTTGGGTGCGCAACTCTGCGCTGCCGGATTGCAGCGCAGAAAATTCGGCATCCAATGCCGAAAAATTCACCGTTGTGCTGCCGTTCAGCTTCATCAGGGTGCGGACAGCTTTATTAAAGGTGTCCAGTTCCTCTTTGTGCTGGGCGGCATAAGCGTCCTTGGTCAACTTAAAGTTCTTCTTCATAAAGGTATCATGGATAGGTTTCAGTTTGGCATGGACGGCGGCGGCGTCCTTGATTTGGGCGATTGCCCGCATACGGTTTTCGTTCTGCTTCAACTGCCTGCGGAGAGGAGCAACGGTCTGGTTTAAGCTGTCAATGGCTTGGTTCAAGTCCTCAGCGGTGTTCAGGGAATGGGCTTTCAAATAGTCCACCGCCTGTTTGACTTCCTCAAAATCCCGGACAGTGCATTTCAGTTTTGCCTTGCCAGACCAACCGCTGCGCTGCTCGTTGCGGAGGTTGAAGTAGTCCACCAGCAAATCAGAAAGCGTGGGCTCCTTTGCCTTTTCCAGAGCGTCCAGAAGAATCTGCTTCTTTTCAGTCAGGTCTGCGATCCAGCGTTGCAGCCCACGAATTGCGCTGCGGATGGACTGCATCAGGCTGTTGGCCGCACGAATATCCCGGTTCAGGTTGCCGAGAAAGGTTTCCACCCCACGCTTTTCCATCTGGTGTGCGGCGGGGCCGAGATGGACGGTCGGTATCTGCTGGATTCCCTGCCGCTCAAAGGAGCGCAGGTCAACACGTTCTGGTCTGCCAGCAGCTTCCAGATAGCGGTTGGTGATGGTCTCCCAGCTATGCCGCCAGACCTCGGCGTACTTCTGGTCGTTCCAGTCCACCGTGTTTTCCTTGTGGCACTTCCAGTTCCCGGAAGGGAGCCGGATGCGCTCACCGTTCTCGTCAAGGTCGTAGACCTTGCGGGCTTTTGGAAGCCACTTGCCGTGTTCGTCCATTGCCCGGAGCGTCAGCAGAATGTGGGCGTGTGGGTTGCCATCTCCCTTGTCGTGGATAGCAAAATCGACAATCATCCCTTTGGAAACAAACTGCTCCTGACAAAATTCTTTTATCATGGAGAGATATTGTTCTTTCGGCACCTCCACCGGAAATGCCAGCACAATGCGCCGGGCAAGCTGGGAGTTCCACTGGTTCTCCACGGCTTCCACGGCGTTCCAGAGGGTCGCCCGGTCTGCATATCCGGGCGGCGCATGGGACGGCAGCATGATCTCGGCGTGGACAAGCTCTTTCTTCTTGTTGTAGAATTTCGTTTTCTGGTCGTACTCGCTGAACAGCCGTTCGCCGCTTTGGTAAGCGGCCCCGGCAACAGCGGACTGCCCTTGGCTGCGCTTGACGATGGTGATTTTGAAATGCGGACACGGAATAGGCATCACCCCCAAACAAAAAGACCGCCCAGCAAGATTGCTCTTGATGAACGGTCTGGAATTGTATTCGGTTGTGCTCGCCGCCTTGGAACGGAGTGCTGTGCGCTTCGGTCTCAGGCGGGAGCCGCAAAAGGATAGCTGCGGTAGCAGCGCAAGGAAAATGCAGTTTTCCTTGGGATGGAATCGGGCTGGCGCACAAACGCCAGCTTCGATTTCATCGAGCCGTCTGCAAGACCGCAATTTCACCGGAACGGTGTATAATTGCGCCCTATTTCATAGGGGTTTCGGAACGTTCTGCTTTTCGTGAACGTCATGCACCATCTTTGCAAGCGCCAGCACGACTTCCGGTTGACGGAACGAGATTTTCAGAAGCTCCATCACCTGATCGTCGGTCAGCTCTCCCGGACAGACCAGAAAGCTTTCCAGCATTCCGGCACGGGTGCAAAGGCGATGCACACGCTCTCTCCGGTTCAGCTCTGACATCTGGCGTTCAAGGATCTTCTCCCGGTGCTGACAAGCGCGCAGCTTTTGCTCTGCTTTGGCTTTTTCGCTGCGGAGGTAGGCAAGGTCGGTTTTGGGTTGGGTCATGGCATCACGCTCCTTTTTCAAAAACTTTTATTCGTTTACAAACATTTTATAATTCATATTTACCGCCTTGTATTCTTTGAGATAACGAATATAATACGTCTAGGAGAATAGATAAATAATTGAAAAATGATTGCTATATTTGCTGTTAGGAGGTGAGCATAATGAATGCAAAGATACTGATTGCTGATGATGAAAGCGATATTGTTTCTATGCTCGGTAACTTTTTTGAAAGCAAGGGCTTTCGTGTCCTGCCCGCTTTCAATGGTGCAGAAGCACTAAAGCAAGTGGAAAAACAACCGGATATTATTTTGCTTGACATCAATATGCCCGGAACAGACGGGTTAGAAGTTTGCAAGCGTATCCGTGATCACATATCCTGCCCGATCCTTTTTCTGACTGCCAGAATCGAAGATACAGATAAGGTAAAAGGCTTTGCTGTTGGCGGTGATGATTATATTGTAAAGCCCTTTTCCCTCGTAGAGCTTGATGCGCGGGTACGCGCTCACCTGCGCCGGGAAGCACGACACAATTTTGAAGCACAAGTCAAGTTTTCCGGTGATTTGACGATTGACTATTCAGAACGTTGCTTGTTCTTTGGCGATAAGCGTGTCGGTCTTGCAAAAAGGGAATTTGATATTGTGGAACTGCTTTCTCAAAATCCAGGACAGATCTTTGATAAAGAACGGATTTATGAGCGTATTTGGGGCTATGACAGCGAGGGGGACAGCAGTGTTGTAGCAGAGCATATCCGCAGAATACGGTCCAAAATCGCGGCATACACCGACCGCATATATATTGAAACGGTTTGGGGGTGTGGATACAAATGGGTCAAGTAAATTGCCGCAAGCACTATTTATCTCTCCGAAAAAGCCTTGTTCTCTATGTAATTGCCTTTGTTGTACTCGCAGTCTTTCTATCCGTAACGACTTTTTCAATCTGTGATGGTGCTGCCGAGGGTATCAGCGCATCTTATCCTCCGTCCGGCGAAAAATATTATTTGACAAATGAGCAGGGGGAACAGTTGGGCGACGGCGCTTACATCGGGACAGTGCCCGTCCCGATGTCTAAAGAGGACGAGCATACCATTGCGCTACTGGAGAAACTTCCCATTGTTGCAACTCCTATCTATTCTGCATTCTGTATTATCGCGGCTGCGCTGCTATTTTACAGAAACAGGTTGAAAAAGCCGCTTGCGGAACTGCGGACTGCCTCTGAAAAAATAGCGAACAACGACTTGGACTTTTCAATCGACTATGATAACAACGATGAATTGGGACAGCTTTGTGCGTCCTTTGAAATCATGCGGACAACCCTTGCGGACAATTTCTCTAAAATGTGGCGGCAAGTTGAAGAACGAAAAGCACTCAACGCCGCTTTTGCTCACGATTTGCGTACCCCTCTGACGGTACTAAAAGGCTATAACGAAATGCTGCAAGCTAGCGACAATTCCCAAACGAGGGAAACCGCCGCCACAATGGGAAAGCATATTTCCCGTATGGAAAACTATGTAAGCAGTATGAGCAACATTAGGCGTATGGAAGATACGCAGCCGGAGTACAAGTTGATTGGCTTGCAACCATTGGTATCTTCTTTGTATGACAGTGCAAAAATCATTTGTACGAAAAACAGAAAAGAGTTGATTTTACAAAATGACATATCTGTTTTGCAGCTATCTCTTGACAGTGCATTTATCTCACAGGTATGCAACAACTTGATTTCTAACGCTGTGCGGTATGCCCGGACTTTAGTAACAATATCTTTCACCTTGCATGACAACGGTTTGCTGCTTTCCGTATCAGACGATGGGAAGGGTTTTGACAAAAGCAGTCTGCAAAAAGCCACCAGTCCATATTACACAGAGGAAAGCAACCATTCCGAGCATTTTGGACTGGGGCTGTATATTTGCAAGCTGCTTTGTGAACACCACAACGGCTATTTGAAGATCGAAAATACTGCATTCGGGGCAAAGGCATCTGCCTACTTCAAATCTCCTGCCTTGTAGATAAAAAGTAGATATTTTCCCTCTATACTCTCCATGAAAACACATGGAGAGTATTTTTTACTCCCTATGGAGAAAGGGGCTTTTTATGGAATTAAAAACAATTGGGCTGACAAAAAAGTTTAGCTCCAAAACCGCTGTGGACAATTTGAATATTACCTTAACAAATGGTGTCTACGGATTACTGGGTGCAAATGGCGCAGGAAAAACAACGCTTATGCGGCTGCTCTGCAATATCCAAAATCCTACTTCTGGGAGAATTCTGCTTAACGAGAAAAACATTGTGGGGCTGGGTGAACGCTATCGCAATCTTTTAGGCTACTTGCCGCAGCACTTCGGATATTACCCCGATTTTTCAGCGTATGACTTTCTGCGCTACGTTTCTGCTCTAAAAGGCTTGGACGAAAAGGCGGCGCGGAGGAAGTCAAAAGAACTGCTGGAAGCAGTAGATTTATCAAAGGAAAGTAAGCAAAAAATCAAAACTTTTTCGGGAGGCATGAAACAGCGTTTAGGGATTGCACAAGCCATGCTTAATGACCCTCATATTTTGATTTTAGATGAGCCGACGGCGGGGCTTGACCCGAAAGAACGCGTCCGTTTCCGCAATTTGATCAGCGCCTTTTCCAAAGACCGCATTGTGATCCTGTCTACGCATATTGTTTCCGATGTGGAGTTTATTGCGGAGGAAATCATCATGATGAAATCCGGGCAAATCATTCACTTTGGAAATCCGCAGGAGATTACTTCTGAAATCGACGATCAAGTGTGGGAATGTACGGTTCCGACTGCCTATGCGGAAAAATATGCAGCTGCCTACAACACAAGCAACTTGCGAAACACCAGCGAAAACCAGACGATTTTACGAATCATTGGAGATCGTCCGCCGATGGAAAACGCAGTAAGGGTGCAGCCTACTTTGGAAGATCTGTACCTGTTCTATTTCAAAGGGGGCTGTGAAGAATGAAAAAACTGATTCTTTTTGAACTGCGGAAAGTGTTTTCAAAGCGTTTGGCGCTCATCGCTCTAATTGGAATTATCCTGTTCTCTGCCTTGCTATCCTTTTCCACCTTTCAAAACAAATATGCATTTGACCAAAATATCGGTGAAGGTACTGGCAAAACAGCAGTAGAAATCGACAAGGAAATTGCAGCGAAATATGAAGGAATTCTGACAGACGAAAAAGTGCAGCAAATGATGTCTGATTTTGCACCGACATCAGATTTACATGGATTGAGTGCAATCTATGTTTATCAAAACGCCATGCAATCGGCAGCCTTTTCACGATTTTCTGATAAAGAGGGAAATTGGAACGGATTAAGTGTTTCTGATGTATTTGGCAATGAAGAAATCAAAATTGGCTATGTGGACGGTTGGCTTTCCACCAGTCGAAACATGGTGCGGGTTTTTGTCGCGCTTGCTCTTGCGGTTATCATCATGCTTGCTCCGATTTTCTCCGGCGAGTATGAAGGTGTTGATAATATCATATTGACAAGCAAGTACGGTAAAACCAAATGCGCTACTGCAAAGGTGGTTGCAGGTATTATCACCGCCATTCTCACTACCACGCTGATTGCAGCATTTAACCTGCTTCTTGCTTTTGTTTTTTATGGAACAGAAGGGTTGGATTGCAGTATTCTATTTGCCCCCAGTGACTATGTGGAAGCGTTTATCCCTTTTAATATCACCTGCGGTACGCTGCTCAAATATCAAATTCTGCTGGCATTTACCTGTACGCTTAGCGTTACGGGAATTACACTGTTCCTATCTGCAATCAGTAAAAATCAGATTGTAGCTTTGGTTGCGGCGATGGCAATTTTTCTTTTTCCCGTTTTGCTGCCGATCACCGAAGTAAATCCATTGTTCCGATTGGTTGGACTTCTTCCGATCTATCATGTACTGGCCATTTCGCTCCTGTCGGTGGAACAAATGAGTAACGGGATGCTGTATGCGATATGGGCAATCCCGGCAGCACTGCTCTTTTTGGGAGTTTGTGCAGGTATCTCTCGCCGTGTATTTGCCAAGCACCAAGTTTCATAAATATGGAATGATCTACCGGACGACGGCAAAAGAAAAAAGCCGTCGTATAGCAGACATATCCGCGCGCCCATTTTGAAGCGGCGGCTCAATTTTCAGAGCCGCCGCTTCTTTGTGTTTACACAAACCAATGATGACTTGCAGGGATACGGTAGCCGATTGGAGGTTATTTTACCATAGCAGATCGGTTATCGCTCTCAAGATGCCCGCACAGGCTGGATAGTCAGTGCTGCATCTCTAACCTGATACGTTACCCCGCCAGCATCGCCCCTTGCCTTCCTCTGGCACACCTCCGGGTGCTGCGATGCAAGGGCATCAAGCTGCTTCTGCAGGGCGGGATTCAGCGTGAACACGCTGCTTGTTCCGTCCTCACTGGCGTAGATCATGGTTTCCAGCTTAAACATTGTCATCAGGCTCGACAAAATCTTCCTTCCTCCATTCCTTGTCCTCCTCGATGTCCTGTATCAGGAGCAGCATATTGGTGTAGCACTCCATCTCAGCACGGACAAAGTAGAACATCTGGTCGTACCAGTCTGCCAGCGTTTCGTCCTCCAG
>NZ_PRLD01000030.1 GCF_003287405.1 Faecalibacterium prausnitzii
GCAAGCAAGCAAGCAAGCAAGCAAGATAAATTATGTCCTGAATCCGTTTTGTTTGCAATACTTTCTTTCGCGTGACGTGGCGTAGCAGCTGCTTCACATAGAGATTCTCTGCGAAAGGAGGTGTGCAAACATGGAAAAGTATGCAAAGGCTCAGATGGAAGTCATCGAGTTCGAGGCAGAAGATGTCATCACGACATCGAGCATCACGATCGGATGTGTTTCCGACGCAGGTTGTACTAGTAATGAGCCTCCCAAACCGGATGGAGATGGTTGGATTTGGGGCGAATGATGATGCGTCAGAAGAAGGCAGGTCGTTTCGGCGGTCTGCCTTTTCTTGAAAAAACACCGTTCCAAGAAAGGACGATTTGAGATATGAAATTGAAAGATACATTTGTCACACAGGAAATGGATGGCGAGCAGGTGATGGTGGAAGCGGACGGCGGCTTTGCCGGTATGGTGCGCAGCAATGCCACCGCCGCCTTTATCATCGACCAGCTCAAAACCGAAACCACCAAGGAAGCCATTCTGGACGCCATGTGCAAAAAGTACGATGCCCCCCGCGCTGTGATGGCAGAGGATGTGGACATGGTGCTGGCCAACCTGAAAAAAATTGGTGCGCTGGATGCGTAAATCGACCTTTGAGGAGGAGATCGCGCACAATGGCTTTTTGCTTTACCGCAATGTAGGCGACAGTATGCTGCCGCTGATCCGGCAGGGCAAAGACCTGCTGCTTATCGCCCGCAAACCGCAAGGACGGCTGAACAAATACGATGTGCCGCTCTACCGCCGAGACAGCGGACAATATGTGCTCCACCGTATTTTGAAAGTGCGTAAAAATGATTACGTCCTCTGCGGAGACAACCGCTGGCGGCGGGAGACAGGCATTACCGACCGGCATATCATCGGCGTGCTGACGGCAGTAATCCGGGATGGGCAAAAGCTCCCGGTCACGGATCAGCGCTACCGGCTGTATGTGCACCTGTGGTGCGATTTGTTCTACCTGCGCGCAGCGGTGCTGTGGTGCCGTGACCTGCCCGGAAGAATAAAAAGGAAGCTGTGCCAATGAAACAAAAAAACACCTTACAATGGCTCAGCATCGTAGCGGGAAAAACCAAGCTTCTGGTAGGCGTTCTAGTTGCAGTACAGGCGGTGCTGAGCGTTTCCAGCATCGCCTTTGCGTTTGTACTGCGGCGCATCATCAACATGGCCGTGGACGGGGTGCAGGGCGGTTTTTGGGCATCGCTGGCGCTGCTGGTGGGCATCCTGCTGGGGCAGATCATGTTGAGCGCGGCGAGTCGCTTTTTGAGTGAGTACACCAGCGCCGCCGTGGAAAACCGCTTCAAGCACCGGCTCTTCTCTGCCCTGCTTACCGGCGATTATGCGTCAGTGGCGGCGGTGCACTCCGGCGAGTGGATGAACCGCCTGACCTCGGATACCACCGTGGTGGCGGGCGGCGTGACCCAGATCGTGCCCGGGGTGATCGGAATGCTGGTGCGCTTGCTGGGCGCAGTGACCGCTATTTTGTGGCTCGAGCCGCGTTTTTTGTACATCCTTCTCCCCGGCGGCGCAGTCATGCTTGCGTTGACGTATGGATTTCGGAAAATTCTGAAACGCCTGCACAAAAATATTCAGGAAGCAGACGGCGCCCTGCGGGTCTTTTTGCAGGAGCGGCTGGAAAGCCTGCTCATCGTGCGCACCTTTGCAAAGGAGCATCAGACTGCAACGCAGGCGGCAAGCCTGATGGAACAGCACAAGGCTGCGCGGATGAAGCGCAGCAACTTTTCCAACCTGTGCAACATCGGGTTTGCCGGGGCGATGAACGGCGCATATCTGCTGGGCATCGGCTTTTGCGGCTACGGCATCCTGACTGGTACCATGAGCTACGGCAACCTGATGGCCATTATGCAGCTGGTGGGGCAGGTGCAAAGCCCGTTCGCCAATCTGACGGGGTATCTGCCGCGTTATTACGCCATGCTTGCCAGCGCGGAACGACTGATGGTAGCCGAAGCGTTTGCACCGGACAGCGAGCACCCGCTTGCAGAGGAAGAAACGCTGGAGTTTTATCGCACCAAGCTGACGGCACTCCGGCTGGAGCACGCCAGCTTTACCTATCAGCCGCCTGTCCGCGCAGAGGAAGAACAGCCGCCCATGCCGGTGGTGCTGAAGGACATTGACCTGACCATCCGCAAGGGCGAGTACATCGCGTTCACCGGGCCGTCCGGCTGCGGCAAAAGCACGGTGCTGAAATTGCTGATGTGCCTTTACCCGCTGGATGCCGGCTCACGCACGCTGGAAACCACCAGCGGCACACAGCCGCTGACGGCGGCGTGGCGCAGCCTGTTTGCCTATGTGCCGCAGGGCAATCAGCTGCTTTCCGGTACGATCCGGGATATCGTTTCCTTTGGCGACCCGTGCAAAGCACAGAATGATGCCGGCATCCTCCGTGCCCTGCGCATTGCCTGCGCAGAGGATTTTGTGCAGAAGCTGGAAAAAGGGCTGGATACCACGCTGGGCGAACACGGACAGGGGCTTTCTGAAGGGCAGATGCAGCGCATCGCCATTGCCCGGGCCGTGTTCTCAGAGCATCCCATTCTGATGCTGGACGAGGCCACCAGTGCCTTGGACGAAGCAACTGCGCAGCAGTTGTTGGAAAATCTGCGCCGTATGACTGATAAAACGGTGCTAATGGTCACGCACCGCGCAGATCAGACCGAATTTTTTGACAGGGAGCTGTCTTTTTCCAAAGATGGCATCCGACAGAAAAACAAAATAGGATAGCATTATGAAATTTTGGAAAAGCAAGACCTTTGCGGTTGGTGTGATCATTGTTTGTTCTGCGCTCCTGATCGGACTGTCATGGATGAACCGTCAGCAGGAACGGCGGAGACTGGCACAGCTGCGTGCCTTGCAGCAGCAGGCTGCCCCTTATGAACAGGAAATCCGAGAGCTCCAATCCGAATTAGACAAGCGGGAGAAGGCAATTTCCACCAACACGGATATATCTGGTGCGATCCCCTGCTTCAGGATATCTTCCGTGAAGGATATTGAGGTTGTAAAGGAATTGAGTGCAGGCCATGCCTTTACCCCGACGATCCTGCTGAATTGCTCGCTGGATAAAGAGGTTCTGCGGGATATCATCAAAGCAGCTGCTGCAGAAAATTTTGATTTTGTTCTGTTTATTCGTTCCATGCAGGATGATACACTGGACACCGTAGCGGAAGTTCAGGAAATGATCGCAGAATACACTCCAGTATGGCAGCCTGTTGTTCTTTTGCGGAATCCAGAGGATACAGATGCAAATCGGGCGTTGTTGGCACAGCGCGGATACCAGACGTTGTTCCGATACCGTACCGAACTAGACGATGGAGCACAGGACGAGATACTTTATCTTCCGTATGGGTTTATTCTTGCCACGACCTCCAGCAGCCGTTTGACAACTACGCTGGTTTCTGCGCACACCAGCATGGCAATTTGTTTTGACCTTGATAACCTGCACGATAATTCGTTGGCAGAAAAGGACATTACAGATTATCTGAATGTGTTGGATGAATATGTATCCGAAAAGAAGCTGGAATATCGTGATGCTGATACAGCCTTTTTGGTTCTGGCACAAAAAGAAGGACGGACGGAACGTGCCAAAGCAGAATTTGACCGCTATGAACAACAGCAGAAAGCACAGATCAAAGAACTTCGGGATATTGTCAGCGAGATTTACAGCCATCAAGATGAATATTGAGGAACCGCAAAATGAGTACAATGACTAAAACAGGTGAGCACCTGCTTTATTTGATGGCGTGTGCGCTCCAAGGTGTTTCTGCGCGAGAAGAAGTTTTGGCTGATGCGGATCTGAAGCAGCTTCTGATCATGGCAAGAAAGCATTCGGTCGCTTCCATGGTATGCATGGCATTGGAGAAAACCGCGATTTTTGCAAATGCCGATGAAGCCACAAAGAAGCAATGGATCGATGCCAAAAATAAGGCGATCCGAAAAAATATGCTGCTGGATGCCGAACGTAAGACAATTTTGCATGAGTTGGAAACACAAGGCATCTGGTATATGCCCCTGAAAGGCAGCATTCTGAAAGACTGGTACCCGAAGCCCGGAATGCGGGAAATGGCAGACAACGACATTTTGTTTGACCCTTCCGGACGCGAACAGGTGCGGGAGATTTTTCAAAACCGGGGCTACAAGACTGTTTCTTTCAGGAAGGGCAATCACGATGTATACGAAAAAGCGCCCATTTATAATTTTGAAATGCACGTTTCCCTGTTTCACGGGACGTATAAGGAATTGACTGAGCAGTATAAGAATGTAAAAGAACGCTTACTGCCGGTAGATGGAACAGCATATCAGTTTGCCTTTACGCCGGAAGATTTTTATGTATTTGTCCTCGCACACGCACACAAGCATTACAGTCACAGTGGAACAGGTGTCCGCACACTGGCCGATATTTATGTGATGGATCGGCATCTGGGCGGTATCATGGATCGGGACGAAGTGGAACAAAAGCTGACGCAGCTTGGAATCGCAGAATACGAGCAGCACAGCCGTGTGCTGGCAGAAAAGCTGTTTTCTGCCGTTCGGCCTCTGGCAGAGACCGAACTGACTGAGGATGAAAAGGAAATGCTGCTGTACTATTGTGATGCGACCACTTACGGAACAGTCGGTAACAGCGTTAACAATCGTCTGCATGAGCTTCAGGAAGACTCAGAAGACATCACACGCTGGACAAAGTTAAAATATTGCTGTGTACGGCTTTTTCCCGGAAGAGAATTTTGCAAATATGCGTATCCGTTCGTCTATAAGCATCCGTGGACGATGCCATTTTTCTGGGTGTGGCGAATCGTGGATAAAGGTATTACACATAGAAGGAAAGTAAAACAAGAGTTAAAAGCTTTGAAAGCAGTCAGCAAAAGATAATTCTGTATAGAGTATCGTTGTCGGCAGTAGCATAGGCATGATATAAAGAACACCCGTGCACCCTCCTTCTGTGTATCATTCTTTTTATGCGCGGGCAACCAAGACGGATGCCCGTGTTTTTTTCGCCGCTTCAATGCTCTTTGTCTGGATGAGTAGCCATCGCTGCTCTAAAAGTTCCGCATAATTGCATACAGGTATGTAAAACGGGCAAAGCATCCCTCCTGACGCTTTGCCCGTTGTTCTTTATTCTACCATAGCAGATCGGGTATCGCTTTCAGGATGCCCGCACAGGCTGGATAGCCAGCGCAGCACCCCTGACCTGATACGTTACCCCGCCAGCTTCGCCCCTTGCCTTCCGCTGGCACACCTCCGGGTGCTGCGCTGCAAGGGCATCAAGCTGCTTCTGCAAGGCAGGATTCAGCGTAAATACGCTGCTTGTCCCGTCCTCGCTGGCGTAGATCATAGTTTCCAGCTTAAACATCGTCAATCAGTTCTTCCTCCTCAGATTCGTCAAAGATGGTCGGTCCCCAGTCCTCATCCTCCTCGATGTCCTGCATCAAGAGCCGCATATTGGTGTAGCACTCCATCTCGGAACGGACGAAGTAGAACATCTGGTCGTACCATCGTTCCAAATGCAGCGATTCGTCCTCCAGCTTGCGAACGAAGTCGAACACCAGTCGGTTCAGATCGGGGTCAACCGTCAGGCCGGCAACTCCGTACAGCCGCTTGCGGGTCAATTCCAGATCAGCGCAGCCATAGGTGTAGAGCAGCTTCTTTTCTTCAAACGTCAGTTTCATAGACTTGTTCCTCCGTATTAAAAAAGGGCCTGCTCTGTGCAGACCCGATGTAACGAAAAGACCGCCGTGCGTTGTGCAGGGCGGTCAGAGATGTGATATTGTATCAGACAAAAATCAGCTCAGTCTTGATGATCTCTTCGGCACGGTTGCGGATGCTGTTCATCCGGCGCACCCATTCCAGTTGATTGGCAGCTTTCAGGGCTTCGGTCACGCCCTCAGACTCCTGCATCTGTTGGACGGTCAATGCAAGCTGTTCCTCGGCTTGCTTGTCCAGCTTGGCAAGGTAGCCGCCCAGTTCACCGGACAGGAGCAGTTGGTTGTACCGGATGGGATGCTGCTCCTTCAGATATTTCTTATGTAAGCGACCCCACCGCCCGGTGGGGTGCTCTGCCGGGGCTGCTACGGTCAGATTCGGCAGATAGTGGTCATTGACAAGGGTGTAGTCCAGACCGTTAGCGTTGTCATGGATGGAATTTTTCATGGTAGTCATGCTGCATTATCCTCCTTTGGTTTCGGCGTTGGGGTTGCTTCTGGGTCTGATTTTAGATTTCCTTTTTTCTTGTGATAGAATTCCAAGGTTTTCCTGTTGTGGTTAATTCTCCTGCACTCATCGGAACAAAAT
>NZ_PRLD01000056.1 GCF_003287405.1 Faecalibacterium prausnitzii
ATCCAGCAAGGAAGCAGCTACCGATGTTCCAGCCTGAACAGTCAGCGTCTGGTTCATCAGATTCACGGTCGAAGAAGTCACGCCATCCAGCTCACCGACTTCTTTCTCGATCTTTGCTGAGCAGTTCGGGCAGTCCAGACCTTTCAGGAGATAGACTTTCGTCACCGCAGGTTCGGTCTTTTCCGACACTTCAACATCTGGCTCGTGGCTGTGGACGATCGTGGTAACGGTGTCCAGCAGGGAGGTAGCCACCGATGTTCCTGCCTGAACAGTCAATGTCTGGTTCATCAGATTCACGGTCGAAGAAGTCACGCCATCCAGCTCACCGACTTCTTTCTCGATCTTTGCTGAGCAGTTCGGACAGTCCAGACCTTTCAGGAGATAGACCTTCGTCACCGCAGGTTCGGTCTTTTCCGACACTTCAACATCTGGCTCGTGGCTGTGGACGATCGTGGTAACGGTGTCCAGCAGGGAGGTAGCCACCGATGTTCCTGCCTGAACAGTCAATGTCTGGTTCATCAGATTCACGGTCGAAGAAGTCACGCCATCCAGCTCACCGACTTCTTTCTCGATCTTTGCTGAGCAGTTCGGGCAGTCCAGACCTTTCAGGAGATAGACTTTCGTCACCGCAGGTTCGGTCTTTTCCGACACTTCAACATCTGGCTCGTGGCTGTGGACGATCGTGGTAACGGTGTCCAGCAGGGAGGTAGCCACCGATGTTCCTGCCTGAACAGTCAATGTCTGGTTCATCAGATTCACGGTCGAAGAAGCCACGCCACCCAGCTCACCGACTTCTTTCTCGATTTTTGCTGAGCA
>NZ_PRLD01000045.1 GCF_003287405.1 Faecalibacterium prausnitzii
CTTCTTCGACCGTGAATCTGATGAACCAGACGCTGACTGTTCAGGCTGGAACATCGGTAGCTGCTTCCTTGCTGGATACCGTTACCACGATCGTACACAGCCATGAGCCGGATGTTGAAGTGTCGGAAAAGCAGCTGGAAGCGACTGCACCTGTCAAAAAGGATGAAAAAGCGGCGGTCTATAACGATGAGGATAAGAAGCGCACGATACGGCTTGCCGTGGGTGCTGTGGTCTATGCAATCGGTATGGCATTGACCGTATTCGCAAAGCTGCCGACTCTGGCGGAACTGGCGTTTCTGATTGTGGCGTATGTGATTCTTGGCTGGGATGTCGTATGGCAGGCAGTGAAAAATATCACCAGAGGACAGGTGTTTGACGAGCATTTCCTGATGAGTGTTTCCACGATCGGCGCATTTGCCATCGGGGAATACCCGGAAGCTGTTGCAGTTATGCTGTTCTATCAGGTCGGAGAGTTCTTCCAGTCGCTGGCGGTAAAGCGTTCCAGAAAGTCCATCTCTGACCTTATGGACATCTGTCCGGATTCGGCGACCGTTAAGCGGAATGGCGTATTGCAGGTCGTTTCTCCGGAAAGCGTTGCGGTGGGCGAGATCATCGTGGTAAAACCCGGTGAAAAAATCCCGCTGGATGGCATCGTTGTGGATGGCGAATCCATGCTGGACACCAAGGCACTGACCGGCGAATCTGTGCCGAGAAGCATCCGCAAAGGCGATGAAGCCCTGTCCGGCTGCATCAACCAGAGCGGTTTGCTGACGCTGAAAGTCACAAAGAGCTTCGGGGAATCCACGGTATCGAAGATCACTGACCTTGTGGAGAATGCTTCTGCAAGAAAAGCTCCCACCGAGAACTTCATCACGACCTTTGCACGATACTATACGCCGGTCGTTGTTGGAATGGCGGCTGTGTTGGCGATCATTCCGCCGCTCGTCCTTGGCGGCGGCTGGTCTGAGTGGTTGCGCAGAGGTTTTGTGTTCCTGATCGTTTCCTGCCCGTGTGCATTGGTCATTTCTATTCCCCTGACCTTCTTCGGCGGTATTGGTGCCGCATCCAAGCGCGGTGTGCTGGTAAAGGGCAGCAACTATCTGGAAGCACTGAACAAAGTGAGCGTGGTGGTCTTTGATAAGACCGGCACCTTAACAAAGGGTGTTTTTGAGGTCGCAAATATCATTCCGGCAGCCGGATACCAGAAAGAGCAGGTATTGGAGTATGCTGCACAGGCAGAGAGTTATTCCAACCACCCGATCGCAAAGTCGATTCTTGCGACTTATGGAAAGCCAATCGACCAGAAGCAGTTCTCTGGTTTTGAGGAAATCTCAGGACACGGCATCAGCGTTATGGTGCAGGGAAAGAAGGTACTGGCTGGCAACAGTAAGCTGATGGAATCTGAAAAGATTGCCTATGCCGCTTGCGATGCAGCCGGAACAAAGTTCTATGTAGCAGCGGATGGTAGCTATGTAGGCTGTATCCTGATCGCAGATGAAGTGAAGCCGGACAGCAAGTGCGCAATCGCAGAGCTGAAAAAGATCGGCGTGGAAAAAACTGTTATGCTTACCGGCGATGATGAGCGAATCGGCAAGTCGGTGGCAGACGAACTTGGTCTGGATGCGTATTATGCACAGCTCTTGCCCGACCAGAAGGTCGAAAAGCTGGAAATGCTGGATAAGCAGAAACGGCAGGGCAGCAAACTCGCCTTCGTGGGCGATGGCATCAACGATGCCCCTGTTCTTGCCCGTGCAGATGTCGGCATTGCCATGGGAGGTCTTGGCTCGGATGCCGCGATTGAAGCTGCGGATGTTGTTCTGATGACAGATGAACCATCGAAACTTGTAGAAGCCATTGATGTTGCAAAGGCTACGAAACGGATTGTGATGCAGAACATCGTGATTGCTCTTGGCATCAAGAGCGTGTTCCTTGTTCTGGGCGCACTCGGCATGGCCGGTATGTGGGAAGCCGTGTTCGGTGATGTGGGTGTCACGATCATCGCTGTTCTGAACGCAATGCGGATTCTGAAGAAATAAGCACAAACAAAAACAGGGTGCGCCCACCCGGACGCACCCTGCAAAAATCCACACACGATAAGTAAGGCAGGGAGTTCCCCAGCGGGAACTTCCTGTTTTTCTTTG
>NZ_PRLD01000031.1 GCF_003287405.1 Faecalibacterium prausnitzii
CCACGCCGAAACAAGCGCTCATGAGCCCGAAGTGGCGAGCCCGATCTTCCCCATCGGTGATGTCGGCGATATAGGCGAGTTGAAGGCTCTCAAGGGCATCGGTCGACGCTCTCCCTTATGCGACTCCTGCATTAGGAAGCAGCCCAGTAGTAGGTTGAGGCCGTTGAGCACCGCCGCCGCAAGGAATGGTGCATGCAAGGAGATGGCGCCCAACAGTCCCCCGGCCACGGGGCCTGCCACCATACCCACGCCGAAACAAGCGCTCATGAGCCCGAAGTGGCGAGCCCGATCTTCCCCATCGGTGATGTCGGCGATATAGGCGCCAGCAACCGCACCTGTGGCGCCGGTGATGCCGGCCACGATGCGTCCGGCGTAGAGGATCCACAGGACGGGTGTGGTCGCCATGATCGCGTAGTCGATAGTGGCTCCAAGTAGCGAAGCGAGCAGGACTGGGCGGCGGCCAAAGCGGTCGGACAGTGCTCCGAGAACGGGTGCGCATAGAAATTGCATCAACGCATATAGCGCTAGCAGCACGCCATAGTGACTGGCGATGCTGTCGGAATGGACGATATTCTAGAAGAGGCCCGGCAGTACTGGCATAACCAAGCCTATGCCTACAGCATCCAGGGTGACGGTGCCGAGGATGACGATGAGCGCATTGTTAGATTTCATTCTAGAAGAATCTTAATCTCTACCATATGGAGCATTAAAGAAAACCCCATCATCAGAGAATTGACCCATATTCTTATTATAATCTAACAGGAATCCTACATCACTTCTACCTGCTAGAATCCACAATGATTCTGCTACTTGGAAGAATGGGTTAATGTTCCTACCCTTCAAAAACGTAGTGCGTCTAATAGGGTTTTTAAACTCAATCATAACAGGTCTAATTTCCTTGATTCTCTTACCCCTAGGTGCTAGGACATCCCCTTCTTTGATAACAGTTGATAAGATGTCCATATACAATTGTGTTGGCTTGCTACCCGAGAATTCACTGGCCGTCGTTTTACAACGTCGTGACTGGGAAAACCCTGGCGTTACCCAACTTAATCGCCTTGCAGCACATCCTCTAGACGCCAGCTGGCGTAATAGCGAAGAGGCCCGCACCGATCGCCCTTCCCAACAGTTGCGCAGCCTGAATGGCGAATGGCGCCTGATGCGGTATTTTCTCCTTACGCACCTGTGCGGTATTTCACACCGCATATGGTGCACTCTCAGTACAATCTGCTCTGATGCCGCATAGTTAAGCCAGCCCCGACACCCGCCAACACCCGCTGACGCGCCCTGACGGGCTTGTCTGCTCCCGGCATCCGCTTACAGACAAGCTGTGACCGTCCCCGGGAGCTGCATGTGTCAGAGGTTTTCACCTCTAGAACCGAAACGCGCGAGACGAAAGGGCCTCGTGATACGCCTATTTTTATAGGTTAATGTCATGATAATAATGGTTTCTTAGACGTCAGGTGGCACTTTTCGGGGAAATGTGCGCGGAACCCCTATTTGTTTATTTTTCTAAATACATTCAAATATGTATCCGCTCATGAGACAATAACCCTGATAAATGCTTCAATAATATTGAAAAAGGAAGAGTATGAGTATTCAACATTTCCGTGTCGCCCTTATTCCCTTTTTTGCGGCATTTTGCCTTCCTGTTTTTGCTCACCCAGAAACGTTGGTGAAAGTAAAAGATGCTGAAGATCAGTTGGGTGCACGAGTGGGTTACATCGAACTGGATCTCAACAGCGGTAAGATCCTTGAGAGTTTTCGCCCCGAAGAACGTTTTCCAATGATGAGCACTTTTAAAGTTCTGCTATGTGGCGCGGTATTATCCCGTATTGACGCCGGGCAAGAGCAACTCGGTCGCCGCATACACTATTCTCAGAATGACTTGGTTGAGTACTCACCAGTCACAGAAAAGCATCTTACGGATGGCATGACAGTAAGAGAATTATGCAGTGCTGCCATAACCATGAGTGATAACACTGCGGCCAACTTACTTCTGACAACGATCGGAGGACCGAAGGAGCTAACCGCTTTTTTGCACAACATGGGGGATCATGTAACTCGCCTTGATCGTTGGGAACCGGAGCTGAATGAAGCCATACCAAACGACGAGCGTGACACCACGATGCCTGTAGCAATGGCAACAACGTTGCGCAAACTATTAACTGGCGAACTACTTACTCTAGCTTCCCGGCAACAATTAATAGACTGGATGGAGGCGGATAAAGTTGCAGGACCACTTCTGCGCTCGGCCCTTCCGGCTGGCTGGTTTATTGCTGATAAATCTGGAGCCGGTGAGCGTGGGTCTCGCGGTATCATTGCAGCACTGGGGCCAGATGGTAAGCCCTCCCGTATCGTAGTTATCTACACGACGGGGAGTCAGGCAACTATGGATGAACGAAATAGACAGATCGCTGAGATAGGTGCCTCACTGATTAAGCATTGGTAACTGTCAGACCAAGTTTACTTCTAGATATACAGAAGTCTATATCTATATACTTTAGATTGATTTAAAACTTCATTTTTAATTTAAAAGGATCTAGGTGAAGATCCTTTTTGATAATCTCATGACCAAAATCCCTTAACGTGAGTTTTCGTTTCACTGAGCGTCAGACCCCGTAGAAAAGATCAAAGGATCTTCTTGAGATCCTTTTTTTCTGCGCGTAATCTGCTGCTTGCAAACAAAAAAACCACCGCTACCAGCGGTGGTTTGTTTGCCGGATCAAGAGCTACCAACTCTTTTTCCGAAGGTAACTGGCTTCAGCAGAGCGCAGATACCAAATACTGTTCTTCTAGTGTAGCCGTAGTTAGGCCACCACTTCAAGAACTCTGTAGCACCGCCTACATACCTCGCTCTGCTAATCCTGTTACCAGTGGCTGCTGCCAGTGGCGATAAGTCGTGTCTTACCGGGTTGGACTCAAGACGATAGTTACCGGATAAGGCGCAGCGGTCGGGCTGAACGGGGGGTTCGTGCACACAGCCCAGCTTGGAGCGAACGACCTACACCGAACTGAGATACCTACAGCGTGAGCTATGAGAAAGCGCCACGCTTCCCGAAGGGAGAAAGGCGGACAGGTATCCGGTAAGCGGCAGGGTCGGAACAGGAGAGCGCACGAGGGAGCTTCCAGGGGGAAACGCCTGGTATCTTTATAGTCCTGTCGGGTTTCGCCACCTCTGACTTGAGCGTCGATTTTTGTGATGCTCGTCAGGGGGGCGGAGCCTATGGAAAAACGCCAGCAACGCGGCCTTTTTACGGTTCCTGGCCTTTTGCTGGCCTTTTGCTCACATGTTCTTTCCTGCGTTATCCCCTGATTCTGTGGATAACCGTATTACCGCCTTTGAGTGAGCTGATACCGCTCGCCGCAGCCGAACGACCGAGCGCAGCGAGTCAGTGAGCGAGGAAGCGGAAGAGCGCCCAATACGCAAACCGCCTCTCCCCGCGCGTTGGCCGATTCATTAATGCAGCTGGCACGACAGGTTTCCCGACTGGAAAGCGGGCAGTGATCGCAACGCAATTAATGTGAGTTAGCTCACTCATTAGGCACCCCAGGCTTTACACTTTATGCTTCCGGCTCGTATGTTGTGTGGAATTGTGAGCGGATAACAATTTCACACAGGAAACAGCTATGACCATGATTACGCCAAGCTTGCATGCCTGCAGGTCGACTCTAGAGGATCCTTAACGTTTCAGCCACGCATCCAGGCCGGTCTGTTTGCCGCTCTGGTAACGCAGATCTTCTTTACGGTAGCCAAACGCTTCCAGAATACGCAGAACCGCCGGCAGAACCTGGTTTTCGATGTAGTAATCCGGATCGTATTTGTGTTTGCGCGGATCATATTCGGTCAGCAGAATCACACGATCGCTGATTTTGCCGCTGCCTTTCAGCACGATATAGCTGATGATGGTGCCCGGTTTAACTTTGATACCACGCGCCGCCAGACGTTTCGCAATCGCAACATGCGGACCGATCGCTTTGTAATCTTTCAGATCGCGGGTAATCTGTTCGTGGATCACCAGTTTTTCCAGCGGCACACGGTACTTCGCGATTTTTTCAACAACATCGCGAACAACTTCAACCGCTTTTTCCACGCTGCCTTCTTTCAGGATCGCTTCCAGAACTTTCGCCTGGGTTTCTTTCGCAATTTCGCTCCAATCGCGACGAACAACTTCCAGACCGCGGGTGGTAATACGGCCTTCTTCATCGATCACCGCATAGCGTTTTTTGGTCACGAAGAAACCGCGCAGGTAAAAGCCTTCGTATTCCAGTTCCAGCAGACCCGGCAGTTTGCTGTTGATGTAGTTCAGAAATTCTTTCGCTTTCTTTTTGATCAGTTCCGGTTTTTCACCCGGAATGGTCGCATAGAAACCATCGGTATCCGCATACAGAACTTTGAAGCCGAATTTTTCTTCGATTTCGCGGATGGTCATTTCGATGTAATGACGACCCCAGGCGGTAACGCTTTCCGTCTAGACATTGCTATACCAACGCGCTTTCGGATAGCCCATATAGCCGTAATAGCTGTTCGCCAGCAGTTTGATCGCGCGCTGGCGATAATCCAGCATTTTTTTTTCGATCGGATCGATGGTGCTTTTCATTTTCTTTTTGATATCCTGGCGCATCGCAATCAGATCACCCAGAATGCTCGGGATAAAGCCCGGAAAATCTTTGCAGAAGCGATAGCCCACAATCGGCGCAACATCATAGTTTTTGCAGCCTTCTTTTTCCAGGGTATCCGGGCTAACGTTATGGATCACGATAATGCTCGGATACAGGCTACGGAAATCCAGGTAGATGATGTTTTCCCACAGGCCTTTTTCCGGTTCTTTCACATAGCCGCCCAGATAGGTGGTACGCAGACGACGTTTGTATTCTTCTTCGTCCGGTTTGTTCGGCGCCAGTTCATTACGCGCATACGCAACGCGCAGCAGGTACCATTCCACCAGATTACCGGTGCTGCTACGGCTAACATCCCACACGCTCTGACCAATCAGTTTCGCCAGTTCCGCTTCCATCGGGAAAAATTCTTTACCCAGTTCATAGGTCGCACGCGCATCTTCCATGCTATACTGCGCCAGTTTTTTCATGCTCTCTTCGGTTTCCCAAATCGCCGCAATTTCTTCCGCGCCCAGTTTGCTTTTGGTTTTGCCCAGAACCGCTTCATACACCGCTTCCAGGGTATAGGTCGGCAGGTTAATGGTACGACGCACCACCAGAAACAGATCAAAGTGGATGCGGCCTTTGATTTCCACCGCAAAGCTATCGCCCTCTAGACATTCAGGTCGAGGTGGCCCGGCTCCATGCACCGCGACGCAACGCGGGGAGGCAGACAAGGTATAGGGCGGCGCCTACAATCCATGCCAACCCGTTCCATGTGCTCGCCGAGGCGGCATAAATCGCCGTGACGATCAGCGGTCCAATGATCGAAGTTAGGCTGGTAAGAGCCGCGAGCGATCCTTGAAGCTGTCCCTGATGGTCGTCATCTACCTGCCTGGACAGCATGGCCTGCAACGCGGGCATCCCAATGCCGCCGGAAGCGAGAAGAATCATAATGGGGAAGGCCATCCAGCCTCGCGTCGCGAACGCCAGCAAGACGTAGCCCAGCGCGTCGGCCGCCATGCCGGCGATAATGGCCTGCTTCTCGCCGAAACGTTTGGTGGCGGGACCAGTGACGAAGGCTTGAGCGAGGGCGTGCAAGATTCCGAATACCGCAAGCGACAGGCCGATCATCGTCGCGCTCCAGCGAAAGCGGTCCTCGCCGAAAATGACCCAGAGCGCTGCCGGCACCTGTCCTACGAGTTGCATGATAAAGAAGACAGTCATAAGTGCGGCGACAATAGTCATGCCCCGCGCCCACC
>NZ_PRLD01000057.1 GCF_003287405.1 Faecalibacterium prausnitzii
CCGAAAACAGCATTCGGCCACGCCTGATTTAATAAGTTAAGGTCTCGCATATTCGCCCTCGGCTCCCTGCGAGTGGGGCATAAACATCTGGCAGCGGACTTGTACCGCTTCATTGGCATTTCAGCCACCCCGTCTGCTTTGTGACCGGGCCGCGAATTACGGAAGTATCATTATCGGAGTACCAGATGACGGAACTATTCAGTTTTCAAAGAACATGAGTGTAGACATTTCGTTCAGCGGCTTTCGCCATCTGGTGAATTGCCCTTACACTTACGAGCCATCGAGAAGGGTCAATTCGTAGCATTAAAATTGAAGTTTTTCAAAAATTTAGTAATTCTCTTGATTTTTATGCTAATAGTGGGGCGGGATACGCCGTAGACTTTAGATATTTCAGTGATGTCGTATCCCTCGTAAGCGTACATGGTGATGATTTCCAAATCTTCGACTTTCAAAGTTTCGAGTGCAGTAAGCAACTGTTCGTTCTCAATCTCACCAATCCATGCAAAACGGCTTTTGGTTTCGTGGTAGGTATCCGTTACGGTAACGGCTTTTTCATACTGCTTGAAGTCGCTGGTTTCCTTGGCTGCGCAATCATCGGCAGCACCAGAAACCGTCATTGTGTTAGTGATGTAGGCACGTTCGCTATTAAGAACACCCAAATCAAACTCGTACATAGCCTGAATTGCATCTTCGCTCATTCCTGCTTCGCGGTACTGCACACGAAGATGCTCCCACTTTGCGTTCAGCTTGCGACGTTCATTGCCATTATTGAAACTCATGTG
>NZ_PRLD01000003.1 GCF_003287405.1 Faecalibacterium prausnitzii
CGCTTCAAGATGAACATCGTCAACTGCGCAATGCTCGGCGCGTTCATCCTCTCCATGCCGCAACGTCCGGAGGTGGAAAGGCTGACGGATTACTACGCAAAGTCCATGATGACAGCGCCCATGCAGTGGTTCTGCCGCAAGAGCGGAAAAAGCAAGTTCACCGCAAAGGACATTGCCGCTATGAAGGCAACCGCCACTCTGAAAGCCGCCGACCGCAACCCCTACTCGTGGAACATGGAGTTTTACGAATACCCGGATGGCAGCGGCTACGAGGGACGCTTTACCAAGTGCGGCATCTGTGTGCTGATGAAGGAGCTGGGGCTGTACGACCTGACCCCTGCTTTGTGCCGTCTGGACTACACCATGAGCGAAGCGGGCGGCGTGACCGACTTTGTGCGGCAGTATACCCTTGCCTCCGGCGGACCCTACTGCGACTGCGGGTACAAAAAGAAGGGGTAACGGACGATGAAGAGAAAGGAAACCTATCTTTCCCGTGACTTTCGGGAGACTGCGGCACTGCGCTTTCCCGCGCAGGCAAAGGAACTGAACACCGCTTTCGATATGCGCCTGAGTGCGCTGCTGGCTGAAAATGCAGATGCAAGCAAGGAAAAGCAATACCACCTCAAGCGGCAGATCTTGCCGGGCATTTCGGCCTACGAGACCTTGCAGCGGGTCATGCCGAAAGAGGAGGCACTGCAAACCGTTCACGGCTATGTGGAGCGCTTGGCGAGAACGAGCCACAAACAGCTTGCCGCCCTGCTGCACATACCGGGGCTTTACCGCCTTGTTCCCGGCGTTTTCGTCAAATCCACCCGGAGCGTTTTCGGCCCGGCGGCGGGCTTTGCCCCAAAAGAACTGCAGACCGGCAACGGCGTCTGGCGTGTGGATATGATGAAGTGTCCCTATCACGACACCTGTGCGGACTACGGCTGTCCGGAGCTGTGCCGCTGCTTTTGCGACAGTGATGACATCAGCTATACCGGGCTGCATCCGAAGCTGATCTGGGAGAGAAGCATGACGCTGGGGCGCGGAAATGACCGCTGCGATTTCTGCATGAAGGTTCGATAATAGCGGGGAGACAGATTGGTATGGAAATCAAACGATTCGGTACATGGTATTTCTGGCATACTTTCTTGTTTTGTATGAACCACGATGGAAGGCGAAGGAAATGGGAGCATATGCCCGATTCGCACCCAGACTGAGAGGAGAAAAACAATGATCGTACTGCAACTGCTGCTTTATTGTCTGCTGTTTACCGCAATGGTAAAAATCGCTGTGATCGGTGGTGCTGTCAATGGACTGTACTTTTATCCCAAGGAGGTGCAGGATCGCGCCATCGAACTGGGACTGATCGACCGCAATACGATGAACCGAAAACGAAAATGCTTTATGATACCGTTCTTTATCGTGATGCTTGCTGCTCTTGTGCTGATTATCGGTTTGTGGAACGGGGCTTCCTCCTTTGGTGAGGCCTATTGGCAGGCGCTGCTGTTTCTTGAGGTCATGAATATCTATGACGGCGTTGTAATCGACAAGCTATGGGTCGGGCACAGCCAGTTTTGGGTGCTGCCAGGGCTTGAAGATGCGCCGTTCGTGCAGACCTGGAGGCAGGTGCTGAAAAAGCGAAGCATACTGGCGCTGATCTGGGTTGCGGGAGCGGCAATTGTCGGCGGTATTGTCCATTTGATTTTCTAAGAAGTTGGAAATTGCCCAAATGAAAAGCAGAATCATGAACTGCAATCGGAGGCAAAAAAGATGAAGACGGAGAAACCGAAAAAGCTGATTCGATGGTACATTCTCGGTGTGATCGGGGCAGTATTGACGATCCTGGCGGCAGGCATTGTGGTGCCCGCTTTGTCCTATCTGCTCAGCTTTGCCGCCGGAGCCATGCTGTATGTGGTGGTGGAGGAGCTGATCCCGGAAATGTCGCAGGGGCAGCACTCTAACGTCGGCACGGTTTTTTTTGCGGTAGGCTTCAGCATGATGATGGTACTGGATGTGGCACTGGGATAGCGCATGGTTGAGAAAATTGCGATGCAAGGGGCGAAGAAAGGAAAAATATGAAAGACAGAGATCTGCCAGTTGACCACAGCTGCCATTCCAAGCCCTGCAAAAGACGGATTGTGGAGATCGGATTGAATAAACAGTATGATTGATATCATTTTTCATGACAAAACGGGGGTCACTCCCTATAATCCCGGACAAACAGGCGGCTTTGAAAATGCGGCCGGAAGTGGAGAAATTCACTATTACCGGCTGTTTGATGGCGTGGGGATCATGCTGCTGCGGCTGGAGATGGAGACCTATACGGAAATCCGCACGCAGATCGGTATGATAGAGATCAATTTCTGCATCAATGGCCGTTTTGAAACCAGCTTTTCCATGCGTGATAGCGTTCTGCTAAAGCCGGGGGATATGGCCGTCAGCTGCTACGACGGACGGCATGGAACACGTTCAGAGTCACGGTTCCCGCTGGGCTGTTACGAAGGGCTGTGTCTGGAAGTTGATCCAGCAGCCGCTCAGAACTGGCTTGAGAAGAACGCACCGGGCTTTTCGGTGGATTTTGCGGTACTGAAGCAGAATCTTCTGGGAAACCGATGGTTCATGTTCGGTACGGCAGGACCCCGCTGTGAGCACGTTTTCCGGGAATTGTACGAAAATGCGCCCTACATGGATCTCCGGTTCCTGCGGCTCAAGGTGGTGGAGCTGTTGATGCTGCTGAGCCGCATTCCGCAGGAGGAAGGAACGGACTTGTACTGTTCTACCGAACAGACCGAACTGGCACACCATCTCCGGGATCACCTTCTGACAAACCGGGAGGGGTATGTCTCCCTTGCGCAGCTGGCAGAAGAACACGGGATCTCGGTTTCGCACCTGCAAAAAATGTTCAAACAGGTCTACGGTGTGCCAGTATACCACTATATCAAGGAATACCGTCTGGAACAGGCTGCCGTAGAGCTTGTCCGGAGCGCAAAGCCCATTACGCAGATCGCACAGAATGCAGGATATGACAACGCCAGCAAGTTTTCGGAGGCTTTCCGGAAACGATATGGAACGACCCCGTCGCAGTACCGCACCCACGCAAATGGACTCGCAAAACGGAGCAGGGAAATCAGAATGGAGTAGTCCACGGCCGAAAAATATGCTAAAGTACAGAGCGGTTAGAACAAACTTACTTTAAAACCGGAGGTACTTTCATATGATGATGAAAAAGAAATTTGTTGCAGTGGCCTTGTCTGCGGTCTGCCTGCTGTCTGCTGTCGGCTGCGGCCAGCAGAGCGCAAGCACAGCGTCTTCGGCATCCAGCGTTTCCTCCTCGGTGGCTTCTTCGGCTTCCGCAAGTCAGGTAATGGATGCGGAGGATTATCTGTCTGGTATCAGCGGGACTTATGTGGAACTGTTCCCGGAGATGGCAAAGAGTGAATACCGGAATTTGTGGATCGACGCTGCGACTCCGCTGGTAGGCGAGGACAATGCGGAATCGGCTACGGATATGCTGCTGGGAATGTGCATGGCAGAGCCGTATGGCGAGGAGGCTGTTGAAAAATATGCAGCAGATCCGGACAGCACGGCGTTCAACTGCTATTTTCTGGGCGGCGTGGAAAAATTCGTGATGAATGGCGACACTATCACCGGTCTGGATGCGCAAGGACAGGAAGTGTTTGCACACACCTACCAGAAACTGGATGTGGACAATGAAAACAGCTTCCTCTTCTACCAGAGCGAGGATGCGGATTCCGGGGAGTTTACCTACTTTGCCTTTGCGCCCGATACGATGGAAACGACGTATCATCTGGAATTCCGCTATGCAGAGGATCTCGACGACCTGCAGAGCTGGTATGAAGGAAATTATGCTTATTGGAATGCTGCCGCCATCGCAGAGGACTATGATCAGGCAACTATGGAAAATGTCATTGAACTTTTCGTCACGGAAAATTTGTCTGAGGCAGAATAAACGGCACATGCGCACCCGATCATGTCAGGCGGTACGCATGGCAATATTACGGTAAGGATGTGATTTGATTGAAAAAACGATCGGACTTTTCCCGGCTGATGGGCTATGCAGGTGGACATCGGGTATTCACCTATGCTTCACTGGTGCTCTCCGCTGTCAGCGCACTGATGGCGCTGATCCCGTTCCTCTATATCTGGATGATCTTGCGGGATGTGCTGGCTGTCGCACCGGACTATGCGCAGGCGGTGAACATCCCCCATTACGGCTGGATGGCAGTGTTGTTTGCAGTGCTGTCTTACCTTATTTACATTGCAGCGCTGATGTGCTCCCACCTGTCGGCGTTCCGGGTGGCGACCAATCTGCGGCTGGCGGTGTCGGAGCATTTGGCGGTGCTGCCGCTGGGCTTTGCCGAGACCTTCGGCAGCGGCAAGCTGCGGAAGATCATCCATGAGAGCACCGGAGCCGCCGAGACCTATCTGGCCCACCAGCTGCCAGACCAGTACAACGCCATCGCCACCCCGGTGGGGCTGCTGGTTTTGCTGCTGGCGTTCGACTGGCGGCTGGGGCTGCTGAGCCTTGCGCCGGTGGTGTTGGCGTTTCTCATCATGGCGACCATGACCGGCAAGCGGATGGCCGAAAAAATGCGGCAGTACGGCAACGCACTGGAATCCATGTCCAACGAGGCCGTGGAGTACGTCCGGGGTATCCCGGTGGTCAAGACCTTCGGGCAATCGGTATTTTCCTTCAAAAAGTTCAAGACCACCATTGATGAGTATGAAAAGTGGGTCATCTCCTACACCAAAGACCTGCGCCTGCCCATGATGTTCTATACCGCTGCCGTCAACGGTGTGTTCGCCTTTCTGATCGCGGGCGGGCTGCTGTTCACGACCCACGGCGTGACCACGGAATTTCTGCTGAACCTGCTGTTCTATATCATCATCACGCCGGTGATCTCCCTGACCCTGACCCGCATCATGTACATGAGCGAAAATGAACTCGTTGTGGCAGATGCGCTGGCTCGTGTGGATTCGGTTCTGGATGCGGAACCTGTGCCAGAAAACGATCATCCGCAGCATCCGAAAGATGCCTCTGTGTCCCTGAAGGATGTGCATTTCAGCTATGATGGCAAAACGGATGTTATCGAGGGCGTTTCGCTGAAAATTCAGCCGGGTCAGACGGTGGCTTTCGTTGGACCCTCCGGCGGCGGCAAATCCACACTGGCAAACCTGATCTGTCGGTTCTTCGATGTGCAGAGCGGCAGCGTCCGGGTGGGCGGAGCGGATGTGCGGGACATCCCCAAGGAAGAGTTGATGGACACCATCTCCTTTGTGTTCCAGAACAGCCGCCTGCTCAAGGGCAGCATTCTGGACAACGTCCGTCTGGGTAGGCCGCAGGCCACCGAAGCCGAGGTGCTGGCGGCGCTGAAAGCTGCACAGTGCATGGATATCGTGGAGAAGTTCCCGGCGGGCATCCACACGGTCATCGGCACCAAGGGCGTGTATCTTTCCGGCGGCGAGCAGCAGCGCATTGCCATTGCCCGCGCCATGCTGAAAAATGTGCCCATCCTGATCCTGGACGAGGCCACCGCCTTTGCCGACCCGGACAATGAAGCAAAGGTGCAGGCAGCCTTTGCCCAGCTTGCCAAGGGCAAAACGGTGCTGATGATCGCGCACCGCCTGTCCACAGTCGCCAACGCCGACTGCATCTATGTGGTGCAGGATGGGCAGATTGTGGAATCCGGCACAAAGGACGAACTGTGTGCGCAGAACGGTCTGTTTGCCCGGATGTGGCAGGAGTATCAGGCGTCGGTGCAGTGGAAGGTCGCAAAGGAGGGGTAAGGAATGATCGAAAAAATTCAACACGCCACAGCCAGCTCCCCGGAGGGCGCAAAGGGGCTTGTAAAGGGCGTTCTGGCCTGTGCGTTCCAGAACATGGCGTTCATGCTGCCCACCGGGCTGCTGTATCTTCTGGTAAAAGACCTGCTGGCAGGCTCTACGAGCGGGAGAAGCACCTTTTATCTGGTGGGATGCGTTGCCTGCTTTGTGTTGATTTTGCTGACCACATGGTTCCAGTACAACGGCACCTATTTTACTACCTATAAAGAGAGCGGCACCCGCCGCCTGACCCTTGCAGAGCGGCTGCGGAAGCTGCCTCTGTCCTTTTTCGGCAAGCGAGACCTTGCCGACCTGACAAGCACCATCATGGCGGACTGCGAGGTACTGGAAAAGGACTGCTCCCACTTCATCCCCGGTCTGTTCGGCTCCCTCATTTCCACGGTGCTCATTGCCCTGAGCCTGTTCGCCTTTGAGTGGCGGATGGCACTGGCGGCTCTGTGGGTCATTCCGGTATCCGCTGCCATCGTGGTGGGCAGCTATCGGGTACAGGATAAGGTGCAGGCCAGGACCATGGCGGCGAAAATGGCCTGTGCGGACGGTATTCAGGAGTACATCGAGACTCTCCGGGACCTGAAAGCCAGCAATGCGGAGCAGCAGTATCTGTCCGGCCTTTCCGGCAAAATTCGGGCAGTGGAAAAGCAGTCTATTGTGGCAGAGCTGGAAACAGCGCTGTTTGTGTCCTCCGCCGGCATGGTGCTCAAGCTGGGCATTGCATCGGTGGCGCTCACCGGTTCGGTGCTGCTGGTGCAGGGCAGCATCGACGTACTGACCCTGTTTCTGTTCCTGATGGCGGCATCCCGGATGTACGACCCCATGCAGGGGGCTTTGCAGAATCTGGCGGCGGTCATCGCCATGCGTACCAATGTGGGGCGGATGAATGAGATTCTGGACGCTCCCCTGCAGACCGGCAGCGAGCAGCTGACCAATCAGGGCTGCGATATCGTGTTCGACCATGTGGGCTTTGCCTATGACTCCGGTGAAGCGGTGCTGCGGGATGTCTCCTTTACCGCAAAGCAGGGGGAGGTTACGGCGCTGGTGGGCCCCTCCGGCAGCGGCAAGACCACTGTTTCCCGGCTGGCAGCACGGTTCTGGGATTACCAGAAGGGCAGTATCACCGTGGGCGGCATGGATGTCTCCCGAATCGACCCGGAAAAACTCATGAGCCTGTATTCCATCGTCTTTCAGGATGTGACCCTGTTTGACAACACAATCCTCGAAAACATCCGTCTGGGGCGCAAAGGTGCCACCGACGAGGAGGTCCTTACGGCGGCAAAGCTGGCAAACTGCGAGGAATTTGCCGAGAAGCTGCCGGACAAGTGGAACACCAATATCGGCGAGAATGGCTGCGCTCTTTCCGGCGGTGAGCGTCAGCGCATTTCCATCGCCCGTGCTTTTCTGAAGGATGCGCCCATCATTCTGCTGGACGAGGCCACCGCAAGTCTGGATGTTGAGAACGAAACGGCGATTCAGGAGGCTCTGTCCCGCCTCATCAAAAACAAGACCGTTCTCATCATCGCTCACCGGATGCGTACCGTGGCCGGTGCGGATCAGGTGGTGGTGCTGTCGGGTGGCATCGTGGCCGAGCAGGGCAGCCCGGCAGAGCTGTACGCCCGGAAGGGACTGTACACCCACATGGTGGATCTGCAGTCGGCAAGCCAGAACTGGACGATCTGAGAATGATGGCGGCTTTTATTTGGGAAAAAGTCTTGCATTCAGTTAAAAACTGTGGTATATCCATTATACGAAACATTGCTTTGAAAAAACGATCCACCGTTCAATGATGTATAAATGGAGGTGCCTGCCATGACCGCCGTGATCTATGCCCGCTATTCTACTGACAGTCAGCGCGAAGAATCCATTGAAGGTCAGATCCGGGAATGCACCGCCTATGCGGAAAAGAACGGCTTCACGGTGGTGAAGCATTACATTGACCGTGCCATCTCCGCCAAGACCGATAACCGCCCGCAGTTCCAGCAGATGATCAAGGACAGTGAGCGTGGCATCTTTGACGTCATCATTGTCTGGAAGCTCGACCGCTTTGCCCGAAACCGCTATGACAGTGCCCGGTACAAGACCCAACTGAAGCGGAACGGCGTGAAACTGGTGTCGGCAACGGAAGTCATTTCGGCTGGCCCGGAGGGTATTATTCTGGAGTCGGTGCTGGAGGGCTATGCCGAATATTACTCGGCTGACCTGTCCGAAAAGGTCGTGCGCGGCATGACCGAAAATGCTCTCAAGGGTATTTATAATGGCGGCACGATTCCGTTCGGCTACATGATCGATGAGACCCGGCATTACCAGCCAGACCCGCTGCTGGCTCCGTATGTGGAGCAGACGTTCCAGAAGTATGCGGACGGTGCGACCATGACTGACTTGCGGGATTGGTTGAAGGCGCACAACATCAAAAATTCGATGGGCGGAGAGATGTCCTATAACACAATTCAGCGGATGCTGAGTAATCGCCGGTACATCGGCGAATTGCGTTTGCGGGATGTGGTACAGCCCAATGCGATCCCGGCTCTCGTGTCAGAGGACTTGTTCAACAAGGTGCAGGAAAAGCTGGCGAAAAATAAAAAGGCCCCTGCCCGTCATAAGGCAGAGGAAAGCTATCTGCTCACAACCAAGCTGTACTGCGGCAAGTGCGGTGCACTGATGTTCGGAGAAAGCGGTGTCAGCCACACCGGGAAAATGTATACCTATTACAAGTGTGCCGCCGCCAAGAAGAAAAAGACCTGCGATAAAAAGGCCGTGCGGAAACAGTGGCTGGAAGATCTAGTGGTCAACGAGACCATGAAGCTGGTGGAAGATGACGCTTCCATGAATGCCATCATTGCCAAAGTCATGGAATTGCAAAATCAGGAAAGCACGGATTTGCCCATCTATGAAAAGCAGTTGAAAGAAACGGAAACCGGCATCACCAATATGCTGAACGCTATCCAGATGGGCATTCTGACCAGTTCCACCAAGGAGCGGCTGGAAGCGCTGGAAGAACAGCGAAAAGAACTGCAAGCCCGCATTGCAGAGGAACGGCTGGCTAAGCCAAAGATGAAAGAGGAGTTCGTCCGGTTCAATCGCAAGGGCAGGTTTGGAATACTGTTCTAACCGGCATATTTTGCGATATGCAATCCAACGATGTTGCAAACGATTGAAAAAGTTGGATTGCGATGGCTGCTTCGCTTCCGCAAGCTGGATATGACCCAGCCGGAGCAGCGGCAGGCACTGGTGGATACTTTCATCAATGCCATCTATCTCTATGATGATAAGGTTCTCATCACCTTTAATTATAAGGAAGGTACGGAAACGGTCGCTTTCGGAGAAGCCGTGAAAGCGGAGAAAAGTTCGGATATGAGTGCGCGAGGTGCACCACAAGAGAGACAGCTTTTGATAGCTGTCTTTTTTGTTTTATACGGCAATTTCTCTTTAACAGCAACAGCGGATAAGAGGACTTGAACAGCACGGCCCCACCGCAGGTGGGGCAACAAAAGCCCCAGTGGGGCTTTTGTTAGTGCGCGGTTCCCAACCCGTAGGAATGTCTAACGGGAGGACTGCCGCTGATTTATTTCACTGTATACTCCCTCTTCAGCTGTAACAGCGGATAAGAGGACTTGAACAGCAACGACGACGACCGCTGCCTGCGGCAGAAACAGGGAGGAGTTGCCCGAGTAGCGTTCTGATTTTTCAAAGCCCTGCCAAGGGGCTGCGGAAAAATCAGCAAACGCAACCCGTAAGGCCCCGCGGTTCCCAACTCATAGGAATGTCTAACGGGAGGACTGCCGCTGATTTATTTCACTGTATTGAGACCAATTTTTATAGTGCAAAATGCTTTGCACGATAGTCCCGTGGGCTGATGCCATATACGTTTTTGAACGCACGGGAAAAGTGAAGCTGATTGGGATAGCTGACCATGGTGCCGATGGTGCTGATGGGCAGGCGGCTTTCAGTCAGCAGCTGTGCCGCCCGTGCCATGCGGTAGTGCAGCAGGAACCCCTGTGGGCTTTCGCCCATGGTATCTCGGAACACCTTGCTGAAATAGCTGCGGTTCAGTCCGCAGAAGGAGGAGATATCCTCGATGGAAATATCTTCGCTGTAATGCTGCTCTATGAAAGACAGAGCCTCTTTCATAATAATTCGCAGTATTCCTTCAAATTGAGATATAACAAGTCGCATTTTTGCATTTACGAAACCACTGGCAGATAGTATAATAATGGCACAACAAGAGAAAAGAAACTGTGCAATGTGATGATGCACAAAATTTTCTCGCTGCTTTTGTAAGAGCTGACAAAAAGCAGAAAAATCGACCCGGCCGGTACGACACAGTACGAAGATCACCCTACGGAATAAGGACTTTGGAGGAGAACAAAAATGAAAATCTCTCGCAGACAATTCGTAAAGGCAATGGCAGCAATGAGCGCCGCCGACAGGCGGGTAGCCGTTCCGACACGACCGCCTGCCTGTCGGCATTTCTATTAAAAATAATCTCGTTGAGGTATAGGATCCATGAGTATTCGATTTGATTCCGAGGCACGCATTTTTGTATTGGAGACTGCCCATACCAGCTACCACATGAAGGTGGATGCGCTGGGGCACCTGCTGCATCTGTACTACGGCAAAACCATCGGCACCGGGGACCTGATGCAGCTGTATCCTCGCACAGACCGGGGATTCTCGCCGGATTACTACGCTTACCGCACCCACCGGGGCGTTTCCCCGGATCTGCTCCCGCAGGAGTATACCGGCTGCAATGTGGGCGATTTCCGTCTATCCTGCCTGACGGTGGCCGACAGCCGTGGCGCCTTTGGCGCAGACTTTACCTATGTGAGCCACACGGTGGAGGCGGGCAAATATCAGCTGACCGGTCTGCCCTGTGCCCACGCAGAGGAAAACGATGCCGAGACCCTGATCGTCCGAATGCAGGACGAGACAACCGGTCTGACGCTGGAGCTGCTGTACGGCGTGTTTGCACAGCAGGATGTCATCACCCGTGCGGCGCGGCTGACAAACCACGGAGATACCCCGCTGCGGCTGGACAAGGCGGCATCTGCCTGTCTGGATCTGCCCTTTGGCAGATGGGATCTGCTGCATTTCCATGGCAGACACGCTATGGAACGGCAGCTGGAGCGGGAAGCTGTGGGCACCAATATCCAGACCATTTCTTCGGTGCGGGGCAGCTCCAGCCACCACAATAATCCCTTCCTGATCCTCTGCCAGCAGGATGCAACGGAGACCAGCGGTGCCTGCTACGGGGTGATGATGGTCTATTCCGGCAGCTACCAGATGGACGTGGAGCGCTCTCAGACCGGGCTTGTCCGGGTAGTGAGCGGCATTCAGGAGGAGCGCTTTGCGTGGAACCTGAAGCCGGGCGAGACCTTTGATACCCCGGAGGTGATCCTCTCCTTTGCGGCAGAGGGTCTGACCCCGCTTTCCCAGCAGTACCACCGCTTTTTGCGGCGCAACATCTGCCGCGGCCCGTGGAAGGACAAACGCCGCCCGGTGCTGATCAACAACTGGGAGGCCACCTATTTTGATTTCAACACCGAAAAGATCGTAAAAATCGCTGAAAAAGCGGCCTCTCTCGGCGTGGAGATGATGGTGCTGGACGATGGCTGGTTCGGCACCCGGAATGACGACAATCAGGGTCTGGGCGACTGGACCGTGAACTGCGAAAAGCTGCCCGGCGGACTGGATCCGCTGATCGGGCAGATCAATGCGCTGGGCATGAAATTCGGCCTGTGGAGCGAACCGGAAATGGTCAACGAGAACTCCCAGCTGTACCGCACCCATCCGGACTGGGCGCTGACCCTGCCCGGACGCAAGCCTGCCATGGGGCGCAACCAGCTGGTGCTGGATCTTTCCCGCCCGGAGGTGGTGGACTATCTGGCAGGGGTTATCAGCAAGCTGCTGCGGGAGCATCACATTGAGTATATCAAGTGGGATATGAACCGCAGCATGAGCGATGTGTACAGCCGTGCTTTCCCTGCCGAGCAGCAGGGTGAGATCATGCACCGCTATATGCTGGGCGTTTATGCGCTGGCAGAGCGGCTGACGCAGGGCTTCCCGGAGGTGCTGTTCGAGGGCTGCGCAGGCGGCGGCGGACGCTTTGATGCCGGAATGCTGTGCTACTATCCCCAGATCTGGTGCAGTGATGATACCGATGCCATTGAACGGTTGACCATCCAGCACGGCACCTCCTTTGGCTACCCGGTCTGCACCATGGGTGCTCATGTTTCTGCCTGCCCCAACCACCAGACCGGCCGTACTACGCCCATCGATACCCGTGCTGTGGTGGCGATGAGCGGCACCTTTGGCTACGAGCTGGATCTGGGCAAATTGAAGCGCGCCGAGTGCACTGCAGTGAAAAACCAGATCAAGCGGTTCAAACGGCTGAACGACCTGATCCGCACCGGCGATTATTACCGGCTGACCGACCCGGCAGAAAACGCATATTTCACGGCATGGCAGTTTGCCGCAGAGGACGGCAGCGAGGCACTGCTGAATCTGGTGGTGACCCATCCGCAGGCGAATCCCTTGCCCATCCACCTGTGCTTCCGTGGGCTGGAAGAAGATGCTGTGTATGAACTGGATGGCATCGACTATTTCGGCTCCCGGTATGCCCACGACGTAGAGGACGGCATTCACAAGGGGATGCGGTTCAGCGGCAGCACCCTGCTGTATGCGGGACTTGTCCTGCCGCAGCTGTTTGGCGATTACCCCAGCGTGCAGCTTCATCTTACGCGAAAAGGATAAAGAAAGATGACAAGTCAAGATAATTTTGCAGTCCGGTTCGCCAAGCACAAGGACGAGCTGGAATGGCTGTTCATGGAACTGTACCGAGTACCCGGCAGGAGCAAGTCTGGACGCTCTGGGCGGCAGGTACAAGACCGCCGATGGCAAGACCGTCTGGCTGGCAGACGTGGAGCTGGAACCCTATCAGGCGCTGCTGGTGCACCGCTGAAAGGAGCAGCCATGGATATTGTAACGATTGGTGAAGTTTTGATCGACCTGACCCCTTCCGCACCGTTACGCTGGATGCTGCCGCCTGCGCCAAAAAGCTGAGCGCTGTCACTACTTATGACCCGAATTACCGTGCAAACCTCTGGAAAAACAAAGAGGATATAGAAACTACAGACGCTCGCTATTCCGCCATACAGATTCATCAGTGACTTCGGCGCATCTGCCCCGGCATACCTTCCCATTACGCAGGGCTTTTTGTCCAACTACGCAATGGAAACGCCCAGTTGCGCAGGATGATTGCAACTCTTTCCTGAAATTGCTATTCTTTTGTCAATCGCCGTATACGAACGGAACAACATACCAAAAGGAGAAGATTTCATGGCAAACAAGGTTTCCAGAAGACAGTTCCTGCACACCGCATCCATTGGTGCGCTGGGGGCTGCTATGGCAGGGGCTCTGGTGGGCTGCTCCGGTTCCTCCGGCAGTTCCAGCACTGCTTCTGCCAGCGGTACTTACACTCCCGGCAGTTATTCTGCTACCTCCAAGGGCATCAGCTCAGACGTTACCGTCACCATGACCTTTGACGCTGAGAGCATCACGGATGTGACCATTGATGTTTCCGGTGAAACCGAGGGCTTTGGCAAGGACATTGGCGATGAGCTGAAGGAGCAGATCCTCAAGGCTCAGAGCGCCGAGATCGACGGTCATTCCGGTGCGACCATTACCTCGGATGCTGTTAAGGATGCTGTTGCAAACTGCGTGGCACAGGCCAAGGGCGAACCGGTGGTCAGCACCACTCCCGGCCAGAGCACCGCAGAAGGTGAGAGCTGGCGCACCGCTCCCGATGCGATCACCGAATTTGCAAAGGAGTACACCGCCGATGTTGTCATCGTGGGCGGCGGTCAGGCCGGTACGCCGGCTGCCCGTGCCGCTATTGAAGCCGGTGCCAGCGTGATCGTGATCGAGAGCCAGACCGAGGACGCCATGAGCTTCCGCGGCGGCGGACAGATCGGCCACCTGAACAGCGAGTTTTTGGCCAGCAAGGGCATTCCCCAGATCGACATACAGGAGTTTGTTACCGACTGGCAGCTGCGCACCAACAATCGCAGCCGCTGCGGCCTGATCATGGCCTATGCCAAGAACAGCGGCAAGTGCTTTGACTGGATGACCGACAGCTTTACCGCAGAGGAAAAGGACAGCTGGAGTGTACGTCAGTGGCCGCTGAGCAGCAACTACACCCAGAAGAAGAGCGGCATCAGCACCTGGGTGGGCACCCCCACCCTGAACGGTGATGCTTCGCCGGTCAAGCGCTGCATGGAGATCGCCCGCGAGAAGGGCGCAGACTACCACTTTGGCACCAAGGCCTGCCAGCTGATCAAGGACGGCGATGCCGTTGTTGGCGTGGTGGGCAAGGAGGCCGATGGCAGCTACATCAAGTTCACCGCCAAGAAGGGCGTGATCCTTTGCGGCGGCGGCTTTGGCGGCAACGCTGAAATGTGCCGTGACCTGCTGATTGAGATCAGCGATTACTGCTCTGACGATACCGCTATTGGCGGCATGGACGACGATGGCTCCGGCATTCAGCTGGGCTACTGGGCTGGCGGCCGTCTGGAGAGCCGTCCGCTGTCCAGCATGGGCGGTAACTACGTCTACCCCTGCAACAGCCCCGGAGACCCTATTGGCACCACCGCTGCACTGTGGGTCAACTGCCACGGTAAGCGCTACTGCAATGAGGGCTTTGGCGATATCGTGCTTGCAGCAATGGCCGGTGCAAAGGAACCGCAGGGTAAGATTTTTACGGTATTCAACGATACCATCCGCACCGATCTTACCTATCAGGCACCCGGCCACATGGCTGTTGATTATGCCAACGGCGAGGACGAGAAGCTGGATGATATCATGCAGGGTGCCATTGACGGCGGCGATGCCGGCTACGAGGTGACCGGCATGAGCACTGTAACCGTGTATGCCGGCGAGGATGCCCAGCAGCTGGGTCAGCGTCTGGGCTTTACCGGCACCGATCTGGAAAATTTTGTTGCCACCGTAGCACGCTACAACGAACTGTGTGAAAAGGGCGTGGACGAGGATTTTGCTAAGGAGCCGGTGCTGCTGCGTCCGCTGAACGGCAAGCATATCTTTGCCTACGGTGCTGAGAAATCCATGGGCAGTATGCTGGTGACCACCGGCGGCCTGTTGACCGATGATAACAGTCAGGTGCTGGGCGAGGACTTTGAGCCGATCAAGGGTCTGTTTGCAGCTGGCAACAACTGCGGCGGCCGCTTTGGCTTCCAGTATTCTACCTCCATCCCCGGCGAGAGTCTGGGTCTGGCCAACACGCAGGGCATGATGGTTGGTCAGTACGTTGCTGCACTGTAAAAGCGGCATTTCTGAGCGTTTTTCTTTTTTCTTCTTTTTCAGGAGAGCTGCCCCGGTGTCGTTTGCGCATCGGGGCAGCTTTCCCTGTCCGGCTGTCTTTGTGCGAAAGGAGTTTTGCCATGTCTGCCCCGCTGCATCTTTATCTGCACGTTCCGTTCTGCGTCCGGCGCTGCACCTTCTGCAACCAAAAAATCTATCCCGCCACGCCGGAGACCTGTAAGGCCTATGCAAATGCACTGCTGGCTGAGCTGGAAGCTACCGCACCGGATTTTTCCGGCGACCCGGTGCAGACGGTCTACTGGGGTGGCGGCAGCCCTACGGCGCTGTCGCAGGACGATTTTGCACGGATCATGCGCCGGATCAGGGAGCTGTTCTCTCTGTCTGCGGATACCGAGGTCACCGTGGAAGCATTGCCCAACCGTGTGGATGCCTCGTGGATGGTCGCCTTCCAGAACACCGGGGTCAACCGGCTGGTGCTGGGGCTGGCTACTGCTCGCATCCCAGAGCTGGAACGCATTGGCAGCGCAAACAATATGCCTAGTTCCGAGACCAGCCTGATCCTTCCGCAGCTGTTCCATTTGCCCGGGTATGAGGCAACGCTGCTGTATGGGATTCCGGGGCAGACGGCGGCAAATTTTGCCACCAGCCTGCGGTTCGCAGTCAAGTACAAGGTGTCTGCCTTGCGGCTGGACCCCTTGACCCTGCCGAAGGGCGTGGAAGAAACCGTGTGCAGGGACGAGGTTCCGGCGATGCTGGACTATGCTGCCCGCCACCTGACCGAGAAGGGCTACCATGAGTATCTGCCCGGACGCTGGGCAAAACCCGGGCAGGAATGCCGGGACCTGCTGGCGCGCCAAAGCACGGAAAACTACCTGAGTTTTGGCCCGGGCACTACCACCCGGGTAGACGGAGATCTGTCCCGCACCACAGAGAATATTGCCGTGTACACCCTGCACCCGCAGGAGCCGGAACTGCTGTATAAGCCGGTGACCGGGGCATAAAAGGCACCAGAGGCCGCTGCACAAATGCGCAGCGACCTCTGGTTTTATTTTTTCTCCGGGAACAGCAGGGTGAGCACGAACTCTCCGTTCTCGCTCCGCAGACTCATCTGTCCGCCGTATTTTTCGGTGGCCGAGCGGATACTGGTAAGGCCGAAGCCGTGATTCTCCGGGTCGTCCTTGGTGGTTTTGGGCAGGGCATCTACCGGCAGATGCTGCTGCAGGCAGGCGTTGCGGAAATTGAGCACCACAAACCCGCCCCGCTTCTGGCATCGCACACTCAGGGCGCGGCTGTCCGGATCCGGCAGCGCAGAGCAGGCTTCGATGGCGTTGTCCATGGCGTTGCCAAAAATGACGCAAAGGTCGATGGGCTGTATAAAATTCAGCAGCTTGCCGTCCACTGTAATGGTGCAGGCGATCTGTGCCTGTTGGCATCGTGCCAGCTTTTCACCCAGCAGGATGTCCACGGTCTCGTTGCCGGTGGCGGTCATCTGCTCATAGGGCTGCACCTCCTGCAAGATCTGCCGGATGTGCGCCTGCACGGTTGCCTGATCGCTGCTCTGCTCCAGATAGAGCAGAATATTTTTCAGGTCGTGGTACTTGCATCGTACCGAGTCCACCGCTGTTTTGCGCAGCAGGTATTGCTGCTGTTGCTGCTCTGCGGCGATGCGCAGCTGCAGCATGGTGCGCTTTTCCTCCTCGGCGATGGCATAGCTCAGAAAGCTGATGTTTACCAGCAGCGCCAGCACACAGCACCCGGTCAGAAGCACCGGCACGGCGGTGGTCAGTTCTTCATTGGTCAACGGCAGCCAATAGGTGAGCCGACAGACAAACAGATAGGGAACAGCGGCCAGAACATACAATGCAAGTGCAGCGCTGCGAAGGATGCGCAGCTTTTCAGCCGGGCAGAAACTGCGCAGCAGCCACAGCAGCGTTCCCTGCACGGTTGTCAGTGGCAGATACGCCAGCAGCGCTGCCCAGAATGTGCCGGAGCGTAGAGGGTCGTATCCCAGCAGCCGCATATTAGCAAACCGCATGATGGTGTCGGTGCAGTCGGTGAGCAGAAAAAAGCACAGTGCTTGCTGTAGGGCCAGCCCGATGCTACGGCGCAGCAGGGCATAGGCAGTAATGGCATAAAGGGCGATGGAGCAGACGATGCCGACATACTGTCCACCGAGGGTGGCAAAGGTCTGCTCCCACTGCAATATCACCGTCAGTGCCAGCACCAGCACCACCGGCTGCAAGCCCTGACGTTGCAGACTGCGTCGCAGCTCGGTGCCGCAGACGTAAAAGGGGAGCAGCAGTCCATAGCTGACTGCCCGCAAAAAAGTACACAGGCTGATGGTCATCACAGTGCCTCCCCCCAACAGGCTGCCAGCGCGGCAAGCAGCATCTTGCGGCGGTATTTGCTTACCGGCAATCGCTCACTGCCCAGCACAACATCAGCACCGTCCAGCCGGGTCACCTGCTCCAGATTGATCAGAAAGGAGCTGTGGCAACGGAAAAATCCGTTTCCTAAATCCTTTTCCAGTGCGGCAAGGGTGCCGCTGTAGCTCACCACACCCGCTGTGGTATGCAGTACCAGCCGGTGGCTGAACACCTCCACATAGACAAGGTCCTTTGCACGCAGACGGAATACCCCATCGTTGTTTTTAATGGTCAGGATGTGCTCTGCCTGTTGGCAGATCCGGCGGCAGGCACGCTCAAGGCTGCGGCAAAACCGCGGATAGCTGACCGGTTTGACCAGATAATCCAGTGCAGCGACCTCGTAGCTTTCCAGCGCATAGCCGGTAAGGCTGGTGATAAACACGATCTCCAACTCCGGCAGCGTTCCCCGCAGGCGGTGGGCAGTCTCCATGCCGGAAAGCCCTGGCATCTGGATGTCCAGCAATGCCAGCTGCAACCCTTGGGGAATGTTTTCCAGCAGCTGAGAGCCGCTTTCAAAAAACACCGCCTGCACCGGCTGGCCGTTTTCTGCTTGCCAGCGGTCAAGATATTCCTTTAATGCAGTCTGCGCGCTGGTCTCATCCTCTGCGATTGCAATCTTCAGCATTAATCTTCACCGTTACCCATATCCATAGCGTTTTTTCTATTCTACCATATTTATGCTTGCAGGAAAAGCGCTAAAAACATCCTTATAGAATAGAAAACCGAACCCTAAGAAAGCAGGTAGAGTAAACCGAAAATAGGGTGCGCATCAAGAGATGCACTCTGCCGTAGACAAGCTCTGGCTCATTTCAAACGGTTGTGTGTCCAAAACCTTATAGTCATCCTCTTTGCTATAATTGTTGCTATGATCGTACTGGCCGATTTGCTCCATCTTGTTTATTAAAAACAAAAAACAGGGTGCGCCCTGCCCTTGCCTTTCTCTTTTTTATGCCGTTTATCGTGAATGAAATTCATTTGACAAAACAATTTTTGTAACTTATACTGAATGACATCACGAAAAAATAAAGGAAGTATCTGTCATGCTGACTCTGGATAAGATCTACCACGCCGCCTTTGTGCTGAAGGACGTTGCCCGCAAGACCGACCTCATCGAAGCCCCCAAGCTGTCCAAGGACTGCCAGCTGTACCTCAAGACTGAGAACCTGCAGGTCACCGGCAGCTTTAAGGTGCGGGGCGCTTATTATAAGATCAGCCAGCTTTCCGAGGAGGAGAGCGCCAAGGGCGTCATTGCCTGCTCTGCGGGCAACCATGCGCAGGGCGTGGCGCTGGCGGCTACCCGGCGCGGCATCCGCAGCATCGTCTGTATGCCGGACGGCGCACCCCTGATGAAGGTGGAAAACACCAAAAATCTGGGCGCGGAGGTCTGCCTTGTGCCCGGCACCTACGACGAAGCCCACGACAAGGCCGTGCAGCTGCAAAAGGAGTACGACATGACCTTTATCCACCCCTACGATGACGAGCAGGTCATCGCCGGGCAGGGAACCATTGGCTTGGAGATCCTCGACCAGCTGCCGGATGTGGACGCTGTGGTGGTGCCGGTGGGCGGCGGCGGACTGATCTCCGGCATCGCCTTTGCCATCAAGACCCTGCGGCCGGAGGTCAAGGTGTACGGCGTACAGGCCGAGGGTGCCCCCAGTATGTACCGCAGCCTGCACGAGCACAAGTACCAGACCCTGAAATCTGCTTCCACCTTTGCGGACGGCATTCAGGTCAAGACCCCGGGCGAGCTGACCTACCAGCTGTGCGAGCAGTATGTGGACGATATCGTTACCGTGACCGAGGACGAGACGGCAGCGGCTATCCTCTCCCTGATGGAGAACCAGAAGCTGGTGGCCGAGGGTGCAGGCGCTGTGCCGGTGGCGGCGGTGCTGTTCCACAAGCTGCCGGTGGAGGGCAAAAAGGTGGCCTGCGTCATCTCCGGCGGCAACATTGATGTGAACATCCTGAACCGCGTCATCACCCGCGGCCTTGTGATGAGCGGCCGCAAGGCAAACCTGACCATCGCACTGGAGGACAAACCCGGCCAGTTGAAAAAGGTGGCCGAGGTGGTGTCCCGCTGCGGAAGCAATGTGGTGTCGGTGCAGCATGACGGCTCCGACCCCAATATGCCCATTTCCAGCTGCTTCCTCAAGCTGACGCTGGAGACCCGCGATGCTGCCCAGATCGAGCAGATCCGCACCGAGCTGACCAAGGCCGGTTTCCAGCTGGTCACCGAAAGAGTATAATAGAGATAATTGGACGATTTAGAATAGCCGACGCGTTCGCTCTGGCTATATTCAGCGGAAATTTTATTTTTATATTTGCAATCCAGAAAAGCCTGCGGGCTTTTCTGGATTGCCTTTTCACGAGAAAGGCCATGGTTGAAATGGCAGCGATTGAGATGCCGCTTCATGTGCCGACCCCTTCGGTGAAAAATGCGTTTGTCGTGCCCCGCAGGGCACGACAAACGCAAAATAAAAAAGAATGATTCCGCTATTTATGGCCAGAGCGAAGCGGAGGCCATTCTAAATTGTGATTTTATAACAAAGGAGAACTGCTACTATGAAAGTCGTATCTACCACCAACGCACCTGCCGCCATCGGCCCTTACAGTCAGGCACTGGATCTGGGCAATATGGTGTTTGTGTCCGGGCAGATCCCGGTAGACCCCGCCACCGGCACCATGGCCGATACCGTGGAGCAGCAGGCCGCACAGAGCCTTGCCAACCTGAAGGCGATTCTGGCCGAGGCGGGGCTTTCCATGAACAACGTGGTCAAGACGGTGATCTTTCTGGCTGACATCAACGATTTTGCCGCAGTGAACGCAGAGTATGCCAAGGCTTTTGCCGAGCCGTTCCCCGCCCGCAGCTGCGTGCAGGTGGCAGCCATCCCCAAGGGTGCAAAGCTGGAGATCGAGTGCATCGCCGTGCGGGACTGAGCGAAAAATAAGACAAGAAAAACGGGACATCGGAGCATCTGCGGATGCTTCGGTGTCCCGTTTTTTGGCATTACGTTCGGAAAACCGGTTTTTACTTCTGCACACCGGCTTCGCATTGCTCGATGAACTGCTTGGCTACCCGGGGGCTGCGGCCACCGGCACGCAGGGCGAAGGCCTCGGCCTTGAGCAGCAGCTGCTCGATGGGCATCTGGATGTTGTGCTGCTTGGCAAGCTCTTCCAGAATGGTCTCGAACCGGGCTTTTTCCGGCCGCTGGAAGGTGACCGTCAGGCCAAACCGGGCGGAAAGGCTCATCAGCTCCTGCCGGGTGTCGGCTTCGTGGATGTCGTCGCCGGTGCGGTCCGAGAGGGTCTCTTTGATGAGGTGGCGGCGGTTGGAGGTGGCGTACACCGCAATGTTCTGGGCGCGTCCGCCTACACTGCCCTCCAAGATGGCTTTCAGGGCGGCAAAGTTGTCGTCGTTGGCGGTAAAGCTCAGGTCGTCGATGAACAGGATGAACTTGAGCGGGTTTGCCGCCAGCTTGTCCATCAGGTCGGGGATCTGGTACAGCTGGTTCTTTTTTACCTCTACCAGCCGCAGTCCCTCGGGCGCAAACTCGTTGGCAATGGCCTTTACCGCGCTGGATTTGCCGGTACCGGCGTCGCCGTACAGCAGCACGTTGTTGGCGGGCATCCCGGCCAGTAGTGCCTTTGTGTTGGCAATCACCTTTTCCCGCTCCTTCTCGTAGCCGGGCAGCTCCGAAAGGCGCTGGGGGTCGGGGTATTTTACCGGCACAAGCTGGCCGTTCTCCACCGTGAATACATGGTGCTTTGCAAACATACCGTAGCCCTTTTTGCCCACCTCACTCATGCGCTGGGCGTAGGCGGCGGCAAGGTCGAGCTCACAGGTCTGCCACCGGGGCAGGAAAGCCAGTTCCGGCCGCTGCGCCTGCTCCGAGTAGGCGGTCTGGAACAGCTCGTCCAGCGTCAGCCCGCACAGCTGCTGCAAAAACTGCAGCTCGCTGTCCAGGGCGCTTTGCAGCAGCGCGTCCAGCTGTCCGGCAGCGGCCTGCCGCACGCAGATGGTCTCGGCCTCCAGCACAGCATTGCTCAGGTAGCTGCCCCAGTTGGTGGTGTACTCGAACAAAGCAGCCTCAAAGGCGGCTACGGCATCGCACACCGGGCCGTAGGAGGAGCAGCCCGCCTCCATGCGGTCGGTCAGGTCTAAAAGCCTTGCCACAACAGGGTCGTTCAGCAGGGCGCGGAATACAACAAGCCCATGCAGATGGGCATTCCATTCTCTTAATTTCATAGGTCGATCCCTTTTCCTCTCCATTGGCACATACCCTACAAAACGCAGGTACGCGGATATCAAAAGTATACAGCGGTTCGGGCGGGGATGCAAGGGGTGTTAAAAATGCTTCATCTTTGGGCTGATTCAGGTTACAAATTGTCGATTGACAAAAGCCCGGTTTATAGTATAATTTACATCAACAAATGCGCAGATGGGAAAAAGTACCACACGATCCCCACTGTTCAGAGAGCTGCCGTCTGGTGCAAGGCAGTCAGCGTTTCGTGCGGAAAATCATCCCGGAGCAGCCTGCCCAACGGGTGCAAAACCCTTGTAAGCAGCGCCGGTTGCAGCCGTTACCGTGCAGGGCTTTGTTGGAAGCCCGTGAGAGGGTGTGCACAGCACGCCAACGAGAGTGGTACCGCAGAGAGCTTGATGTTACAAGGTCTTTGTCTCTTGAAAGGAACAGGGGACAAGGGCTTTTTCTTTTTCGGAAGCTCTCCCCGAGGGAATGGATAAGAAGTGGAACAGGAATAGGAGCAACACCATGCAGTTGAATGGTTCTCAGATCTTTGTAGAGGTCCTGTGCGAGCAGGGAGTGGACACTCTTTTTGGCTACCCCGGCGGCGCTGTGCTGAACCTTTACGACGAGCTGTATAAGAATGCCGACCGCATCACCCATGTGCTTACCGCCCACGAGCAGGGCGCAGCCCATGCAGCGGACGGCTACGCTCGCGCCACCGGCCGCACCGGTGTGGTGCTGGCCACCAGCGGCCCGGGTGCCACCAATCTGGTCACCGGCATTGCTACCGCCTATATGGACTCGGTGCCCATGGTGGCCTTTACCGGCAACGTGCCTACCAGCAGCATCGGCAAGGACGGCTTTCAGGAAGCGTACATTGAGGGCATCACGGTGCCCATCACAAAGCATAACTTCACGGTGCGCCGGGTAGAGGACTTGGCTGACACCATGCGGGCAGCTTTCCGCATTGCACAGAGCGGCCGCAAGGGCCCGGTGCTGGTGGATATCCCCAAGGACGTGACCGCAGCAGTGTGCGAGTTCACCCCCAAGCAGCCGGAGCCCATCCGCACCGTGACTACCTATAATGAGGAGCAGGTGCACTGGGCGGCAGACCTCATCAATGCCGCACAGCGTCCGCTGGTGTACTTTGGCGGCGGCGTGCGCAGCGCAGCCAGCTGCCAGCCGTTGCGGGATCTGCTGCACAAGGCGGAGATCCCCGCCACCTACACCCTGATGGCCGCAGGCGTTGTGCCCTATGGCGACCCGATGAATCTGGGGATGCTGGGGATGCACGGCTGCTACACCTCCAACCGGGCGGTGGCAGAGTGCGATGTACTCATCGCGGTGGGTACCCGCTTTTCCGACCGCGTGGCGCTGAACCCCAAGACCTTTGCCAAAAACGCCACCATCATCCAGATCGATATTGACGCCAGCGAGCTGGGCAAGAACGTGGATGTGGATCTTTCCATCGTGGGCGATGCAGCCTATGTGCTGAACGCCATGCTGCCCCAGATCAAGCCCGCCAAGCACCCGGACTGGATGACGATGATCCAGAGCTGGCAGGCACAGGATTACCACCCTGTGTCCGACCCCACCCGGCTGATGCCCCATCAGGTCATCGGCGAGGTGTGCAACCAGTGCGGCCCCGACGCCGTGTATGTTACCGATGTGGGTCAGCACCAGATGTGGGCGGCGCAGTACCTGCGCCACACCAAGAGCCGCGGCTTTATCACCAGCGGCGGCCTTGGCACCATGGGCTTTGGCTACGGTGCCGCCATTGGTGCCCAGATGGCACTGGGACGCCAGCAGCGTGTGGTGATGTTTACCGGTGACGCCTCCTTCCACATGAACCTGAACGAAGCCTGCACCGCTGTCAGCTACGAGCTGCCTATCATCACGGTCATCTTCAACAACTCGGTGCTGGGCATGGTACGCCAGTGGCAGACCAGCTTTTACGGCAAGCGTTACAGCCAGACCGACCCCCACCGCAAGACCGATTTTGTCAAGCTGGCAGACGGCTTTGGCCTGAAGGGCTACCGCTGCACCAATCTGCCGGAGTTTCAGGAAGCCTTTGCAGATGCCTTGCAGCAGAAAGGCCCCACCTGGATCGAGTGCATCATCGACAAAGACGAAAAGGTGCTGCCTATGATCCCCGGCGGCGGCGATATCAACGACATCATCATGGAATAAGGAGGACACAGCATCATGGAATCTGATCAGCGCAGGGTCATCAGCCTGCTGGTGGACAACCAGAGCGGCGTTCTGGCCCGGGTGTCCAGCCTGTTCTGCCGCCGCGGCTTCAATATCGACAGCCTTACGGTGTCCGCCACCAACGACCCGGCAGTCAGCCGCATCACAGTGACCATTACCAGCGATGAAAAGGCCTTGCAGCAGCTGGTATTGCAGACCGAGCGGCTGGAAGTCACCCGGCAGGTGTTCGTGCTGGACAGCGAAAAAGCGCTGGAGCGGGAGCTGCTGCTGCTCAAGGTGGAATCGGACGTGCACAACCGCACAGAGCTGCGGGAGATCGCTTGCATCTACAAGGCAAAGATCATTGATCTTTCCCCGGACAGTATGGTGTTTGAACTCATCGGCCGGCCGGACAAGCTGGACGCATTTTTGAAAATGTTCGAGGGCTACAATATTCTTGAGCAGTGCCGCACCGGCGTTACTGCACTGGAGCGCGGCGGGATGCACCAGCATATCCAGAAGCCGCCGCAGGAGGTGCGCTCCGTCCAGCTGCCCCCGCCGGGCGCAAGACGGGCATAAATCACATTGCTTTTCCGCTCAGGGTGAGCGAAAGATAGAACAGAGCATACAAGACCGGAAGATAAACCAACCAGTTAATGTAAAAGGAGACTAACGATTATGGCTATCAAGAAATACTACGATTCCGACTGCAACCTCGGCGTGCTGGACGGCAAGACCGTCGCTGTCATCGGCTTCGGCAGCCAGGGTCATGCACACTCTGAGAATCTGGCCGAGAGCGGCGTCAACGTTGTGGTCGGCCTGCGCAAGGGCTCTGCCCACTGGGCAAAGGCTTCTGAGTTCGCTGCCACCCACGAAAACTTCAAGGTGATGGAAGTGGAAGAGGCTGCCAAGGCCGGTGACGTTGTTATGATGCTGGTGCCCGACGAGCTGTGCGCCGATATCTACAACACCCAGGTGGCTCCCTACATGACCGAGGGCAAGGCACTGGCCTTTGCACACGGCTTCAACATCCACTTCAAGACCATCACCGCTCCCAAGAACGTGGACGTCATCATGATCGCCCCCAAGGGCCCCGGCCACATCGTGCGCCGCCTGTACACCGAGGGCGAGGGCTGCCCCTCTCTGATCTGCGTGGAGCAGGACTACACCGGTAAGGCCAAGGACATCGCTCTGGCTTATGCTTCCGGCATCGGCGCAGGCCGTGCAGGCATCCTGCAGACCACCTTCAAGGAGGAGACCGAGACCGATCTGTTCGGCGAGCAGGCCGTGCTGTGCGGCGGCGTTTCCGAGCTGATCCACGCCGGTTTCGATACGCTGGTGGAGGCCGGTTACGAGCCCGAGATGGCCTACTTTGAGACCTGCCACGAGATGAAGCTGATCGTTGACCTGATCAACGAGGGCGGCTTCTCCAAGATGCGCTACTCCATCTCCAACACCGCTGAGTACGGCGACTACCGCACCGGCAAGCGTCTGATCACCGAGGAGACCCGCAAGGAGATGAAGAAGGTCCTGACCGAGATCCAGGACGGCACCTTTGCTTCCGAGTTCCTGACCGAGATGAGCCCCAAGGGCGGCCGCAAGGTGCACTTCCTTGCCAAGCGCCGTATGGAGGCTGAGCTGCCCATCGAGAAGGTGGGTGCTGAGCTGCGCAGCATGATGAGCTGGCTGAAGAAGTAAGAGGAGAACCCTCTCAGGCCGCCTTTCGGCGGCAGCTCCCCCGAAAGGGGGAGCTTTTGTTGAAAAGAGAGCCTTATAGCTTCTCCGCGAAAACCTCTCCCCCTCGGGAGAGGTGGCACGGCGCAGCCGTGACGGAGAGGGTTTTATCAGAAAAGAGGATTTGCAATGAGAAGTGACAACGTGACCAAAGGCTCGGAGCGCGCGCCCAACCGCAGCCTGTTTTATGCGCTGGGCTATACCCCGGAGGAGCTGGAGCGCCCGCTCATCGGCGTAGTGAGCGCCCACAGCGAGATCGTGCCCGGGCACATGAATCTGGACAAGATCGCCGATGCCGTCAAGGCCGGTGTGCAGATGGCCGGTGGTACCCCCATCCTGATCCCCGCCATCGGCGTGTGCGACGGCATCGCCATGGGTCATGTGGGCATGAAGTACTCTCTGGCCTCCCGCGAGCTGATCTGCGACAGCGTGGAGACCATGCTGATGGCACACCAGCTGGACGGCCTTGTGCTGGTGCCCAACTGCGATAAGATCGTGCCCGGCATGGTAATGGCAGCGGTGCGCATGGATGTGCCCGCTGTGGTCTGCTCCGGCGGCCCTATGCTGGCCGGTACTTACGGCGGCGAGGAAGTGAGCCTTTCCAAGATGTTCGAGGCCGTGGGTGCCTATAAGGCCGGTATGATCACCGACGAGCAGCTGGAGGATTGTACCTGCAACTGCTGTCCCAGCTGCGGCAGCTGCTCCGGTATGTACACTGCCAACAGCATGAACTGCCTGTGCGAGGCCATCGGCATCGCCCTGCCCGGCAACGGCACCATCCCGGCTGTGTACTCCAAGCGCCTGCAGCTGGCAAAGCACGCCGGTATGGCTGTGATGGAGATGGTGCGCAAGGGCATCACCGCACGCCAGATCATCAACGAGCGCTCCATCCGCAACGCGCTGACCTGTGATATGGCGCTGGGCTGCTCCACCAACACGGTGCTGCACCTGCTGGCTATCGCCTACGAGGCCGGTGTGCCCATCGACCTGAAGCTGTTCAACGAGATCAGCGCCAAGACCCCCAACCTGTGCCATCTGGCACCGGCAGGCCCCACCCATATGCCGGATCTGTACGCAGCGGGCGGCATCCCGGCGGTGCAGGCAGAGCTGGCCAAGAAGGGCTTGCTGGATTTGGATGTGCCCACCGTCACCGGCAAGACCCTTGGCGAGAACATCAAGGGTGCCCATATCCTGAACGAAAAGGCCATTCGTCCCATCGAGAACCCCTACTCCCAGACCGGCGGTCTGCAGATCCTGTGGGGCAACATTGCCCCGGACGGCTGCGTTGTCAAGCGCAGCGCCGTCGCCCCGGAGATGCAGCAGCATTCCGGCCCGGCGCGGGTGTTCAACAGCGAAGAGGAAGCCATTGCCGCTATCTACGCGGGCAAGATCGTCCCGGGCGATGTGGTGGTCATCCGCTACGAAGGCCCCAAGGGCGGCCCGGGTATGCGGGAGATGCTCAACCCCACCTCTGCGCTGGCAGGCATGAAGCTGGATAAGACGGTTGCTCTTATCACGGACGGCCGCTTCTCCGGTGCATCCCGCGGCGCTGCCATCGGCCACGTCAGCCCGGAAGCAGCTTCCGGAGGCCCTATCGGCCTGATCGAGGAAGGGGATACCATTACCATCGACATCCCCAATGCTTCCATCACACTGGAGGTCAGCGATGCAGTGTTGGCTGAGCGCAAGGCAAAGTACGTTGCGCCCGAGCCCAACATCAAGACTGGCTGGCTGAGCCGCTATGCCCGCATGGTCACCAGTGCAAATCTGGGTGCGGTGCTGAAATAAGCTGAAGGAAACACAAACAACAAGACCGCTGCACGGTATGGCACTGTGCAGCGGCCTTGTTTTGCTGTGCGCTCCCGGAAGCGCACAGCAAAAACGCCGTCTCCGGGCAGGAGACGGCGGGGAAGAAGCTTTATGCTGTTTTTACTTGGTGCCGTAGATACGGTCGCCGGCATCGCCCAGACCGGGTACGATGTAGCCGTTCTCGTTCAGGCGGTCGTCCTGTGCGCCCAGATAGATGTCCACATCGGGGTGTGCTTCGTGCAGAGCTTTGATGCCCTCCGGTGCACCCAGCAGACCGATGAACTTGATGCGCTTTGCGCCGTGCTTCTTGATCTGGGTGATGGCGTCGATGGCGCTGCCGCCGGTAGCCAGCATGGGATCCAGCACCAGAACGTCACGCTCGGCGATATCCTGCGGCAGCTTGCAGAAGTACTCCACGGGCTGCAGGGTCTTTTCATCGCGGTACAGACCGATGAAGCCAACCTTAGCAGCGGGCAGCAGGGTCAGCATACCGTCCAGCATACCCATGCCGGCACGCAGGATGGGCACCAGAGCCAGCTTGCGGCCTGCCAGCACCTTGGTCTTTGCCATGGTGATAGGAGTCTCGATCTCCACCTCTTCCAGCGGCAGATCGCGGGTAGCTTCGTAGCACAGCAGGGTAGCGATCTCGCCAACGAGGTCACGGAACTCCTTGGTGCCGGTCTGTTTGTTGCGCAGCAGGCTGATCTTGTGCTGCAGCAGCGGATGTTCAACGATCATCGGGGTCATAAAAACACGCTCCTTAATTTATATAGAACATTCTATCGGGTACTTGTCTGTAGCCTTGCCCGCCCGGTGGGCGCACAAAAGCTCGATTTCCACTTCAGGGGAAATCAGCGGTTTTCCAGTGCGGTCAGCTTGTCGATGCGGCGCTGATGGCGGCCGCCCTCAAACTGGGTGTTCAGGAAGATGTCCACCAGCTGGCAGGCAAGTCCTGCGCCCACCACGCGGCCGCCCATGCACAGGGCGTTGGCGTCGTTGTGGCGGCGGGTATACTCACAGCTGAAGCTGTCGGAACAGCAGCAGGCGCGGATGCCCTTGATCTTGTTGGCTGCCATGCTGATGCCCACACCGGTGCCGCAGAACAGCAGTGCCTTCTCGCACTGGCCGCTCACCACTGCGTCACAGGCGGGCACAGCCATATCGGGGTAGTCCACGCTGTCGGTGCTGTGGGTGCCAAAGTCGATATACTCCAGACCAAGCTCCTCCAGATGTGCCTTGACAGCCTCTTTCAGTTCAAATCCGCCGTGATCGGCGGCAAGTGCGATGGGTTTTGCCATGGAAAAACGTCCTTTCCCTGTGAGTGGTCACAGCTCCGTTTTTATTGTTTGTTTGCTGCGGCTTCGGCAGCCAGACGCTCCGCCCGCTCCCGCTCCGCCTGACTCAGGCGGTGGTAGTCCGGCAGCAGCGCTTCCGGCAGCACAGCCTGCCCGGCTGCTGCCATCTGCTTTGCCACAAGTGCCACGGCAGCAGCACGGCCGCCCCGCAGCGCCGGGGGTGTTTGCAGCACACCCGGCACATTGCTGTATTTATTATAGCACAGACCCGCGCCATCACCAACAAAAAACAGGGGCTTTTTGCAATTTTCTACAAAATCAGCCAGATCTGTCACCGCCCGGGCGTCATCGTCCAGCAGGCGGGTGTGGGTGGCAAGGTCGAAAGCCGCACTGTATACCTGTGCGCGGCGGGCGTCCAGTGCGCAGAGCACCGTACCCTCGCCGGTGTGGGCAGCGGCCAGCGCTTCCAAGGTAGACACCGGGGCGCACAGGGTCTCGCGCGGGAAGGCCAGCCCCTTGACGGCAGCCAGCCCGATGCGCAGGCCGGTAAAGCTGCCAGGGCCTGCATTGACGGCATACAGATCGATGTCCGCGCAGGTCAGCCCGCACATCTTTAAACAGGTGTCGATCATGGGCATCAGCGTTTCGCTGTGGGTCATGCCGCCGTCCAGATACACCTCGTACAGCAGGCGGTCGTCCTGCAACAGCGCCACACCGGCGGTCTTGCCCGCCGTATCCACGGCCAGAATATTCATACCGTCACCCCCTCAATGGTGATCCTGCGGGTGGTATCGTCCAGACGTTCGATGTTCACCCGGATGGGGTTTTCCAGCGCCAGCAGGTCGGCAAAATTTTCGCTCCACTCTGCCGCCACGACAGCGCCCTGATCCAGATAATCGTAGAAGCCTGCCGCACACAGATCGTTCTCGGTGGAGATGCGGTACAGGTCAAAGTGCGCCAGCGGGCGCGGGCCCCGGTAGTAGTTCACGATGGCAAAGGTGGGGCTGGACACCGGGTCGGTGCAGCCCAGACCCTCGGCAAGACCCTCGGTAAAGGCGGTCTTGCCAGCGCCCAGACCGCCGGTAAAGGCGATCAGCGCCCCGGGAGCCAGCACAGCGGCCATCCGCTTGCCCAGCGCCACCGTCTCGGCGCGGGAATGGGTGATATATTCTGACATGAAGGTTACCTCATCGTTTCAAAAAAGGGATGGCAGACGCTCTGCCATCCCTAAGTATAATATAAAACGTACAAAAGTGCAATGGTCAGGCGGCGGCAGGGGTCTGCTGCTCTGCAGCACTGTTCGTTGCCGTGCCGAGCGCGGTGAGCCGAGCGGTGCCGTCGCCCTGAATGATGGGATAGGACGCCGCCGGGTGGGGACGCCGCCCGGTGTTCTGGTTGAGATACCACACGATGTCGTTTTCGCCGTAGACCTCAAGGCCGTAATCAATGGCCTGCTGCAAAGTCTCACCCTCGATCAGGCGGTTCACGGTCGCCCACAGCATACTGCGGGAGTACACGCTGTACACGTTGTTCACAAAGCCCGCCACAGCTGCTGCCCCGCCGGAGAGCAGCCCGTCCGAAAGGGCGGTGTCCACATGGCCGCTGCGGCCGTAGAACTCGCAGGTCTCCGAGAGCACGATGGTGCCGTTCAGCCTGCCGCCCCGGTAGGCATTGCGGAAAAAGTCTCCGGTGACGGCGTAGCAGCCGTTCACCTTGATGACCCGGTGGCTGAGCAGATCCATGCCGTAGCGCAGGTCGTTCCAGAAATCCGATTTTTCCAGCAGCAGGAGGATGGGCGCGGTGGCCTGCTTTTTCCACAGCCAGCCGTACTCATAGGTATAGTACGCGCCGTGGGCACTGAGGATGGCAAGGTCGTAGTCTGCCATCCGCTTCAGGTCGGAGACGGTCACCATCATGTCCAGATGGGTGTCCAGCCCGAAACCGTTCCAGTAGTCCTTCATATAAGAATAGTAGGGGTAGCGGTTGCTGTTGACCCCGTTATCAAAGGCATAGTAGATGACCGCATTGCCCACGGTGCCGTTCTCGGCGGCGAGCAGGGCGGGCGCATCCTCCAGCTCCGGCCCGGGCAGGGCGGCGTCCGCCTCGCTCTCGGTGTCGGTGAGCAGAATGCCGCCCAGCGCGCCGCAGCGGTAAGCAAAGCTTACCATGCCGTTTTCCGCATCCACATAGATACTGTCCTTTTCCACAAGCCCCTGCGCCGCCAGCACGTCCAGCTGCGCCAGCGCAGCAGCCTGACGCTCTTCCTCCGACATTCCGGCGTAAGCGGCACTGTCGGTCAGGGCGGTGACGGCGGCATCCGTCTGCTGCATCTCCTGCACCTCGGAGACAGTCAGGGTTTGAGGGGTGCCGGTGGTGTCCTCCGGTGCGGCGGCTACTGCCGGGCACACTGCCGTGAAGGCCAGCGCAATGGCACACACTGCACTGAGCAGGCGGCGATAAAATGTATGCTCCATTTCTTCTTTTCCGTTCCTCTCCCCCGACACGCTGCCGGGGCTGTTGTACGCAAGGCTGCGTCTACAGGTTCATTGTAGAATGCAGCCGGGGCTTTGTCAAGCTTCCCGGCAATGTTTTACCATTCCGTCACACCCGGCGCATTGCATTGGCGCAGGGATTTGTGTATAATAGCGATATGCTGGGTTTTTATCGCCTGTACGCAGGCACGCCCCGGCAGACTGTTCTGACGAAAGGCGGTGCTTTCCTTGGATAGCATTCGACAATATTTTAAGCGCACCGATAAGATGTATCTGCTGCTGTGCATTTTCAGCAGCGTGATGGCGGTGCTGGCGCTGTCCTCGTGGGCAGCCAAGCAGGGCAGCGGCTTTGCTACTGACGAGGTGACCGGAGCCATCATCGGCATTGGCGACTACCGCCGCGCAATGGTGCAGGCGGGCGCTGCCGCCATTGGCATCGTGATCGCGCTGCTGCTCTCCTGCGTGGACTACCGCAGCCTTGTAAAGGTGTGGCCGGTGCACGTTGTGCTGACGTGGGGTCTGGTGCTGCCCACGCTGGTCATCCGCAACGTATCCATCGGCCCGCTGACCATCGGCTACAATGCCGGCGACACCGACAACTACTCGTGGTACAAGCTGGGCGGCTTTACCTTTCAGCCCACAGAGCTGGCAAAGATCAGCTTTATCCTGACCTTTGCCATGCACCTGAACAATGTGCGCAGCCGCATCAACGAGCCAAAGGAGCTGGCAAAGCTGTTGCTGCACCTGCTGGTGCCCATTGCCATCATTCATGTGCAGGGCGATGACGGCACGGCCATCATCTACGGCATCATCGGCTGCTGCATGATGTTTGCGGCGGGGCTGAGCTGGAAGTATATCTTTGCGGCCTTTGCGGCGGCGGGCGCTGCCGTAGCGGTGGCCTTTGCCTTTTTCAGTGATAAGATCGGCAAGGGGTACCAGTGGTACCGCATTCTGGCGGTGCTGGACCCGGAAAACACCACCGGCTGGGCACCCAGCGAGACGGTGTGGAAGAACATCATCTACCAGCAGCAGCGCGGCGAGATCGCGCTGGGCTCCGGCGGCATCTTTGGCAACGGCTTATTCGGCGGCCGGTATTACAGCGTGCCCAACGCTCACAACGACTTCATCCTCAGCTGGATCGGCAACGTGGCGGGCTTTGTGGGCTGCTGCGTGGTGCTGGGCGTTCTGCTGGCGCTGGTGATCAAGACCTTTACCACCGGTGCCCGCAGCGAGGATCTGCTGGGCAGCTACATCTGCGCCGGTATCGGCGGTGCTCTGATGGCGCAGATCGCGGTGAACGTAGGCATGAACCTGCGGGTGCTGCCAGTCATCGGCGTCACCCTGCCTTTCTACTCTGCCGGCGGCAGTTCAGTGCTTATGCTGTATATCTGCGTTGGCTTAGTACTGTCTGTATACTCTCACAACACAAAAAGCCTGTTCGGATAACAGAATAAAGGGCTTATTCAGAGGGCGCTGCACCGTGCTGGGTGCAGCGCCCTCTTTTGCCGTTACACCCTTCCGCGAAAATACGAATGCCGGAGTGTCCGCAGACGCTCCGGCATTGCTCTTTATATTCTTACATCTCGCTGCTGCGCAGAAAACGCACCAGCATGGGCAGCTCGTACAGCAGCATCAGCAGCCAGCCCACGGCGTAGCTGAAGGGCAGGGCTTCAATATCCATCTTCATCACCAGCACAAACAGCGCAGCGGCGGCGACGCGGCCGCCCATGTTCAGCATACTGCTGTTCAGGGTGACCTTCAAATCGCCCATGCCGCGGAAAAAGCCTTGTATTCCGTTGGTGGCAGCGGGCAGCATATAGAACAGGGCGCTGGTGCGCAAGAACCGCACGCCCAAGTCCACCACAGCCGGGTCGGTGGCAAACAGCCGGATGATGGGCTGGGCAAACAGCAGGCAGACGGCGGTAAGCAGGATGCCGTAGGCAAACTCGATGCGCATACCGCAGTGGTAGCCCTGCCGTACCCGGTCGGTCTTGCCCGCGCCACGGTTCTGCGCCATCAGGGTGGTCATGGCGTGGCCGATGTTCTGCTGCGGGGTATAGGCGAAGTCGTCGATGCGGGAGGCGGCGGTAAAAGCTGCCATGGCGTTGACGCCCATGGTGTTCACGATGGCCTGCACCGCAATTTTGCCCAGCTGCACCGTGGCCTGCTGCATGGCGCTGGCCCAGCCGTAGTTTACGGTCTTGCGCAGCAGCTTGCCGTCATACACCAGCCACCGTCTGCCCAGCTGCAGGACCGGCACTTTGTAACGGATGTACACCACGCACAGCAGACAGCAGGCGGCTTCGCTGAGCACGGTGGAAAAGGCACAGCCCTCGCTGCCCCAGCCCAGTGCTTCCACAAAAAACAGGTCGCCGCCAATGTTCAGCACGGCGCTGATCATCAAAAAATACAACGCGCTCTTGCTGTCGCCCAGCGCACGCATGGTGGCAGCAAGAAAATTATAGAAGAAGGTGAAGATCAGCCCCGCAAACACGATGCGCAGGTAGTTCACCGCAATGGGCAGAATGGCGGTGGGCACTTGCAGCAGCCGCAGCAGCGGGTCTGCCAGCAGCACGCACAAGGCAGAAAAGGTCAAAGAGAACACCGTGCCCGCAATGGCGGTGGTGGAGACCTGACGCTCCACCAGCTTGGTATCTCCCGCGCCAAAGGCGGTGCTGACCAGAATGCCCGCGCCCAGACACATTCCGTTGATGAACAGGATGGCAAGGGTCATCAGGGGGTTCGAGGTGCCCACGGCAGCCAGTGCGTCCTCGCCCACAAACTTGCCCACGATGATGCTGTCGGCGGCGTTGTAGGTAAGCTGGAACAGGTTGCCCAGCACCAGCGGAATGGTGAATTTGATCAGCAGCGGCGTAATAGCACCGCTGGTCATGTCCTTGGTCATGAAAGACGTCCTTCTTTCCTATTTATGGAAGCAGCCGCTTACACGATGCTGGCGCGTCCGCTGAAAATGGCCAGCGCAGCGCGGCTGTTGCAGTTGGCCAGCAGCTGGGCGGCGGCGTGCAGGGCAGCACCGGCGCTGACCGAAGCGGGGATGGCATCGGTGCGCAGTACCTGCTGGGCAGCCCGCTGGGCGTCCCGGCTTGCCACGGCGGAAACATTATCCACCACATAGCTGTTGTAGTTTTCCGGCACGATGCCGTAGCCGATATCCGGGATGCCGTGGGGGCCGGTAAGCCCGCCGCCCAGCACCTGATTTTCGTACGGCTCTACCGCCACGATGCGCACATCGTTCGTCCATGCCTTGATGGTCTCGCCCACGCCGGTCACCGTACCGGCGCTGCCCACGCCAATGGTAATGGCGTCCACAAGGCTCTGGTTCTGCCGGGCAATGCTTTGCACGATGGCGGGGCCGGTGACCCGGCGGTGATATTCCGGGTTATCGTCGTTGGCCAGCCAGTTCATATAGTACCAGCCGTTTGCGGCGGCGGTCTGCGCCGCCAGCGCCCGCGCCCCGGCCAGACCGCTGCGGGCGGGGCTGTGCCGGATCTGTGCACCCAGCCGCAGCAGGTACTCCTGCCGCAGGGCAGGGGCGTCCTCCGGCATCACCAGCACGATAGGGTGCCCGGCGGTCAGGCTGGCCAGCGTCAGGGCGGTGGCAAAGGGGCCGGAGGCCGCCTCGATGATGGGCTGCCCCGGGGCAAGCTGCTTTTTTTCAATGGCAAGCGCCAGCATCCCCTCGGCAAGGCCGTCCCGGGCGGTGCCGGTGGGGCCGTAAAAATCCAGATACGCATACAGATGCCCCTTCAGCCCGCAGGCGGCGGCATAGCCCCGCAGCTCCACAATGGGACAGGCGGTGGTAAGGGTCTGGTAAAAATTAGAGTAGATCGGCACAAGGGCACTCCTTTCTCTTGGGATACAACACTATTATCCTAACGCAAAGCCCCCGGCTGCGTCAAGATGCCTTTTGGCAAAAACAGCGAATTTCAGGCAGATATTTCAGAAAAAACTCCAAAATCCCCTTGACAAGGGGCAGGGGTTCTGGTATACTCCATCCGTAAAGCAAAAAAACTTTACAACACAGCAAGTACAGACAGCAGAGCACCGGGGGTCAACAGCAATGGCAAAAGATCTGGAAATGGGGTATCTGCTGGATTTTTACGGCGAGGTGCTTACCCAGAAGCAGCGCGAGATGCTGCGCCAGTATTACAACGATGATCTTTCGCTGAGCGAGATCGGCGAGAACTTCGGCATCACCCGGCAGGGCGCACGGGACGCCATCAAGCATGGCGAGACCACCCTGAAGGAGCTGGAAGAAAAGGTAGGCTTTGCAGCCCGCTACCGGCGGGTGCAGCAGAAGCTGGAACAGCTGGAACAGCTGGTCATCGACACCCGTTTCGAGTGCACCGGCCCCCGCGCCAATATCACCACCACGGAGTATGTGGAAACGCTGACAAAAATGCTGGAGATCATCCGCTCGATGGATGAAGCAAACGAAAGCTGATCGAATTTTGAAAGGAGCACCGCACAATGGCATTTGAATCCCTGACCGACCGCCTTGCCGGTGTATTCAAAAAGCTGCGCGGTCACGGTAAGCTGACCGAAGCAGATATCAAGGCCGCCATGCGCGAGGTACGGATGGCTTTGCTGGAAGCTGATGTCAACTATAAGGTTGCCAAGGACTTCTGCGCAAAGGTGTCTGAGCGCGCCATGGGTCAGGAGGTCATGGAGAGCCTGACCCCCGCCCAGCAGGTGGTCAAGATCGTCAATGAGGAGCTGGTAGCCCTCATGGGCGGCAGCGAAGCCGCCCGCCTGAACATCAAGAACAAGGGGCAGACGGTCATTATGCTCTGCGGCCTGCAGGGCAACGGTAAAACCACCCACGCGGCAAAGCTTGCCAAGTTTTATATCAAGCAGGGCCGCCGCCCCATGCTGGTAGCCTGCGATATCTACCGTCCTGCGGCTATTGACCAGCTGCAGGTGGTGGGCAAGCAGGCCGGTGCGCCGGTGTTCACCCTGCCCGGCGCAAAGCCGCCGGAGATCGCCCGCAAGGCGCTGGCGCACGCCAAGGACTACGGCAACGATATCGTCATTCTGGATACGGCAGGCCGTTTGCAGATCGACGAAGTGCTGATGCAGGAGCTGGTGGACATCAAGGCCGCCGTTCCCGTGGACGAGACCCTGCTGGTGGTGGACGCCATGGCCGGTCAGGATGCCGTCAACGTGGCCAAGACCTTCAACGAGACGGTGGGCGTGGATGGCATCATCCTCACCAAGACCGACGGCGATACCCGCGGCGGTGCAGCGCTTTCCGTGCTGGCCGTTACCGGCAAGCCCATCAAGTTCCAGGGCACCGGCGAAAAGCTGGATGATCTGGATGTGTTCCACCCGGACCGCATGGCAAGCCGTATCCTTGGCATGGGCGATGTGCTCAGCCTGATCGAGCGCGCACAGGATGCCGCCGACGAAAAGGCCGCCGAGGAGACCGCCAAGCGGCTGATGGAAAACAAGTTCGATATGAACGATATGCTGGAGCAGTTCGCCCAGATCCGCAAGATGGGCGGCGCAGGCGCAATGCTGAGTATGCTGCCCGGCGCATCCGGCATCGATGCCAGCCAGATCGACGAAAAAGCCTTTGACCGCATCGAGGCCATGATCTATTCCATGACCAAAGAAGAGCGGGAAAAGCCCTCCATCATCAACCCCAAGCGCAAGCGCCGCATTGCCGCAGGCAGCGGTACCCGCGTAGAGGACGTGAACAAGCTGCTCAAGCAGTACGAGATGATGCAGAAGATGATGAAGCAGTTCAAGAAGAGCCCCAAGGGCTTTGCCCGCCGTCTGGGCGGCATGATGGGCAACCCCAACGCCTTCCGCGGACTGAAATAACAACGGTATACAACCCCGGCGGGGTTTGTAACATATATCAAATACAACAATTTTTGGAGGATATCTATTATGGCAGTTAAGATTCGTCTGCGCCGCGTTGGCGCCAAGAAGGCTCCCTTCTATCGTGTTGTCGTTGCTGACAGCCGCTTCCCCCGCGATGGCCGCTTCATTGAGGAGATCGGCACTTACGATCCCAACAAGGAGCCCTCTGAGGTGAAGATCGATGCCGAGAAGGCAAAGCAGTGGATCGCTAACGGCGCTCAGCCCACTGATACCGTTCGTGTCCTGCTGAAGAAGTCCAACATTCTGTAAGTAGGGAGGGCTGACTCATGCAGGAGCTGTTGCTGGCAGTTGCCCGCGGTCTCGTGGAGGATAAGGACGCCGTTAAGGTCACGGTGGACGAGCCCCGCGAGGACGGTACCATCGTCTACCACCTGAGCGTGGCAGAGGGAGATATGGGCCGTGTCATCGGCAAGCAGGGCCGGATCGCAAAAGCCATTCGTGTGGTGATGCGCGCGGCTGCTGTGCGGGTCGATGAAAAGGTCCTTGTTGAGATCGACTGAGCACCCTACGGGCCCTTTGCCTTTGCGGCAAGGGGCCTTTTTGTTATTAACAGGCTCACCCTCTCCGGCATTGCTTGCGCAATGCCACCTCTCCCAAAGGGAGAGGCAAGAGCCTGACCGCAACATTCTTGGCTCTCCCTCTGGGAGAGCTGTCACCGCAGGTGACTGAGAGGGCGAGGATGCTACACAGGAGCGAATTTATGCAGCAATATCTGGAAGCCGGAAAAGTTGTTACCACCCACGGTGTGCGCGGGGAAATGAAGCTGGAGCTTTGGTGCGACGGGGTGGATTTTTTGAAAAAAGTGGGCCGCCTGTACCCTTCGGCACAGGGCGGCAAGGCATATAAGATCCTTTCCATCCGTCCGCAGGGGCAGATGGCGCTGCTCCAGCTGGAGGGGGTCAGCGATATGGATGCCGCCCGGGCGCTGCGCGGGCAGGTGTTCTACTTTGACCGCAACGATGCCACCCTGCCCGCAGGCCGGTGGTATGTGGCAGACCTCATCGGGTGCGAAGTGCGGGATGCCGACACCGGCAAGGTGTACGGTGTGGTGACCAGCGTGGATCACCCGGGTGCGCAGGATATCTACACCGTCAAGGCACCCGGCGGCAAGGAGTATATGTTCCCCGGGGTGGATGCCTTTTTGAAAGAGCGCAACCCGCCGGAGGGGTATATCCTTGTTACCCCCATCCCCGGTCTGCTGGATGACGATTTTGACAGCGAGCGGGAGGAGGAGTAAGCCATGGGAATGCGTGTGGATATCGTGACCCTGTTCCCGGAGATGTGCCAGCAGGTGCTGGATGCCAGCATCATCGGCCGGGCGGCAAAGCGGGGCTATATTGAGACCCACTGCCACCAGATCCGGGACTACACCCTGAACAAGCAGAAGCAGACCGACGATTACCCCTACGGCGGTGGCTGCGGCATGGTGCTGTACGCCCAGCCCATCGCGGACTGCCTGCGGGCGGTGCAGCGCGAGGTGGCCGAGCAGGGACGCTCCGCCCCGCATATCGTGTTCCTGACGGCGGGCGGGCAGCGCTACACCGAGGAGCACGCAAAGCGCTTGGCACAGTACGACAACCTGACGCTGGTCTGCGGCCACTACGAGGGCATTGACGAGCGTGTCATCGATGCTTTTGCGGACGAGGAGATCTCCATTGGTGATTATATCCTGACCGGCGGCGAGCTTGCCAGCCTTGTGGTGGCAGACAGCGTGCTGCGCCTGAAGCCCGGCGTATTGGCCGAGCAGAAGGGTTATGAGGAGGAAAGCTACTGGGACGGTCTGCTGGAATACCCCCAGTACACCCGCCCCGAGGTGTGGGAAGGTCGTGCCGTGCCCGAGGTGCTGCTGGGCGGCGACCATGCAAAAATCGACGCATGGCGCGGTGAGCAGAGCCGCACCCGTACCCGTCTGCGCCGCCCGGAGCTGTACGAGCAGTGGTGCACGAGCCACCCCATTGCCGAAGTGCCCAAGTGGAAGCGGGGCGAGAATGTCCGGCTGGTAAAGACCGCTGAACAGTTTGCCGCCGCCGCAAAGCTGTTTGCCGAGGGACGGCAGGCTGTCTGTGCCGATAACTGGACGCCGGAATACTGCCGCACCCTGACCGAGCCGCAGTTTTTGCTGCAATTGCAGCAGGAAAAGGCGGCGGGCTGGGTGTGCTACCTGCACACCACCAAGGACGTGCCGGACGGCATGGTGTGCGTCAGCCATAAGGCGGGGCATATCGAGCACCTGTTCGTCACGGAAAAAGCCCGGGGCAACGGCATCGGCGCAAAGCTGCTGGATTTTGCCCGCAAAAAGCTGCCGGAGCACGCACACCCGGTGCTGAGTGTTCTGAACACCAACACCCGCGCCATTGCGCTGTATACCCGCATGGGCTGGCAGCTGGACGGCAGCACCAGTCTGGAATTTGACCCGCAGCAATACCCCACTGTGACGCGTAAATGCGCACTGGTGCAGATGCGCTACGCAGGCCCTGCGCAGGAGTGAGCCGGCACCGGAAATGTCGGTGAAAATACACAAAATTCAGAGGAAAACTCCCCGGCGGTCTAAAAGTTGTTGAAAACTTTTGTATTACCCCTCTAACCTTCGGGGTATAATTTTATTGTCTTTGTACAAAACCTGAAAAATGCTCTCGGTTTCATTGGGAAAACCGCCAAAAATGCAAAAGGGGACTGTACAACCGTTTCGACTTGCGCTAAAATGAGTGTAACACAACAGGCACACTATGCTTTTGTACACCAAAACGATATTAGATAGGAGCGCTTTACTATGTACGTAAAAGAAGTTACCGTTGAAAATCAGGTTGGTCTGCACGCTCGTCCGGCTACCTTCTTTATCCAGAAGGCAAACGAGTTCAAGTCTTCCATCTGGGTCGAAAAGGAAGAACGCCGCGTGAACGCAAAGAGCCTGCTGGGCGTTCTGTCTCTGGGTATCGTTGGCGGCACTACCATCCGCATCATCGCTGACGGCGCTGATGAGCAGGCTGCCGTGGACGGCCTGATCAAGCTGGTGGAGTCCGGCTTTGCAGAGTAAGTCTGTATCACAAGCAACAGAAAGCGGCGGGGGCTCCCTGCCGCTTTTTTGGTACGCTTTTTACCGGGAACAAAGGGCTTTCCATTGCGGGAAGCCTCATCCCGCAAATACGGAGGAAGGTGCTGCATGACTAAGGCCGAGCTCTATCAAAAAGCCTGTATGCTGCCGCTGCTGCCCGGGGTGTATATCATCCGGGACAAAAGCGACACCATCATTTATATCGGCAAGGCCAAGCGCCTGCGCATCCGGGTGAGCCAGTATTTCCGCGAGGGCGTGCCACACGATAACAAGGTCAGCCAGATGATCGCCCATGCCTACGCCTTTGACGTTATCGTCTGTCAGAGCGAGTTCGAGGCGCTGGTACTGGAAGCCAGCCAGATCAAGGCGCACACCCCCAAGTACAACATCCTGCTCAAGGATGACAAGGGTTACAGCTATATCCGCGTCACCCGGGAGGACTGGCCGCGCCTTTCCTTCACCCTGCAAAAGGAGGAGGACGGGGCAGAGTATATCGGCCCCTACACCTCCAGCTTTGCGGCGCGGCAGATGGCGGAAACGGCCATGGATGCCTTTCTGCTGCCGCGCTGCTCCAAGCGCTTCCCGCAGGAGATCGGCAAAGGCCGCCCCTGCCTGAACGCCCATATCGGCAAGTGCATGGCAGTGTGCAGCGGAAAAATCAGCTGCGAGACCTACAATCAGGCGGTCAAAAACGCGGTGCACCTCATCCGCTACGGCAAAAAGGATATCCTGAAAACCCTCAACGAGCGGATGCAGGAAGCCTCCGACCGGCTGGAATTTGAGACCGCTGCCCTTCTGCGGGATCAGATCAATGCCATCACCAAGCTGACGGCAGGGCAGAAGGTGGTGGTAGACCCGGACGTGGAGATGGACGTGGTGGCGCTGGCGGGTACGCCGGACAGTGTGTGCGCGGCGGTGCTGCGCTTCCGGGAGGGACGGCTGACCGACAAGCGGGAGTTTTTGTTCCACGATACCTCGGATATCGATGCGGTGCGGGAGGAATTTCTGCCCCGGTACTATCTGGACGATGAACAAATTCCGAAAATCATCGCGGTGGACGCGCTGCCGCCGGACATGGACGCCTTGCAGCAGGCGCTGAACCAGAAGCGGGGCAGCGAGGTACAGCTGTATGTGCCCCAGCGGGGCGATAAAGCGCATCTGGTAGAGATGGCGCACACCAACGCGGTGGAGCGTCTGGCGCGGGAGAGTGGCCGCTACGCCCGGGAGGAAAAGCTGCTGGACGAGCTGGCGCAGGTGCTGGGGCTTTCAAAGCCGCCCCGCGCTATTGAAAGCTACGATATCTCCAACTGGGGTGATGGCAGCAGCGTCTGCGGCATGGTCACCTTCAAGGACGGCAAGCCCTTCAAGGCGGGCTACCGCAAGTTCAAAATGAAAACCGTGGCGGGCACGGACGACTACGCTTCGCTGGCAGAGACTGTTTCCCGCCGGGCGGCAGAGTACGAAAAATACGCTGCACAGGCCGAAAACGGCCAGCTAAGCGGCAACTGGTTCGGGCAGAAGCCGGATCTTTTGCTGATGGATGGCGGCAGGGGACAGGTGAGCGCCGCAAAGGAAGCACTTGCCGGTACGGCACTGGCAGATGTGCCGCTGTACGGCATGGTAAAGGATGACCACCACCGCACCCGCGCCATCGTGGACAGCGACGGGCGGGAAATTGCCATCAACATGAACCGCGGCACCTTTACCTTCATCACCGCCATTCAGGACGAAACCCACCGCTTTGCCAACGCTTACCGCAAGCAGCAGATGAAGCAGAAAAGCTACTCCTCCACCCTGACCGAAGTACCGGGCGTAGGCCCCAAAACAGCCAAAGCCCTGCTGGCGCAGTTCAAGAGCGTGGGCGCGGTGAAGGAAGCCACCCCCGACCAGCTGGAAAACACCCCCGGTGTGGGCAGGCAGCTGGCGCAGACCATCTACGAGTATTTTCACAGGGAAGCATAAAAACACCCCCGGCATCCGTTTTCGTTTCGTTCGGATGCCGGGGGCGTTCTGGGTTCAGGGGTCAATTGGCATAGGAGATGGAGAAATCGCCGGTGGTGGTACTGAGGGAGATTTTACGAGAGGGATTGGCCTTGCCATCTTGGATGGAAGAGCCCATAAGCCCATTGGTGACGAGGGTATAGTCCGAGGCACTGCCCTCCAGGGTCAAGGCGGCCTTGCCAAGGGTGACCGAGATGTTGACATCCTGAGCACCGGACAACATACCGATGGTGCAGTCCCCCATGGCAAGTTCGGCATCGAATTCCGGTGCGGACAGATGGTCAATGTGACAGCCGCCCATGGCAAGATCAAAATCTGCATCCTTCACAGTTAGGCTGTCGGCAGAGACGCTCCCCATGGCAAGTTCCAGATCCAGTTCATCCAGAGAGAGGGTGCCAAGGTCAACGTCCCCCATAGCAAGATCAATGTCCACCTCATGCAGGATATTTTCCGGAACGGTAATGGTGAGCAAAGCGCTGTCGGAATCAGGGAGAGCGTTGTATTTGGGAATATGGTAGGAAAACTCTGTGGTCCCAGCTTTTTCGCTGGAATGGGTGAGGTACCGGGTCCTAAAGCCATCAAACTGTAGCGTGATATCGGAAGCGTTTGGGTCAACAACAAAGAGAACAGTACCATAATCCAACGTCAGCGATAGTTTATCGCTGACCATCTCAGCAGAGAGGGAGAAAGTCAAGCCGTCTGGAGTGGAAACGGGAACGGCGGGCTGCGTAGAGGAACTTTCGGCAGGCACTTCCGCAGAGGAAGCAGGAATTTCTGAGGAAGAAGAAACGGGCTCCACCGGCTGCACCGGGGTAGCTTTGGAGTGCTGGAAGAAAAAGCAAACCAGCACCAGCACCGCCAGTCCGCCGCCCAGCACCATACGCCAGCGGGAATGCGGCTTGCGGGCAGGGGATGCCGGGGCGGCAGAGCTGCCTGCCGGGGTCTGTTCGTCCAGAATCTTACGGGCGACCTCCTCGGGGCTGCCCAGCTCCGCAATGGCGCGGGCTTCGTTTTCCGGCCCGGCGGCGTCCAGATAATCTTCGTAATAACTCAAAGCGTCCTTGCGCTCGGACTCCGGCAAGGGAGCCAGAAGCTGCTCCAGCGCAGCAAGAAATGCAGTACGGGTCATAGATCATTCCACCTCTCTGAAAAATGTGTCAATGGAAGAACGGTAGCGGCTCCACTCCTGCGCGTAGGCGGCAAGCTGCGCCCGCCCAGCGGAGGTGATCTGATAATAGCGGCGGTTGCGGCCATTGAAGGGCGCATCGTAGACCGCGAGCAGCTGATCTTTCTGCAACCGGCGCAGCACCGGGTACAGGGTGGATTCGCTTAGTTCCAGCGTGTGGGTGACCTGTTGGGTGATCTTGTAGCCGTAGGTACCTTCCGGCTCCTGCGCCACCACGGACAGCACAATGGCATCCAGCAGCGCGGCACTGATGGGAAAACTCATGTGGGAACAGCCTCCTTTCGATATGGTGTGTTTCCGTAATATTATATATCATATAATATTACAGAAGTCAATAGTGAATTTACCCCTTCAGCCGCCTGCGGCGTCAGCTCCCCCAAGGGGGCGCCTTTGGCATGGCGGTACAGTTTCTGGTGCAAGCGCAAAGTTTCCGGTTTCGCCAGAGGGAGTTCGTTCCTAACAAAAAAGCTCCCCCTTTCGGGGGAGCTGGATGCGAACGAAGTGAGCAGACTGAGAGGGTCGAGTTTCTCAGTTTTCAGAAGAGATGTCCTGTCCGAAGTACTTTTCGCTCAGGGTCTTTAAGGTGCCGTCGGCGCGCAGTTCCTCAATAGCAGTATTCAGTGCGTCCAGATAGGCGGTGTCCTCGCTCTTGAGCACCGGGATGGCCACATGAGAGGCCTCGGCGGTCTGTGCCACCAGCTTGAAGTCTGCGTCCGGGTGGACATTCAGGTAATCGTAGAAGGAAACGTCCGCGTTCAGGGTGGCGTCAATGCGGCCTGCAGTCAGCAGCTGGATGGTCTCTTCCAGCGTGTCGATACCCTGCACGGTAGCACCGTAGCTTTCAGCCAGCTCCATGTAAGTGGAAGCCAGACTGTTGGCGGTGGTCTTGCCCTTCAGGTCCTCAAAGCTGGTAATGTCGGTATTGTCCTTGCGTACAGCCAGCGCAGTGTGGATGTAGCCGTAGGGGGTGGTGAAAGCGTAGGTCTTAGCACGCTCCTCGGTTACCTCCACGCCGTTGCACACCATGTCGTAGCGGCCGGCGTCCAGACCAGCAAACAGGCTGTCCCAGTCGCTCTCCACATACTCCGGCTCTACGCCCAGCTTTTCGGCAATGGCGCGGGATACCTCCACGTCATAGCCCACCAGCGTGTCGGAGGAATCGTGGTAGCTCCACGGCTGCCATGCGCCCTCCAGCGCTACCACCAGCTTGCCGCTCTTCTGGATGCTGTCCAGCTTATTCAGCGTTGCGGAACTGGCAGTGCTGGCGGCGGTGTCCTTGGAGGAGCAGCCGGTCAGGCCCAGCACCCCGGCTGCGGCCATAACGCCCATCAGAGAGATAAAGGTTCTGCGTTTCATAAGTAAAAATTCCTTTCTGTCGTAAAAAATGCAAAAAGAGAAGTGGTTTTATTCCGTATGGGCGATCCTGCGCAGGAAAGCCCGGGTGCGCTCCTCCTTGGGGGATGCAAAGAACTGCTGAGAGGGTGCCTGCTCCACCACCACACCGTTTTCCATAAACACGGTCTTGGAGGAAACGTTGCGGGCAAAGCCCATCTCGTGAGTGACCACCAGCATGGTCATGCCCTCTTCGGCCAGCTGCCGCATCACGCTGAGCACCTCGCCGGTCAGCTCCGGGTCAAGGGCGCTGGTGGGCTCGTCAAAGTAAATAATTTCCGGGTCGGCGGCAAGGGCACGGGCAATCGCCACCCGCTGCTGCTGCCCGCCGGAAAGCTGGCGGGGGTAGTAGTCGGCACGGTCTGCAAGGCCTACCTTGGCAAGCATCTTCATGCCGATTTCATCCGCCTGCTCCTTGGGCAGCTTCCGCGCCACAATGAGCCCCTCGGTCACGTTTTGCAGGGCGGTCTTGTTGCGGAACAGGTTGTAGTTCTGGAACACAAAGGCGGTCTTTTTGCGCAGCCGGGCAATGTCGGCGCGGCTGGCATGGGCAAGGTCGAAGCTTTCGCCGTCAAATACCAGCTGCCCGGCATCGGCAGTTTCCAGAAAGTTCAAACAGCGCAGCAGGGTGGTCTTGCCGGAGCCGGACGGCCCCAGAATGGCCACCACATCGCCTTTTTCCACGGTCAGGTCTACCCCGCGCAGCACGGGCAGCTCGCTGGCGACCTTCCGTGCACCGGGGCGGTGGAAAAAGCCGGGCTTTGCGTAGGTGCGGAAGGTCTTTTGCACATTGCGGATCTCAAGCATAGCCATAAGTGCTCACCCTCCCTTTTACTGGAAGCCGCGGGCGTTGAGCTGACGTTCCAGCAGCGCCTGCAGCTTGGTGATGACGGTACAGAACAGCAGATACACCACAGCCACCTCGCAGTAGATGGGCAAAAAGATGTAGGTGCGGGCGGCTACCCGCTGCCCCGCCATGAACAGCTCTGCCACCGTGATATTGGACGCCAGCGAGGTGTCCTTGATCATGCCGATAAGGGAGTTGGACAGCGCAGGCACGGCGGTGCGCAGCGCCTGTGGCAGCACGATGCGGCGCATGATCTGCCACCAGCTCATGCCCACGCAGTAACCGGCTTCCAGCTGCCCCTGCGGCACGCTTTCCAGCGCGCCGCGCATGGTCTCGGCGCAGTAAGCACCCTCGTTGAAGGCAAAGGCGATGACCGCCGCCGGAAAGGCGTCCAGCATGATGCCCACGCTGGGCAGACCGTAAAAGATGATGAACAGCTGCACCAGCAGCGGGGTGCCCCGGATGACCCAGATGTAGAACCGGGCGATCTGCCGCAGCACCGGCACATTGGCGTACTGCACCAGCGCCACCGCCACTGCGATGATCATGGCAAAAAAGAAGGAGAGAAGGGTCAGCGGAATGGTCATGGTCAGGCCTGCCGTCAGGATGCGGGGCAGCGCCTCCACCAGCACGCCGACCGTGCGGTTGGATAAAAGTGCTTCAAACATCGGTTTTTCCTCAAAACTAAAAAATGCACAAGCCGGCAAAGCTTTTGCCGACTAAGGCAGTATATACCTTAAAGTAGGGTCAAAGTCAAGAGACTGAATCACCAATCCCTACAAAACCTACCAGAATACTATAATAGCATGAAATGCCCCGCAACGCAAACGGTTTGCACAAAACGCGTGATGTGACCGAAAAATTGCATAAACTTGTTAAATATTTGTGCAATGCGGCAGATGCTTGACGCTGTGGGTGCTTTCGTGTACAATGAACATAACAGTGCGCAGCTGCGGGGCAACGGCCCGGCGCGGCGCAAATCCACCGGCAGGGGGCTTGCCCTTGGCCCGGTGCAGACACGGAGGATACGAACGTGAAAAAGTTTAGTATTGGTGTTCTGGGTGCAGGCACCTGGGGCATGGCTCTGGCACGGATGCTGACCGTCAGCGGCAACGATGTGCAGGTGTGGTCGGCCATTGAGGCCGAGGTGGACAACCTTTCCGCCACCCGGGTGCACCCCAATCTGCCGGGGATGGTCATCCCGCAGGAACTGCGTTTTACCAAAAGCATAGAGGAAGTGTGCACCGGCAAGGACGTGCTGCTGTTTGCAGTGCCGTCGGTGTTTGTGCGCTCCACGGCAGCCAAGGCGCGGCCTTATATCCGCTCCGGCCAGATCATTGTGGACGTGGCAAAGGGCATTGAGCCTGATACCTTATATACCATGACCGAGATCCTTGCCGACGAGCTGAGCCACGAGAACGGCCCCCGTGCGGTGCGTCTGGTGGCGCTCAGCGGCCCCACCCACGCCGAGGAGGTGGCGCTGGATCTGCCCACCACCATCGTTTCCGCCAGCCCGGATCTGGAAGCTGCCGAGGTGGTGCAGGAGGTGTTCAGCAACACCTGTATGCGCGTGTACACCAACTCTGATATCAAGGGCGTGGAGCTGAGCGGTGCCATGAAGAACGTTATCGCGCTGGGCGTTGGCATCTCCACCGGCCTTGGCTACGGCGATAACGCCCGCGCCGCCCTGATCACCCGCGGCATTGCCGAGATCGCCCGGCTGGGCGTGGCGATGGGCTGCAATGTCCAGACCTTTGCGGGTCTGGCCGGTATCGGCGACCTGATCGTTACCGCCACCAGTATGCACAGCCGCAACAACCGCGCCGGTATCCTGATCGGCAAGGGCGAAAGCCCGGAGCAGGCCGTGAAGGAGGTAGGCATGGTGGTGGAGGGCATCAACGCCCTGCCCGCCGCCATGGAACTGGCGGAGAAGTACCATGTGGAAATGCCCATCGCCCAGACGGTGAACGCCATCGTCAAGGAGGGCATGAGCGCCAGCGACGCGCTGCGCAACCTGATGTCCCGCGACCGCAAGAGCGAGATGCCGCAGGGCTATGAGAGCGTGTGAGCCTGAAGGGTTTTGTTGCACAAGGTCAGCGTCCTCGCCCTCTCAGTCATCGCTGCGCGATGCCAGCTCCCCCAAAGTGGGAGCCTTTGGCAGTCCACGCGAAGTTTATCTTTTTGCCAAGGGCTCTCCCTTTGGGAGAGCTGTCAAGGCCGATAGGCATTGACTGAGAGGGCGAGCCATCTGAAAACAAAAGCATCTGCAAAAAAGTTCGCTGATTTTCTGAAAATTCAGAAGCGAATGTTGCGGATGCTTTTTTGTTTTGCATGATTTTGCCTTTTTACAGATGGATGGGATGGTTGCCACTGTGCAGCAAAATTATTAAAACTTTTTACAGAAAACAGACACAAAAGGGTAGAAGGTCGGCAAACTTTCTGCTATACTGAAAACGATAGGATTATTGGTCAGTGCAGCCGGAACAGGGCGGCGGGCGCTGGCACTGCAAGAAGGAGGAATGAGAGATGCCCTCTACCTACGCACACCGCCGCTTTGGCGCAAATGTGCTGGACCATCTGCCCGCGCCGCTGCGGGAAAAGCTGGAAGCGCACCGGGAGCTGTACGATATCGGTCTGCATGGGCCAGACCTGCTGTTCTATTACCATGCGGAAAAGTCCACCCCGGTCGCCGCGCTGGGCAATGCCATGCACGACGAGCCGGGCAGAACGTTCTTTGACCGTGCACGGCGGGTGGTGCACGAGGAAGCCGACCGCGAGGCTGCGCTGGCCTACGCGCTGGGCTTTGTGTGCCATTTTGCGCTGGACAGCACCTGCCACCCCTTTGTGGAGCAGTTCACCCGGGAGAGCGGTGTGACCCACTGCGAGATCGAGACGGAGTTCGACAATATGCTGCTGCGCCGGGACGGCTATGACCCGCTGACCTTCTTTACCGCCAGCCATATCCACCCCAGCGCGGAAAACGCCCGGGTCATTGCGCCGTTCTACAGGGATATCTCGGAGCAGACCGCGCTGGAAGCCATGAAGGGGATGATCACGGTGCATAAGGTGCTGCAGGCTTCGAACCCGGTCAAGCGCTGGGTGGTGCTGACCGGCATGAAGATGCTGGGCAAGTATGATGGGATGCACGGCCTTGTGGCAAACCCGCAGCCGAACCCGCAGTGCACCGAGAGCAACCGCAAGCTGGACGCGCTGTACGCCAAGGCGCTGCCGCTGGCAGAGCGGCTGATTTTAGAGTATGTGGCAAAGCTGGATACGGACGAGCCGCTGGATGCCGCCTACGACCACACCTTTGGGGAATTTTAAAAACGCGCCGCCCGGCGGTGCAAGGGGAAAAGGGAAAACACGATGAAAACTGAAAAATTCAAGGTGACACCGCTGGAGCGGGCATGGATCTTATACGACGTGGGCAACTCGGCCTTTGTGCTGATGATCGCCACGCTGGTGCCCATCTTCTTCAATGCACTGGCCGAGGCCGGTGGGGTGAGCAAGGTGGACTATCTGGCCTACTGGGGCTATGCAAGCTCCATCGTCACGGTGGTCACCGCCATTCTGGGCCCCATTCTGGGCACGCTGGCCGACACCAAGGGCTTTAAAAAGCCCATCTTCATGCTCTGCCTTTTTGTGGGCGTCATCGGCTGCTGCGCCATGGGTCTGGCGGGCACATGGCTGGCCTTTCTGGTCATTTTTATCATTGCCAAGATCGGCTACTCCGGCAGTCTGGTGTTCTACGACTCCATGCTGGGCGATGTGACCACCCCGGAGCGGATGGACATGGTGTCCTCCCGCGGGTACGCGTGGGGCTATATCGGCAGCTGCGTGCCCTTTGTGGTCTGTCTGGCGCTGGTGCTGGGCAGCAGTGCAGTGGGGCTCAGCCAGATGACTGCTTTGTCCATCGCGCTGGTCATTACCGCCGTATGGTGGCTGGTGGTCACCCTGCCGCTGCTGAAAAAGTACCGCCAGATCAACTATGTGGAGGTGGAGCAGCACGCCATCCGCCAGAGCTTTGTGCGCATTGGGCAGACTTTGAAGCACCTGCCGCAGGACAAGCAGGTGTTCTGGTTCCTGCTGGCTTTCTTCTGCTATATCGACGGTGTGTATACCATCATTGACATGGCCACCGCCTACGGCACGGCATTGGGTCTGGACACCACCGGCCTGCTGCTGGCGCTGCTGGTCACCCAGATCGTGGCTTTCCCCTCGGCGCTGATCTTCGGCCGCCTGAGCCAGAAATATGAATCCAAGATCCTGATCCCGGTGTGCATTGCGGCCTATACCGGCATTGCCGTCTTTGCCTTCTTCCTGAAGAGCCAGTGGCAGTTCTGGGTGCTGGCTGTTGTGGTGGGGATGTTCCAGGGCGGTGTGCAGGCGCTGAGCCGCAGCCACTTTGCCAAGATCATCCCGCAGGAAAAATCCGGCGAATACTTTGGCCTGTTCGATATCTGCGGCAAGGGCGCTTCCTTCCTTGGCACCATGATCGTCAGCGTGGGCAGCCAGCTGACCGGCAGCGCCAACGTGGGCGTTGGCTCCATTGCCATCCTGTTCGTCATCGGCTTTGTGCTGTTCGGTATTTCTACCCGGACGGAAGAGACGAAGCGGGTCTGAGCCTTCGCGGTGAAACGCTCTTTATAACGGTACAAAGGACTGCTGCACGGCATCTGGTGCAGCGGTCCTTTTTTGCTGCAGGCGGCACAAAACAGAAGCTTTTTCGGAAAAAATAAAAACAGGTGATTGATTTTCACCTTTGACTTGCTTATAATTGAAGAAAAATCATCTGCTGCACTGCGGCGGCAGAGAGAATGCGGGGTGCAAACATTGAAACACAAAGGAATTGCGGTGCTGCTGGTGGGAATTATGCTGGCGGCGCTGCTGCTGGCGGGCTGCACGTCTGCCGACACTGCCCGGCGGATGCGCATGGGCGTAGCCGGAGAGGGCGGCGTATACCACGCCTTTGGCGAGGGCTTTGCGGCGCTGGAAAATGACAGCGGGAATGGCGCTGTGGAACTGAAGAATACCGCCGGGTCTGCGGCAAACCTGCGTCTGCTGATGGGGGATTACCTGCAGTTGGCGGTGGCACAGGCAGACCTTGTGCAGGATGCCTACGAGCAGAGCGGCATTTTTCAGGATGAAGAGATGGAAAACAAATTCTGCGCGGTCGCTGCACTGTATACCGAGGCCTGTCAGGTGATCGTGCGGGCGGATTCTGATATCCAGTCCGTAGAAGAATTGCAGGGTAAAACGGTGAGTATCGGTGCAGAGGAGTCCGGTTCAGAGCAGAACGCATGGCAGATCCTGTCTGCCTACGGTCTGAACGAAAAACTGGTAGAGACCATCAACCTGAATTACGAGGATGCCGCTGCGCAGCTGAAAGCTGGCAGGATCGATGCCATGTTCATCACGGCCGGTGCGCCCAGTGCGGTGGTGACCGCGCTGGCGGAGGACTGCGGCATCCGGCTGCTGTATGTGGACGGTGCGGCTGCAAAGCGTCTGCAGGACAGCTGCAGCAGCTACAGCGTGTGCACCATTCCGGCGGGCACTTACCCCGGACAGGAAGAGGAAGTGCAGACGGTAGGCGTAAAAGCGGTGCTGCTGGCCAGCGCGGCGCTGCCGGAAAAGCAGGTGGAGCAGCTGACAATGCTGTTGTTCGACGGGCGCGAAAACCTGAGCACGCAGCTGGGTATCCGGCTGGATACCGAAGCCGAAGCGACCGAGGGCGTGGGCATCCCGTTCCACAAGGGAGCTGCCGCCTACTATAAGACGGCAGACATCACGGTGGCATCCTGAATGCTGCCGGGAAACAGAGGGAAAGAAAGACGATATGAAGATAGAACTGGATATGTATCAGACACTGGCACTTTCGGTGCTGGTGCTGCTGCTGGGCAAATTTTTGCGGGAGCGGGTGCGGGTGCTGGAAAAATTCTGCATCCCGGCTCCGGTCATCGGCGGCGTGCTGTTCGCCATTTTTACCTGTGTGTGCTACGTTACCGGCGTGGCAGAGTTCGCCTTTGACGACATCCTCAAGGAGGTCTGCATGGTGATGTTCTTCACCTCAGTAGGCTTTCAGGCAAACCTGAAGGTGCTGAAAAGCGGCGGCAGGGCGATGATCGTATTTCTGGGCGTGGTCATTGTGCTGATCGTCAGCCAGAACTTTATTGCAGTGGGGCTGGCAAGCCTGCTGCAGGTGGACCCGCTGGTGGGGCTGTGCACCGGCTCCATTCCCATGGTGGGCGGCCACGGCACGGCGGGTGCCTTCGGCCCGGTGCTGGAGGATTTTGGCATCCGGGGCGCAACCACCCTGTGCACCGCCGCCGCCACCTATGGACTGATCGCGGGCAGCATGATGGGCGGTCCTATCGGCAAAATGCTTATTGAGCGGCACCATCTGCTGGACACTGCGGTGACAGAGGATGACAGCCTGCTGGTGGAGGAGGAGATCAAGCACGAGCGGCACAGTATGTACCCTGCGGCCAGCTTTCAGCTGATCCTTGCCATGGGCATCGGCACAGTGCTTTCCAAGCTGCTGTCCCTGACCGGGATGACCTTCCCCATCTATATCGGTGCTATGATCGCGGCGGCCATCATCCGCAACGTGGGCGAGTACGGCGGCGGCTACACCGTATATATGGGCGAGATCAACGATATCGGCGGTATCTGCCTGTCGCTGTTCTTAGGCATGGCAATGATCACCCTGAAGATCTGGCAGCTGGCAGAGCTGGCGCTGCCGCTGGTCATCCTGCTGGCAGGGCAGACGCTGTTCATGATCGTGTATGTCATTGTGGTGGCGTACAACGTGATGGGAAGGGACTACGATGCGGCGGTCATCGTTTCGGGTCTGTGCGGCTTCGGCATGGGTGCTACTCCCAATGCCATGGCCAATATGCAGGCTGTGTGCGACAGGTATGCACCTTCCGTCAAGGCATATCTGCTGATCCCGCTGGTGGGCAGCCTGTTTGCGGACTTCCTGAACAGTCTGGTCATTACGGTATTTATCAACTTTATCTGAGACGTCCGGTGTGCGCACGGAGGGAGAAAATCCTCCGTGCCGGAAAGGAGAAAAGGCTATGGCCATCCATCAGCGGCTGAAAAACTGGTTCCGGCAGAAGAGCCGGAGCAGAAAGAACGGACAGGAAGAAACGGTGGCGGTGCCGGAGGTGCATACCGGCAAGGTGCGGCACGAAGCGGCGGACAGCACCCCGGAGGCAGACTGTCCCATCCATTACGACAATGTAGCCATCCCGGAGATCCATATTCATCCGCGGAAAAAATAAGGATACAAGAGCGCACAACAGCCGGGCCTGCGGGTCAGGCTGTTGTGCTTTTTTGCGCTTTCTCCTCCCCAACAAAAACACCCCCTGCAGTCTGTACGGGCAGACCGCAGGGGGTGCTTGGCTTTTTAGATGCTCAAAGAATTAGAGGAACACATACTTGAGGATGAACAGCACGGTGAGCACATACATCAGCGGGCTGATCTTCTTCTCCTTTGCCTTGCCGGTGACCACGTTGATGATGGTCCAGGAGATGATGCCGATGGCGATACCCTCGGAGATGCTGTAAGCAGTGGGCATTGCCAGAATGGTCAGGAAGGCGGGGATGCCCTCGCTGGGATCGTTGAAGTCGATCTTGACGGCAGAGCCCATCATGTAGAAGCCCACGATGATCAGAGCCGGAGCGGTAGCAAAGCTGGGGATGGTGAGGAACAGCGGGCTGAAGATGGTAGCCAGCAGGAACAGCACGCCGGTGGTCATAGCGGTCAGACCGGTGCGGCCGCCCTCGGTAACGCCGGAGGCGCTTTCCACGAAGGTGGTGGTGGTGGAAGTACCCAGCACAGCGCCCACGCAGGTGCCGATGGAGTCTGCCATCAGTGCGCCCTTGATGTTGGGCAGACGGCCGTCCTCGTCCAGCATATCAGCCTTGGAGGCCACGCCGATCAGGGTACCCAGCGTGTCGAACAGATCCACGAACAGGAAGGAGAACATGACTGCGAAGAAGTTCAGCAGGCCGACACCGGAGAAGTCGGTCTTGAACACCTGACCAAAGGTCTCGCCCAGTGCGGAAAAGTCGAAGCTGACAAAGGCGGTGGGGATGACGGAGTACATACCGGCTTCCACATCGGGGACGTAGATGCCGGTCAGCTCACACACGATGCCCAGCAGCCAGGTGATCAGGATACCGTACAGAATGCCGCCCTTGACCTTTTTGACCAGCAGGATGGCGGTGATGACCACGCCCAGCAGCGCCAGAATAGCGCCCACGCCCACGCTGTGGAAGGTTGCGCCCTTGAAGTGCTGGTAGGTGACCAGCGTAGAATCGCTGTTGACGATCAGCTTGGCGTTCTGCAGGCCGACAAAGGCCACGAACAGGCCGATACCCACGCTGACGGCGCTCTTCAGGGTCATGGGAATGGCGTTGAAGATACCCTCGCGTACATTGGTCAGGGACAGTGCGATGAAGATGACGCCCTCAACAAAGACGGCCATCAGAGCCAGCTGCCAGCTGTAGCCCATGGTCAGCACGACCGTGTAGGCAAAGTAGGCGTTCAGGCCCATGCCGGGAGCCAGTGCAAAGGGGTAGTTGGCCAGCACAGCCATCAGTGCGGTGGCAATGAAGGATGCCAGCGCGGTGGCGATCAGCACAGCCTTGGAATCCATGCCCGCTGCGGACAGGATGTTGGGGTTGACGGCAAGGATGTAAGCCATGGTCATGAAGGTGGTGATACCAGCCATGATCTCGGTCTTTACATCGGTGTGGTTTTCTTTCAGGTGAAAGAACTTTTCTAACATGAGAAACCTCCTGCTTCCAATAAAACACTCCGCCGGTTGCGGACGGCGGAGAAAGAACAGTTTCCATTCTATCAGCTGAAAACGTTTTTGTCCACATCAGAAACACACAAATTTCGCAATTTGTTCAAATTTTCTTAAATAAGTATGACTTATCTGACAAAAAATCTGGCTTTTTTTGGTAGTTTGGACGGAATGCGGGCGCTTTGCGCAGAAAAAATGTGTGTGGAAAAAAAGTAGTTCCGAAACATCCGCAGGGTGTTTCGGAACTACAAATAAAATATTTTTACAAATAACCGGCGCTTACAGCGTCTCTACCCGGTCGAACAGATCCTTCGCCGTTTCCACGGCGTCCTTGCTGCCAAAGGCGACCCGCACGCCGCCGGAAAGTACGTCAGACAGGGTAGCGGCCTGCGCTTTGAGCAGGGCGACGTCCACGCTGCACAGCGCCTTGCGGTCGGCGGCGCGCATCTCGTCCGTGATGCCGCAGAAGTACCGGTGATCCAGTTCCCGCGCAGCGGCACGCGCCTTGCGGGGCGTGTCCAGCTTGGCGGCGGTGCCTACGATGAACTCGTCCAGATCCCGGGCGGTGTAGTCCCGGGCGGCAAGGGCGGCAGGGGCGGCGGCAAAGGTATCGTAGCTTTCCCGCAGGTGGGGGTCCCGGTAGGTGTACAAAAACTCGATGCCGTCTGCACAGAGCATTCCGGTGCCGTAGGCACCGCCCACCTCCCGGATGGTGTGCCACAGGTACTCGTAGCTCATCACCCGTGCCAGCACCCGGCGGCGGCTGTCCCGGGGCATGGGCCAAGCCAGCACATCGTAGTTCACGCCGCCGTCAATGATAAAGGCTTCGTTCACCGGGGGCGTCAGGGGCTGGGTGTAGGGCTGCGCCGGGGTGCGCCGGGCAGCGGCAAAGCGGCTTTCCGGCAGCAGGGTGCGCAGCTTTTCCAGTGCGTCCTCGGTGCCGTGCAGGCTGACGGTCAGGGCAGCGTTTTGCAGCACCCGGCTGCGCACAGCATCCAGCTTTGCGCCCAGCGCCGCCCAGTCGGCCTTTTCCAGCAGACCGCACAGGAAGTGATAATAGCTCACGCCGGTGCAGGCTTCGTCCGCAGCGCCCTCTACATAATAATGGGCGCGGGCACGGGTGGAAGCGAACTCGTTGCCCTGCTGGATAAACAGCTGCTCCATGCGCAGCTTCAGCTGACTGACCACCCGGGCATAGGCGGCTTCGGCAGCAGCGCCGGTAAGGACGGTGTCGTACAGCCACTCGCCGCCGATCTCCACCGCCTTTTCCAGGCTGCGCTCCAGCAGGCTCAGGCAGAGGGAAAGCTTCGCATGGCAGGGACTGCTCTCCTGCCGCCCGGTCCAGAGATCCAGCTGGGCGCGGCTGTCGCCCAGCCATGTGCTGCGCAGGGTGTTCAGCTGCTGGGCGGTATGGGTAGGGGTGTCCAGCTCGTCCAGCACATCGGTGAGCAGGTTCAGGTATTGCAGCTCCTCCGGGGTGATGCTGCCCAGATCATAGTAGAAATTCAGGTACAAGCTGCCGGCAGAGGGGTGACGCAGCAGGGTGGCACCGGCCAGCTGCTCGGCGCAGCCCTGCGGGGCGGTATCGCCCGCGCCAAGGTCAGCGGCGGTGAGGGGGTGCTCCAGCACCAGCTTGCCATCGGTGCGCGCCGGGGCGGCGGTTTCCTCGGTCTTGGGTGCGGTGGGGATCTGCAGCACCTGCACCGGGGCGGGGGCAAACAGCTCCCGCAGCAGGGTGTCGAACCAGCCCTCCTCCAGCTTGCTGCGCAGGGCGGCGAAAAGTTTGTCGGTGTGCAGCAGCAGGGCGGCATCGCCGGTATGCAGCCAGCCGGTGGCGGCGTTGATGGCGTCCAGCACACCGTCCGGCAGGCTGCCCGGGCGCTCCAGCGAGGCAAATTCGGCCTCGTTCAAAGCCGCCAGCAGCAGGTCGTGAGGAATGCCGGTCTTTAGCAGCTCGTCCACGGTCTTGCGCACAGCGGGGGCAAATTTGCGGGCAGAATCCACCGTAGCACCGCGCAGCAGCAGCTCCAAGGTGGGCTGCAGGGTACTGTCGTCAAAGCCGATGTCGATATCTGCGCCCAGCTGCTCGGCCAGCAGCGCGGCCTTGAGGGGAGAGCTGTTGGTGCTTAGCAGCGCACCCAGCAGGATCTCCACGCCCAGCTGCCGCTCCCGGTCGGCAAAGGCACCGGTGTACCATGCCAGTGCGCACTGCACCTCGTCCGGCTTGGGCTGGTCGGTGTAGTAGGGCAGCTCCACGAACGCGCCGGGCTGCTCGTCCTGCATGGTCAGGCGGGGACGGGCAGCGGCCTTGGGCATCTTGGACAGGTAGTCCTGATCCAGCCGCGCCAGCTTGTCGGCCATATCCATCTTGCCGTACAGGGTGATGCAGCAGTTGTCGGCGCTGTAATGGCGGCGGTACACCCGCTGGTATTTCTCGTAGGTCAGGGCGGGGATGGACGCCGGGTCGCCGCCGGACACAAAGCCGTAGGCGGTATCCGGGAACATCGCCCGTTGCAGGGCGTTTTGCAACTGAGCATCCGGGGAAGCCAGTGCACCCTGCATTTCATTGTAGACCACACCGCTGACCGTGCCGTCCGCGTCCCGGTGCCAGCCCTCCTGCTCGAACACGGCAGAGTCCACCATAGCCAGCGGGCAGAACACAGCGTTCAGGTAGACATCCATCAGGTTGCAGAAATCGGTCTCGTTGGGGGTGGCAAAGGGGTAGACCGTTTTGTCCGGGAAGGTCATTGCATTGAGGAAGGATGCCATGCTGCTTTTGAGCAGCTGCACAAAGGGGGAACTGACCGGGTATTTTTCGCTGCCCGCCAGCACGGAGTGCTCCAGAATGTGGAACACGCCAGTGTCATCGGAGGGGAAGGTGCCGAAGCCGATGCCGAAGGCCTTGTTGACGTCCTCGTTCTCCACCAGCAGCACGGCTGCGCCGCTGACGTCATGGGTGAGCAGGGTCAAAGTACCGTGCTGCTCGGGGCAGTCCTCGGTGCGCAGGACGGTATAACCGGGATAGTGTGCCATTTTTATTCTCCTTTACGGGATATTTTTCACAGAGGATACACCTGCGGCTCAGCCGCCGAACAGGCCGAAAAAGCTGGTGTGGGTCACGCCCAGCACAAGAAAAAGAGCAATCAGGGCGAACAGCACGCCGATGATGATGTCCATCTGGTGCACCGTGAGCGGAAATTTATCGTAAAGCTTTTCCTTGGGGTTTACAAAATCCTTGTTGCCGTTGTCCAGCAGGCGCTTTTTGCCCTGCTCAAAATCAGCCTTCTGCGCCTGCAATTCAGCCTGCTGGCGGGCAAGTTCTGCCTCGCGGGCGGCCAGTGCGGCCTCGCGGCGTTCAAGCTCGGTCTGGGTATCCGGGGTGGGCTGTGCCATGGAAAGTCCCTCCTGTAAGCATAAGATGTTTTCCTTATGATACCACAAAAATGTGGACAAAAAAAGCACCCGCAGTGCAAAGACTGCGGGTGCAAAGGGGGATGATGAGGAGATTACTTCTTAGCCAGATACTTGCGGATATCAATGGCGACAGCCACGATAATGACAAGGCCCTGAACGATGTAGGTGTAGGAGGAGTTGACGTTCATGAACTGCAGAGCGACCTTCATCAGCTCAAAGACCAGAACGCCGACCAGAACGCCGGGAACAGTACCAACGCCGCCGGTGGTGGAAACACCGCCGATGGTGCAGGCTGCGATGGCGTCCAGCTCATAGCCCATTGCAGTGTTGACGGATGCGCCGCCGGACTTTGCAGCCAGCAGGCAGCCTGCCAGACCGAACATACAGGAGGCCAGGATGTAGATGCGGATCTTGGTAGCGTGCACGTTGACACCGGCAACCTCAGCAGCAGCTTCGTTGCCGCCGATGGCGTACATATACTTGCCGTGACGGGTCTTGTTGTACAGGAACCAGAAGCAGACAGCCACGATCAGGGCGATCCAGATCAGCACGGGGACCTTCAGGATGGTGTTGGAGGCCAGAGAGGTGAAGTTTTTGTTCAAAGAGCCGATGGGGGTACCGCCGGTGTACACAAGGCAGATACCGTAGACCACCTGCTGCATACCCAAGGTAGCAATGAAGGGCTGCACCTTCAGGTAGCTGACCACCAGTCCGTTGCACAGACCCACGATGGCGCAGATGGCAATGACCAGAATGAACACCACGGGGGTGGACAGGGTGGGCATATTGGGGTAGAACTTGCCGGAAGCGCCTTCGGTCTGCGCAAAAATGCAGGCAAGGCAGGCGGCAAAACCAGCCAGACGGCCAGCGGACAGGTCGTTACCGGTGGTGATCAGGCAGCCGGAAATGCCCAGCGCGATGATGTAGCGGATGGACACGTTCTTGAACAGGTTGATCATGTTGGTGCCGGAGAAGAAGTTGGGGTGAATGATGCCAACGATCAGAGTGATGGCCAGCATCATCATGATAATGGCGTTGTTGCTGAGCCACTTGCCCACAGCCTTGCCATTCAATTTTTTGGTAGCTTCCACGATAGACAGCCTCCTTAATTACTGATTTGCCGCAGCTGTGTCAGGTGCGGTCTCGAACTGGGTAGCCAGCGCCATGATGTTCTCCTGCGTGGCATCCTTACCGTTGATAAAGCCGGTGATACGGCCATCGCACATGACCATGACACGGTTGGACATACCGATGATCTCGCTCATTTCAGAGGAGATCATGATAATGCTCTTGCCCTGCTTGGCCAGATCGGCGATGATGCAGTAAATTTCATACTTTGCACCGACGTCGATGCCGCGGGTAGGCTCGTCCAGAATGAGCACATCGGGGTTGTTGGCAAGCCAGCGGGCGATCAGCACCTTCTGCTGGTTGCCGCCGGAAAGGCTCTTGATCTGGGTCTTGGGGCTGGGCACCTTGATGGCCATCTTTTCCTTGTTGGTAGCCACCAGATCGAGGATCTTTTTGTTGTCCAGCATGATGGGGCCCTTGCGCAGGGCGTCCAGAGAAGCGATGGAGATATTATCGGCAACGCTCAGCACACCCAGAATGCCGGTAGCACGGCGATCCTCAGTCAGCAGAGCAACGCTCTTGCGGATGGCATCGCGGGGCTGCTTGATGGTAACTTCCTCGCCCTTGATCCACACCTTACCAGAGGTATGGGCACGCAGGCCGAAGATGCCTTCCATCAGCTCGGTACGCTGTGCGCCCACCAGACCGGCGACGCCCAGAATTTCGCCCTTTTTCAGCTCAAAGCTGCAATGGCGGAAGGAACGGGGATGGATGGAGGTGAAGTCCTCCACCTTCATCATGACCTCGTCCGAGGGCACGTTCTCCAGCGGGGGGAACAGGTTGGACAGCTCACGGCCGACCATCTTTGCAATGATCTCTTCCTTGGTCATGTTGGCAACGTCCCACTTGCCGATGTACTGGCCATCGCGCATGATGGTGACTTCGTCCGCGATCACCTTGATCTCGTCCATCTTGTGGCTGATATAGACCAGAGCAACGCCCTGCTCCTTCAGATCCCGCATGATGCGGAACAGGCTCTCGACCTCGTTCGCGGTCAGAGAAGAGGTGGGCTCGTCCAAAATCAGCACCTTACAGTTGGCGGAAACGGCCTTAGCGATTTCCACCATCTGCATCTGGGCGATGCTCAAAGAGCCCAGCTTTGCATGGGGGTCGATGTCCAGCTTCAGTTTCTTCAGCAGTTCATCGGTATCTTTGTACATTTTGGCATGGTCCACAACAGTGACGATGCCGTATTTCTTGGTGGGGTAGCGTCCCAGCCAGATATTCTCGGCCACGGTACGGGCCGGAATGGGCTGCAGTTCCTGATGCACCATGGCGATGCCACGGTCCAGTGCATCCAGCGGGGTGGGGATGGTTACCTTCTGCCCCTCGTATTCGATCTCGCCCTCGTCCATCTTGTAAATGCCGAACATACATTTCATCAGAGTGGACTTACCGGCGCCGTTTTCGCCCATCAGAGCCATGACTTTGCCGGGACGGAGTTCCAGCTGTGCATGATCCAGGGCTTTGACACCGGGGAAGGTCTTGACCACGCCTTTCATTACCAGACGGTATTCTGACATTCCGCAAAAGCCTCCTTTTTGGTTGTTTACAGGCGGGCAGTTTTTTCCTAAAATAAGGCGCGTGCGTGGAGACGTTTTCTCGCACGCACGCGCTTTTTAGCTTACATTCAAGCCGTTAAGGCCTGCTGCGCACCTTGCATTGGTTCCGGGAAACTTTAGTCTTCCTTCAGGTACTGAGAAGCGTTGTCCTTGGTGACCTTGACGTAGTCGACCCAGTAGTACTTCTCGACATCCTTGCCATCGACGAACAGCTTGGTAGCCTCGGCAGCCTTGGTAGCCTGGCCCACGTCGTCGTTCAGAACGGTACCGGTCATGTTGCCGTCCACAACGTTCTGGACAGCCTCTACCAGAGCATCGACGCCGACCAGATAGATGTCCTTGCCGACGGTGCGGTTTGCCTGCTGGATGGACTGCAGAGCGCCCAGTGCCATTGCATCGTTGTTGCAGAAGACGACTTCGATCTTATCGCCGTACTGAGACAGAGCGTTTGCAACGTCCTGCTGAGCGGTGGTCTGATCCCAGTTGTCCAGGTACTCGTACAGGCACTCGACTTCCTTGCCTTTATCGGTCAGAGCCTTGATGGAGTACTCGGTGCGGTACTGAGCGTCGATGTTCTCGGGGTCGCCCTTGCACATGATGTAGGTGATCTTGCCGTCGCCGTTGATATCGCCCTGAGTCTCGGTCTCCAGGATCAGCTCGCCCTGATAAGTACCGGACTGACGTGCGTCAGCACCAACGTAGCAGCACTTGCCCTTGTAGGAATCCAGCACGCTCTCCTCGGGCTCACGGTTAATGAACACGATGGGGGTGCCGGAGGGAGAAACGGTGTCAACGATGGTCTGAGCGGAAGTGGTCTGGACGGGGTTGATGACCAGCACGTCCACGCCCTGCTGCAGGAAGGTGTTGATCTGCTCGGTCTGGGTGTTCTGGTCGTTCTTGCCGTCCATGATGGTGACGGAGTAGCCCATATCCTTCAGGTAGCCTTCCAGATCGGAGCGGTACAGGGTCATGAAGTTATCAGCAAACTGATAGATGCAGACGCCGATGTTGGCGGAGCCGTTGGTAGCAGCGGCAGAAGCAGCGGTGGAAGAAGCAACGCTGGAAGCAGCGGTGCTGGTGGAGGAAGAGCCGCCGCAAGCGGTCATAGCAGCGGTAGCGCCCACAACAGCGGAAGCCTTCAGGAAGTCGCGACGAGAAATCATTTTCATAATAGTAATCTCCTTCATTTGTGTGTCACAGCATATTCACAGACGCATTTGTCGCATACGTCCGTAATCCCTGACAGTATTATACCCTTGTATGGGGGTGTTCCGCAAGAGAATAAGTTCACAATATTGGTGCAAATGATTTGTTACGTTTCTACAAAAGCGGACCAAAGGTTACAAAATCTTTTCGCGAATTATCACAATTTTTCATGCCGATGCAACCAACATACAAATATGATGCAGGTATGTAAAAAAATATGCTTGAACATGACTGAATGTTGCATAACTGCTAAAAAACCGCGAAAAGGAGCGATACATTTTTTGAAAGATATTTTCAGGGATACTACGCAGCGGAAAGAAAATGCCTTTTATACAGCCTTGCCTAGCGAGAAAAACAACACAGGTCGAGAAAAGCTCTGCTCCCCGGGTGGGGGTGGTGCTGCGACCTTGGGGTACGGCGCCGCTGTACCTTTATAGTGATAGGACGTGCGGGACGCAGCGAACGTTTTTGTGGGAGGTGTCCGAAATACAAGCGGACGTTTTTTGCGTGCCGCACCAGCTGGGAAAATAAATCTGACGCAGCTGCGTTGTGCCTTGAAAATATAAAATATACTATTTGGATAATACTTGCATGAAAATACCCGATGACCCCGCAAAAGTGCACACTGTCGGGCACGGCAGGCGGGTGATATCCTGTGTACAGAGCCCGGGACACCGGACGAAAGGAGGAAGAACATCATGGGGCAGACAAAGCCCGCCGCCGGGCTGAAGAGCCTGAACCGCGCCGCCGACACCCTGAGCACCCTGCTGGCGCAGGAGGTAAAGGAGCTGAACGAGCGTCAGAAGGCCGCCCGGCGGGAAAACACCCCCGACCCCGGGATGATGAAGGGGCTGAAGGAAGCCACCGCTGTGCTCAAGGATCTGGCGGGCGTGGTAAAGACCCTGAACGATCAGGGCACAGAACTGGAAGGGACAGAGTGCGGCGTGGTGCTGCTGCCGCCGGTGGAACAGGAGGAAAAGGCATGAGCAGGACGGAGCGTGCAGTCATCGTGTGGAAGCCGCAGCCCCGGCAGCTGGAATTTATGCGCAGACCGGAACCGGAAGCGCTGTACGGCGGTGCGGCGGGCGGCGGCAAGAGCGATGCACTGCTGATCGAAGCGCTGCGGCAGGTGCACATCCCGCATTACCGGGCGCTGATCCTGCGCAAGACCTACCCGCAGCTTTCCGACCTTGTGGATAAGAGCCAAATGTATTACCGCCGGGCTTTCCCGGAGGCGCAGTACAACGCTACCTCCCATGTATGGGTCTTTCCCAGCGGGGCGAAGATCTGGTTCGGCTCTATGCAGTACACCAAGGACCGCACCAACTATCAGGGCAAAGCCTACGATTTTATCGGCTTTGACGAGCTGACCCACTTTGAGTGGGACGAGTACAGTTACATGATGAGCCGCAACCGTCCCACCGGGCCGGGCACCCGGGTGTATATGCGTGCCACCACCAACCCCGGCGGCATCGGCCACGGCTGGGTGAAGGCGCGGTTCATCACCCCCGCCCCGCCCGGCACGCCCATTGTGGAAACGGTCACGGTGCGCCTGCCGGACGGCACCGACCAGCAGATGGAGCGGGCGCGGGTGTTCATCCCGTCCAGCGTGTTTGATAACCCTGCCCTGCTGGCCAACGACCCCGGGTATCTGGCAAGCCTTGCCAGCCTGCCGGAAGCGGAAAAGCAGGCGCTGCTCTACGGCAGCTGGGACAGCTTTTCCGGGCAGGTGTTCACCGAATGGCGCAACGACCCGGCGCATTATCAGGATCAGCGCTGGACCCATGTCATCGCACCCTTTGCCATCCCCAAGCACTGGCCCATCTGGCGCGGGTACGACTTCGGCTTTTCCAAGCCCTTTTCGGTGGGGTGGTATGCAGTGGACGAGGAAGGGCGGCTGTACCGCATCAAGGAACTGTACGGCTGCACCGGACGTCCCAACGAGGGGCTGCGCATCGACCCGGTGGAGCAGGCAAAGCGCATCCGGGAAGCCGAGCAGAACGACCCGCTGCTGCGGGGCAGGGTGATCCACGGAGTGGCAGACCCCGCCATCTTCAACGAGAGTCAGGGCGAGAGCATTGCAGCCATGATGGAGCGCAGCCCGCATTTTCTGCGCTGGCAGCCCGGGGACCACACCCGGCTGGCGGGCAAGATGCAGTTCCACTACCGGCTGCGGTTTGCGCCGGACGGACGGCCGATGCTGCAGGTGTTCAGCAGCTGCAAGCACTTCATCCGCACCCTGCCAAACCTTGTGTACGACGAGAGCAATGTGGAGGATATCGACACCCGGCAGGAGGATCACATCTACGACGAGTGCCGCTATGTGCTGATGGAGCATCCCATCAGCCCGCCCGAAGCTTCTGCCGCGCCGCCAAGGCCGGACGACCCGCTGGAGCTGCACCGGCAGGCGCGGTTCTACCGCATCTGAAAAACAGGACAGAAAGGAAAGATTATGGAAGATACAAGAGCAGAAGCCCTGCCCATCGGCGCGGCAGAGGCGGCGGCTGCATTGCAGACGCTGCAGCGCTACAAGGCGGGCAAGGCGGCGCTGGACAAGCGCCTGATCGACAACGAGCTGTGGTTCCGCATGGGACACTGGAAAAACTACCGCGACCCGCTGATGCCCGGCAAGGCGCAGCCCTCCAGCGGGTGGCTGTTCAACAGCATCGCCAATAAGCACGCCGACGCCATGGACAACTACCCCGAGCCCATGGTACTGCCCCGGGCGGCAGACGATCAGGCCACGGCGCAGGCGCTTTCCAGCGTGCTGCCGGTGGTGCTGGAACAGGCGGATTACGAGCAGGTGTACAGCGATGTCTGGTGGCGCAAGCTCAAGCAGGGCACCGGGGTTACCGGCATCTTCTGGGACCCGGCGGCGCGCGGCGGGCTGGGTGACATTGCGGTGCGCAGCGTCAACCTGCTCATGCTCTACTGGGAGCCGGGCGTGCAGGATATTCAGGACTCGCCGGACTTGTTCCACCTCAGCCTTGAGGACACCGCCCGGCTGACCGCGCAGTATCCGCAGCTGGCAGGGCACGCCGCCGGTGTGGTGGACGTGCCCCGGTACATCCACGAGGACGGTCAGACCACCGCCAACAAGAGCGTGGTGGTGGACTGGTACTATAAGCGCCCGGACGAGAGCGGCAAATTGCGGCTGCACTACTGCAAGCTGTGCAACGGCGTGGTGCTGTATGCCAGCCAGAACGACCCGGCGCTGGCGGCGCGCGGGCTGTACGACCACGGCAAGTACCCCTTTGTGTTCGACCCGCTGTTCGTGGAGGAGGATTCTCCCGCCGGGTTCGGCTACATCGACGTGATGAAGGACTGCCAGAACGCCATTGACCGGATGAACCACGCCATGGACGAGAATGTGCTGCTGGCCTCCCGCCAGCGGTATGTGCTCAGCGATACCGCCGGGGTGAACGAGGAAGAACTGGCCGACCTGAGCCGGGACATCGTGCACGTTGTGGGACGCCTGAACGAAGATTCCTTCCGTCCGCTGCAGACGGCGGGCCTGCAGGGCAACAGCCTGAGCTATCGCAACAGCCGCATTGAGGAGCTGAAGGAGATCAGCGGCAACCGCGACCTGACGCAGGGCGGCACCACTGGCGGCGTGACCGCCGCCAGTGCCATCGCCGCCTTGCAGGAAGCGGGCAGCAAGCTGAGCCGGGATATGCTCAAGAGCGCCTACCGCGCCTTTGCAAAGCAGTGCTACCTCATTATTGAGCTGATGCGGCAGTTCTACGACGAGCAGCGGGTGTTCCGCATCACCGGGCAGCGCGGTGAGAGCGAATTCGTGCCCTTCTCGGCGCAGGGGCTGCGCGCAAAGCCCATGCCCGCCGTGGGCGGGGTGGAGCTGGGCAGCCGGGAGCCTGTCTTTGACATCGTGGTCAGCGCCGCCAAAAAGAGCACCTTCAGCCGCCTGTCCCAGAACGAGACCGCCAAGGAGTGCTATAAGCTGGGCTTCTTTGACCCCGCCAACGCGGACGCTGCCCTTGCGGCGCTGGAAATGATGGACTTTGAAGGGGTGGAAAAGGTGCGCGCCCGGGTGCGGCAGAACGGCACGCTGGCGCAGCAGCTGGTACAGCTGCAAGGGCAGATGGCAAGACTGTCTGCCGCTCTTGCGCAGCAGCCCGGCGGCACCCAAGCGGCGCAGGACACTGCCGGTCTGACGGCACAGCTGCCGGTGGCGGCGGCTGCCCGCGCCATGAATTGGAACGGAAAGGAGGTGAAGTGAGATGATCAAGGTATGTTACAGCGAGCTGGACGGCCCCGAGGGGCTGAGCCTGCGGCTGGAAGCCGCCGGTCACGCGGGCTATGCGCCCGCCGGGCAGGACATCGTATGCGCTGGCGCAAGCACCCTGATGCAGGCACTGGTGTACCTGCTGGCAGGGGAGGAAAACGCCCGCAGCGATGCATGGGACGAGCCGGAAGGCCCGCGCCTTGCTGTGGCAGCGCAGGCACCGGTAGCGCCGTGGGTGCAGGGCGCGTTTGAACTGGCCAAGGCGGGCTTTACCCTGCTGGCAGAGCGCTACCCGGACAACCTGCGCTTTGCGGATGTGAGCCGCAGCGGACAGCAGAGCATGATGGACCTGCAGCTGTTTGCGGAAGGTGAAGCCGCCCCCGCGTTGAGCCCGGAACAGACCCGGCAGGCAGTGGCTGCGGGCACCCTGAAGCCGGAAGCCCCCGCCGCGCAGCCGGAAGTGCCCCGGCAGACCCCGGCAGAGCCGGAAAAGCAGCCGGAAACACCCGCACAGCCGGAGCGTCCGGTGCTGCCGCCCCTGCCGCTGCCGGTGCAGAACACGGTGCGCGGCTTGCACGCCCGCTGGGCGGCAGAGGAAGCCGCCATGCGCCGCAGCCAGCCGGGCTTTGACCTGAAAGCAGAGCTGAAGAACCCGGAGATGCGCCGTCTGATGCAGCTGCCCGGTATGCGGGTGCAGGACGCCTACCGCCTTGCCCACTACGAGGATGCCCTGCGCACCACGGCACAGACCGTGGAGCAGGGGGTGGTGGAACGGGTGCAGCAGCGCGCCGCGCGTCCGCTGGAAAACGGCCTGCGCCCCGGTGCTGCGGTTTCGGTACGGCCGGACGTAGCCGCTATGACCCGCGCCCAGCGGGAAGCCTTGGAGCGCCGTGTGCTGCACGGTGCACAGATCGAACTTTAACCTGACAGGAGAAAGGAAAAAACATGATGAATTTCAACATCCAGCTGTTTGCGGACGCGCAGACCAACACCACCGGCACCATGTCGGTGGAGATGAAAACCTTTTACGAGAAGCGCCTGATCGATCAGGCAGAGCCGCGCCTTGTGCACGACCAGTTTGCGGATTACTACCCCGTGCCCCAGAACGGCGGCAAGACCATCGAGTTCCGCAAGTACGACAGCCTGCCCAAGGCCAGCACCCCGCTGACCGAGGGCGTTACCCCCAACGGTCAGGCGCTGAACGTGACCAGCATCACCAGCGACCTGCACCAGTACGGCGGCTGGACCCCGCTGACCGATGTGCTGCAGATGACCGCCATCGACAACAACGTGGTGCAGGCCACCCGCGTGCTGGCAAGTCAGGCCGGCCGCACCATGGACAGCATCACCCGCGATGTGCTGGCGGGCGGCACCAATGTCATTTACGCCCCCAAGCTTGGCGCAGACGGTGCCGAGACCGCCGTTACCAGCCGCAAGGCACTGGACAAGAGCTGCACCCTGACCCCGAAGCTGTTCTTTCAGGCGGCGGCGCAGCTGGGCGCGATGAACGCTGACCCCATCGGCGACAGCTACGTTGCCATCATCCACCCCTATGCGGCCTACGACCTCAAGACCTGCAAGGAGTTCATGGAGGTGCACAAGTACGCCGACCCCGACACCATGTTCCGCGGTGAGATCGGCAAGCTGGGCAACATCCGCTTTATCGAGACCAGCGAGGCCAAGATCTGGAAGGACGATACCTGCCCGGCGGGTCTTGCAGTGTTCGGCACGCTGGTGCTGGGCGCCCACGCCTACGGCGTGACCGAGCTGGAGGGCGGCGGCCTTGAGCACATCGTCAAGCAGCTGGGCTACGGCGACGACCCGCTGAACCAGCGCGCCTCTGTGGGCTGGAAGGGGATGCGTGCCGCCGAGCGTCTGGTGGAGCAGTACATGGTGCGCATCGAGAGCGTGTCCAGCTACTCTGCCACCGCTGCCGCCAACTAAGGAGGTGCCCATGGCTGAAAAGAACGTGCGCATCCGGCTGTTCAAGGACAACAGCCGCTACAAGGGCGATCTGTTCGTCAGCGTCAACGGTGTGAATTACAAGATCCGCCGGGGCGTGGAGGTGGAGGTGCCGCCCGCTGTGGCCGAGGTGCTGGAACACAGCCAGCGTCAGGACGAGCTGACCGCTGCCCGCATTGCCGCTGCGGAGAACGCAGCACAGTAAAATCTGTAAAATCAACGCTGCCCGGCTGGGAGAAATGCCCCCGGCCGGGCTTTTTATAAAAAGGATGTGATGAAGATGACAGTAGGAGAAGCTTTGGAGCGTGCCGAGCAGCTGCGCCCGAACTGCCGCATTGAAACCGAGACCCGGCTGCAATGGCTGCGGGAGACGGACGCCCTGCTGCGCACAAAGCTGTTTGACCGCAGCGCCGCCGGGGCGTTTGACGCGGTGGGTGCAGACCGTCCGTGGGAGCAGCCGGTGCAGGACGACCAGCCGCTGCTGGCGCCGCCGCCCTTTGATGCGCTGTACCCGCACCTGTTGTGTGCGCAGATGGACGCCGCCTTAGGCGAGACCGACCGCTACGCCGGAGAGCAGGCACAGTACAACGCCCTGTATGCGGAACTGGCGGTCTGGCTGCGGCAGAACTACCCGCCCCGCAGCCGGGCGCAGTGGCGCTGGTAAGGAGGTGAGGCGATGGTACTGGCAGACAGAATGCGGCTTGGCAACACCCGGCAGCTGCTGCGGGCCTTTGGCGGCCTGAACGAGACCTACGGCTGCTCGGAAGCAGAGTACAGCGCCGGAGTAAACTTTTCTGCCCGGGATTTCCCAGCCCTGAGCACCCGCACCCCGCGCCGCAAACTGCGGGCGCTGACCGGGCTGAACGGGATGTACCACCTGAACGGTCTGCTGACGGTCTGCGGGCGGGATATCACCTATACCCCGGACGATGCCGCAGCCCCGGCGGTGACGAAGGCGGACGCCGTGACCGATGGCCGCAAGGCGCTGGTGGGCATCGGCACAAAGATCCTGATCTTCCCGGATAAGCTGGCTTTTGATACGGCAGACGGCAGCGTGACCGCACTGGGGGCGCTGTGGACGGCGGCGGACAAAAGCGTGACCTTTGCCCCCTGCGATGCCGCAGGCAAGACCTATCAGGTGGAAGCCTTTGGCCCGGACGAGCCCGCCGATCCGGCAGACGGACAGCTGTTTTTAAGGGTGGAGGATGCCGACCATCCGTGGCGGTACGACAGCACGCTGGAAATGTACAGCAAAAACTCCGGCAGCTGGGCGGCCATCCCGCTGGAATACTGCCGCATCACGGCGGCAGGGCTGGGCAAGCTGTTCCGGCAGTGGGACACCGTGACCGTGCAGGGCGCAGCCGCCGAGACTGCGGGGCAGAGCCCGGAGCTGAACGGAGATCAGATCGTGTATGACATGGGCGAGGACTGGCTGCGGGTGCGCTGCACCCCGCAGGGCGAGTATTTTTACGGCACACTGGTGCAGAACGCCGCCGCCGCGCAGTGGCAGAGTATGGACGGCAAGCAGCACCGCAGTGTGGATGCCGCACAGACGGTATCCATGGAGCGCCGGGTGCCGGAACTGGATTTTGTGACCGAGTGCGACAACCGGGTGTGGGGCTGCAACAGCAGGGAGAACGTTATCTACGGCTGCAAGCTGGGCGACCCCACCAACTGGTTCAGCTACCGGGGCATCGCTGCAGACAGCTACGCCGTCACTGTGGGCAGCGACGGCGCCTTTACCGGGGCGGCTTCCTGCATGGGCTATGCGCTGTTTTTTAAAGAGAATACCCTGCACAAGCTGTACGGCTCCAAGCCTTCGGATTTTCAGCTTTCCAGCCTGCGCTGCCGGGGCGTGGCAAAAAACGCCGCCCGCAGCCTGTGCGTGCTGAACGAGACGCTGTATTATCTCTCGCCGGACGGGGTCATGGCGTGGGACGGCAGTCTGCCCACCAAGGTGTCCGGTGCGCTGGACGCCGCAAAGCTTGCCAACGTGCAAAGCGCCGTGGGCGGTGCGCTGGATGGCCGGTACTATCTGCACATCTCCCGGGAGAGCGCGCGTCTGCTGGTCTACGATACCGAGAAAGGGCTGTGGAGCGAGGAGGACGTCTGCTCCTGCGATATGACCAGCACCGGCGGGCAGCTTTATCTGTGGGACGGGCAGGCGCTGTGGGCAGCAGACCCCACCCGCGAGCCGGACTGGCAGAGCACCGATAGCGTGGAGACGGACATCCCCTTTGAACTGGTCACAGGCGATGTGGGACTGGACGGCACCGAGCAGCGGTACCTCTCCCGGCTGACCTTGCGTCTGGACGCCGAACGCACCAGCACGGTGGAGGTGGCAGTAAGCTATGACGGCGGCGCGTGGGAGACGGTGGCCACCCTTGCCGCCCAAGGCCGCCGCCGCAGCTATGACCTGCCTTTTGTGCCCCGGCGGTGCGGGTCGCTGCGGCTGCGGCTTCGTGGCAAAGGACAGATCACCCTGCGCAGTCTTGTGCGCACCATCGCCCCGGCAAAGGGAAAATTATGGGAGGAGGATACCTCATGGCAAGCATGAACGGCCTGAGCAAGCTGGGTCTGCCCAAGCTCAGTGATAACATGGACCCGGAGGATGCCCGGGCACTGCGCAGCTATCTGTACCAGATGCAGGAGCAGCTGCAGTATGTACTGACCAATCTGGATACGGAAAATATGTCCGACACCCTGCGCAGCAAGCTGCAGGGATTATAAGTACGAAAGGAGAATTTTATGGCATCCAAAAAGAAGGAGGAACTGCTGCAGCCGGACGTGCAAACGCAGGCACAGCCTGCTGCGCAGTCCACTTACAGCACCGAGGGGCTGGACAGCCGCGCCGAAGTGGAAAAGGCTATGGCAAACGCCAGCTACCGCCCCAGCCAGCAGGTGACCGATGCAGCCAACGCCCTGAAGCAGTGGCAGCAGAACCGCCCCGCAGACTACCAGAGCGGCTATCAGGACAGAATCAACGAGCTGCTGGGGCAGCTGCTGGAACGGGAGAATTTTCAGTACAGCTACACCCGTGACCCGCTCTACCGCCAGTATGAGCAGCTGTATACCCTGAACGCCCACAATGCCAGCGCGGACGCGGCGGCGCAGGCGGCTGCTCTGACCGGCGGCTATGGTTCCAGCTATGCCACCAGTGCGGCGCAGCAGGCCTATCAGCAGCAGATCGGCGGGCTGGCAAGCGCCATCCCCACCTTGTACAGTCTGGCGCTGGATACCTACCAGAGCGGCGGCGAGGAGCTGGTGACCCGGCTGGAGCAGCTGAACGGACAGGAACAGAACGCCCAGAGCTTATATGACCGGCAGCTGCAGGACTACTACACCCAATTGCAGCAGAAGGGCGATGCCTACAACGACGCCTACGCCAAGGACTACGGTCAGTATCAGGAGCACCTGAACCGGCTGGACACCCTGCACGGCTACTACACCGCGCAGGAGCAGGCGCAGATCAGCCAGCGTCAGCAGGCTTTTAATAATGTTATGACCGTGCTGGGCGTCATCGGGGATGTGGTGCAACTGGCCATCAGCGGCACCACCGGCCTGGGCAGCTTAGCGGGCAGTCTGCTGAACACCGGGTACAACATCTACTCCGGCAACCGCGCCTACGAGGCCGAGCGCGCCGACACCCAGTGGAGCCAGCAGATGCAGGAGAAGCAGCGTCAGGACGCACTGACCCAGCAGCAGTACGACAACACCGCCAGCGAGCGTGCCTATCAGGACGCGCTGAAGCAGCAGGCCTTCAACAATAACGTGACCAGCCAGAAGCTGAACATCGCCAAGGGCGAGTGGGCGCTGAAGCAGGCGAATGCCCAGCAGAAGGCCGCACAGGCTGCCGGTAAGGCGGCGGCTGCGGGCACAAAGTCCGGCAGCTCCGGCAGCGGCGGAAAGGCCACCGGCAGCAGCGGCTCTGCTTCCGGCGGCAGCCGCAGCACCGTCAGCGCCGGGGTGCCCTACACGGCAGCGCTGCTGCGCAGTCAGGGCAAGAGCGAGGTAGCCATCACCTCTGCCCTGCGGCAGGAGGGCTACACCCCCGCCCAGATCGCAAAGATCCTGCAGGAGATGAATCAATAAAATAAAAATCTCCCCGGCAAAGCAGCTACTTTGCCGGGGAGATTTACCTTTATGGTATATTTTGAGCCCACTGGACACCCCACCAAATAAAAAAATCCGCTGTGAAAACAGCGGACAGTAGTCACCCCGGTAGACATTCCTGAAGATTGGGACCCGCGGGCTAAGCAACAGCCCACTGGGCTGATTGCTTACGCTGCCGCTGGCGCGTCAGCGCCGCCCTGTTCGAGTCCCACTGGGCACCCCACCAAATAAAAAAATCCGCCGTGAAAACAGCGGACAGTAGTCACCCCGGTAGACATTCCTGAAGATTGGGACCCGCGGGCTGATCAAAGCCCCACTGGGGCTTTGATTGCGTCGCATTGCGCCGCCGCCCTGTTCGAGTCCCACTGGGCACCCCACCAAATAAAAAAATCCGCCGTTGCAATGCAACAGCGGATTTTTTGGTGGGGTGCCCAGTGGGACTCGAACCCACGGTCTCCAGATCCACAATCTGGCGCGTTAACCGACTACGCTATGGGCACCACATAGATGCGCCCGAAGGGACTCGAACCCCCGGCCCACTGCTTAGAAGGCAGTTGCTCTATCCACCTGAGCTACGGGCGCACGTTGTTATCCCAATGGGTTCCATTATGGCGGCAGTTCTGTGTCGGCACAGGCTGCGAGAGAAATAATACCATACCCATCGCATTCTGTCAAGGAAAATCTGAAAAAAGTTTCAACTTTTTTGCGCTGTGGGCAAAAACAGACGCTCCGGCGTGCACAAAACGGCCTTACAGCAGCCACATTCCGGCAAAGCCCAGCACAAAGCCCAGCACAAAGCCGCACACCACGTCCCGTACATGATGTACCCCGGTGAGCACCCGCAGACAGCAGATGAGCAGGGCAATGCCCACCATCACGCAGCCCGCAGCGGGGTAGAAATACAGCCACACCGCCGCCAGCACGGCGGCGCTCAGCGCGTGGCGGGAGGGCATGGAGTGCCCACGGCTCTCCTTTGCCACCAGCGGGGTAAAGCCGGGCTGCTCGTAGGGGCGGGGGAAGTGCAGCCGGCTGCGCAGCAGCGTGCCGCCCCAGAACACCAGCCCCGGCACAAAGACGGAACGGGCGATGAGCACCATAAAGTCCAGCGCGGCCTGCTTCTGGGTGAGGAACAGCCGCGAGAGCCGGACGTTCAGCAGGCACAGCAGCACCGGATAGCACACAAAGGGTACCAGCGGCAGCCACCGATCCAGAAAAACGACCAGCCGCTTTACAGCCGGGTGGGTGTTGAACCAGTGATAGATGGGCTTATACTGTTCGGCGGTCAAAGCAGCTCTCCTCCTGTCGGGTCGGACATCAGAAGCAGGTGTCCAGATAGTTTTCCACATCAAAGGGCTCCGGGGTGGAATCCTTGCGCAGGTACAGCGGGTGGTGCGGGTGTCCCTTTTTGCTGCGCTTGCCAAAGGTGACCCACGGGATCTCCCGCTCCCGCGTCAGGGCTACCATCTCCCGCATCAGACCGGGCAGGTAGTCCCGCTTTTCGATCAGGGTGCCCCATGCCGCCCACATGGTAGGCTCGGTCTGCGCCAGCACGGCCTGCAGCCAGCGCAGGTTTTCATCGCACAGGGCGCGGTCGGGGGTCTTATCCATATCGTTGGGGTCGGTGGCGCGCTGGGGGTAGACGTTGAACATGATCCAGCTGTCAAAGCCGTTGGCGGCGGCCAGACGCTCCACACTTTTTAAGGTGGGGTCCAGCGCGCCGGGCTGGGCGGTGCTGGGGTTGATGCCGATGCACACCAGCGGGTGCTTGCCCACCCGCCCCAGAACATAACGGTAGTTTTGGTAGGTGTGGGGCTCGTAATACCATACGCCGCCGGCGTATTCGCCCGCCTCAAGCACGGGCAGAGAAACGGTCTGCATGATAGTAAACTCCTGTCGGTTTTGAATGTCGTTATTATCGTACCTGAATCTACCGGGAAAATCAACAGTTTTAGCCCCAAAATACTGCCTTATTTCTGTTTTTGTGGTATACTGGGGGTGTTCCGGTGCGGCAGGGGGACTGCGGCACCGCGCTTCGCTTACAGAAAAAAGGAGTTCTTATGCTGGAAGATTATAAAAGTGCACTGCGCGCAGGGCAGCGCGCCTATCGTGCCCGCATATCCCGCGGCCAGTCGCCCTATCTGGCTGTTCTGGACGATGTGCTCAAGGGCGTGGATATCGTGGCGCAGGAGCCGCTGGGGCTGGTGGAGATCCCATCGGACAGTCTTGTGGGCACCAAGACCAGCGGACGGCACACTGCCTTTTCGTATGACTTTATGCCCTTGCTGGAGCCGGATACCGAGTTTGCTGTCAAGTGGTCGAACCTGTGCGACGCGCATCTGGAAGAGGGCATCCATACCCCCATCATCGCCTTTGAGTACATGAACCAGTTCTATGTGCAGGAGGGCAACAAGCGGGTCTCGGTGCTCAAGTATTACGGTGCCGTCAAGATCCCGGGCACGGTCACCCGGCTCATCCCCGCCCGCACCGACGAGCTGGAGAATAAGATCTACTACGAGTTTCTGGATTTCTATAAGCTGTCCAAGGTGAACTATGTGCATTTCTCCAAGCTGGGCGGCTATAGCAAGCTGCAGACGCTGGTGTGCAAGGCCAGCGGCGAGACATGGTCGGAGGATGACCGGCTGAACTTTGCAGCTTTTTACACCATGTTCCATCAGCAATTCGAAGCCTTGGGCGGCACGTCCATGGGGCTGACTACCGGCGATGCGCTGCTGGTGTACCTGTCGGTGTACCGCTACTCCGACACCTACGACGCCACCCCTGCGCAGGTGCGGCAGAACCTAGAAAAGCTGTGGAACGAGGTAAAGGTGCTTACCGAGCCCCACGGTGTGGAACTTTCGCTGGACCCGCCCAAGAGCCCCGCAGAGCCGCTTTTGTCCAAGCTGAATATCTTCAGCCCCAGCAAACAGCCCAGTGAGCTGCGGGTGGTGTTTCTTCACGAGTACAACGCCAAGATCAGCGCATGGGTGCGTGCGCATGACGAGGGGCGCGAAGCGCTGGCTAAGGTTTTCCCGGACAAGGTGTATATCAGCAGCTACGAGGACGTGAACCCGGAGGTGGACGCGGAGCAGGTGCTGGAGGAGATAGCCCACAACAATGCAGACGTGGTGTTCACCACCAGCGTACGGATGTACAACGCCTGCCTGAAGGTGGCGGCGCAGCACCCCAAGACCCGCATCCTGAACTGCTCGCTGAACGCGCCGCACCCACTGGTGCGCACCTACTATCCCCGCACCTATGAGGTGACCTATCTGCTGGGGATGCTGGCCGGTATTATGACCAAGACCGGGCATATCGGCTATGTGGCGGCAAATCCTGTGTACGGCGTGCCCGCTGCGATCAACGCCTTTGCACAGGGGCTGAAGAGCGTGCGCCCGGCGGGCCGTATCTGGCTGCGCTGGGCTTGCCAGACCGATGCAGCCCACCCGCTGGATTTTGCCGACTGCCCGGAGATCGACATGGTCTACGCCCGGGACAGCCGGGAGCCCGCCGATACCAACCGGGACTATGGCCTGTGCCGCAAGCTGCCGGACGGCAGTTTGCAGCCGCTGGGGCTGCCGATCTGGCGGTGGGATACCTTCTATGTGGAGATCGTGCGCTCTATCTTTGACGGTAGCTGGGACAATGCAGCCACAACCCGCGCGGTGAACTACTGGTGGGGTCTGCGCAGCGGCGCAGAGGATCTGGAGTATCAGGAATCGCTGCCCAGCGGTACGCGGCAGCTGCTGGATCTGCTGGAAACGCTGCAGGGCTCGGATAATGTGCACATCTTCCCGGAAAAGCTGTATGATAACGAGGACAACCTGCACTCCCCGGAAAACAAAATTTACAGCCCCAAAGAGCTGATGGAGATGGACTGGCTGGATGCCTGCGTACACGGCAAGCTGCCCCATTACGATGAACTGGACGTCAAGACCCGTACCGTGCTGGCGATCAACGGACTGGACAACGTAAAGGGTCTGGAAAAATGAGCCGGCCTGACCGGAGACAGAATGGAGCATACGAACGTGAAAATTCTTGCCATCTCAGATGTCCCGTCCAAGGCGCTGTGGGACTATGACACCCGTGCCCGGCTGGAAGGCATCGACCTGATCCTCTCCTGCGGGGATCTGCCCAAGAAGTATCTGGAATATCTCACAAACTTTACCGCTGCACCTATCCTGTATGTGCACGGCAACCACGACGGCAGCTACCAGACCGAGGGCGAGCCCGGCGGCTGCATCTGCGTGGACGATCAGGTGTACACATGGAAGGGGCTGCGCATCATGGGGCTGGGGGGCTGTCAGCGCTATAATAAAGAGGACACCTACCAGTACACCGAAAAGGCCATGCGCCGCCGTGCGCACAAGCTGGAGCATCAGGCGCACAAAAAGGGCGGCATCGACCTGCTGCTGACCCACGCCCCGGCAAAAGGGCTGAACGATGGGGACGACTGTGCCCACAGGGGTTTTGAGTGCTTCAACGAGATTTTGGATGAGTACCAGCCGAAGTGGTTCATCCACGGGCACATACACCTGAATTATGATGCAAAGCTGCCCCGGGTATGCACCCGCGGCAACACCACCGTCATCAACGCCACCGAGCGCTATGTGTTCGAGATCCCGGATCCGGACCCGGCAGAAGAGCGTAAGACCCTCTGGCGGATGCTGGGGTTCTGAGTGACTGCTGCCTATGCAAAAAAAGACACCGCACAGCTGTGCGGTGTCTTTTTTGTTTATGGAGCCTTATTGTGGGAATGGCGGGCGCGGCAGCAGTGCGGTACAGCCTGCGGCCCTGTGGAAAAAATTACAGTTCCAGTTTGCCAGAGAATTTGTTGATAACGTAGTAGGCTGCGCCCTCCTCGGGCTTGACGTACACCTTGCAGGACTGCACGCCGACCTTGTGGGTGGTGCGGTAGTCTGCCTTGGCACGGTCGATGATGTCGGTGATGTTGTACTGCTCACCGCCCATCTCCACGTACAGCTCGGGTGCCAGCGGCGGGCGGCCGCGGCGGGCGGGAGCCTTGGCGGATTTGCGGGTCTTGCCCTCGGCAGCCGGAGCATCGGCTGCGGGAGCAGAAACTTTCTTTTCAGGCATGATGCATAACCTTCCTTCTGTATTTGATCATGGTGCAGCAGGGCTGCACCGGCGGGCTCCAATGGATCTATCGTAAGGCAGAAGCGGTGCGGAAAGCGCACGCCTGTCTGCCCCATACGAACCGATATGAAAACGTTTGCATAAAGAAGCTGAATTTATAATTATATAATATATTTTTGAAATTCATTTGTAAAGCCTTTTTCATAAAAAACATTGTAAAATCGGTAAGAAACGGTGGAATAAATGGTCGGAGCGGGGTTTTGATGCTTTTTTCTCGGGTATAGTACGACCTTTCGGCAAAACAGGCGGTCGTTTCCGGAAATGCCGGGCGGCACTGCGGCTATAAATACGGGCGGCAAAAAACACTCCCTGCAAGGGCGGAATAAGGCGGAACAGAACTGCCGGCGCACGCAGGATGCACCGCATATAAAAAAGAAACGTCCCGACAAAATCGGGACGCTTCTTTTGGGAGAGTGTGCAGTGCTGTTCGCGCCGCACACGCCGCAGATAAAAAGAAAGCCCCCCAGACAAGCTGGAGGGCTTCCTTTTTATGCCGGTGGTGGGGGTCGAACCCACACGTGTTATTAGCACAAGGGATTTTGAGTCCCCCTCGTCTGCCATTCCGACACACCGGCGTATCATTTTGTGAGCGGTTTTTATTATACCGGATTTGACAGGTAAAATCAAGAGGGAGTTTTTACGGAAAATGCAGCATAAAACAAACCGTTACACTCCTGTTTATGTGTCGTTTTGTGCGCGGAAGAAAAACAGACTTTGCAAAAACTGCGATAAAACAACCGAAATACGAAGGATTTTGAATAAACAACAGAGCGAGGTATTGCTTTGCTTCCGTTGACGAGACCGAAAAGGGCGGGGTATAATCAGGCTAAAACAGGAGCTTTGCAGCAGAAGAATGCCCGCAGGAGGTAGGAAAATGGCAGACGAACGCAACAGAATGCTGGAGCAGTTGAACACAGACGACTGGCAGGAATGCCGTCAGAGCGTGTTGATCGTGGACGATTCTGCCATGAACCGCAGGATGCTCACCGAGATACTGGGCGGACGCTTTGATACCGCCGAGGCCACCAGCGGGGAAGAGTGTCTGCACCTGCTGGAGGAAAACAGAGACGGTATTTCCATTGTGCTGCTGGACATCCACATGGAAGGAATGGATGGCTTTGCGGTGCTGGAGGAGATGGACCGGCAGAAAATGCTGGAGGATATCCCGGTCATCATGATCTCCAGTGAGGACAAGGTGGACGCCATGCGCCGCGCTTTTGATCTGGGCGCGTCGGATTACATCAGCCGTCCCTTTGACGCCCGGGTGGTGTGCCAGCGCATTGGCAATACCATGCGGCTGTACGCGAAACAGCGGCGGCTCTGCGCTGCGGTGGAAAAACAGATCCGGGAAGCGGATCAGAACAGCCGGATCATGCTTGCGCTGCTGAACCGGGTAATGGAAAAGCGCAACGGCGAGAGCCGGAACCATGTGCGGCGTATCCAGATCATTACCGCACTGCTGCTGGCACAGCTGGCGCAGAAAAACGGGCAGCACTGGCTTACGGGCTCTGTGCGCCGCCGCATCACATTGGCGGCGGCGCTGCACGATATCGGCAAAATAGAGCTGGAAAACCGGCTGCTATGCAATACCGCCCCGACTGCGGAGGAAGAGACACTGCTGCGGCAGCATACAACGCTGGGTGCACAGATGCTGGAAGAAAACAGTACCCGGCAGGAAGCGGCTTTTGTGCAGACGGCGGCACAGATCTGCCGCTGGCACCACGAACGATATGATGGCTCCGGCTATCCTGACGGGCTGGTGGGAGAACAGATCCCGCTGGAAGCGCAGGTGGTGGGGCTGGCAGATGCTTACGATGCACTGGCCGGCGGCGAAAACGGGCGTCCTTACCCCCACAAGGCGGCGGTGTATCTGCTTTGTACCGCCCAAAGCAGCCAGTTCAGCCCGCTGCTGCTGGAATGCCTGCAGGAGATCGGCGACAGGCTGGCAGAAGCACTCCGTGCACCGGAAAAATAAACATTATAATAAGGTGCGCGGGGATGCTCCAAGGCGTTTGCTGCTGCGATGAAAAAGTATTACTTTTCCTCAAAAATCAGATAAAATTTGCGAAACGGTAAAGATTTGGTCGGTTTTTTGTAAGAAACTCACATTCTCTTTAAGGAAAAGGAAAAACAGCTGTGCAAGGCGCAGAAAATCCATACATGAAACAAATTGATATGGAACAATCGACAAAATGTGATAAAATAAAACCAGATATGCGCGCTTGTGTGCATGGTACGGATGGTAAACAGCAATAAGGAGTTATGTGACTATGTCTATTGAAATTTCCCCTAAGTCCTTCTTTGAGCAGCCCAGTGTGGCGGATATGCGGCTGATCGCCTGCCCCGGTGCAGAGGAGCTGACCGGCCTGATCGACAAGCACCTTGTCCGTTGGGCAAAGGCTGCCGGAATTGAAAAAGACACCTTCATTATTTCCTGCGACTGCCCCCGCTTCCAGAGCGGTGATGCCAAGGGTCTGGTCAAGGAGTCTGTCCGCGGCGACGATATCTTTATCGTGGTAGACCCGGGCAACTACAGCGTCACCTACAAGCTGTTCAACTACGAGAACCATATGTCCCCGGACGACCACTTTGCAAACCTGAAGCGCCTGATCCAGGCTGTGGCCGGTAAGGCACACCGTGTTTCCGTTATTATGCCCAGCCTGTACGGCGGCCGTCAGCACCGCCGCGTGGTGCGCGAGAGTCTGGACTGCGCTGTGGCGCTGCAGGAGCTGCAGACCATGGGCGTGCGCAACATCATCACCTTTGACGCACACGATCCCCGCGTGCAGAACGCAGTGCCCCTGATGAGCTTTGATAACGCCATGCCCACCTATCAGGTGCTGAAGAGCCTGCTGAAAAAGGATCCCACCCTGTCCTTCGACAAGGAGAAGTTCACCGTGGTCAGCCCGGACGAGGGTGCTATGAACCGCAATATGTACTTCTCCAGCGTGCTGGGCTGCAATCTGGGTATGTTCTACAAGCGCCGCGACTACACCCGCGTGGTGAACGGCCGCAACCCCATCGTTGCTCATGAGTATCTGGGCGAGAGCGTGGAGGGCAAGACCGTCTTTATCGCGGACGATATCATTGCTTCCGGCGAGAGTATGCTGGAGGTCGCCAGCAACCTGAAGGAGCGCGGCGCTGCCAACATCATCGCCAACGCCACCTTCCCCCTGTTCACCAGCGGTCTGGAGAAGTTCGACAAGGCTGTGGCAGACGGCACCCTGACCTACGTTGTGGGCACCAACCTGACCTACCGTATGCCCGAGCTGCTGACCCGCGACTGGTATGTGGACGTGGATGTTTCCAAGTACGCTGCCTACTTTGTGGTGGCACTGAACCACGATATGTCCGTTTCCAGCATCATCGACCCCCTGAAGAAGATCGAGAACCTGCTGGCAAACCGCAAGTAAGGAAACCTTTCCAAAGCCCCTGCACCCTGCGTGCGGGGGCTTTTTGCGTTTTCATAGAGAAAAGGAAGTGTATCATGAGAAACAGCAGCGTTATAGGGAACTTTCGCTGATCAGCTCTTTTTACAAAAAATAATATACTAATATGTTAATTGTAACAAAAAAACACTAAATACTATTTACAAATCTTGATGTAAATGGTATTATTTGTACAACATTGAAGCAGAAAGGCACCTGCTGTGAGGAAAAAGTCCGAGAAAAAGCAAGCGAGTCCGGCCTTCAAAGCTGGGCATAAAAAAGTACGCAGACACTTACAAGAACAAGAAGGAGAAAACAATATGAAACGCCGCGATTTTATGAAGCTTTCCGCCGCTACCGCGCTGGGCGCTACTGTAGCCGCCATGGCACCCTCGGCTCTGGCTGCAACAGAGCTGAACCAGACCAACGGAGATCTGCACACTACAGTAGACCGCAAGACTGCAGCCATGGGTCTGGGCGATGGCAAGACCTTTGCTTATGACCCGGAAAAACCGTACCTGAACGTGAATGTGGGCCTGTTCCATGATGCGCAGGTAACAGTGGGCGGTCAGAATGTTGGCACTGCTACCTATTACCTGCCCGATGGCATGGATCCTTGGGCGCCGGCAGTTATCGTGCTGACCCCGGATGACACCACCGCAAAGGCGTTCTCCGGCACGGTCACCGGTCGTATGTGGCGTACGGTAGCGTGCAAAAATAAGATCGCAGTTGCATTTTTCGGTCCCGAAAACGGCGGCAGCTGGAACCTTTCCCTGAGCGCTGCCGGTCGCGATGATGCAGCAGCGCTGGATGCACTGTACCAGCTGATGCGCAAGAAGAGCGTTAAACTGTCCGGCGCATTCTCTATGGATAAGTCCCACACTGCACTGGTGGGCTACAAGGAGGGCGGCGCAGCTGCCCTGCTGTTCGGTGCTCGCTGGGCAAGTGATTTCAGTTCCATCTGCGCTGTGGATGCAGCCGAGGTACCAGCAGTCTCTCTGGAGGCAGTGGGCGGTCAGTATGTGCTGCCATTCCCCGGCGACTCCACCCGCGGCGTGCAGGAGGAAGCCATTGCCGCAAAGACGGTGGATACCCCCGTTTGGCTCGTCCGCTCCAATGCTGATTCTACCAATAAGGCAGTGCTGGAGTTCTACCTGAAAGCCAACCAGGCTGTGGCAAAGGGCGACGGTGTTTATGTCAGCGGCCGTGCAGGTTCTGCAGCCGAGGTGTGGGTCACCGAAAAGGCACAGTGCCCGGCAGCCATCTGGGAAAAGTTCTCCGGTCAGTTCAAGCGCTTTATGGCGCTGCAGCTGCCGGGCCGCGTGGCAAAGGCAGAGGACTTTACTCGGCGTGGCTTTGATATTCACGAGGAGTGGGTCAACGGCGAGTTGCGCCGCTGGATGGTCTATGTGCCGTCCACCTATACTGGCAACGAAAAGGTGCCGCTGGTGCTGGTGATGCACGGTTATACCGCCTCCATGTATGCCATTGCAGAGGAGTCCCGCTGGTACGATGTGGCAGAGCAGAACGGCTTTATCGTGGTCTTCGCGCAGGGTCTGGTGCGCCCCGCAGACCTGATGGGCAACATTCCCACCGCCATGTGGCTGGCAGGTCCCTTTGCCGCAATGGCCGGTAAGGATACCGACCCCAGCGTGGATCTGGAGTTCATCAACAGCTTGCTGGACCGCATGGAGCAGGATTACCGCATCGATACCACCCGCGTGTATGCCACCGGTCACTCCAACGGCAGCCTGATGACTTGGGCTACCGCCTGCCGCTATGCAAGCCGGTTTGCTGCTATTGCTCCGGTCGGCTATATGTTTACCCCGCTGCCGGAGCTTGACCCCGCTGTTCTGCTGCCGGCATGGGCTTTCCTTGGTGAGTACGACTCGGCAGGCGTGGCAGAGCTGGTGGAGGATAACGGCACAGTGAAGGCGCTGCAAGGCTGGAATGCCCACAACGCCACCAACGAGGCAGCTGTTGCAGAAAGCTCCTCCTACAACGGCGCTTTTGTGACCAAGAGCTTTATGGGCGGCAACGCACCGCTGGTGAAGTACACCGTGGTCAAGGATACCCCCCACGTTTACCTGCAGGAGGAGAGCGTTGCCATCTGGAACGAGTTCTTCTCCCGTTACAGCCGCGGTGCGGACGGCACCCTGTACTATCAGGGCAATGCCGTAAACGCTGGTCAGTACCAGCCCAGCGCAAACTGGTACGCTGCAAAATAAGCTGACAATGCCCGCCGCGCGGCTTTATATCTCGGGACACCGGAACGTCTGCGGACGCTCCGGTGTCCCTTTTTATGTTTTGCGGCGGCTTGTGTTAAGTTTTTGAAAATTCGTGCCGGGGGCTTTGCAAATTCCGGTGGATTTATGCTATATTTAAATTGAAATATTTTGCATTCTGACAGAAAGGAAAAACGCCATGGAGCATTTTGTGGAGTTTGAAGATGTCTGTAAATATTACCAGACCGGCAGTGTGAAGATCGCTGCCGCAGACCACCTGAATTTCTATGTGGACAAGGGCGAGTTCTGCATCATCGTGGGCCCCTCCGGCGCGGGCAAGACCACATTGCTGAACATTCTGGGCGGCATGGACAGCTGCGACGAGGGCAACGTCTGGCTGGACGGCCGCAACGTGAGCCGTTTTTCTGCCCGGGAACTGACCACCTACCGCCGGTACGATGTGGGCTTTGTGTTCCAGTTCTACAACTTGGTGCAGAACCTGACCGCGCTGGAAAACGTGGAGCTTGCCAGCGAGATCTGCCGCGACCCGCTGGACCCCGCCGAGACCTTGCGCAGCGTGGGGCTGGGCGAGCGGCTGAACAACTTCCCGGCGCAGCTTTCCGGCGGCGAGCAGCAGCGGGTGTCCATTGCCCGCGCACTGGCCAAAAACCCAAAGCTGCTGCTCTGCGACGAGCCCACCGGTGCGCTGGACTACCGCACCGGCAAGCAGGTGCTGGGTCTTTTGCAGGATACCTGCCGCAAGACCGGACGCACCGTCATCGTTATTACCCACAACACGGCACTGACCGGTATGGCTGACCGCATCATTCAGGTGCGCAGCGGCCGCATCGTGTCCAATCAGGTCAACGAGCACCCGGTGCCGGTGGAACAGATCGAGTGGTGAGAACTGTGCAGAAAAGTTACCGCAAAAATATCCTGCGCGAGATGAAAAGCAGCATCAGCCGGGTGGTGTCCCTGTTTGGCATCGTGGCGCTGGGGGTGATGATGCTTACCGGCCTGATGTGCATTGCTCCCGATATGCGCACCGCGGCCCAGAAGTACTATGTGCAGCAGAATGTGTTCGACCTGCGGGTGCTGTCCACCCTTGGCCTTAGTCAGGGCGATATCAGCGCCATTGCCGCTGTGGACGGCGTGGACGCCGTGCAGGCGGTAAAGTATCAGGACGTGGAAGGACACTGGACAGGGGACGAGCAGACCACGGTGGCGCGGCTGTATCAGCTGCCTGCCGACCCGCAGGCCGATACGCCGGAGAATATGAACCGCTTGGTGCTGCTGTCCGGCCGGATGCCGGAAGCTGCCGGGGAGTGCGTGGTGCACGTGATGGGTCATGGCAGCCCGGTGGAGCTGGGCACCCAGCTGACCCTGCCGGAAGAGACCGAAGGGGTCAGCGGGCAGGTGTTCACGGTGGTGGGCACGGTGCAGGACCCGCTGCATTTTTCCACCGATTCCGAGAGCAGCACCGTGGGCGATGGCCAGCTGGACTGCATCCTGTTTGTGCCGGAGGGCACTTTGACCGCAGATTATTATACGGTGTGCTATATCAAGGCGGAAAACGCCGGGCTGTATGATAATTATTCGGATGAATATCAGGCCGCAGTGGATGCCGTAGCGGAAAAGCTCAAGGCTATCCAGAGCGTGCAGTGCACCGCCCGGCGGGAAGAGCTGATGGACACCGCCAACGACAAGCTGACCGAAGCGCGCGCGGAGTACGACAGCCAGAAGGCAGAAGCCGAGCGCCAGTTTGCCGAAGCCGAGACAAAGCTGGCAGATGCGCAGCAGCAGCTGGATGCCGCCAAGGCGCAGCTGGAAGCCGGGGAAAAGGAGCTTGCCGCCCAGAAGGCTGCCCTGCCGGACACCATGCAGAGCGGTGCCGACCAGCTGGTGAGCAGCGAAGCGCAGGTGTTGGAGTTTGAGGAACAGTTACAGCAGATAGAACTGCTGGTCAACCTGAAAAAGGTGGCCGACCCCTTGCTGACCTACGCGGAAGCCGCCCTGCGCAATGCCGAAAAGGCGCTGGACGAAGCCGAGCCGGAGGACGAGGATTACATTGAACTGCGGGATGCGCTGGCCAAGGCGCAGGCCGCTTACGACAACATCTATAACCAGCTGCAGGGCTATCAGCAGCAGCTGGACGCGGGCAAGCGGCAGATGTACAAGCAGGGGCTCATCTCCTCGCCGAACCTTTCCAACGACCAGCTGGTGACCGAAGCCAAGGCTGCGCTGCGCAAGATGAAATTGCAGCTTTTGCAGGGACAGTTGCAGCTGACCACCGGAACAGCCAGCGCCTACACCCAGTTCGATGCCGCACAAAAGCAGCTGGAAGAGGGCTGGGCAGAGTATAACGCCGGGCAGACCCAGCTGGAAGCTTCCCGCACCGAGTACGAGAGCCAGAAAGCCGATGCACAGCAGAAACTGGCAGACGGCCTTGCCCAGCTGAACGATGCCGAGGAGCAGGTGAGCCAGATCAAAAAGGGCGAGTGGTATGTGCTGGACCGCACCTCCACCATGAGCTGCGTCACCTTTGCCCAGTACGCCGACCGCATGGACGCCATTGCCCGGGTGTTCCCGGTGTTCTTTTTCCTTGTGGCGGCGCTGGTGGCTACCACCACCATGACCCGCATGGTGGACGAGAACCGCCTGCAGATGGGCACCTTAAAGGCGCTGGGCTACTCCAATTTCAGCATCGCGGGCAAGTATTTGTTTTACGCGATGCTGGCCACCATTCTGGGCAGCATTATCGGCATGGTGGTGGGCTTTGTGGTATTTCCCATCATTATCTGGAACGCCTATCAGCTGGTGTTCACCCTGCCCACCTTCACCCTGCGCTTCTACCCGGGTATGGCAGCTGCCAGCGTGGGCATCAGCGCCGCCGTCATCGGCTTTGCCACATGGTACGCCTGCCGTTCCAGTCTGGCCGAAAAGACCGCAGCCCTGCTGCTGCCCCGGGCTCCCGTGGCGGGCAAACGCATCCTGATGGAGCGCATCACCCCGCTGTGGTCCCGGATGTCCTTCTCCCAAAAGACCACCGCCCGCAACCTGTTCCGGTATAAAAAGCGGTTCTTCATGACCGTGCTGGGCGTGGCGGGCTGCACCGCGCTGCTGCTCATCGGCTTTGGCATTCAGGATTCTCTGCTGCCCATCGTCACAAAGCAGTCCACCGAGCTGACCCACAACGATATGTCCATCACCCTCAGCGACCCCAAAGCCCTGACCATGGAGCAGGGGCTGGCAGAGGAGCTGGACGGCAACAGCGCTGTGCAGAACTGGGGCGCGGTGTATACCAAATCCACCACCATCTACAATGCCGAAGGCGAGAGCGCCAGCGTGAGTATCGTGGCTGCCGCCAAGGACAGCGACCTGACCCGCTACGTTACCTTCCGCACCCGCAAGGGACACAAGGCCATCAGCTTTGACAGCGGCAGCGCCATCCTGACCGAAAAGACCGCCGAGAATCTGGGTCTGCACACCGGCGATACCTTCTGGGTGGAAAACGCCGAGGGCACCCGGGTGGAACTGACCCTGACCGGCATCACGGAGAACTATATGTTCACCCGGCTGTACCTCCCCCGCGCACAGCTGGAAAGCCTGCTGGGCACGGCGGAGATCCCGTGGAACACGGTCTACGGTCAGACAAGTTGCACCGATGCTGCCGGGTATAACGCCCTGCGCACCGACCTGCTGGACTGCAACTACGTCAGCAGCATCAGCTTTACCGAGGACACCACCGAACTGTTCGATAACCTCATCGTCAGTCTGGGCTATGTGGTGGTGCTGATCATCATCTGTGCGGCGGCGCTGGCGGCTGTGGTGCTGTATAACCTGATCAGCGTCAACCTTGGCGAGCGCAAAAAGGAGCTGGCGACCATCAAGGTGCTGGGCTTCTACGATCAGGAGGTGTACCGCTACATCTTCCGCGAGATCGAGCTGTTGGCGCTTATCGGCTCCGGCGTGGGTCTGGCGCTGGGTGTGCCGCTGCACAAGTTCATTGTGTTGACCGTGGAGATGGATCAACTCATGTTCATCCGCACCATTGCTCCCCGCAGCTACCTGCTGGCGGTGGCGCTGACCATGGTGTTTACCGTGGTGGTCTGCTTTGTGATGCGGCGGCACGTCCGGCGCATCAGCATGGTGGAAAGCATGAAGGCCCCGGAGTAATGTTTACAGCGCATTCATAAAATAAGCATAATTTCGTATGATTTTTCGGGTATCATAAAATCACCGGGAGGGGGAAAGCCGCAAGCTCCCTCTCAGGGACATGATTCCTCCTATACCCCAAACCAAATACCGCAAAAGGCCGCGCCTTGTCTGAACCAGCAGATGAGACGCGGTCTTTTGTGTGTAGGATACGTCTGCAGTGCACCGGCAGAGGAGATCGTTTTTGCCAAACTGTGCAAAAAATACGGGCAGCACAGGCGGATATATCATGCAAAAAATACATCCTTGAAAAAAGTGGAATTAACCTATTGACAAACTAGGTAGAACGGGATATAATGCAAACATCCAATCCACCAGTCTTGTAGGGAAATGAAACAGAGGTTCCCCGGCGGGCGGAGACCATAGAGGGATGGAAAAGTTTTACCGGAAGGAGGGCACAAAGATGAAGCTGATCTGGAAAGAACTGCTGCACGCGAATTATCGCTGTGGGCGAATGCATACCCACCGGGCACCGGCATCGGATGTGTACTGTATGTTGCCCTCGGCTGCGCGAATGTGTACCCGAATGTGACAGCAGCTCCGGTAGACCACACTGCCCGGTGCGCCTTTGAAAACGCATCGGGATTTTTTACACACAATAATAATACTATTAGTATATAAATAGAGGTAAATAACAATGTCTGAATATAAATTTGAGACCCTGCAGCTTCATGTCGGTCAGGAGCAGGCCGACCCCGCCACCGATGCCCGTGCGGTGCCCATCTACCAGACCACGTCTTATGTATTCCGCAACAGCCAGCACGCCGCAGACCGCTTTGGTCTGGCCGATGCAGGCAACATCTACGGCCGTCTGACCAACTCCACGCAGGATGTGTTCGAAAAGCGCATTGCAGCGCTGGAGGGCGGCGTGGCAGCACTGGCTACCGCTTCCGGTGCAGCTGCCATCACCTACACCATTCAGGCACTGGCACAGGCCGGTGACCACATCGTGGCACAAAAGACCATCTACGGCGGCAGCTACAACCTGCTGGCACACACCCTGACCCAGTTCGGCGTCAACACCACCTTCGTGGATGCCCACGACCTTGCACAGGTGGAAGCAGCCATCCAGCCCAATACCAAGGCTGTGTATCTGGAAACGCTGGGCAACCCCAACAGCGACATCCCGGATATCGACGCCATTGCAGCCATCGCCCACAAGCACGGCCTGCCGCTGGTCATTGATAACACCTTCGGCACCCCGTACCTCATTCGTCCCATCGAGCACGGCGCAGACATCGTGGTGCACTCTGCCACCAAGTTTATCGGCGGTCATGGCACCACGCTGGGCGGCATCATCGTGGACAGCGGCAACTTCGACTGGAAGGCCAGCGGCCGTTACCCCAACATTGCTGCCCCCAACCCCAGCTACCACGGCGTCTCCTTTGCAGATGCCGCAGGCCCTGCCGCTTTCGTCACCTACATCCGCGCCATCCTGCTGCGTGATACCGGCGCTACCATCTCCCCCTTCAACGCCTTCCTGCTGCTGCAGGGCACCGAGACGTTGAGTCTGCGCATCGAGCGTCATGTGGAGAACACCAAAAAGGTGGTGGAGTTCCTTGCTAACCACCCGCAGGTGGAAAAGGTGAACCACCCCTCGCTGCCGGATCACCCGGATCACGCTCTGTACCAGAAGTATTTTCCCAACGGCGGCGCATCCATCTTTACCTTTAACATCAAGGGCGGCCGCGAGGAAGCCTTTACCTTCATCGACAACCTGAAGATTTTCTCTCTGCTGGCCAACGTGGCGGACGTGAAGAGCCTTGTTATCCACCCGGCCTCTACCACCCACAGCCAGCTGACCGACGCCGAGCTGGCCGAGCAGCAGATCTACCAGAACACCATCCGCCTGTCCATCGGCACCGAGCATATTGATGACATCCTTGCCGATCTGGAAGCCGGTTTCGCAGCCGTCCGCGGCAAGTAACTAGCGATTCTCTTTCCCGCAAGGGGAGTGTGATCTTCCTTTTATTCCTGTCCAAGCCTCCATAAGCGTACGACAAGACCCCCGGCGCCCGCCGGGGGTCTTGTCATCATAAAAAAAGTGGTTCAGAAACGTCTGTGGGCGTTTCTGAACCACAAATTATATTGCCGTTTTTCCGATTAGCGGCCGATCAGCAGGTCGCGGCGGCAGCGCAGACCCACAGAGAGGGTGGCGCTGCTGCCCAGATGCCGCAGGGTGACGCGGGTACCGGACTTCTGTCCCTCGCACAGCAGCGAGAGGTTCAGGGTGGTGGTGTTCTTCTCGGTCACCAGCACCAGCGTTTTCACGCCGCTGGCCTGCAGCGCCTGCATATCCTCGATGGTGGTGCGGAAGGTAGCCACTTCGGCGGGCACGTCCAGCGTCAGCACGCCGTCCTTCTGGCGGGCGGTGTACAGCAGCTGCTTGCCCAGCAGACCCTTGACGGTGTAGCGCGCTTCGGTCTTTGCGGTGTCAGCCAGCTCGTCACCGGAGATCAGCATAATGTTGCCCTGAACGGGGTTGCCCTCCGGGGCACCGTAGCCGCCGTAGCTGGGGTCCTTTTCCCCCACGGCAACGTCGGCACTGTGCAGTGCAATGTCACCCTGCACCATCTGCTCCTGCGGGGGCAGATAGCCCTCCACGCAGGTAGAATCCACCTCGGCGGCAAATGCACCTACGCTCAGCATGGCGGCGGCACACACCGCCACAGCGGCACAGCTCAGGGTACGGACAAACTTTTTGTTCAGCATCTTCATAGGAAATACCTCCTGAAAACGGCAGCCGCAGGGACTGCCTTTGTTTTTTGCATCATAATCGTTTTTTAAACCATGGTTCAGCTGCGGCGCATCCACAATGGAAAACCGCCGTATCTGCTTTGTAAACGGATACGGCGGCCGGATTATTGCAAAAGATTCAAAAATTTTTATTTTCAGGGATTTTCCGGTTTGTTTTCTGCATCATCGCGGTTGAGGATATCCATGAATTCCTCGCCGGTGATGGTCTCCTTCTGGTACAGATACTGTGCCAGCTCGTCCAGCTTTGCGCGGTTCTCGGTCAGGATGCGGATGGCCTTTTCGTGCTGGGTCTTGACCAGCTCTACCACCTTCTGATCGATCTCGCACTGGGTCTGGGCACTGCAGGCCAGCGAGGTATCGCCGCCCAGATACTGGTTGTTCACGGTTTCCAGTGCCACCATGTCAAATTCATCACTCATGCCGTAGCGGGTCAGCATGGCACGGGCAAGCTTTGTAGCCTGCTCGATATCATTGGACGCGCCGGTGGTGATGGAGTTGAAGGCCACCTCCTCGGCAGCGCGGCCGCCGGTCAGGGTGGCGATCTTGTTTTCCAGCTCGGCCTTGTTCATCAGGTAGTGGTTGCCCTCGTCCACCTGCATGGTGTAGCCCAGTGCGCCGGAGGTGCGGGGGATGATGGTGATCTTCTGCACCGGGGCAGAGTTGGACTGCTTGGCTGCCACAAGGGCGTGGCCGATCTCGTGGTAGGCTACGATGCATTTTTCGTGATCGGTCAGGATGGAATTCTTCTTCTGGTAGCCGGCAATGACCACCTCAATGCTCTCCTCAAGGTCGGCCTGGGTCACGCTCTTGCGGCCCGCCCGCACGGCACGCAGGGCGGCTTCGTTTACAATGTTGGCCAGCTCTGCGCCGGAGGCACCGGAGGCCATGCGCGCCACGGTGTTGAAGTCTACACCCGGGGCGATCTTCACTTTTTTGGCGTGTACTTTCAAGATCTCCTCGCGACCCTTCAGGTCGGGCAGCTCCACGGGCACACGGCGGTCGAACCGGCCGGGACGGGTCAGAGCAGGGTCGAGGGAATCCGGGCGGTTGGTAGCCGCCAGAATGATGACGCCGGTGTTGCCCTCAAAGCCGTCCATCTCGGTAAGCAGCTGGTTCAGGGTCTGCTCGCGCTCATCGTTGCCGCCAAACTGGCCGCTGTTGCGCTTCTGACCAATGGCGTCGATCTCATCAATGAATACGATGCAGGGCGCTTTTTCCTTGGCCTGCTTAAACAGGTCGCGCACCTTGGAAGCACCCATGCCCACGAACATCTCCACGAACTCCGAACCGGAGATGGAGAAGAAGGGAACGTTGGATTCGCCTGCCACGGCCTTGGCCAGCATGGTCTTGCCGGTGCCCGGAGGGCCTACCAGCAGAATGCCCTTGGGCATGGAAGCGCCGATCTCTTCATACTTCTTGGGGTCGTGCAAATAATTGACGATCTCCTGCAGGTTCTCCTTGGCCTCGTCCTCACCGGCAACGTCCGCAAAGCGGATGCCGTGGGTGGACTGCACATAGACCTTTGCGTTGGATTTGCCCGCGCCGCCGAACATCATGGCACCCGGGCCGCCGCCTGCCTTTTCCATCAGCTTTTTGTTCATCTGGTTGCCGATGAAGCTGAACAGCAGGATGGGCAGCACGAACCACAGCAGAAAGCTGAGCACCGGCGAACCCTGCTCCACGATCTCGCTGGAGAACTGCGCGCCCGCGTCGTACAGGCGCTCGGTCAGGCCGGGGTCGTTCATCAGGCCGGTCTTGTAGATCTGCTTGTTGTCCTTATCCGTAAAAATGATCTGGTTGGACTGGATATCCACCTTGCCGATGTTTTCCTGCTCGGTCATGCTCATAAAGGTGCCGTAGTCTACCTCCTGCACCTGACGCTCGGCCAGCCACGGCATGACCACAAGGTTGATGACCAGCAGCACCAGCAGCACGATGGCATAGTAGATGGCCAACGGCTTTCTGGATGGCTTGACTTCTTTCATGGGATGTTCCTCCTTATAAGGTGGGCTTCCACCCGTTTGCTGCGTCCAGTATACCACATCCTGCCGCCCGGCAACAGCGCAGCGAGGGCAACTTTGCAAAAACTTAGCAGTTTCTTAACAAAGAGGGGAGAATCCCCAATTCTGCATGATTTACCCTATGATATTATGAAATGCTTTCATCTTTATCCTGAACGAAACTTCTTGACACTTTCTGGCGGGCGTGCTAAAATTATCTCACTTTCAAAAAAGTGCAAATGCGTTGACGGGGATAAAACGATCTTTTTTCTGCGTGCAGAGAGCCGCCGGGTGGTGCAAGGCGGGTGCAGAGAACTTCGGATACTGGCCTCCGAGCGGCAGAACTGAACGGACAAGTAGGTTCTGACGGACGCCCACCGTTACAGGGGCAGCGATTCGCCGTTTTGGCCGATCGTGCAAAGTGGCTGTACCTGACCGTACAGCAAGGAGAGTGGTACCACGGGTGCCCTGTAAAAGCAATTTACAGGCTCTCGTCTCTCAAGGTTTTCGCCTTGAAAGACGGGAGCCTTTTTGTATGCGGATATCCCTTCAGGCATCGCTACGCGATGCCAGCTCCCCCAAGGGGGCGCCTTTGGGCAGTGCCGCAAACTTTACCGCATTCCGGAAAGCCGTCCCCTTGGGGAAGGTGGATGCCAGTGAAACGAGCAGACGGAAGGGGTGCATTTTTATGCACCACAACATCAGGAGGACAACAGGATGATGGACGCTACCAAGTACGCACCGGGGTACTACCCGGTACCCGCCGGTTATGACAGCTGGGTAAAAAAGGACCATATTGAAAAGGCTCCCGCATGGTGCAGCGTGGATCTGCGGGACGGCAATCAGGCGCTGATCGTGCCCATGAGCCTTGCAGAAAAGCTGGAGTTCTTCCAGATGCTGGTGAAGATCGGTTTCAAGGAGATCGAGGTGGGCTTCCCCGCCGCCAGTGAGACCGAGTACGAGTTCCTGCGCACCCTGATCGAAAAGGATATGATCCCCGCCGATGTCACGGTGCAGGTGCTGACCCAGTGCCGCGACCACATCATCCGCCGCACCTTCGAGGCAGTCAAGGGCGCACCCCGGGCGGTGATCCACTTCTACAACTCCACTTCCGTGGCGCAGCGGGAACAGGTGTTCCACAAGTCCAAGGAGGAGATCAAGCAGATCGCTGTGGACGGCGCAAAGCTGGTAAAGCAGCTCAGCGAGGAGTACGAGGGCAATTTCCTGTTTGAGTACAGCCCCGAAAGCTTTACCGGCACCGAGGTGGACTACGCCGTAGAGGTGTGCAACGCCGTGCTGGATATCATGCAGCCCACCCCGGAGCGCCCCATGATCATCAATCTGCCGGTGACCGTGGAGATGAGTATGCCCCATGTGTACGCCAACCAGATCGAGTATTGCGACAAGCACCTGAAGTACCGCGACAGCGTGATCATCTCTACCCACCCCCACAACGATCGCGGCACCGGCGTAGCCTGTGCCGAGCTGGCAGTGCTGGCGGGTGCACAGCGCGTGGAGTGCTGCCTGTTCGGCAACGGCGAGCGCACCGGCAATGTGGACGCCGTAACGCTGGCCATGAATATGTATAGCCACGGCGTAGACCCCAAGCTGGACTTCTCGGATATGCCCGCCATCTGCGCCACCTACGAGCGGGTGACCCGGATGCACATCTACGAGCGCACCCCCTACGCCGGGCAGCTGGTATTTGCCGCCTTTTCCGGCAGCCATCAGGATGCCATTGCCAAGGGTATGGCGTACCGCAAGCAGACCGGCGAGCACCGCTGGACCTGCCCCTATATCCCGGTGGATCCCCACGACATCGGCCGCACCTACGACGCCGACGTCATCCGCATCAACAGCCAGAGCGGCAAGGGCGGCATCGGCTTTGTGCTGGAACAGAACTACGGCTACAATCTGCCCCCCAAGATGCGGGAGGCACTGGGCTACAAGGTCAAGAGTGTGTCCGACCACAGCCACAAGGAGCTGAGCGCCGCCGAGGTGCTGCACATCTTCGAGGATACCTACCTCAACCGCGCAAAGCCGCTGAACGTGGTGGAAGCCCACTTTGCACAGGTAAACGGCATTACCGCCACGGTCACGCTGGAACTGAACGGCCAGCGCAAGGTGGTCACCTCGGTGGGCAACGGCCGTCTGGATGCTGTAGCCAACGCCATCCAGAGCGCCACCGGCATGGACTTCCATCTGGAAAATTACTCTGAGCACAGTCTGGACGAGGGCTCTACCTCCCGCGCAGCCTCCTATGTGGGCCTTGTCTGGGGCGACAACACGGTCACATGGGGTGCCGGTACCGACACCGACATCATTGTGGCCGGTATCCGTGCCCTTGTCAGCGCGATCAATAATCGATAAGGAAAACTCCCCCAGTCTGCTACGCAGACAGCCCCCTCTGGGATGGGGCCTTTGGCAAAACCAGAAAGTTTTCCTTCTCGCCAGAGGCTCCCTCACCGAGGGAGCTGGCAGCACCGTCAGGTGCTGACTGAGGGAGTTTGGACAGCGTACTCATGTTTTGAAAGTAAAAAGGAGAAAACTACCATGGGAATGACCCTGACGCAGAAGATCCTTGCCGCACACGCCGGACTGCCGGAGGTCAAGGCAGGCCAGCTGATCAACGCAAAGTTGGACATTGTGCTGGGCAACGATATCACCACCCCGGTGGCCATCAACGAGTTTGAGCGCGCCGGTTTTGACCGCGTGTTTGATAAAGAGCATATCGCCATCGTGCTGGATCACTTTGTGCCCAATAAGGATATCAAGAGCGCTACCCAGTCCAAGCAGTGCCGGGAATTTGCCAATAAATACGATATCCTCAACTTCTACGATGTAGGCCAGATGGGCATTGAGCACGCCCTGCTGCCGGAAAAAGGCATCGTCACCGCCGGCGACTGCGTGATCGGCGCGGACAGCCACACCTGCACCTATGGTGCACTGGGTGCCTTCTCCACCGGCGTAGGCTCTACCGATATGGCCGCAGGCATGGCCACCGGCATGGCATGGTTCAAGGTGCCCTCTGCCATCAAGTTCGTGCTCACCGGCAAATTCAATCCCCGGGTGTCCGGCAAGGACCTGATTTTGCACATCATCGGCATGATCGGTGTGGACGGCGCACTGTATAAATCCATGGAGTTCACCGGCCCGGGCGTGGAAAGCCTTACCATGGACGACCGCCTGTGCATCTGCAACATGGCGATTGAAGCCGGTGCCAAGAACGGCATCTTCCCGGTAGATGAGGTGACCAAGGCTTATCTTGCAGGCCGCAGCCAGCGCCCGCCGGTGTTCTACGAAGCCGACCCTGATGCCGTGTACGAAAAGACCATCGAGATCGACCTCGGCGCACTGGAGCCCACCGTCAGCTACCCCCATCTGCCCGAGAACACCCATGTTGCCAGCGAGGGCAAGGACATCAAGATCGATCAGGTGGTCATCGGCAGCTGTACCAACGGCCGTCTGGAGGACATGGAAGCCGCCTACAACATCCTCAAGGGCAAGCACATCGCCAAGGGCGTGCGCGGCATCATCATTCCCGCCACCATGGCAGTCTATAAGGAGTGCATCCTGCGGGGCTGGACCACCGCCTTTATCGACGCAGGCTGCATCGTATCCACCCCCACCTGCGGCCCCTGTCTGGGCGGCTACATGGGCATTCTGGCAGCGGGCGAGCGCTGCGTTTCCACCACCAACCGCAACTTTGTGGGACGCATGGGTCATGTGGACAGCGAGGTCTATCTGGCCTCTCCCGCCACCGCCGCCGCCAGCGCCCTGACCGGCTGCATCACCGACCCGCGCACGGTCTGACCCGAAAGGAGCATGAGCATGAACGCAAGAGGTTCTGTTTTCAAATACCCGGATAACGTGGATACCGACGTCATCATTCCGGCACGCCACCTGAACACGCAGGATGCCAAGGAACTTGCCAGCCACTGCATGGAGGATATCGACAAGGACTTTGTGAACCGGGTGCAGCCCGGTGATATCATGGTGGGCGGCTGGAACTTTGGCTGCGGCTCTTCCCGCGAGCACGCGCCCCTGTGCATCAAGACCGCCGGTATCGCTGTGGTCATTGCCAAAAGCTTTGCCCGCATCTTCTACCGCAACAGCATCAACATCGGCCTGCCCATCATGGAGTGCCCGGAGGCTGTAGACGCCATTGAAGCAGGGGACACCGTTCAGGTGGACTTTGACACCGGCGTCATCACCGACGAGACCAACGGCAAAGTGTTCCACGCCGAGCCTTTCCCGCCCTTTATCCAGAACATCATCTCCGCCGGTGGTCTGATGAAGGCCATCCAGAAATAACCCCATCCCCATCCGTGAAAATGTGTTTGGAGCGACCCGCGTTTGCGCAGCAATGAAAGCCCCAGTGGGGCTTTTAAGCGGCAGAGCGGTCTGCGTTAGCAGATGGAAGGGCCTTCGCCCTGACAAGCTCCGCAGGCCGCGACAAACACGAAATATAAATAAAAATTCCGCTGATTATGCGCAGAGCAACGCGGAGCGCATTTTAAATCGTCCATCCCCCAAAGAGGGCGTAAGGCTTTGAGAGAGTGGGGCTATCAGGGGCGTTTTGAGCATAGAAGGAGTGCCTCATGGAAAAAAATATTGCTGTCATCTGGGGCGATTGCTCCAGCCCGGAGATCGTAAAGCAGACCCTCCGGGTGCTGGATAAGGTGGCCGAAAAGTACGGCCACACCTTCCACTATACCGCTGCCGCCATGGGCGGCGAAGCCATTGATAAATACGGCGACCCGCTGCCCCAGCACGAGCTGGATAAGTGCCTTGCCGCCGACAGCGTGCTGCTGGGCGCGGTAGGCGGCCCCAAGTGGGAGGATCTGCCCGGGGAGCAGCGGCCGGAAAAAGGTCTGCTGCGGCTGCGTGCCGGGATGGGGCTGTACGCCAACAACCGCCCGGCGAAGATCTGGCCGCAGCTGGCGCCTGCCAGCCCCCTGAAGCCCGAGATCGTGGCACAGGGCATTGATTTTATCATCGTGCGGGAACTGATCGGCGGCGTGTACTTCGGCAATCACGAGACCCACACGCTGGAAAACGGCGAAAAGCAGGCCGTGGATACCATGCCCTATGCAGAGCACGAGATCGAGCGCATTGGCCGCATCGGCTTTGAGACCGCCCGCAAGCGCCGCAAAAAGCTGTGCTGCGTGGACAAGGCCAACGTGCTGGACACCAGCCGTCTGTGGCGCACCGTGATGCACCGGCTGCAGGCCGAGTACCCGGACGTGGAGTACAGCGAGATGTTCGTGGACAACTGCGCCATGCAGATCGTGAAGAACCCCGCCCAGTTTGACGTCATCGTTACCGAGAATATGTTCGGCGATATCCTGTCGGACGAAGCTTCCATGATCACCGGCTCTATCGGCATGATCCCGTCCTCCAGCCTTGGTGACGGCACCCGGGGTCTGTACGAGCCCATCCACGGCTCTGCTCCGGACATTGCGGGCAAGGACATCGTAAACCCCACCGCCTGTATCCTTTCTGCCGCCATGATGCTGCGGTACTCCTTTGGCATGGCAGCAGAAGCCGATGCCATTGAGAACGCCGTGAGCCGTGTGCTGGACAAGGGTCTGCGCACTGCCGACAATATGAGCGACGGCTGCACCTGCCTTGGCTGCACTGCCATGGGCGATGCCATTCTGGCAGAGCTTTAAGCCGCAGCGCGGGACGATTTGAAATGCGCTCCGCTTCGCTTTGCGCATAGATAGCGGAAAACATATTTTTATCAGAGCAATGCCGGACAGCCAACAGGCTGTCCGGCATTGCTTTTTATGGCTTCGTCAGCTCGTCCAGATTCTGGGTGTAGCAGGGCAGGCAGTGCTCCAGAAACCAGTCGGCTTCCGGGCAGTGCATGGCCTGCAGCGCAGTGCGCTGCTGCGTGAGTGCGGCGTCAAATTCGTGGTTGCCGCTGCGCTGCTCCTCGGTGCATTTGATCAGCGCACTCAGCCGGTCGGCGGCTTTGAGCAGCCGGTGCTCCTCTGCCGTCAGGGCGCTGCCGTCCATGCAGGGGGTCAATTCTGCGGCCAGTTCTGCGGGCAGCAGGGCTGCCATGGAACGCACGCTCTCGGTCTCCAGCGCCTTGTAGGCGTCCCGCAGCGCCGCGGAGTGGTACTTGACCGGCGTGGGCATATCCCCGGTAATGATCTCCGGTGCGTCGTGGTACAGCGCCGCCACCGCCACCACCTCGGGGCGGCAGGGCGTGCCGGTGTAGTGTTTGGCAATCAGGCACAGCAGGTGCGCCAGCAGCGCGGTGTCGCAGGTATGCTCGCTGAGGGATTCCGCCCGGGTGGAATGCATCAGGCTCCACCGGGTAATGTACTTCATGCGCGCCAGTAAGGCGCTGAAGGGATACAGCATAACAATACGCCTCCTTTTCTTCACCATACCCGCCGGGCGCTTGGTTGTCAAGCCCTTTTTTCTTGTACGCCGCCGTGCTATACTACAAGGTGTCATCAAATCCACTTCCGCGCCGGTGCGCGGAGAAAGAGGAACGCTATGGAAAAGTTTATAAAGCCACGGCTGCTCACACCAATCGGGCAGAGCCATAAAAAATTCTGGCAGGCGGCGGGGCTGTGCGCCCTGACGGCGGCCATCTTCTTTTTACCCTTCTACCTCCTTGACGGTGGTTTTTTCCACTATGCCGGCGATTTCAACAGCCAGCAGATCAGCTTTTACCGGTATATGAACGGCTTCGTCAAGGGCGCGGGCTACCCGGACAGCGCCTTTGCCGGTGCGCCGCGCAATACCTTTTCGTGGGCGACTGACCTTGGCAGCGGGGTGATGAACGCCTACTCCTTCTACCTGTACGGCTCGCCGTTTTTCTGGCTGTCGGTGCTGCTGCCGCAAAGCTGGCTGCCCTATATGATGGTACCGCTGCTGGTGTTCAAGTTCGGCGTGGCGGGCGGCGGCGCGTACCTGTACCTGCGTCGCTACGTTAAAAACGCAAATTACGCCGTGCTGGGTGCCTGCCTGTACGCGCTTTCCGGCTTTGCGGTGTACAACGTGTTCTTCAACCACTTTGTGGATGTGGTGGCGCTGTTTCCATACCTGCTCTGGGCGCTGGACGAAGCCATTTATGAGGATCGTCACGGCCTGTTCGCCTTCTGGGTGGCGGTGAACCTGCTCAATAACTACTTCTTCTTTGTGGGACAGGTGCTCTTTTTGTGCATCTACTTTGTGTGCAAGCTTTCGGCGCGGGACTTCCGGCTGACCGGGCGCAAGTTCGGCCATCTGTTGTGGGAAAGCGTGCTGGGCGTAGCCATGGGCTGTCTGCTGCTGTTCCCGGCGGTGCTCAGTCTGCTGCAGAACCCGCGCACCATCGACCTTTCCTCCGGGTGGGGCTTCCTGACCTACTCCAAGGTGCAGCAGTATCTGGCCATCCTGCTCAGCTGGATCCTACCGCCGGACTCCCCTTATCTTACCTCGGTCTGGTCGGAGGGCGTCATCAAGTGGACGAGCATGACGGCCTATCTGCCGCTGTGCAGTCTGGCCGGTGCCATGGCCTACTGGCGCAGCCGGAAGGCAGACAGCAAAAAGCGCATCGTGGCGGTATGCGCCGTATGCGCACTGGTGCCGGTGCTGAACAGTGCCTTCTATGCTCTGAATTCCAGCTACTACGCCCGCTGGTACTATATGCCCACCCTCATCCTTGCTGCCATGACCGTGAACGCGCTGGAGGACCCGGACGTTGATCTGGATGCACCCGCCCGGGGCATCGGCTGGATCATGCTGGCTACGCTTGTTTTTGCGGTGGTGCCCGTGCGGGACGATACCACCGAGACATGGTCGCTGGGCGTGCTGAAAAACCCGGGACAGTTCTTTGTCGTGCTGGGCTTCGGACTGCTGGGGCTTATGCTGTACCGCGTTCTTTGCAGCAAGTGGCGGCAGGACAGCCGCTTTGCCCAGCGCATGACGGCGGCGGTGCTGGTATTTGCCTGCGTGTTTACCATGGTACACATCGGCATCGGCAAGTTCGGGCAGTGGTACACCGACAGCGACCTTGTGGAGCAGGACACCAACGCCTTGCTGTTGAAAAACGACCTGCCGGAGGGCGACTACCGGATAGACACCTACAAGATCCACGACAACATTGGGATGTGGCTGGATAAAAGCTGCCTGCAATACTTCGGCAGCACGGCTGCCCCCAGCATCCTCAGCTTCTACCCGGGTCTGGGGGTCAAACGGGACGTGCGCAGCGAGCCGGAGATCGCAAACTACGCGTTGCGCGGCCTTTTGAGCGTGGAGTACCTCATCACCACTCCGGAAAAGCGCGAGAGCTTTGAGGACGAAGCAGACGCGGGCTGGACCTACCTTGCCGATGTGGACGGCTACGCGCTGTACCACAACGACAACTATGTGCCCATGGGCTTTACCTACGACTACTATGTGACCAAAGCTACCTACGAAGCTTCGGTCAAGGCCCTGCGCTCCAACCTGCTGATGCGGGCGCTGGTGCTGGAGGACGAGGATGTGGCGCAGTACGGCCAGTACCTGACCGAGCTGCCGGACGCCATGCTGGATGACCTGCACTACGACAGCTACACGCAGGACTGCGCCGACCGCCGCGCCCACAGCTGCTCGGTGTTCCAGATGAATAATGCCGGTTTCCATGCCGAGATTACGCTGGACAAGGCAAACCTCGTCTTTTTCTCCGTGCCCTACGACGACGGCTTTACCGCCTACGTCAACGGCGAAAAGGCCGATATCCTTCAGGTGGACGAGGGACTGATGGCAGTGCTCTGCCCGGCGGGTGCAAGCAGCATCGACTTTGTGTATCAGGCCGCCGGGCTTTCCGCCAGCCGGGTGGTCACCGCCGTGGCAATTCCGGTGTGGGTGGTGTACGTTGCCTGCTTTGTGCGCCGCAAGCGCCGCAGCACCGGCACCCCGGCAGAAGAATGACTTTGACCGGGCAGAAAAATAAAAATTTTAAATTTCCTCTTGACTTTACGAAGATAAAGTGTATAATGCAATCAAACCGATGAGGCGGAAGAGAACCTGCACAGCGCATCTGCAGTGAGCCCGGACAGTGCAAACGGGCGAAAGCGGGGCAGAGATTCGTGGGCCGCCGAGGGCCGGGCAAACGGGCAGAAGCCCTAGTAGCTTTGGACGGAAGTCTCCGTTATAGGACAGGGGAGTGTTGGCTCTCCGTGAGTGGCTCTGCTGTATTGGATGCAGAGCAAGCAAGGTGGCACCGCAGAATCGTAATTTACCGATCCTGTCCTTGTGGATAACACACAGGGACAGGGTTGTTTTGTTTTAAGACCCGTCCCGCAAAGGGAGCGGGTCTTTTGATTTGCCGCCCGCTCCGGGAAAGGAGTTACCACTATGAAAAACCTGAACATGATCTCCCGCCGCAGCTTCCTGAAGGCCGCTCTGGCCGCTTCTGCTGTTTCTGCCATGGCACTGACCGGCTGCGGCAGTGCTGCTTCCAGCACCGCCTCCAGTGCAGCGGTCTCCTCCTCTGCAGCTGCTTCCGGCAGTACTGCCGCCGCTGGCGAGACCTTCAAGGTGGGCATCGTCAACTATGTGGACCACGCCTCCCTCAACCAAATCGTAGAATCTGTGGAGAGCCGTCTGGACGCCATCGGCAAGGAGAAGGGTGTCGCCTTTGACTACGCCGATTACTATGCCAACGCACAGGCCGACCAGTCCAACCTGAACCAGATCGGTGCAGACCTTGTGGCTGACGGCGTGGACGTGATCGTGGCTGTGGCCACCCCCACCGCCGCTACCATGCTGGCCGCTGTGGAGGACACCGACATCCCGGTGGTCTACTCTGCCGTGACTGACCCCGCCGCCGCCGGGTTTGACGGGGAGGAGAACATCACCGGCACCTCCGATGCCCTGAACACCGACGCCATCATGAACCTGATCGTGGCGGCAAACCCCGGCATTGATACCATCGGTCTGTTGTACGACCTGAGTCAGGATTCCTCCACGCAGGCCATTGCGGACGCCAAGGCCTTCTGCGAGAAGAACGGCATCAAGGTGGTGGAAAAGAACGGCACCACCACCGCCGAGGTGCAGATGGCTGCCGAAGCACTGGTCGCCGCTGGGGTCAAGGCCGTGTTCACCCCCACCGACAACACCATCATGACCGCCGAGCTTTCCATCTATGAGAGCTTCATCGAGGCCGGTGTGCAGCACTACACCGGTGCCGACAGCTTTGCGCTGAACGGCGCACTGGTGGGCTACGGCGTGGACTACGTCCAGCTGGGCGAAGCCACCGCCGATATGGTCAGCCAGCTGCTGTGCGATGGCAAGACCCCCGCAGACCTGCCCTACCAGACCTTTGATAACGGCATCGTCACCATCAACACCGAGACCGCCGAAGCGCTGGGTCTGGATCTGGCTACCCTGAAGGAAGCCTTCAAGCCCTACTGCACCGAGATCTGCGAGGTGACCACCGCCGAGAACTTCTCCTGAACGCCCCGCTCTGTCAAAGCCTGACGGCTTTTCCGGCTCTCCCGCAAGGGAGAGCTTTTGGCAGTTCTGGGGGAAAGGTTCTGCTGCGCAAGGGCAGCATCCTCGCCCTCTCCGTCACCTGCGGTGCCACCTCTCCCAAAGGGAGAGGCCTTGGCAAAGAGATGAACTTTGCGTGGACTGCCAAGGGCTCCCACTTTGGGGGAGCTGGCAAATCCGTAGGATTTGACTGAGAGGGCGAGCCCGTTTACCTTTACGACCCCTCCCGTGAAAAGGGGATTCAAAAAAACATAAAAGGAGCATACACCATGCTGGCGAGTATTTTTTCCCTCAACGTTTTGCAGACAGCGCTGGAGCTGGGCTGCATCTACGGACTGGTGGCGTTGGCACTGTTTCTGAGCTACTCCATCCTGAATATTGCCGACCTTTCCACCGACGGCTGCTTTACGCTGGGCTGCGCCGTGGCCTGTCAGGTGGCGCTGACCGGTCACCCCATCCTTGCACTGGCGGCAGCCATGGCTGCGGGGGTGTGCTCCGGCTTTGTCACCGCCTTTTTGCAGACAAGGCTCGGGGTGGAAAGCATTATGGCCGGTATCATTGTCAACACCGGCCTATACACCATCAATCTGGCAGTGATGGGCTTCTCCTCCACCATGTCGCTGGTCAAGACCCCTACCATCTTCTCCATGGCAAAAACTTCGCTGGGCTTTCTGGGCAGCTGGTACAAGCTGGCACTGGCGGCAGGCATCATTGCTGTAGCCTGCGCGGCGATGCTGGGCTTTCTGGGCACGCGGCTGGGTCTTTCCATCCGTGCTACCGGCGATAACGCCGCCATGGTGCGGGCTTCCAGCATCAACCCTGCCTTTACCATCACGGTGGGTCTGTGCGTGTCCGGTGCGCTGTGTGCGCTGTCCGGCGGGCTGCTGGCACAGTACCAGAAAAGCTGCGATATCAATGTGGGCACCGGTATGGTGACCATTGCACTGGCTTCCCTCATCATCGGCGAGACGCTGGTGGGCAAGCGCACCATGCTGCGCCGCATCCTTGGCGTGGTGTTCGGCAGCTGTTTGTACCGCTTTATCGTGGCCGTGGCGCTGCGGTTCAACGTGCCCGCCGCGGCCATGAAGCTGGTTTCTGCCATCATTGTGGCAGTGGCCATCTCCATGCCCGCCATCCGGGAGCACTTCGCCTTTGAAAAGCGCCGGCACGCCGCCCGTGCCCGCCGCACCGTGACCAACAGGGAGGGACAGTAACATGGAAATGCTGCAGCTGAACGACCTGCACAAGACCTTTAACCCCGGCACCGTCAACGAAAAGGTGGCGCTTGCCGGAGTGAGCCTGCAGATGGAAGCCGGAGATTTTGCCACTATTGTGGGCTCCAACGGCGCGGGCAAATCCACCCTGTTCAATGCCATTACCGGCGGCTTTATCGCCGACGAGGGCAGCATTCTGCTGGGCGGGCAGGACATCACCTTTGCGCCGGAGCACCAGCGCAGCAAGGTCATCGGGCATCTGTTCCAGGACCCGCTCAAGGGCACCGCGCCCAACATGACCATCGAGGAAAATCTGGCGCTGGCTTACCTGCGGGCAGGCACTGCGCCCAACGCCATCTTCTCCCGCATCTCCCGCAAGGACAAGGCGCTCTTCCGCGAAAAGCTTGCTTTGCTGGACATGGGTCTGGAGGACCGCATGAAGCAGCCGGTGGGGCTGCTCTCCGGCGGACAGCGGCAGGCGCTTACCCTGCTCATGGCTACCCTTGTCACCCCCAAGCTGCTGCTGCTGGACGAGCACACCGCTGCGCTGGACCCTGCCACCGCCGAAAAGGTGCTGGCGCTGACCAAGAGCATCGTGGCCGAGAAAAAGATCACCTGCCTGATGGTGACCCACAATATGCATCAGGCGCTGGAACTGGGCAACCGCACCCTGATGATGGACGCTGGGCGCATCGTGTTTGACGTAAAGGGCGCCGCGCGCAGCAAGATGACCGTGGACGACCTGCTGGAAAAGTTCCGCGAGAACGCGGGCAAAAACCTTGATAACGACCGTATCCTGCTGAGCAAGGTGGAGAAATAAGAAAAGGCCTGCTGCATCATACCGGTGCAGCAGACCTTTTTACTTTTATTTCTTTACCACAGGCGAATGACCTTGATGACGCCCTCGGCCTTATCGCGGGCCAGCTCCAGATGGTGCTGCAGCGCCATGGCTGCACCGTCCCAGTTGTCAGACAGGGCAGCGTCCAGAATCTGCAGATGCTCCTCGCAGGTCTGCTCCTGATTGATCATGCTTACCTTGCCGGTCATGATGCGGAAACGGGTGTTCAGGCCGGTGATACGGTCGTAGGCAGAGCGCAGATACTTGTTGGGCAGGGTGCTCATCAGCAGCTCGTGGAAATCGTCGTCCGACTCGCAGAAGTCCTCGATGCGCTCGCTGTGGTGCATCAGCTCGGCATAGGCTTCCAGCTGCTCGCGGGGGATGGCATTGCCGTAAGTACGCAGAGCGTATGGCTCCACCAGCAGACGCATTTCAAACATACTGTGCACGTCCTCTTCGGTGATGCCGGAGACCATCAGCCCCTTTTTGGGCAGAATGGTGATCAGCCCCTCCTGCTCCAGACGCCCCAGCGCATCCCGCATAGGGGTGCGGCTGATGTTGCCCATCTCGGCGCAGAGCTTCTGCTCGTTCAGAAACTCGTTGGGGCGGTATTCGCAGTTCAGGATCTTGGTTTTGAGGTACTGGTACGCCTGCAGCTTCAGGCTAAGCTTTGCCTGTGCGTCCTGCTCTTTCATAAGCACATTCTCCTATTCTTCTTTGTCTTCTTCTCCAAAAACGTTCCAAAACGTCCGAACCGGCAGCGCAAACCCACCGCTGCCAGTTCGCTTCTTCTTCATGTTCAGCCAGCTTGTATCCCGGCTGCAATCCAACCACTTTATCTAGTATATTATTTCACATTAGGGCGTTTTTTACAAGACTTTTCGCTTAACTTTGGCGTGTTTTCCGTTTTATACAAAGATTACGCCCCGGTTTTGCTACTTTTTACAATGCTTTTTGTGCTTGTCGCCAAACAGACCGACTTTTTGCCCTCTTCTTTTGCATCCAAGCGCAAACTGTGCTACAATAGGGCTGAAAAACAACACATCTACACCGGAAAGGACCGTATCTCTCATGGCACGAAGCGATGGCTACAACACCCGCACCCGGCAGCTCATCTTGGATTACCTCATCAACAACCGCCAGCACGCAGTAAGCGCTTCCAACATTCTGGAGCATCTGGAGGAGCAGGGCGCAAGCCCCAATCCCACCACCGTGTACCGCTATCTGGATAAGCTTGCGGGCGAGCAGCGCATTATGAAATATGTGGCCGACAAGGGCGAACGGGCAGTGTTCCAGTATGTGGACGAGGGTCGCCACTGCCGGGAGCACCTGCACCTCAAGTGCGTGCAGTGCGGACGCATCTATCATCTGGACTGCCATTTTATGGACGAGGTGCGCGCCCACCTGATGGCAGAGCACGGTTTTACCCTGCAATGCGAGGGCAGCGTGCTGTACGGGCTGTGCCGTCATTGCGCGCAGAACGCGGCACCGTCCGCAGCAGAAGAACAGTCTGCAAAAAAATGCGCCTGCTGTGTTGACACAGACAAAAACCCGTGATACAATGCAGACAATAAAAGCGTTGACCGGGAAAAGTAAGGTTTCACCCTTTTCTTACAGAGAGTGCGGGATGCTGGAAACCGCGCAGAAAACGAAGCCCGAAGAACACCCGTGAGCCGCTCCCTGAACCTGTGGTGTGCAGCAGTAGGGGCAGACGTGCGCCGCTCGTTATCGCGGCAGTGCTTTCAACGGGGAGAGCGCACAAAAGTGACCGGCGTATTGCGTATGCCGGTAATTTAGGTGGCACCACGGATACGGCAGCATATTCGTCCTAGGACTATGGGATGAATGTGCTGCCGTATTTTTATTTTTATCGTTTTTACAAGAGGGGTAAGAAGTATGTGTTGTGTTATGGGTTATACGGGGCATGATTTGCCCGCCGAAAAATTCAAAGAGTATCTGCTGCGCACCGTGGACCGCGGGCCGGACGACCAGCGAGTGGTGGAGGGTCCCTACGGCCTGATGGGCTTTGGGCGGCTTGCCATCATGGGACTGACCCCGGAGGGGATGCAGCCCTTTTACCGGGGCGCTGACTGCGTGGTGTGCAACGGCGAGCTGTACGGCTTCCGGTTCGAAAAGGAGATCTTAAAGCGCCGGGGCTACAAGTTCTGCTCCGACTGCGACTGCGAGATCCTGCTGCCGCTGTACTACGAGTACGGGCTGGATATGTTCCGCCACATGGACGCGGAGTTTGCGCTGATCATGTACGATTCCCGCAAGGATCGGCTTATCGCCGCCCGCGACCCCATCGGCATCCGTCCGCTGTTCTACGGCTACTCCAAGTCCAGCCACAAGATCGCCTTCTCCTCCGAGATGCGCAACCTCATCGGCTGGTGCGATGACATCCGTCCCTTCCCCATCGGCAGCTACTACTGCGACGGCCGCTTTGTACGCTACGAGGACATTGCCGATGTGCCCGCCCCCATGCAGGACGATATGCCCACCATCCTGCAGAACATCCGCGAGAAGCTGATCGCTGGTGTGGAAAAGCGGCTGGATGCCGATGCACCCGTGGGCTTTCTGCTCTCCGGCGGGCTCGACTCCTCCTTGGTGTGCTCCATTGCCGCCAAGAAGCTGGGTAAGCCCATCCGCACCTTTGCCATCGGCATGGACACCGATGCCATCGACCTGAAATACGCCCGCCAGACTGCGGACTATCTGGGCAGCGAGCACCACGAGATCATCATCAACCGCGAGATGGTGCTCAGCAGCTTGGAAGAAGTCATCCGCCTACTGGGCACATGGGATATCACCACTATCCGCGCCAGCATGGGAATGTACCTGCTGTGCAAGGCCATCCATGAGCAGACCGATGTGCGTGTGCTGCTGACCGGCGAGATCTCGGACGAGCTGTTTGGCTACAAATACACCGACTACGCCCCCACCGCCGATGCCTTCCAGCAGGAGAGCCAGAAGCGCATCCGTGAGCTGTATATGTACGATGTGCTGCGGGCAGACCGCTGCATCTCCTCCAACAGCATCGAGGCGCGCGTGCCCTTTGGCGACTTGGATTTTGTGCGCTACGTCATGGCCATCGACCCGGAAAAGAAGCTGAACCGCTACGGCAAGGGCAAGTACCTGCTGCGCAAAGCCTTTGAGGGCGACTGGCTGCCGCCGGAGATCCTGTGGCGCGAAAAGGCCGCTTTCTCGGACGCCGTAGGCCACAGCATGGTGGACGACATCAAGGAGTACGCCGAGAGCCTGTACACCGACGAGGAGTTCCAGATGCGCCGGGCAAACTACTCGGCACATTGTATGCCCTTTACCAAGGAGAGCTTGTTCTACCGCGAAATTTTTGAAAAGTACTACCACGACCAGAGCCGCACCATCGTGGGCTTCTGGATGCCCAACAAGGCATGGCCGGGCTGCAACGTTAACGACCCCTCTGCCCGCGTGCTGGCAAACTATGGTGCTTCCGGCGTGTAACGCCAGACCGTTTTATACAGCGGAAGAAATATTCTATCTTTTGTAAACCGGGAAGATCTGCGGATTTTTCCGGTTTACTTTTTCGCGAGAGGGTTCAGCCTGCTGAGAGCAACAAAAATCTGCCCCGCAGCGCGACTGTTTCCGCAGGAAACGAGCGCGGCAACTGCCGTTTGCCATCACGACTCCTCCCGTGAAAATGGAATACCGGAGCGTCCGCAGACGCTCCGGTATTCCGGAATTATAAATCGTTGTTCAGCCTGTGGGCTTACGGGAACGGTACTTCCCGCACATCATCGGGGTCCAGCCCGGCCTTGCGCTGCTCTTCAAATACGGCGGCGATCAGCTCGTCCAAGTCCTCCAAGTGGGTCAGGGTGCAGCAGTAGCGGCGCAGGGCGGCTGCGCCCTTCAGCCCCTTCATGTAGTGCATGGTCTGGGCGCGTGCCTGCGGCATGGCCACAAACTCGCCCTTCTGCTCCACCATTTCCTCCACCTGACGGCGCAGCGCGTTCATCCGTGCCTGCAGGTTCGGCTCCTTGGGGGCGGGCAGGCCCTCCAGCGCGGCGTTCACCCGCTCAAAAAGCCACGGGTCGCCAAGTGCGCCCCGGGCGATCATCACGCCGTCGCAGTGCGTCTGGCGCACCATGCGCAGCGCGTCCTCGGCGCAGTGGATATCGCCGTTGCCCAGCACCGGCACTTTTACCGCATCCTTTACCCGGGCGATGATCTCCGGGTCGATGCCCGGGGTGTACATCTGCTCCCGGGTGCGGGCGTGCACCGCCACCAGCGCCGCGCCCGCCTGCTCGCAGGCTTTGGCGCATTCCACGGCGGTGATATGGTCGGCATCCCAGCCCTTGCGCATTTTTACGGTGACCGGGCGCTTGGTGTGCGCCACTACCTGCTCCACGATGCGCCCGCAGCGGTCGGGGTCCAGCATCAGCTTGCTGCCCGCCCCGCCGGAAACGATCTTAGGGGCAGGACAGCCCATGTTGATGTCCACAAAGTCAAATTCGTACTGCTCGATGGCGGCGGTGGCTTCGCCCATGATCTCCGGCACCTCGCCAAAGATCTGCACCCCATAGGGTGCGCCGTTGGGCTCTGCTTTCAGCAGACTGACGGTCTTATGGTCGCCGTACACCAGCGCCCGGCTGGACACCATCTCGCTGACCGTAAAGCCCGCGCCGTGCTGTGCCATCAGGCGGCGGCAGGGGGCATCCGTAAAGCCCGCCATAGGGCCGAACACCGCCCGGTGGGGCAGGGTGATATTGCCGATCTTCAAAGGTTCCATGGGTTCTCCTTGTATCTGTTTTGGGGTAGACGATTTGGAATGCCCTCCGTTTCACTTTGGGCATATTCAGCGGAAAAAATTATTTTTAATTTCGCGTTTGTCGCGCTCTGCGGAGCGCTCCAAACGCATTTTCACGGGAGGGGTCGTGACGGAAGCGGCAGCTGCTTTCCTGCTATATACCGTAAAAAGGGGCTGTTGCGCCAAATGCTGTGCAACAGCCCCTGTGGTTTTATGTTACATCTTCTCAGGCACATTGATCTTGAACATGGTGAGCACGTTGAAGATGGCGTTCTTCACGCCGATGCACAGGGCCAGACGTGCCTGCTGCACGGCAGGGTCTGCGCCCTGAATGCGGCAGTTGCCGTAGAAGCGGTGGAAGGCGCTGGCCAGATCGATGACAAAGCGGTTGATGCGGCTGGGGTCATATTTCTCAGCAGCCATCACGATCTCCTGCGGGAAGGCTGCCAGCATACGGATCAGATCCATCTCGGAAGGCTCGGTGAGCAGGGTGGCATCAATGTTCTCTGCACCGGCAAACTGCACACCCTCGCTCTCCATCTTCTTCAGGATGGAGCAGATGCGGGCGTGGGCGTACTGCACATAGTATACGGGGTTATCGTTGTCGGTCTTGACGGCCTGATCCAGATCAAAGTCGATGCCGCTGCCTGCGTCGTGCATATTGAACAGGAAGCGTGCGCTGTCGATGGGCACCTCTTCCAGCAGGTCGGTCAGGGTGATGGCGTTGCCGGTGCGCTTGGACATACGAACAGGCTGACCGTCCCGCATCAGGTTGACCATCTGCATCAGCACAACGTCCAGATCCTCGCCGTTCAGGCCGATGGCGTCCATCGCGCCCTTCATGCGTGCCACATGGCCGTGGTGGTCTGCGCCCCACACATCAATGGCCTTGGCAAAGCCGCGAGTGGCCAGCTTGTTGTAGTGGTAGGCGATATCGGCGGCAAAGTAGGTGGGGATGCCGTTGGCGCGGACGAGCACCTCGTCCTTGGCTTCTTCCTCGGTGCCGTCCTCGGTCTTTTTCTTGTTCACGGTGCCATACTTGGCAGCGTACTGGGCGCTGCGGTACATGATGGCGCCGTCCTCGGCCTTGTAGCAGGCACCCAGTTCCAGCAGCTTGTCCACCACAGCCAGAACTGCGCCGGACTCGTGCAGGGTGCTCTCATGGAACCACACGTCGTAGTCGATGCGGTACTTGCCGAGGTCACGCTTCAGGGCAGCGATGTTCTTGGGCAGGGCGTAGGCCACCAGTGCGTCCTTCAAAGCGGCAAAGGCCTCGCTCTCAAACAGAGCTTCCTCGCTCAGCCCGGAGCAGGCGGCAACGTACTTGTCGCCGTTCAGCTCAGCGAACTCACCGGCCAGCACCTTGATATCGCCGCCCTGATAGCACTCCTTGGGCAGGGGATAGGCATCCTCGCCGCAGAACTGCTGCAGGTAGCGCACCGCCAGACTTTTGCCGAACTTCTGGATCTGGTTGCCGGCATCGTTGATATAGAACTCGCGGGTCACATCGTAGCCGGACCAGTCCAGCACAGCGGCCAGACAGTCGCCCAGTGCGCCGCCGCGGGCGTTGCCCATGTGCATGGGGCCGGTGGGGTTGGCGGAAACGAACTCCACGTTGTACTTTGCGCCCTTGCCGTGGTCGGTGCGGCCATACTCCTTGTTGGCGCAGGCACCCAGCACCACGCCTGCCCAGAAGCTCTGGGCTAGGAACAGGTTGATGAAGCCGGGACCGGCAACCTCCACCTTGGAGAACACACTGTTTTCGATGGAGGGCAAATGTGCCAGCAGGGCGTCTGCGATCATCTTGGGAGCCTTGCGCCAGGTGCGGGCACCGGCCATGGCGAGGTTAGAGGCGATGTCGCCGTTTTTTACGTCGGCGGGGATCTCCACGATAAAGGCGGGCAGCTCTGCCGCGGGCAGGGTGCCGTCTGCCATGGCAGCCTTGGCGGCTGCGGTCAGCAGAGCGCGTGCCTCGTCCAGCGCAGCCTGCCGGGGGTTGTAGTTCTGGTAGGTCTTTTCAAAATCAGTCATGGGTCGGATTCCTTTCACAGTCTCAGGGAACTTCATCAATTCACATGGGTCACGGTAACTTCCAGACGGTTGCGGCTTACCAGCTCGGCGCTGTCGGCATCCAGCAGGTAGGCAAACCGGGCGGTGCCGCCCTTTTCGGTCAGCTGACAGTCGATCTCGTCCGCGGTCACGCCCAAGGTCATGGAGCCGAAGCCGGTCTCGTAGTGGCACAGGTTGCGGCGGCCTTTTTCGATCAGAAGCTGGGTGCCTGCCCCGCCGCCTTTGCCGAACCGCAGCATCGCCACCCGGCTGCCGTCTGCGGCGATCTTCAGGGTGGTGGTGCAGCCTTCGTAGCCGGTGGTCTCGGTCTCGCGGTAGGTCACATAGTAGCTGCCGCCCTTCAGCACAAAGCTGCCCCGGGTCATCAGCTCCACAAATTCTTCTTTTTCTTCCTCCGCAGCCGGTTCGTCCAGCCGCTGCTCAATGCGGCTTTTGATGCGGATGATATAGTCTTCCTTCAGTGGCTTGCTCACGTTGTTTTTCCTTATCAATATTTATCAATGGCGATCTGCTCCACCGGGCCGCCCTTGTACTCGCCCAGGAACAGGTCTGCCGTCTGCACAAAGCTGTCCGGCACATCGCTGACGTAAAAGTGCGCCTGCCCGTTCTCGTGGCTGGCGCGCAGTCCGCGCTCGGCAAGCATCCGCTCCAGATGGTGGGCGGCGGTCATGGCGGGGTCCACCAGCGTGACGCCCGGCCCCATAAACTCCCCGATCATGCTTTTCAGCAGCGGGTAGTGGGTGCAGCCCAAGATCAGGGTATCCACCCCGGCTTCGCGCACCTCGGTCAGGTACTGGGCAATGACGAGCTTTGTGATCTGCTGCTTTCCGGCTTCGCTGTGATCCACATACCCGGCCTCCACCAGCGGTACGAACAGCGGGCAGGGGCGGGCAGTGATCTCCACCCCGGGCACCAGCTGCCGCAGTAGCTTTTCGTAGCTGCGGGAGCGGATGGTGGCGGCTGTGCCAATGACGCCGATGCGGCGGTTGCGGGTGACAAAGGCTGCTTCCCGGGCGGCGGCGTCCACTACGCCAAGGTAGGGCACCGGCAGCTGGGCTGCTTCCGCAGCCGGGTAGGTGCTGCTCACCGTACCGCAGGCCGCCATGATGCACTTGACGTTTTTGGAAAGCAGAAAGGCCACGTCCTGCCGGGCGTACTGCAGAATGGTCTCCGGGCTGCGGCTGCCGTAGGGCACCCGGCCGGTATCGCCGAAGTAGATGATATCCTCATGGGGCAGGCGCTTGCGCAGCTCCCGCACACCGGTCAGACCGCCCAGACCGCTGTCGAACACACCGATGGGGCGATTATCCATGCTGCTTTTCCGTCCTTTCCACCGCCAGTGCGATCAGGCGGTCGATGAGCTGCGGCACCGGCAGACCCTCGTGCTCCATGAGCTTGGGGTACATACTGATAGCGGTAAAGCCGGGGAAGGTGTTGATCTCGTTGATGAGCACCCGGCCGGTGTTCTTTTCCACAAAGAAATCGCACCGTGCCAGACCTTCGCAGTTCAGTGCGGTGTAGGCCATGGCGGCGTAGGTCTTTACCTCGTCCAGCTTGGCTTCCGGCAGATGTGCCGGGATGACGGTCTGGCTCACGCCGTTCTTGTACTTATCATCATAGGTGTAGAACTCTGCACCGGCAAGGATCTCACCGGGACGGGTGGCAACAGCGGGATCAGAGCCGATGACGGCGCACTCCACTTCCTGTCCGTCCACAAAGGCTTCAAATACCACCTTGCGGTCGTTTTCCAGCGCAAGGGCGATGGCAGCCTTCAGCTCCTCCTGACTGGACACCTTGGAGATGCCCACACTGGAGCCTGCGTTGGCGGGCTTGACGAATACCGGCCAGCCCAGTTTTTGTTCTACACCGGCGCAAACGCCCTCCAGATCCTTCTCGATCTCCCAGCGGTTGGCGGCTACCCACTTGGTGTGGGGCACACCGTTGGCTTCAAACAGGGCGTTGGCCACAGCTTTGTCCATGCACACGGAGCTTGCCAGCACGCCGCAGCCCACATAGGCGATGCCTGCCAGCTCCAGCAGGCCCTGCACGGTGCCGTCCTCGCCCCACAGGCCGTGGAGCACCGGGATCACCACGTCAAGGTGCATCTTTTCCACCCGGCCGTCCGGGGTGAACAGGATCATGCCGTGGTCGGCGCGGTCCGGGCTGATCACGCAGGGCATATTGCCGGGCAGCTCTTCCCAGCTGCCGTCGGCCATCTGCTCTGCCGTGGCTTCGGTGTAGAGCCAGCGGCCCTCCTTGGTGATGCCCACGGTGAGCACCTCGTATTTGCTGCGGTCGATATTGCGGACAAAGTTGCCCACAGAGACACAGCTGACCTCATGTTCGCTGGACATACCGCCAAACAACAGCGCCACGCACATTTTATTTGCAGACTGCATGATATCTCACTCCTATTTATAAAGCCCCGGTAAAGGGGCGGCTTCAAACCGGTAAAATGCCGTTTCGATTCATTATACAATATCTACGCCCGCGATGCAAGCAGAATGCAAAAAAGCCGCTTTGGGACAAAAAGACACAGGCTGCAAAAAAAGTTTCTCAAAATCGCTTTTTTCTGCTTGACGGATTGAAAAACGCGTGGTACAATGATATCACCTCTTTTGCGGGGTTATTAAGTGCGCCTGTTTTTACAGCTGCCACCCGCACCCGAGGGAGGTTCAAAACAACCGTTATAATGGAGGTGTCAACAAATGACCGTTAAAATCACTCTGGCCTGCACCGAGTGCAAGCAGCGCAACTACAACACCACGAAGAACAAGAAGAACAACCCCGATCGTCTCGAGATGAAGAAGTATTGCCGTTTCTGCAAGAAGCACACCGTTCATCGCGAAACCAAGTAAAAGAAAGGCGGAGCATAATGGCAGACAAAACCGAGAAAAAGCCGGGCTTTGTGGCCAAAGCTAAAGCCGCTGTGAAGGGCTTCTGCGCACGGGTCGCAAAGTTCTTCCGCGATACCAAGAGCGAGCTGAAGAAGGTGGTCTGGCCGTCCAAGCAGGACGTCAAGACCAACACCATCGTCGTGCTTGTGACCGTCGCGATCGCAGCGGTTGTGATGATCCTGCTGGATGCCATCTTTGGTGGTATTCTGGGCCTGATCATCGGCGCCTGAGAATCATCTTGAAACGGAGGGTCAACCAAAATGGAAGAATCAACCAAGCTGGTAGATGAGTCCACTGAGGCTCTTTGGTATGTTGTGCATACCTATTCCGGTTACGAGAACAAGGTCGCTAACGACCTGCAGACCATGGTGGAGAACCGCCACCTGCAGGAGCTGATCTGCGATATCAAGGTTCCCGTCGAGATGGTTCCTGAGATCGACAAGAACGGTAAGCAGAAAATGGTGGAGCACAAGTTGTTCCCCGGCTACGTTCTGGTCAAAATGGTGATGAACGACGATACTTGGTATGTCGTGCGCAATACGCGCGGCTGCACCGGCTTCGTCGGCCCCGCCTCCAAGCCTGTTCCGCTGACCGCTGAGGAAGTGGAGAAGATGGGCGTGGAGAAGGCTGCACCGCTGAGCGTCGATTTTGCTGTCGGCGATACCGTGCAGATCACCGCCGGTCCTCTGGAAGGCTTTATGGGCCTTGTGGAGGCCATTGATACCGAGAACTTCAAGGTGAAGCTCAAGGTCAATATGTTCGGCCGCGAGACCCCCGCAGAGGTGGAGATCGGTCAGGTCGAGCTGCCGTAACCAACCGGCAAGTTCCGTTTACCAAGGTAAGACCGCAGTGCGGTTCTTATAGAGCGTGTGCAGCGTGCACGCGCTCGTGGGAGGCGCAGAGACACTGCGCCGCAACTCACCACAGATTTTTGGAGGTGCATTTATCATGGCACAGAAAGTTACTGGCTACATTAAGCTGCAGATCGAGGCCGGCAAGGCGACTCCGGCTCCCCCTGTTGGCCCTGCTCTGGGTCAGAAGGGCGTCAACATCATGGCGTTCACCAAGGAGTTCAACGAGCGTACCAAGAACCAGATGGGTTATGTGATCCCCGTCGTCATCACCGTGTACGCTGACCGCTCCTTCAGCTTCATCACCAAGACTCCTCCGGCAGCTGTTCTGATCAAGAAGGCCGCTGGCATCAACACCGCTTCCGGCAAGCCCAACAAGGAAAAGGTTGCTTCTCTGACCGCCGCTCAGGTGGAGGAGATCGCCAAGACCAAGATGCCCGACCTGAACGCTGCTTCTCTGGAAGCTGCCTGCAGCATGGTTCGCGGCACCTGCCGTTCCATGGGCGTCACCGTCGAGGGCTGAGACATAAACAGTGGGAGGGCATAACACTGCCCGCATGACCACACAGGAGGATATACAATGAAACATGGCAAGCACTATGTCGACGCTGCAAAGCTGGTCGATTCTACTAAGGCATACGATGTGAACGAGGCTCTGGAGCTGGCTTGCAAGACCGCTTCCGCCAAGTTCGACGAGACTGTCGAGCTGCACGTCCGTCTGGGCGTTGATGGCCGTCACGCTGACCAGCAGGTCCGCGGCGCTGTCGTTCTGCCCAACGGCACCGGCAAGACCGTCCGCGTCTGCGCTATTGCTAAGGGCCCCGCAGCTGCTGCTGCCGAGGCTGCTGGCGCTGATATCGTTGGCGATGACGAGCTGATCGCAAAGATCGCCGGCGGCTTCATGGATTTTGACGTCGTCGTGACTACCCCCGATATGATGGGCCGCGTTGGTCGTCTGGGTAAGGTTCTGGGCCCCCGTGGCCTGATGCCCAACCCCAAGGCCGGCACTGTGGCTCCCGATCTGGGCAAGGCTGTCAGCGAGGCTAAGGCTGGTAAGATCGAGTACCGTCTGGACAAGCAGAACATCATCCATGTGCCCGTGGGCAAGGCTTCTTTCGGTGCAGAGAAGCTGTACACCAACCTGGACACTGTGATGGAGGCTATTGCCAAGGCAAAGCCCGCTGCAGCAAAGGGTACCTACTTTAAGAGCGCTACCATCGCCACCACCATGGGCCCTGGCATCCGTCTGAACACCCTGAAGTACGGTGTCTAATTTGAATTTCTGATGTTTTTCTGCCGTTCTGCGGAATGGCAGAAAAATTTTGTCGGAAATTGAAAAAAGTACTTGACAACGCCGCACGTTTGCGGTATTATAATCATGCTGTTTTTAAGACAGCAGGCGCTGGAGTCCAGTGTAAAGTTTGACCGCCTGCCGAGAAACGTGCGTAAAGTTGCTTTATGCCTCTCTCTCGGCGCAGTGCGCGGGAGAGAGGCTTTTTTCATTGCTCCGGCTTTTGATACAAGTTTTTGAAACGAGGTGAAACCGAATGCCCAGTGCAAAGATTCTTTCTGAAAAGCAGGCTTACGTCGCTGATCTGAAGGCAAAGTTTGAGAGTGCGGTTTCCGGCTGCGTCGTCGCTTACGGCGGCATTAACGTCGAGAACGACACCAAGCTCCGTAAGGAGCTGCGTGAGGCAGGCGTTGATTACATGGTCGTGAAGAACACCATGCTGCGTCTGGCAGTTAAGGGTACCGCTCTGGAGGGTCTGGCTGAGAACTTCAAGGGCGACACCGCTGTCGCTTTTGCTCACGAAGAGGATCCCATGGCTGCTGCCCGCATCCTGTGCAAGTATCAGGATGGCGATAAGTCCAAGAAGTTCGTCGTGAAGGCTGGCTTCATGGAAGGCAAGGCTATGAACGCCGCCGAGACCAACGCCATCGCAAAGCTGCCCAACCGCGAAGGTATGCTGTCCATGTTTGCAGGCGCCCTCACCAGCACCCTGTCTGGTCTGGCCGTTGCAATGCAGGCTTATGCCGACAAGCAGGAGGAGCCCGCTGCCTAATGGCTGCGTGACCGCCGCTTAACAAAAAACTGAAACAAACTAAAACCATTGATATTGGAGGGTTATTACCATGGCTTCTGAGAAGATTACTGCCATCATCGAGTCCGTCAAGGGCCTGACCGTTCTGGAGCTGAAGGAACTGATCGACACCTACTGCGAGGAGTTCGGTGTTTCTGCTGTTGCTGCTGCTGCTCCCGCTGCTGCTGGCGCTGCTGCTGCCGCTGAGGAAGAGAAGACCGAGTTCGACGTCATCCTGGCTGAGGCTGGCGCTACCAAGATGCAGGTCATCAAGGTTGTTAAGGAGATCACCGGTCTGGGCCTGAAGGAGGCTAAGGCTATCGTTGATGGCGCTCCCAAGGCTGTCAAGGAGAAGGTCTCCCAGGCTGAGGCTGACGACATCAAGAAGAAGCTGGAAGAGGCTGGCGCTAAGGTTGAGGTTAAGTAATTTAACCCCTTCTCTTACCGTTCTTTCTTGAACATCAAGAGGTCTGCACCGCAAGGTGCAGGCCTCTTTTTTATCTCGTGAAAATGCAATCCCGGAAAGTCCGCAGACTTTCCGGGATTGCTCAATAAAAATATTTTTCCGCTGAATATGCCCAAAGCAAAGCGGAGCACATTCCCGATCGTTCTCTTATCAAAAAAGGCTGCCGCACAAACCTGTGCAGCAGCCTTTCGTGTTATTCTTCCGGTGCAGCCTTGCACTCCTCCACATAGGTTGCAATCTTGTCGATCTGGATCTGTGCCACGGCACGGCCGGTCTCGTAAACGCGGCGCAGCTGGGCGGGGTCGCGCTCCATAGAGGGAATTTCCAGCGGGATGGGCGGGCGAATGACGAAGGCCCGGCCGGACTGCTCCAGCATGGAAATATAGGCCAGCGTCTCATTGTAGCGCTGGTGCCGGTCTGCCACGGCCTCCACAAAAGCGGGATAGCGCACATACCTTGCCCGGATAAGGGGCAGCATCTTGTTTTTCTGCTTTACAAAACCCTTGGGCTGGGTCAGGATGATCAGATTGCGCTTGTAGCCGATGGACTCGAAAAAGCGCACGGGAATGGAATCGGCCACACCGCCGTCCAGCAGCTGATAGTGGCCGATTTTTACGATCTTTGCCGCCAGCGGCATGGATGCCGATGCCTGCATCCACCGGATATCCTCGGCGTCGCCGGTGCGGCACTTGTGGTAGATGGGCTCGCCGGTACGCACGTCGGTGCACACCACAAAAAAGTCCATGGGGTTCTCCCGGAAAGCCTTGGTATCAAAGGGGTCCAGCTTTTCCGGCACGGTATGGTAGCAAAACTGCTCGCTGTACAGGTTGCCGGTGCGCAGCAGATTGCCAAAGCCGGCGTAGCGCTTGTCATTGCAGTATTCCGTGTTGTAGCGGATGGTGCGCCCGATCTGGTGCGACTTGTAGTTGCAGCCGAACACTGCCCCCGCCGACACACCAATGGCACCGTCCAACTGGATGTTATGCTCCATCAGCACATCCAGTACGCCAGCGGTGAACATTCCACGCATGGCGCCGCCTTCCAGCACAAGTCCTGTTTTCATACCATTTTCCTCCTCGTCCGGTCAAAAATCCCGGATATTACCCTTCTCCTACAAGAATAGTATACTCGAAAACCGCGAAAGAACAAGGGAGGATAAGCCAAAAATGACCTGACAACCTCGCGAAGTTTCGGTATTTTTGGACAAGGTCATACTTTTAGAAAAAACGAAGAGGTTTGGTGCCGTATTTTTACGAATTTTGGCAAGAAAACCCCTTGTCAAAGCGGGATGCTTCCGGTATACTAGGTGAAACATTATATCATGGGCGCGTGTGGCGCGCGCCCGGGAATGGAAAACAGGCGGGCGCTTTTCGCGGCGGGCGAGCCGGAGACAGAAAACGCACCTGCAAGGGTTGGAGGATATACTTTATGAAGATGCTGGAAGATCGTATCCGCAAGGACGGCATTGTGCGCGAAGGCAACGTGCTCAAGGTGGACAGCTTTATCAACCACCAGATGGACATCCCGCTGTTCCGCGAGATGGCACGGGAGTGGAAGCGCCTGTTTGCGGGCAAGCCCATCAACAAGGTGCTCACCATCGAAGCCAGCGGCATCGGCATTGCGGCTGTGGTGGCCAGCGAGCTGAACGTGCCGGTGGTGTTTGCAAAAAAATCCATGAGCATCAATCTGGACTACGATAATTACAAGACTCAGATCCAGTCCTTCACCCACAAAAAGATCTACAACGTCATCGTCTCTAAAAAGTTCCTCACCCCGGAGGATCATGTGCTGATCATCGACGATTTTCTGGCCAACGGCTGCGCCCTGATGGGTCTGCTGGAACTGGCCGAGGAAGCCGGTGCCACCGTAGAGGGCATCGGCATCGCCGTGGAAAAGGGCTTCCAGCAGGGCGGCGAGCTGATCCGCAGCAAGGGCATCCAGCTGGAAAGCCTTGCCATCGTGGACGCCATGGACAGCACCACCGGCGAGATCACTTTCCGCCCCCAGCCGAACCAGAACTAAAAATCATTATACATCTCAGCGTAACGGAATGTCTGCGGACGTTCCGTTATTTTTTTGCGGCTGAATAGCAGCATTTGCAGCGGCGCTGCGGGTAAAGGTATCTGCTTGCCGCAAGCGTGCAAAGACGCTCCGCTGGGCCAGAGGCAGGGAGGGGTGTTCCGAGTCCCCCCTCCCTACCTCTGGACTCCACCCACCCCGCAACCCGTCGCCAAGGGTTGCTCGCCCTTGACAATCCTAAAACAGAAGTCGAAGCACAAAAAAGCTAGCGCTGCGCCAGTCGGCGCTATCGCTTTAACGCTTTTTTCGCTTCTCCATTTATAGCCCCTCAGTCGCTGCGCGACAGCTCCCCCGAGGGGGAGCAAGCGCTCGCCCGCAGCGCCGCGCTTTCGCAGAAAGCGGCGCTGCAACTACCGTTTCCCGCCACGCCCCCTCCCGTGAAAAGGCAATTCTGGAAAATCCGCAGATTTTCCAGAATTGCAAATTAAAAATCATTCTTCCGCTGTTTATGCGCAAAGCGAACGCGGCGCGCATTCCAAATCGTCACGCCCCATCAAAGCTGTCCCCATCGGCGGGCAGGGCAGCGGCTTGCGCGTCTGCGCTGCCGGTGTCCGCTGCCCGGGGGACGCCCTTGTACACCAGCGTCTGCTCCAGCACTTCGGCGCAGACCGGTGCTGAAAGACTGCCGCCGGCGGTGGTCCAGCTGTGTGGCTCATCCAGACAGACCAGACACAAAAACTGCGGATCATCAATGGGCGCTACTGCCACAAAGCTGGCGATGCGGGCTTTCTCGTCGGCGCTGTCCAGCTTCTGGCTGGTGCCGCTTTTGCCGCCCACCCGGTAGCCCGCGATCTGTGCGTTGCGTCCGCCGCCGTACAGCACCACCGCCTCCATCATCTCCCGCATGGCGGCGGAGGTGGCGGGCTGGATCACCTGCCGCTTGCACACCGGGGCATTGTGCTGCAAAACGCTGCCGTCCGGCGCAAGGATGTCCGATACCAGATACGGCTGCATCAGACGCCCGCCGTTTACCACCGCGCAGACGGCAGCAGCCATTTCCAGATAGGAAATTTTGCTGCTCTGCCCGAAGGCACAGGACGCCAGCTCTACCGGCCCCATGCGGTCGGCGGTGTAGTACAGGCTCTTTTTCGGCTCGGCGGGCAGGTCGATGCCGGTGGGCTCCCGTAGGCCGAAAGCGGCAAAATAATCGCAGAAAGCCTGCTTGCCCAGCCGCGCCCCGATCTGGATGAAGCTCTGATTGCAGGAGTTTTCCAGCGCTTGGGTCACGGTCTGGCTGCCGTGGCGTTTGTGGTTGGCGCAGTGGAACCGCGTGCCCGCCACTGAGATGGAGTCTCCGCAGTAAAAGGTGGAGTGCCGGGTGATGGCACCGGCATCCAGCGCCGCCGCACAAGTGATGAGTTTGAACACACTGCCCGGCTCGTATAAGTCGCTCACCGCCTTGTTGCGCCACTGGGTCTGCTGCGCCAGCTGCAAAGCAGCGGCGCGTTCTTTACCGGAAAGAGCGTCCACGGCGGCGCGCGCGGCCTTGTTGGCAATCACCCGGGGCTGGTTGGGGTCGTAGGCCGGGGTGGTGGCCATGGCCAGTACTGCCCCGGTGTTCACCTCCATCACGATGCCCACGCTGCGGGCGGCCACATGATGCTCCTGCACCGCATAATTCAACGCATTTTCAAGGTAATGTTGAATATTTGCATCGATGGTCAGCCGCAGCCCGCTGCCCTCCACGGGCGTAAGTTCCGTCTCGTAGCTCTGCGCCAGCGTGTAGCCCCAAGCATTCACCGCAGTCAGCACCACCCCATTCTGCCCGGTAAGGGTGTCGTTATATTTCAGCTCCAGCCCGCTGACCCCGGCGTTGTCCACATTGGTAAACCCAAGCACCGAGGCCAGCAGCTCCCCCTGTGGGTACCAGCGTTTGGAATCCTGATTGATGCGCACGCCGGTAATGCCGTTCGCCGCGCAGAAATCCCGCACTGCATCGGCGGTTTCCCGCTCCACCCGGTAACGCAGAAGGCAATCGTTGGAGCGCCGGTCGCTGAACTTTTCCAGCAGTTTTGTTTCGTCCAATTCCAGTATCTCCGCAAGCCCTTTGGCAGCGAGGGCAAGCTTCTCCTCCGGCATCTCCCGGGGGCTGGCGCGCAGGGTCCAGCAGCTGCTGTTGGCGGCAAGCAGCGCACCATCGGCGCTGTATATTTTGCCCCGGTCAGCGGGCACAACGGTGTCCCGCAGCTGCTGTCCCAGCGCCCGCTGGGTGTACCAGCCGCCGGTGCATAATTGCAGCCAGAACAACCGCCCAATGAGCCCTGCAAAGCAGACGGCGCACAGCCCCACCGCAATGAGCCGTGCCCGCAGACGGAACGCCCGCTCCGGTAAAGTGCGCAGGGCGTCCGTGGGTTTTGAGCCGCGCATGGCAGCACCCCCTTTGCGGGCAGTTTATGCGCCCGGCAGCAGCGTGTATGACTAACCGCCCCCGCACCCGCGTACAATAACAGAAACGGAGGTGACCGGGATTGCACAGAACTGCTGCCCGCAAAGGGCTGCTGCGGCCGCTGCCGCCCATGGACCTGCCCTTTCTGGTGCTGGTGCTCACGCTGGTAGCCTTTGGGCTGGTGATGCTGTGCAGCGCCAGCAGCGCGGTGGCACTGTACCGGCGGCAGGACGCCTTTGCCTATGTGCGGCCGCAGCTGCTGTACGCCGCCATGGGTCTGGCGGCGATGTGGATGGCCAGCCGGGTGGACTACCACATCTATCACAAACTGGCGTGGCCGCTGCTGGCGCTCTCGCTGGTGCTGCTGACGGCGGTGCTGTTCATGCCGGAGTATAACGGCTGTAAGCGCTGGCTGGTGCTGCCGGGGCTGGGCACATTACAGCCCAGCGAGATCGCCAAATTTGCGGTGGTGCTGGTATTTGCCCATATCATCGCCCTGAACCACGACCGCATGGGCAGCTTTGCGGTGGGGGTAGTACCCTTTGCGCTGGTGCTGGGGGTGGTGGCGGTACTCATGCTGCTGGAACCCCACCTTTCCGGCACGGTGCTGATCTTGAGTATCGGCGCGGTGCTCATGTTCGTGGGCGGCACCGGGCTGCGGTGGTTCATGCTGGCGGGGGCGGGCGGCGCTGCCGCCATTGGCACAGCCATCGTGCTCATGCCGGAGCTGGTGCCCTATGCCGCCGACCGGCTCAACTCTTGGCTCGACCCCTTTGCCGACCCGCTGGGCGATGGACACCAGACCATCCAGAGCCTATATGCCATCGGCTCCGGCGGGGCGGCAGGGCTGGGGCTGGGCAACAGCCGTCAGAAACATCTGTTCGTGCCCGAGCCGCAGAACGACTTCATCTTTTCCATCCTCTGCGAGGAACTGGGCTTTCTGGGCGCGTGTGCGGTCATTCTGCTGTTCAGTGCGCTGCTGTGGCGGGGCATCACGCTGGCGGCGCACGCGCCGGACCGCTTCGGGGCACTGCTGGTGGTGGGTTTTGTGGTGCAGGTGGCGCTGCAGGCGGTGCTGAATATTGCGGTAGTTACTAACACCATCCCAAACACCGGCATCAGCCTGCCCTTTTTCTCCTCCGGCGGCACCAGCCTGATGATGCTTCTGGGCGAGATGGGCATCGTGCTCTCCGTCTCCCGGGGCGAAAGCTGATATAGACCGGCATTTCCAGCCGTAAAGGGGAAATATCGGTGCAGGAAAGCCGAAAAAAGCGGACAAATGACCGGACAAATCCCGCAGACAGCGGGAAAGCCGTTTCCGGTGCATTTCTTTGACCAAAGACCCTCGTTTTGCATACCATGGGGTATCTTTTGCAGAACGGGGGTCTTGGCATGGCTGGGGATTGGATCATTACGGGCGGACGGCCTTTGCAGGGCAGGGTGGAAGTGCCTGCGGCCAAAAACAGTGTGCTGCCGTTGCTGGCAGCAGCACTGCTGTGCAGCGGGCCGGTGCGGCTGCAAAATGTGCCGCGCCTGACCGACGTGGAGGACTGTCTTGCCCTGCTGCGGGGCGTGGGCTGCACAGCAGGCTGGCAGGGCGCAGCGCTGGCGGTGCAGGGGCAGCCCATGCGCACCGACCTTGCACCGGAGGCCGCAGGCCGGATGCGGGCGTCTATCCTGTTCTGCGCCCCGCTGCTGGCGCGGCTGGGGCGGGTGAACACTGTACTGCCCGGGGGCTGCCGCATCGGGGCAAGGCCCATCGATCTGCATTTGCAGGGGCTGGCGCAGATGGGCGTGCGGCAGCTGCCCGCAGCGCCCGGACAGCTTACGCTTTACGCCCCGGCGGGGCTGCGGGGCGCGGAGATCTGTCTAGCTTTCCCCAGCGTGGGCGCAACCGAAACGCTGCTGCTGGCCGCTGCTACGGCGCAGGGGCAGACCGTGCTGCATGGTGCCGCAAAGGAACCGGAGATCGTGGATCTTGCCGCCTTCCTCAACGCCTGCGGCGGCTGCGTGGAGGGTGCGGGCACCGACACCATCCGGGTGCAGGGAAGGCGCTGCCTTGCGGGCTGCACCTTTGCGCCGATGGCAGACCGCATCATCGCCTCTACGCTGGCCTGTGCGGCGGCGGCAGCCGGAGGGCGGGTGGAGCTGGCAGGCTGTGCGCCCGGGCTGTATGCGCCGCTGCTGGAAATTCTGGAACAAATGGGCTGCACCGTAGAGCGGGCACACGATGCTGCCGCCATTTCACGGTTCGGGGCGCTGCGCGGCGCGGGAAATGTGCACACCGCACCCTATCCCGGTCTTGCCACGGACGCCGCCCCGCTGCTGGCGGCGGTGATGCTCTGCGCACAGGGCGAAAGCAGCCTGCAGGACAGGGTGTTTGAAAACCGTTTTGCCTGTGCCGGGGGCTTTGCGGCGCTGGGGGCTAACGTCCGGGTGGCAGAGCGCACGTTGTATGTGCAGCCTGCCGGGGCGCTGCACGGGGCAAAGCTGACCGCACCGGACCTGCGGGGCGGGGCGGCGCTGGTGGTTGCAGCGCTGGCTGCCCGGGGCAGCAGCCGCCTTGACGGGGTGGAGCTTGTCCGGCGCGGCTATGCGGAGCTTGACCGGCTTTTGGCGGGGCTGGGCGCACAGATTTGGCAGGAAATACCCGCCCGGAGTGGGCTTGCGAAAAAAACACCCACGAAAAAGCAATTTTGTCTTGCAATCGGTGCAAAAAAATGATACGATACAGTTATATAAATATCGTATGATAATTTCTGTGCGGCATTTGCGCAGTTCCACATAAAAATCCGATGGAGGACAAAGTTATGGCATTGATGCTCGACGAAGAACTGGACGAAAACGTTACGACGATCAAAGTGATCGGTGTAGGCGGCGGCGGCGGCAACGCCGTGAACCGCATGGTGAGCGACGGCCTGCAGGGCGTGGAGTTCATCGCCATGAATACCGACCAGCAGGCACTGGCCAAGAACCATGCCTCGGTCAAGGTGCAGCTGGGTTCCAAGCTGACCAAGGGACGCGGTGCGGGTGCAGACCCGGAGATCGGCCAGCGCGCCGCTGAAGAAAGCAAGGACGAGATCGCCAATGCCCTCAAGGGCTCCCAGATGGTCTTTATCACCGCCGGTATGGGCGGCGGCACCGGCACCGGTGCAGCACCCGTTGTGGCCGAGGTGGCACACGACTTGGGCATCCTGACTGTTGGCATCGTTACCAAGCCCTTCTCCTTTGAGGGCAAGCGCAAGATGGGTCTGGCCGAGCAGGGCATTGCCAACCTGTTGATGCACGTTGACAGCCTGATCGTCATCCCCAACGAGCGCCTGAAGATGATCAGCCAGGAAAAGATCACCCTGATGAACGCCTTCCAGGCCGCCGATAACGTGCTGCGTCAGGGCGTTGAGTCCATCTCTGCCCTGATCAATGTGCCCGCCTTCATCAATCTGGACTTTGCCGACGTGCGCTCCATCATGAAGGATGCCGGCTACGCCCACATGGGCGTGGGCAGCGCCAAGGGTGCCGGCAAGGCCGAGAACGCCGCCAAGGCTGCAATCTCCAGCCCGCTGCTGGAGACCAGCATTGCCGGTGCACACGGCGTTATCATCAACATCACTTCCAGCCCGGACATCGGTCTGGAGGACGTGGAGACCGCCGCAGGTCTTATCACCCAGAGCGCACATCCCGATGCAAACATCATCTGGGGTACTGCATTTGATGAGAACCTGTCCGATGAGATGCGCGTGACCGTTGTGGCCACCGGTTTCGACAACAAGAGCGCCAGCGACCTGCGCAACAGCATCAACAACGCCATGGGCGGTGCACAGTCTGTGCCGTCTGCGGTGTTCAGCAGCGACACCGGTGCAGCCGCAGCCCCGGCAGGCAATACCGCCCCGGCTGCTGCTCCGGCTGAAAAGAAGGCCGTGGAGGAGGAAAGCAGCGACAACCGTTACTACGACGAGCTGCTGGCCATCCTGAACAAGCGAAAGTAATTACAGGCTACAATGGGGCTGGCAGCTGCGCCCATGCGGTCAGCGCCGGTTCCATGTAAGGTGTGCATGGGAGGGCATCATGGTGCAGACAGAGCGGGAGACCGGTGCCTTGCGCGGACAATTTGCCCGGCAGGTCACTGTACAGGCATCTGCCGCAGCTCAGGCGGAAAGCGCTCGGGCGCAGGCAGAGCAGCTGAGCCGCAAGCTGGCTGCGGCACGCGCCGAGGTGCGCCGGTATCAGACCCGGATGTTCGCCTTTGAGCGCACTCTGCTTGCCCTCAAGCACGATAATGCAGAGCTGGAGACCGCCTGCGAGCAGGCATGGGAGCAGCTGGAGCTGGCCAACGCCCGGGCAGAAAAGGCTGAAGCCGCCTGCCGCAGAGCCGAAGCTGCCCTTGCAGCCATACAGCAGACTGCCCCGGAAACACCCGCACAGCCGGACACAATCCCCGAGACTGTGCCGCAGTGCGAAGCGGTGGAGGAACAGCCTGCGCCGGAAACGGAAGCACTGCTCTGCGCCCCGGAACAGGCACTGCCCCCGGAGCCAGCACAGTCTGCATGGCAGCCGGAGACTCGGCTGGAGCAGATGGCCGCGGAGCTGATGGGTTGGTTCGATGCCATGATGCCCCAAGAGTGAACCTAGAAAGGACTGTTGCGTGTTTTGCGCAGCAGTCCTTTTTCTTTCAGAGTGGAACGATTTAAAATGCGCTCCGCTTTGCTTTGCGCATCATCAGCGGAAATAAGGTTTATATTTCGCGGTTGCCGCGCTCTGCGGAGCGCGGCAACCGCATTTTCACAGGAAGGGCTGTAACGACAAACGGCTTGCTTTCGAACAACGTTTGCAAAGGGTACTGTAAAAATTGGATTGCATTTATACAGCCGGGAATGAGAACGTTTGCAGAAAATACCGGAAAATGGCAGAAATGTTGCACGCAGCCTTGCATTTTGCTGTAAAATCCAGTAAAGTATAAATGAATGTAAAAAAAGCGGATGCCGGGCGTAAGTCCGCTGCATCCGGTCAGTGCAAGCAGCGTACCCGGAACAAAGCCGGGGCAGAAGGATGCACCGCAAAAGGAGAGACATGGCCATGAACGAGAAACCGAAGATCCTGATCACGGATGATTCCGAGATCAACCGTGCCCTGCTCAAGGAGATACTGGGCGATGGCTATGACTATCTGGAAGCCGAGGACGGCGCAGCGGCAGTGGAGCTGATGCGGCAGCGCACGGATATCTCTCTGCTGCTGCTGGATCTGATGATGCCGGGCATGGACGGCTTTGACGTGCTGCGGGTGATGAAGTACCACGCATGGCTGGACGAGATCCCGGTCATCGTCATTTCGGCGACAGAGGACACCGCCAACATCGAGCGCGCCTACGATCTGGGCGTAACGGATTATATCCGCCGTCCCTTCGAGCGGATCATGGTGCTGCGCCGGGTGAAGAATGTTCTCATGCTGTACGCTAAGCAAAAGCGGCTCACCCGCCTTGTCACTGATCAGGTGTACGAAAAAGAGCACAACAGCGTGCTGATGATCAGCATCCTGAGCCATGTGGTGGAGTTCCGCAACAGCGAAAGCGGGCTTCATGTCCTGCACATCCGTACCCTGACCGACCTGCTTTTGCACCGGCTGGTGCAAAAGACCGACCGCTATCAGCTGGACGAAAGCGATATCGCCCGCATCAGCACGGCCTCGGCGCTGCATGATATCGGCAAGATCGTCATCCCGGAGGAGATCCTGAACAAGCCCGGACGCCTGACCGCCGAAGAGTTTGCCATCATCAAGAACCATACTGTGGCGGGTGCGCAGATGCTGCAGGATCTGGGACAGGCTATTGCGCAGGACGAGCCGCTTTTGCAGGTGGCGCACGCTATCTGCCGCTGGCACCACGAGCGCTGGGACGGCAATGGCTACCCCGACCGGCTGAAAGGGGACGAGATCCCTATTGCGGCGCAGGTGGTGGCGCTGGCAGACGTGTACGACGCCCTGACCAGCGAGCGCTGCTATAAGCACGCTTACGACCACGACACCGCGCTGCGCATGATATTGAACGGCGAGTGCGGTGCCTTCAACCCGCTGCTGCTGGATTGCCTGCAGGAGTCCTCGGAGCAGCTGCGTGCCGAGCTGAACCTCTCGGAGTGGGACCGGGGCTTCCGGCAGGAGAGCCACCGCCTTTCCGAGGAGATCCTGCACCGGGAGGCGCTGCCCCGGGAGAACCACTCCCAGCTGCTGCTGGAACAGGAAAAGGAACGCACGGATTTCTACGCCGCCCAGTGCGGCGGCATCCGGTTCGACTACGACCTGCTGGCTGGCAGCGTGACGGTGTATGACTACCACGCCGAGCCGATGCAGCAAAAAACGGTAACGGATTTTGCACAGGGCAGGGGACTTGGCTTTTTGAACGAGCAGGATCGGCGCAAGCTTTCCAAGGCCATAAGCCGCGCCACGCCGGAAGCGCCGGACGTGGTGCTGCCGGTCATGGTGCAGCGGGATGGGAAGCCGCACCTGCACCGGATGGCGCTGCATACTATCTGGAGCGGTGCCGGGGTGCGCCGCTGCGTGAACGTGCTGGGTCAGCTCACCGACGAGCAGCACCGCGTGGAGCATCAGGCCGAACTGCTGACCGCACTTGACCCGGAAGAGGACCCTGCCCACTTCCTGCGGCGGCTGCAGGGCATCTTTGACGTGGTGCGTCTGGTAGACCCGGGGCACCGCAAGGTGCTTACGCTGGACAGTGACGGCATCCTGACTGAAAAGCCCGGCCACTGCCACATGGTATGGAACCGGGATACCCGGTGCGAGAACTGCATCTCGGCCAAAGCATACGCCCGCAAGACCATCCTGAATAAGATCGAGTTCAAGGACGAGGAAGCCTACTTTGTCATCTCCAAGTACATCGAGGTAGGCGGCAGGGGCTGTATGCTGGAAATGGTCACCCGGCTGACGGACGGCCGCTGGCTGGACATGGGCGGCCACCGGCTGCTGCTGGACCGCTGCGACGGAATGGAGCGCAGCGCCTTCGTAGACCCTCTGACCGGGGCCTACACCCGCCGCTATTTTGATAAGTTCCTTGCCAGCGGCGAGATGAGCGGCGGCGTGGCGATGATCGACGTGGATCAGTTCAAGGCGGTCAACGACAGCTTTGGGCATCTGGTGGGAGATGAAGCACTGAAAACGGTGGCGGAAGCCATGCAGAACTGCCTGCGCCAGACCGATATCCTGATCCGCTACGGCGGCGATGAATTTTTGCTGCTGATGCCCCAGAACTGCCCTGACGGCGTAGAAAGCGTTATCCGGCGGGTGCAGAACGCTGTGCAGGCGGCACGGGTGCCCAGCCACCCGGAGCTCCGGCTTTCGGTAAGCATTGGCGGGGTATGCGACGTGCAGCCCCTGACCGAAGCCATCCGTCAGGCGGACGTCCGGATGTACCGCAATAAAGAAAACGGATAACAAAAAGCGTTGCACAAAACACTGTGCAACGCTTTTTTGTTCTCTAGCGCATATTACTGGTGCGATGCTCCATCAGGTAGGTAGCCTGCAGGTCTGCGATGTGCAGCTTGACCGCCAGCGGGTACTTGTCGTAGGCTTCCGAGATGGCAAAGCAGCCGCCCCGGGCAGCATCATCAAAGCCGCCCATGTGCCAGCGGATGGCAACTGCTTCTTCCACCTTCAGCTTCATGAACCGCTCGATGAGGAACACGCTCTTTTCGCCGTGACCGTAGGGGAAAAGGTCGTCCACACTGTAAAAAGGCGCTTTCTCCCACTGTCCGGTGGCTTCATTCTTCACGTTGCGGGTGCCCAGCTTGTAGTAGTTGGCCTTGCACAGATCGTGCAGCAGGGCACAGATGGCGTAGCTCTCCTCGCTTTCACCCTCGGTAAAAAAGCTGTCGTGCAGCGCATGGTAGACGTTCAGGCTGTGCATACACAGCCCGCCCTCACAGGCCCCGTGAAAACGGGTGGATGCCGGTGCGGTGAAAAAATCCGTCTTTTTGTCCAGCCAGTCCAGCAGCTTTTCGCTGCCCGGACGGGTGACGTGCTGCTGCCAGATGTCCAGAAACTCTGCGCGGTCGCCCCCGCTCACAGCTCCATATCCTCCAGAATGCCCTTGAGGATGGCCAGCTCGTCGTGGCTCAGGGAGATACCCTTGCCCATGCGGGTGCCGTCCGGGGACCAGTCGCGGATGTCGTACTTGGGCTCGCCGTCGTTCCAGCTGATAAGGTTCAGCTGACGCTCCCAGCTGCGGGGGCGCTGGCTCAGCACGGCTACACGCTGGACAACTTCGTATTTGATCTCTGCCATATTGCAAAACCTGCCTTTATGTTTGTATGCTACCATAATAAGGGAAGTGCGGCGAGATTTCAACAGGTAAACTGAAATATTTTAAAAAATTTTTGTTACGCTCAACCGTAAGGGGCATCCTCGCGCCATTCCACCAGCTCCAAAACGGCGGCGGTGTTCTCGTCCGGGGCAGGGTGACGGCTGTGCAGCTTTTGCTTTGTACTGAACAGCCCGGGCGCGTAGTGCGCCATCACGCTGGTCTGCACGTCCCCGGCCAGAAAGGCGGCGGCGTTTTTCTGGCGGCAGGCCACGGGGGTGCCGTCTGTCATGGGGACGCCGGGCTTTTCCGGCTGCGGCAGTTCCGGCGGGGGCAGCTGGGTGCCGGGTGCGTCCGGCGCAGCCGGGGGCTGCAGGGGCATACTGCCCAGCGGCGGGGCATTGCGGGTGCTGTTTGCCTGCGGGGCGGCAGCGGTGCCGGGCTGGTTTTCCAGTTCGTGTCGGATGAAGGGCTCCAGAGAGTTCATCAAAATCACCTCCGCCCCTAGTGTGCCCCGCCAGAAGCGTTTTACACCCGCAGCTCTACGGTGGAGCCGCCGGTGCGGGCTTTGTGCACCACCACCTGCCGGTCGATGCGGTCCTTCAGCGCCCCCACATGGGAGATGATGCCCACCAGCCGGTCGCCCTCGGTCAGGCCGGAAAGCACCCGGATGGCAAGCTCCAGCGATTCCTCGTCCAGCGAGCCGAAGCCCTCGTCCAGGAACAAAGTATCCAGCCGGATGCCCCCGGCGCTGCTCTGTACCTCGTCCGAAAGGCCAAGCGCCAGCGCCAGCGAAGCCTTGAAGCTCTCGCCGCCGGAAAGGGTCTTTACGCTGCGGCGGGTGCCGTTGTAGTGGTCGATAACGCCAAGGTCCAGCCCGGACTGGCTGCGCTGGTTCTCTGCACCGATGCGCTCCAGCTCGTACTGCCCGGCGGTCATCTGCATCAGCCGGGTGTTGGCGTAGCGCAGAATGCGGTCCAGATAGTTCATCTGGATGTAGGCTTCCAGTTTGATCTTTTGCTTGCTGGTCAAAGTGCCGCCCGCTGTGGCAGCCAGCGCGCTGACCCACTGCCACCGGCTTTCCAGCGTCTGCCGCGCTTCGGCGGCAGCGCGGTACTGCGCCGCCGTTTTGCGGTTGGGCAGCAATTGTGCCGAAAGCTGCTTTTCCCGGCTGCGCAAAGTCTCCCGCGCGGCGGTCAGCGCGGTCTGCTGTGCGGTAAGTTCCTCGGCGCTGCGGGCGGGCAGCTCCTTTTGGGCGGCGGTTTGCTGTGCGGTCAGTGCCTCCACAGCGGCCTCGGCGGCGGCAACGGCCTGCTCGGCCTGCTTCAGGCGGCGCTGTGCCGTGTCCATGCCGGTGCGCAGGGCACTGCGGTCGGCTTCCAGCTTGTCCAGTGCCGCCTGCGCGTCCGCGCGCCGGGGGTAGGGCAGGGCGGCGCGCCGCTCTGCGATCTGCCCTTCCAATGCGTCTGCGCTGGCATTCTGGGCGGCGGCGCTGCGGTCAGCTTCGGCAGCGGCCTGTTCCAGCGCCGGGCGCTGGCGGGTCTTGTTTTGCCGGTCAGCTTCCAGCTGCGCCTTGCGGCGGCAGTCAGCTTCGGCCTGTCGGCACTGTGTGGCGCAGTCGGCCTGTGCCGTCTGCAAAGCGGCGGTTTCCTCGGCCAGAACGTTGGTCATCAGGGCAAAGGTGAGGGGCACCGTGCCCTCCGGGGCGGTAAAGCGCTCCGGCAGCAGGGTCTCGGCGTCCCGCCGGAGAGAGATTTTTGCTTCGTTGGCAGCGGCAAGGGCGCTCTGGGCGGCAGCGCTGGCAGTCTGTGCCTGCCGGTCAGCCGCGGCAGCAGCCTGCCGTGCAGCTTCCACCTGCGCCTGCGTGGGCGCGGTATGGGGCAGCAGGGCGCGGGCAGGGTGATGGGTACTGCCGCACACCGGGCAGGGTGCGCCCTCGGTCAGGCTCTCGGCCAGCAGTCCGGCCTGTGCGTCCAAGAATGCCCGTTCCAGCGTATTCTGCCGGGTGCGGGCTTCATCCTGTGCGGCGGCAGCGGCGCGGTAGCTCTCCTGCGCCTTGTGGGCGCGTTTGGCCTGATGCTGGCATTCCGCAAGGCGCTGTTCCAGCTTTGCCAGCGCTTCGCCGCGCTGTGCCAGCTGGGTGCTGCGGGTTTGCAGCGCCAGCAGCCGGGTGTCCGCGTCTGCCAGTGCGGAAAGTTCAGTCTCAGCGGCGGCAAGGGCAGCGTTCAGGCTGTCCAGCTGGGTGCGCCGCTTGTGCGCCTGTGCTGCCGCCAGCCGGGCGGCGTCCCGCGCTTCGGTCTGCTGGCGGCAGAGGGCGTCCAGCGCGTCATAGGCCGCAAGGGCGCTCTGCGCCTGCGTCACCTGCGCGGTGAGGGCATCCAGCTGCGCAGCGTCCCCGGCGTGGCGGTCGGCTTCGGCGCGGGCGGCGTCCAGTGCGGGCCTTGCGGCGGCAAGCTCTGCCTGCCGGGCGGTCAGCTGCTGCGCCAGCCGCTGTGCCTGTGCGGCTGCACCCAGCTGCCGCTGCACCGTGTCCAGCTGTGCTTCGGTGGTTTGCAGGGCGGTGCCGGCTTCTTCCAGCGCTGCCGCCTGCCGTGCGGTCAGGGCGTCCAGTAAAGTAAGCGCCGTTTCCGGCACGGTCTGGGCGCACAGGACGCGCAGCGCTTCGGCATCCGGGTCGTCTGGAGCAAATTGCAGCCCGCCCAGCAGGCTGTCCAGCTTGGCGTTCTGGGCGGTGCGCTGCTGGTTCAGCGCGGCGGCTTCTGCCTGCAAACGCTCCTGCAGTTGGGCATAGCGCTGGGTGCGGAACAGCTTGCGGAAGATGCGGCTGCGCTCCTCCGTAGAAGCGTTGAGCAGCTTTGTGAACTGCCCCTGCGCGATGAGCACGATCTGGGAAAACTGGTTGTAGTCCAGCCCAATGATCTCCTGCACGGCGGCGGTCACGTCCTTTGCCTTGGTCACCGGCGGGCGGTCGTCCGGGTAGGTCAGGGTGGCATCCGCCTTTTCGGTGGTCATGCCCTCGCCCCGGGCCTTGGGGCGCTGGTACTCCGGGTTGCGGCGCACCATGTAGCGCACGCCGTGCACCTCAAATTCCAGCTCCACAAAGGTGGGGGTTTTGTCATCCGCGTACTTGCAGCGCAGCATGGAGCCCTCCCGGATGCCGCTGCTGGAATGATCGTACAGCGCATAGGTGATGGCGTCAAAAAGGGTGGTCTTGCCCGCACCGGTGTCGCCGGTAATGAGGTACAGCCCGCCTTTGCCCAGCTTTTCAAGGTCAAGGGTAGTCTGGGCGGCATAGGGGCCAAAGGCCGAAAGGGTCAGTCGCAGCGGTCTCATACAGTGTCGCCCTCCTTCCAGATCTCCTCGATCAGCGCTTGGCAGAACGCCGTCTGCTCGGCGGTCAGGGGCTGGTTATTCTGCAGCTGGTAGAAGGCTGCCAGATGCTCCAGCGGGGAAATGCTCTCGGTGCGCTCCGGGGCGCTGATCTCCTGCTGCTGGCGGGTGCGCTGGTTATCGTAGTCCAGCTGCATCAGGTTGGGGTAGATGACCCGCAGCCGCGCCAGCGCATCCGGCACATCCTGCTCGTCGGTCAGGGTGATGTGCAGGTAATCGTCCACGGCGGTGCCCTCGTAGCGGCTGCGGTCGGTCAGTTCCATGTAGCTGCCCCGCAGCCCGCGCAGGTCGTGCCGGGGGGTCAGGGGCGCGGTGGTGATGTGCACCTCGCTCTTTACGCCCAGCTCCACAAAGGTGGCGCTTTTGTGCTGCCCCGCCTCCGAGAAGGAATATTTCAGCGGCGTGCCGCAGTAGCGCAAGGCCTCCCGCCCCACCTTCTGCGGGCTGTGCAGATGCCCCAGCGCCACATAGTCAAAGGCATCAAACAGGGCGGCGTCCACGCTGTCCACCCCGCCCACCGAGGGCTCCTCGCTCTCGCAGGCGGCAGCACCCGCCACGAACTGGTGCGCCACCAGCACGCTGCGGTGGCCGGGGTCCGGGGTGCAGTGCCGCAGCACACAGGCAAGGGCATCATTGTAGCTTTCAATAGGCTCGTCCGGCCAGACGTGCCGCACCATGGCGGGCTTCAAAAAGGGCAGTAAGTACACATCCACCGTGCCGTGGGCATCCTGCAGGGGGATGGGCTGCGGCGCACCGGTGAACACCGGGCTGACGTAGACCCGGCTGTCGGCCAGCAGGGCAGAGCCAAAGGCCACCCGGTCGGCAGAATCGTGGTTGCCGCTGATGGCGAACACCGGCAGCTTCCGCGCTGCCAGCTGGGTTAAAAACCAGTCCAGCAGCCGCACCGCTTCGGCAGGGGGAACGGGCTTGTCGTAAAGGTCGCCTGCCAGCAGCACGCCGTCCACAGGGGTCTCATCTAGCAGGGCTAGAATTTGTTCCAGAATATACCGCTGATCTTCCAGCATGGAAAACTCGCACACCCGCTTGCCCAGATGCAGGTCGGACAAATGCAGAAAACGCAAACAGGAACACCGCCTTTCAAAAAACGCTTTGCCCTATTATAACGCAGCCGCCGCTGCGGGCGCAACGGCGCAAAACAGAAAAAGCACCTGCAATGTCTGGAAACAATGCAGGTGCTCTTGCCTTTAGCGGGCTCGCCCTCTCCGTCTGCTCACTGCGTTCGCATCCACCTCTCCCAAAGGGAGAGGCCTTGGCAAAGAGATGAACTTTGCGTGGATTGCCAAGGGCTCCCACTTTGGGGGAGCTGGCATCGCGTAGCGATGACTGAGAGGGCGAGGACGCTGACCTTGCCAAGCAATCAGAACATCTTTTCCCAAGTGGCGTAGCCCACGCTGCCGTCTGCCGTCAGACCGTTGCGCCGCTGGAACCGCTGCACGGCGGCAGCGGTGGCTGCACCGTATTTTCCGTCATCCTTCAGCCGCTCGCCCAGAGAGTTGAGCTTTTGCTGCACCAGACGCACCGTACCGCCGGAAGCGCCGGTGTGCAGCACGATGCCGGGATATGGAACCTTCAGCCCGTGCTTTGCGGTGTAGCGGGTGTAGAGCACGTTCCATGTGTTCTGCCCCACTTTGCCGTCCATGTTCATCTTGTTCTTCAACTGGAACTCCTGCACGGCACGCTGGGTGCCGACGCCGAATTTACCGTCCGCCTTCAGCGCATCGTACCATGTGCACTCATCGCGTACGCCGTTGAGCCACGTCTGTACAAGTGCCACGTCCGGCCCGGAGGAGCCGCGCTGGAGCAGGGAATAATAACCGGGAATCGCCATAGAGGGATCCCTCCTTTCCCTCCATGCTATGCTCCGGCGGGATGCGGCGTCACCCCGCCAGCAGCACCGTCTGCCGCCGGGCGGTCAGCCGGTGCGCCCAGTCCACCAGCCGGAACCGCAGAATGTACTGCCCGCAGACAAGATCGTTTTCCGCAGGCAGGGCGTAGCCGCCCTGCGCAAAGCTGCACAGCCCCGGGTACAGCACACACCACCAGTTGCGCCCGCCGCCGCTGCCGATGTCGATGCGCACCGCATCGTACCGCCCGGCAGGCAGCTGACCGGTGGGGTAGCGCCGGGCGGGAAAGTACATATTCACGAGATACACCCGCACCGGGGCGCGGATGCCCTGCGCGGCCAGCGCCCGCTGCGCCGCCAGCTGAAACTGCAAAAGCTGCCCTGCAACCCACGCCCGCGCCTCCGGTGCACTTTGCGCCGGGCACTGCTGCATCACGGAAAGCACCGCGTCCCGCACCCGGAGCTTGGCGCTCTGGTCAGCCACGGCATCGCTGGCTGCCCGGATGTGCAGCCGCAGGGTGTCGGCGCACAGCGCTGCCCCGGCATCCAGCTGGGTGCGCCCCCAGTACAGCCCCTGCAAAGCGCCGCACAGCACAAAGCCCGCCAGCAAGCTGGCGCACAGCAGCCGCATCTGCCGGACAGAAAGCGGTTTTGAAAACCAGCGAACCATAAAAAACAGACCCTTCTTCTGGAAATGATAACCAGAGGATGGGTCTGCTGCGGCGGAATTATACAGAAAAATAAACCCTCTCAGTCATTGCTGGGCAATGACTGAGAGGGTTCGTATCAGTTCTTCAACGACTGCATGGGAGCGGGCAGGCGGCCGCCGCGGTTGATGAACACCGAGGGGTCGTGGCTGTTCACCGGCATGATGGGACCGTAGCCCAGCAGACCGCCGAAGTCCAGCACCTCACCGGCCTTGCGGCCGATGGCGGGGATCACGCGCACGGCGGTGGTCTTGCTGTTCACCATGCCGATTGCGGCTTCGTCCGCGATCAGAGCACTGATGACGGCAGGGGTGGTGTCGCCGGGGATGATGACCATATCGATGCCCACAGAGCAGACGGCGGTCATGGCTTCCAGCTTTTCAATGGTCAGGCAGCCGATCTCGGCAGCGTGGATCATACCGGCATCCTCGCTGACCGGGATAAAGGCACCGGACAGGCCGCCAACGTGGTTGGAGGCCATCACGCCGCCCTTCTTCACGGCATCGTTCAGCAGGGCAAGGCAGGCGGTGGTGCCGCAGCAGCCGCAAGTCTCCAGACCCATCTCCTCCAGAATGTTGGCCACGCTGTCGCCGATGGCCGGAGTGGGAGCCAGCGAAAGGTCGATGATACCGGCGGGCACGCCCAGTGCCTTGGAGGCAAGGTTTGCCACCAGCTGACCTACGCGGGTGATCTTGAAGGCGGTGCGCTTGACCAGTTCTGCCACCTCGTCGATGGGGGCATCCTTGGGCAGGCGTGCCAGCGCGGCACGCACAGCACCCGGGCCGGAAACGCCCACATGGATCTCGCAGTCCGGCTCGCCGGGGCCGTGGAAAGCACCGGCCATGAAGGGGTTATCCTCCGGTGCGTTGCAGAACACCACCAGCTTGGCAGCGCCGATGCACTGACGGTCGGCGGTCAGCTCGCTGGCCTTCTTCACGGCTTCGCCCATCAGCTTGATGGCGTCCATGTTCAGACCGGCCTTGGTGGCGCCGATGTTCACCGAGCTGCACACGATGTCGGTCTCGGCCAGTGCGCGTGGGATGGACTCGATCAGGCGGCGGTCACCGGCAGAAAAGCCCTTGTGCACCAGTGCGCTGTAACCGCCCACAAAGTTGACGCCCACCTTTTTGCCGGCGGCGTCCAGCGTTTTTGCAAAGTCCACGGGGTCTGCCTCCGGGCAGGCACCCAGCAGCATGGCAATAGGGGTGACGCTGATGCGCTTGTTGATAATGGGAATACCGTACTCGGCGCTGATGTGCTCCACGGTGGAGACAAGATTCGCAGCCTTGGTGGTGATCTTGTTGTAGATGTTCTCGCAGGCCTTTTTGGGGTCCGGGTCGATGCAGTCCAGCAGGCTGATGCCCATGGTCACGGTGCGCACGTCCAGATTGTCCTGCGTGAACATCTCGATGGTCTCCAGGATATCCCCGGTGTTAAACATACTCATAGCGGTTGCGGGCTCCTTTCCGGCTCAGATGGTGTGCATGGCGTCAAAAACTTCCTGACGGGTCACGTTGATCTGCATCCCCATCTCGGCGGCAAGCGCATCGGTGCGCTTGTGCAGCTGGTCGTGGTCAACATTGCAGTTGGAAAGGTCCACCAGCATGATCATGGCAAACATCCCCTGCAGGATGCTCTGGGTCACATCCTCGATATTGATGTTCAACTCGGTGCACAGACCGGCCACCTTTGCGACAACGCCCACGGTATCGTGTCCAATGACGGTAATGAAAGCTTTCATGGTTTCCACCCTCGTTTTCCTTATAGTGATTGGTGCCGCCAAAGACCCGGCACACGCTTACCCTTCCAGTATAGCAGATTTAGCAAATTTTGAACACACTTTTTGTAAAAAAGAGCAGAATACAGGGGTAAAAGACATTCTATATAAAAATCAAGTGCAATCTGCCGGGGCTTGTGCTATACTTATACATAATTTCCCGTGGATTTCCGTGTAGAGGGTTGATAAGGAGTATATGACAATGGAACAGCTTTTGAAGATTCTGGAAAACAACGCCCGGCTGCCCGTGGAGGACATTGCCACCATGCTGAACAAATCCCCCGCCGAGGTGGCGGCGATGATGGACCTTGCCCGGGCACAGGGCATCATCAAGGGCTACAAGACCCTTGTGGACTGGGAAAAGGCCAAGGTGAACCGCGTGGAGGCGGTCATCGAGCTGAACGTCAGCCCCAAAAAGAGCCGCGGCTTTGACGAGATCGCTGCCACCATTGCCGCCTTTGACGAGGTGGAGAGCGTGCTGCTGATGAGCGGCGGGTACGACCTGCAGCTGGTGATCAAGGGTCAGACCTTCCAGGAGATCGCCCTGTTTGTGGCAAAGCGGCTCTCGCCGCTGGACGATGTGCTGTCCACCGCCACCCATTTTGTGCTGCGCACCTACAAAAAAGAGGGGCGGCTGTATCAGGATGAAGAAATTGATGAAAGAGAGTGCACGGTGCTGTGATGGATTATGATAAACTGATCGCGCCTGCCGCCAAGGCCATGCGCCCCTCCGGCATCCGCAAATTTTTCGATCTGGCTGCCGAAATGCCCGAGTGCATCAGCCTTGGCGTGGGCGAGCCGGACTTCAAGACCCCATGGGCTGTGCGCGAAGCCGGCATCGACAGCCTTGAGCACGGCCGCACCCGCTATACCTCCAACGCCGGCTTAAAGGAGCTGCGCGCCGAGATCAGCCGGTATCTGGAGCGGCGCATGGGTCTGCGCTACGACCCCATGCGGCAGATCTTAGTGACCGTAGGCGGCAGCGAAGCCATTGATATGTGCATCCGCACGCTGGTCAAGCCCGGGGACGAGGTGATCATCCCGGAGCCCTGCTTTGTGTGCTACGAGCCCATTACCACCCTGTCCGGCGGCGTGCCGGTGCACGTTGCCTGCCGTCAGGAGGACGAGTTCCGTCTGCGTGCCGATGCGCTGAAGGCTGCCATCACCCCCAAGACCAAGCTGGTCATCATGCCCTTCCCCAACAACCCCACCGGTGCGGTGATGGAGCGGGAAGATCTGGAAGCGGTGGCCGAGGTGCTGCGCGGCACCGATATCATGGTGCTGTCCGACGAGATCTACGCCGAGCTGAACTACGGCCTGCGGCCGCACGTTTCCATTGCCACCCTGCCCGGCATGGCAGAGCGCACCATCGTGGTGAACGGCTTTTCCAAGAGCTACGCCATGACCGGCTGGCGGCTGGGCTACGCCTGCGGCCCGGAGGCGGTCATTAAAATCATGACCAAGATCCACCAGAGCGCCATCATGAGCGCTCCCACCACCAGCCAGTACGCCGCCATCACCGCCCTGAAGGAGTGTGACGGCGAGATCGACCGGATGCGGGACGAGTACAATATGCGCCGCCGCTTGGTGGTGCGCAGTTTCAACGACATGGGCTTGACCTGCTTTGAGCCCCGGGGTGCATTCTACGCCTTCCCCTGCATCAAGAGCACTGGCATGAGCAGTCAGGAGTTCTGCACAAAGCTTTTGGAGCAAAAGCACGTTGCCATCATCCCCGGCGATGCCTTTGGCGCTTCCGGTGAGGGCTACTGCCGCGTTTCCTACGCGTACAGCGTGGAGCACCTGACCGAAGCGCTGAAGCGCATCCGGGAATTTCTGGTGGAAAACAACATTTACCACGGCAACTGAGGAGGAACACAGATGGAACGGCGAGAGCGGAGAAATGCAGTGACGGTGCTGGCCCCGGCCAAGCTCAATCTGGCACTGGACGTGGTAGGGCTGCTGCCAAACGGCTACCATGCGCTGGATATGACTATGCAGACCATCACTCTATACGAGCGTGTGGTGCTGCGCCGCAGCGCCGGGCTCAGCCTGCAGCTGCCGGGCAGCCCTGTGCAGCCCAACGATAAAAACACCGCCATCAAGGCAGCGCTGGCGTTTTTTCACTACACCGGGCTGCTGGCGGGGGTGGATATCATCATCCACAAAAACACCCCGGTGCGGGCTGGTATGGCCGGCGGCAGCGCGGACGCCGCCGCCGTGCTGGTGGGACTGAACGCCTTGTACGGCGCAAAGCTTTCCATGAGCGAGCTGTGTGCGCTGGGCGCGGGCATTGGTGCGGACGTGCCCTTTGCCCTGATGGGCGGCACCTGCCGGGTGCAGGGTGTGGGCGATGTGATCAAGGCGCTGCCGCCCGTGCCGGACTGCTGGTTCACGGTGGTGATGCCGGACTACGGCGTGTCCACCCCGGAGGCCTTTGCCGCCTACGATACCGTGGGCAGCAGCACCCACCCGGACTGTGAAGCGCAGGAAGCAGCCATCCGCGCCGGAGATCTGGACGCCGTATGTGCTGCCGCCGGCAATGCGCTGGAAGAGTGCAGCGGCGCAAAGGATAACGAAGCAATCAAGGCTCTGCTCCGGGCGCACGGCGCTGTCACCGCGCTGATGACCGGCAGCGGCGCGGCAGTGTTCGGCGTGTTCCGGGACGAAGCTGCCGCCAGAGCCGCCGCAGCGGCGGCAAAGCGGCAGTGGCCGCAGGTGTATGTGGCGCAGCCCGACCGCGGCGGTGCCCGGGTGATCCGCTAAAAAGCATAAACCTCCTTCCCGCAGGGCATACTGACCCCAAAGGAAGGAGGTCTTTTTAGTGCAGACCTTTTACAAAATCTGCCTGCTGCTGCTCATCGTGGGCGGTGTGAACTGGGGGCTTGTGGGCTTGTTCCAGTTCGACCTTGTGGGCTGGCTGCTGGGCGGCAGCACCTCGGTGTGGTCCCGCATCGTGTTTGCGCTGGTGGGCTTGGCTGCTCTTGGCTGCATTCCGAATCTGTTCAGCGAGGAACCGGAAGAATAACAAAAACGGCTGCTGCACTTTTGCGTGCGGCAGCCGTTTGCGCATTGCAGCGCTTCCGGTAAAAAAGCAGGTCTGGAAAATCCTTGGATTTTCCAGACCTGAAAATAAAAAACGTTTTCTGCGTGGATTACTTGTCGTTATCCACATCATCCCAGCCGATAAGGTCGGGCAGGGTCAGCGTTTCGTCCGAGCAGTGATGGCTTGTGCGGCGCTGGTCGGCGGCCTTGGTGTGCACCACCTCGCGAGCGAGCTCCCGGATGGCAACGCAGTCCTCCGGCAGGTCGGTCTGGCTGCGGCCGGAGTGGGTGAATAAAATTTTTCCCTCGTGCCCTACGATCAGGGTCATGGGCAGGATCTGCGGGGCATTGCGGTCGTAATGATAGCCAGCATCCCGGGCACTTTTGTAGATGCGCTGGGCAGAAAAGCTCCAGCTCAAAAGCCCGCGCGCCTGCTCCACCCCCAGATAGCTGTACAGCACACCCGGCGCATCGCAGATGATGGGAAAGGGAAACTCCTTCCCCTGTGTAGCCTCGGCCACCGCGCGGGGCGCTGAGCGCACCACACACGCCAGCCGCACACCCCGCAGCCGCGGCAGGGTCTTTAAGTAGCGGGTCAGGTATTCCCGGGTGACCGGGTGGTCGAACCCGGGCAGAAAGATCATGCACAGGGGCTCGGTGCCCGCACACAGGGCGTAAAAATCGTTGCCCGGGGTGGTGGGGGTGTCAAAGGTGAACCGGGGAATGGAAGTACCAACCAGATGCTCAGAACTCATGCCGCAATTGCACATCCTTTCAAGTGGTGATAAAAAAATCCACAGCCGTGCCCTGTGTTTGCAGGGGCACAAGCGGTGGATTGGATTACTATAAAGATCCCGCCCGGTCGTCTGCGGTCAATCAAACCTACCCTTACGGACAGGTGGGTGCCCTGTCTCCGGAATCACGCTTCCTCATCGAGCCTCCATGGTCGACCCATGGCGGGGAGGTCTGCAATCCACCGGAGAACTCCGGGCTCCCGTTGAATGATTAGTAGGATCATACAAACCGCAACAAATCGAGCCGGGCAGGAAGTCTTGCACGGGTCAATCCGTCAAAGGACTTACTCGATATCGTAGTCCTCGCTCAGACGCTGCTCGAACAGCTTGCTGACTTCCATCAGCACCTCGTCATCCTCTACAACGTCCAGATATTCGCCTTCATCGTCCTCCCCGACACTCAGGATCACCAGCTGGGCGTCCTCGTTCAGGTCTTCTTCGTTTTCGGCGTATTCCACAACAGCCAGATAATGCACACCCTTGTGGTCCAGCGCGTCGATCACCTCAAAGGTGACCTCGTTGCCGTCCTCGTCCTCAAGGGTCATCAGGTCGGGCTGATATTCTTCCTCAGTATTAGGGTTCTTGATCTCGTCAGACATAATACGCTCCTGTATTGCTTTATCACAAAAAGCAGTTGATGCTGCGGGCTGCACCCCGCTTGGTCTGCTTATAGTGTAGCGTGTTTTGTGCAGTTCGTCAAGATGCTTTTTCGCACAGAAATCATTGGATAAATTTTCACGCATTTTCCTCTCGCACTGCCGCGCAGAATATGGTATACTACTGGTTGAATCTTTTGCGCTGCACCGTGCAGCGTGCAGTACAGTATATGGAACAGGGAGCGGGAATATGTTGAAAAAATTCGGGGCAGTCTGTTTTGCGGCGGTGCTGCTGCTTACCGGCTGCACGCTGCGGCCGCAGGAAAACGGCAGCAAAGTCCAGAGCATCAGCCGCCCGGCGGTGGAATCCGCCGAGCTGCAGTTCACCCACCCGGCAGCAGGGGACACGGTTGCGGTGTTCGATACCTCGGCGGGTGTTTTCCGGGCGGTGCTCTTCCCGGAAAAGGCTCCGCAGGCCTGCGATAACTTTATCGGCCTTGTGCAGCAGGGCTACTACAACGGCCTTACCGTAAGCCGGGTGGAGAATCAGTTCGTGGTGGAAGCCGGGCAGGGCGCAGACGGCAAGGGCTCTACCATCTGGAAGGGCAGCCGCTACCCGGTGGAGACATCGGACAGCCTGCACCACTACGCCGGGGCGCTGTGCATGGGCGTGGACGCCTCCGGCGAGTGCGCCAGCGTGTTCTACGTGGTGGAATCGCTGCCGGGAGAGCAGTCGATAACGCAGGAACTGGTGGATCAGATGAATGCTGCCGGTTACCGCGCCGAGGTGGTATCCGCTTACCAGACGGCGGGCGGTGCGCCTTATCTGGACTACACCGATACCGTGTTCGGGCAGGTGTACGAGGGCATGGACATCGTGGACACCATCGCCCAGACCGCCGTGGACGAAAACCAGAAGCCCACCGCCGATATCACCATCAACAGCGTGAGCATCGAGACCTATCAGGGATAAATAGTAAAGTCAAAAAATGATGCCTGTGCGTGAGCACAGGCATCATTTTTATATCTCCCCGGGGTGCTCCTTGCGCCATGCAAGGTAGTCCTCTAAAATCACTGTGGCACTGACCGAATCCAGAATCTCCTTGCGGCGGCTGCCGTAGGTGCCGCTTTCGTCCAGAAGGTCGGCGGCGGCGCAGGTGGTCTGGCGCTCGTCCCACATCCGCACCGGCAGGCCGCTCCAAAGCTCTACGGTCTTTGCCAGCTTGCGGCTCTTGGCGGCGCGTTCGCCCTCGGTACCGTCCATATTCAGCGGCAGACCGATCAAAATCATCTCGGCTTCGATCTCCTTGGCCACCTCGCATACCCGGGCGGCTACCTTATTGCGGGCTTTTAAAGTGATCTGGGGCGTGATGGCGGTGGTAAGAAATTCGGTGCGGTCGCAGGTGGCAAGGCCGGTGCGGCTGTCCCCGTAGTCAACGGCTAAAATCTTCATATAAAGTCCCTTTCCGGTGTGCAGGCTGTTTTTTTCAGTGTACCACAGCTGGCAGGGGATTGCAAAGAAAAGCTGTGGTTTTATCACCGGTTTCGTGTTACAATAAAGGCAAAAATCAACGAGCGGGAGGAAACCGAAATGCTGAAACTGGTTCTGGGCGCTTCCGGCAGCGGCAAGACCACCCTGCTGTATGCCCGCATCCGTGCCCGCGCCGAGGCGGGAAAGCGCAGCATCCTGCTGGTGCCGGAGCAGTTTACTTCCAGCACCGAAGCGCGCATCTACCGGGAGCTTGGAGATGCCCTTTCCGGCATGGTGGAAAGCTATTCCTTTACCAGTCTGGCCGAGCATATCCTTGCGGCTCTTGGCGGCGCGGCGGTGCAGACCCTGACCGATGCCGGGCGGGCGGTGCTGGTGCGCCGTGCGCTGGAGGAATTGCAGGATAACGTGCACTACTACTACCGCCACCGGCGCAGCGCGGCCTTTTGCCAGATGGCTGCCGAGACCATCGACGAGCTGAAAAGTGCCGGGCTTTCCGGGCAGCAATTGCAGGAGCTTGCCCGGGACTGCGGCTCCGAGAGCGCAAAGCTGGGCGAACTGGCACTCATTTTTCAGGGCTACGAAAGCCTGCTGGCGGGCACCGGCATGGATCCCGCCGACCGTCTGGAGCTGGCTGCCGACCGTCTGGAAGCTGCGCTTGCCCGGGATGAACTGCCGGACTTTTTGCGCGAGCGCGAGGTGTTCATTGACGAGTTCGACACCTTCAACGCGCCCAAAAAGCGGCTGATGGGTGCCATGCTGGCCGCGCTGCCCGCCGTGACGGTGGCGCTGTGTGAGGACGGCGCACCCATGCAGCCCGGGGACTTGGAACTGTTCTCCGGTGCAAAGCAGGTGGCGGCGCAGCTGCGCCAGCTGGCGCGCAAAAACGGCGCACAGGTGGCCGCGCCGGAACTGCTGCGGCGGGACCTGCGCCATAAGGATGCGCCGGGGCTTGCCGCCTTGACCGAGCTGCTGGAGACCGGCAGCTGCACCCCGCCGGAAAGCGCCCCGGAGCTGCGGCTGTTTGCCGCCGCCAGCCGGGAGGAGGAAGCCCGCTGCGCTGCTGCCGCCATCCGCCGCCTGATGCGGCAGGGCGTGCGCTGCGGAAAGATCGCGGTGGTCTGCCGCGATATCAGTCTGTACCGGGCTGCGGTGCGGTACGAGTTCCGCATGGCAGAGATCCCTCTGTACTGCGACGAGCCCACCACCCCGGAGTTCAGCGCCCCCGCCACGGCGGTGCGGGCGCTGCTGGCACTGCTGCGGGGCGCGGACATGACCGAGCAGCTGACCGTACTGGCAAAGACCGGCCTGTGCGACCTGACTGAGCCGGAAGTCTGTGCACTGGAAAACTACGCCTACACGTGGTCGCCCAATGCTGCGGCGTGGCGGGCAGAATTTACCAAAAGCCCCCGGGGCTTCGGCGATGCCGAACTGACTGAGGAGGACACCCAGAACCTGACCCGTGCCGAGAACGCCCGCAAAAAGCTGGTGACGGCGGTGGATACCCTGCGCGGCAAGGTGCGCAGCGCCAACGCCGAGCAGATCAGCCGGGCGCTGTATTTCTGCCTGAAGGAGCTGGGCGCAGAGGGACAGCAGGCTGCGCAGGTGGAGGATATCCGCACTGCCCGGGGCATCCCGGCGGCAGAGGAAGCCGCCCGCGAGTGGAACGTGGTGATGCAGCTGCTGGACGAGATGGCGCGGCTGCTGGGCAGTCAGGGCATCACCGTGCCGGAGTACGAGGATCTTTTCAGCCTGCTGCTGCGCTCCTCTGACCTTGGGCACATCCCGCAGACCTTGGACGCGGTGGTGCTGGCAAGTGCCGGCAAAATGCGTCTGGATGCACCGGATTATGTATTTGTGCTGGGGCTGGCAGAGGGCGAATTTCCCTGTACTCCCGCAGAGAGCGGCCTGCTGACCCATGCCGACCGCGATCTGCTGATGGCAAAACAGATCGACCTGCCGGACTGCTTTGAGAACCGGGTGGTGCGTGAGCAGGTCTGTTTTTACAAAGCCCTCACCGCCCCGGCAAAGGGGCTGTGGATGAGCTGGCCGAAAGGACAGGGGCAGACCCTGTGCGCCGCGCTGGAGCCCATCGTGGAGGCGTTGCAGCCCGCCGCACCGCAGCTGGAACTCATTGACCTTGCCGCCACTCCCGCAGACGGTCTGGACGTGCTGGGCGGCGGCTGGCCGATGACCGAACTGGAACGCGCCAGCCTGACCAAGGCGCTGCGCAGCCCCGGCGAAGGGGTACAGGCACCCCGGGGGCTGGCACTGTTACAGCGCATGGAGCAGGACCCGCCCCGGCAGGTGCAGGATCTGCCCACGCTGGAAATGCTGCTGGGCAGGCGGCTGCACATCTCGCCCAGCCAGCTGGAAAAATACTATACCTGCCGCTACGGCTACTTTTTGCAGTATGTGCTGGGGCTCAAGCCCCGCCGCCGTGCGGAGCTTTCGGCTGACCAGAGCGGCACCCTGATGCACTGGGTGCTGCAGATGGCACTGGATCCCCACCCCGGGGCGGACAATCCCTGCGCCGGGCTGCGCCCTTTTTTGGAACTGGACGACACCGCCATGGCGGACCTTGCCGCCGCGCTGGTGGATGAGTATGCGCGGCGTTATCTGCCGGAGGATACTGCACGCTTTGCCTATCTGCTCTCCCGGCTGAAAAAGAGCATGACCAGCCTGTTGTGCTATCTGCGGGACGAGCAGAACCAGTCCCAATTCAAGCCCGTGGCCTGTGAGCTGAAAATAGGCCGAGGTGAGGATGCCGTGCCCGGGCAGGTGTACCGCCTGTCAGATGGGCGCACGGTGCAGCTGGTGGGTACGGTGGACCGCGCGGACGAGTGGATCGAGGATGACGGCACCCGCTGGGTGCGGGTGGTGGACTACAAGACCGGCAGCAAAAAGCTGGACTTGAAGGAGGTCTACTGCGGGCTGGACTGCCAGATGCTGCTGTATTTGTTCAGCCTGACCCGGGATGCGGGCGGGCGCTTTACCGGCGCACAGCCGGCGGGCGTTTTGTATCTGCTGGCCGACCCCGCCCCCCAGACCCTGCCCCGCGGGCAGGCCGCCCGGGCAGTGGAGTACCAGCTGGACGGCCTTGTGCGGGACGAGCAGAAGATCTTTGACGCCATGGACGCGGACGAAACAGGCAAGTACCTGCCCTTTGGCTACCGCAACGGCGCACCCAGCCCCTACCAGAAGGAGAAACGAGCCGACAGTGCCAAGCTCAGCCGTATCCAGCTGCATCTGGACGACCTTGTCACCCAGATGGGCGAGCAGCTTTACGGCGGGCAGATCGACGCCGAGCCGCTGGTGGTGAGCAGCAGCAAAAGCCCCTGTACTTGGTGCGATTACAGCTTTATCTGCTGCCACGAGACCGGGGTGCACGAGCGTGCGCTGGAAGCCCCTGCAAAGCCCTTTGAACCCGAGGAAGAACCCGAAGAAAAGGAGGAACAGCTGTGAGCGGACCCAAATGGACCCCGGCGCAGCAGGCTGCCATTGCCGACCGGGGCGGTGCGCTGCTGGTAAGCGCAGCCGCAGGCAGCGGCAAGACCGCCGTGCTGACCGAGCGGGCGGTGCAGCTGATCACCGACCCGGAGCACCCGGTAAACGCCGACCGGCTGCTCATCGTCACCTTTACCAACGCGGCGGCGGCAGAGCTGCGCGCCCGCATCGGGCAGGCGCTGCTGCACCGCAGCCAGCTGCAGCCCGGCAATGCCATGCTGCGCCGCCAGCGGATGCTATTGCAGCGCGCGCCCATCTGCACCATTGATGCTTTTTGCCTGAACCTGCTGCACAAGCACTTTCAGGCGCTGGATATCCCGCCGGATTTTGCCCCGGCAGACCCCGGTACCGTGCAGCTGCTGCGGGGGGCGGCACTGGCCGAAACGCTGGAAAACGCCTACCGCGACCCGGATTTCTGCGCCTTTGCAGACCTGTACGGCAAAGGACGCACGGATAAACCGGCGGGCGATGCCATTTTGCAGATCTACGATTTTCTGCGGGCACTGCCGGATTACGACCGCAAGCTGGATGAGTTTCTTGCCCCTTACGAGCAGGAGAACGGCTTTGCCGCCACCTGTTGGCACGACCTGCTGCTGGCCGAAGCTGCCCGCTGCGCCAAGGCTGCGCGGGAACTGCTGACGGCAGCACTGGCCGACTGCCGGGCGGATTTTGCACAGGAGCAGGCAGCTGCTGAGGAAAAAAAGACTCCTTCCGCCCGGGCAAAGGCACAGCTTGCGGTGGCAGAAAAATACGAGGAAGCCGGTACAAGGCTGGAAAAAGCCGCCGCCCTCTTTGCGCAGGCAGAGCAGCTGGCAGCTGCCGGACAGTGGGACCCGCTATACGACCTGCTCACCCCCTATGTGCTGGGCATGGAGGAAGCCCCCGGCCTGAAGGGCATGAAAAAGCGTCTGGGCGGCGACCACAAGGCGGAGATCAAGACCCGCTCAGACGAAGCCGCCGCTCTGTTTGAGCAGATGACCCAGCTCATCTGCTGTTCCGAAGCCGAAGCCGAGACCGACCGGCAGATCACCCTGCCCCGGCTGCGGGCGCTGTTTGCCGCCGTGCGGGACTTCGATGCCCGGTTCACAGCCAGAAAACGGGAGCGCAAGCTGCTGGAATTCAGCGATTTTGAGCACCTTGCCCTGCGGCTGCTGCGCACCCCGGAGGGCACGCCCACCCCCTTGTGTGAGAACATCCGTCAGGACTACGCCGCCGTGATGGTGGACGAATATCAGGACACGAACGCCTTGCAGGATGCGCTTTACCGCTGCCTTGCCGCCCCGGCGGGAGATAACCTTTTCCTTGTGGGCGACTTAAAGCAGAGCATCTACCGCTTCCGGCAGGCAGAGCCGGGTATCTTCCGGCAAAAGCTGGACAGCTGGCCGCTGCTGCCGGGCGCAAAAGCCCGTCCCCGCCCGCCGGAGGGCACCCCGGGCACGGACGCTCTGCTGGCGCTGGATGCAAACTTCCGCTCCGCACCGCAGGTGGTGGCGGGCATCAACTACCTCTTTGAGCAGCTCATGACCCCGGAGCTGGGCGATACCGCCTACGGCAACGGGCAGCGTCTGGTCTGCGGTGCGCCCGGGGAATATCAGGGCAGCGTGGAGGTGCAGTTTTTGCCGGACGATGAGACGGAAACCGATGCGAGATGGATCGCGGAACGTATCGAGCAGCTGGTTTCTGCCGGGGAACCGGTGCGGGAGGGCAGCACCACCCGCCCGGTGCGGTACGAGGACTGCTGCGTGCTGCTGGCGGCGCGCACGGATTTCCCGGTGTATGTGGAGGCGCTGACTGCCCGGGGCATCCCGGTATACGCCGACGCCCGGGAGAACCTGATGCTTGCACCCCACATCCGTCCCCTCATCGCCCTGCTCAAGGTCATCGACGACCCCTCGCAGGACATCTATCTGGCCGCCGCCATGCTGGGCCCCATGTTCGGCTTTACCGAGGACGACCTTGTGCGGCTGCGCGCCCGCAGCCGTCAGGTGCAGGCCGAGCCGGACAAAAAGCCCGCCCGCATCAGCCTGTACGGCGCGCTGCTGCTGGCGCTGGAGGACCCGGCAGACGATCCCTTTACCGAGAAGGTGAAGGATTTCTACGCTCACCTCACCGCCCTGCGGCAGATGGCGCGCAGCGCTCCGGCAGAGCAGCTGCTGGAAGAAATTTTTGCTTCCACCGGCTATCTGGCGGCGCTGGGCGTTTTGGAAAACGGTGCCCGCCGCCGGGAGGATGCCCGCCGCTTTGCCTCCTTCTGTGCTACTTCCGGTACAGGCGGTATCTCGGCGCTGGTGCGCGCTATTGATGCCGCCGCACAGGCAGGCAGCACCGGACAGGACACCGTGCCCAGCGGGGTGCACTCGGGGTGCGTGTCCATTATGACCATCCACCGCTCCAAGGGCTTGCAGTTCCCGGTGGTGTTCGTGGGGGATACAGCCCGCAAGTTCAACGCTTCGGATATCCGTCAGCCGGTGCTGGTGCACCGCACTTTCGGCGCGGGGCTGCGGCTGCGCCCGGAAAACGGCGAGGGCGCTTACAAGACCGCAGCCTACACCGCGCTGGCTGCTGTCCATGCCAAGGAACTGCGCAGCGAGCAGATGCGCCTTTTGTATGTGGCGCTCACTCGCGCACAGGATAAGCTCATCCTCACTGTGCCCCTGAGCAGCGGTAAGACTGCAAAGCCCTTTGCCAAGGCAGCGGCTTTTCTGGCTGCCGGGGCGGGGGCTACGCTGCACCAGCAGGCCAACAGCTTTGCCGACTGGCTGCGGGCGGCGCTGCTGGTGCACCCGGACGGCGGGGTGCTGCGGCAGCTTTCCGGCAACCGGGAGCTGCTGTTTGTACAGACTGAAAGCGTGATGGATATCGAGGTGTGTGACGATGCCGTGCAGCTGTCCGAGGAACCGGATGCAGCCACGCCGGACGAAGCACCGGAGACCGACCCGGCACTGGTGGAGAGGCTGCGGCAGGGCTTTGCGTGGCAGTACCCGGCGGCAGCGCTTGCACAGGTGCCCGCCAAGGTCAGCGTGACCAGCATCGTGCACAAGGCCGAACAGACCACGCTGGAGCGCCCGGGCTTCCTTTCCAAGGACGGTCTGACCGCCGCCGAGATGGGCACGGCTCTGCACGCTTTTCTGGAGCACGCAGACTTTGCCCGGCTGGCTGCGGCCAAGGCTGCGGGCACGCTGGACGAAGCCATCCCGGCAGAGCGGGATCGTCAGGTGGCGGTGCAGCTGACCGCCCCGGAGATCGCGGAAAAGCTGGACGCGGTGTGCATCCGCCGCTTTGTGGAAAGCGAGGCTTTTGCAAAAATCTGCGCCGCCGGGCAGGTGCTGCGGGAACTGCCCTTCATCACGGCGCTGCCCGCCGGTGCGGTACTGGCGGCGCAGGGGCACGAAGCGCTGCCTGCTGCCGCAGACGCGCAGGTGCTGGTGCAGGGCATCGCCGACCTTGTGCTGGTGTACCCGGATCATCTGGAACTGCTGGACTACAAGACCGACCGCCGCAAAGCCGAGAGCGATTTCCTGCGCGCCTACCGCGCCCAGCTGAACCTTTACGCCATTGCCATCGAAAAGCGCTTTGCGCCTAAAAAGGTGACCTATAAGGGCATCTACTCCTTTGCGCTGGGCAAGCTGATCGAAGCATAAGGGGAATACCACTTCAGTCTGCTCGTTTCACGCGCAGGCGATGACGGAAGGGGTAAAATGGCAGCTTGTGCGTCCCGTTGGCCGAAAAGTCATAATTTTTCCGGGCAGCGCATAAAAAGTGCTTGACAGGGCAGGTGAAGCGTGGTAAAATAGCCGAGTAAAGAAAGCAGCTACGGCCTGTGCCGCGCTCGCCTTGCGGGAAAACGTCCCCGGGCTATACCCGAAACAGCAGCTTATTCCTTTGAGAATGCTGCGGCTTTGTGTGAAATTTCGCGCGGCTGTCCAGAATATGGGCGGCCGCGTTTTCTATGCCAAATATTGCAACACTATGGATTTTGTTTGGAGGTGCATTCATTATCGCTACCGCTGGAAAGTCGAAGGAACTGGAGATCAACGGCCAGATCCGTGATCGTGAGGTTCGCCTGATCGGTGCTGACGGCGAGCAGAAGGGCGTTGTGTCCATTCAGGTGGCCATGCGCGCTGCAGAAGAAGCCGGGCTCGATCTGGTAAAGATCGCACCGCAGGCTGTGCCGCCTGTGTGCAAGGTGCTGGACTACGGCAAATACCGTTTTGAACAGCAGAAGAAGGAGAAGGAAGCCAAGAAGAACCAGAAGGTTGTCGAGGTCAAGGAGACCCGCCTTTCGCTCAATATTGACACCAACGACTTCAACACCAAGCTCAACCAGACTGCCAAGTTTCTGGCAGCCGGACACAAGGTAAAGGTTTCGATCCGTTTCCGCGGCCGCGAAATGGCGCACAGTGCTTTGGGCGCAGACGTGCTGAAGCGGTTTGCCGAGGCGCTGCCTCAGGCATCCACCGATAAGCCGCCCGTGCTCGAGGGCCGCACGATGTCCATTCTGCTGATCCCGAAACCCAATAAGGACTAATTTTAGGAGGAAACTAAAATGGCTAAGATGAAACTGAAGACGCACTCCGGCGCTAAGAAGCGCTTTAAGCTGACCAAGAACGGCAAGATCAAGCGCGGTCATGCATTCCGCAGCCACATCCTGACCAAGAAGACCACCAAGCTGACCCGTGGCTACCGTCAGCCCAGCTACGTTGATAAGACCAACGCTGCTACCATCAAGAGCATGCTGCCCTACGCCTAAGAGCGAGCCGCAGGTACACAAAACTTTCTACGAGATACTAAAGGAGATATAAAAAATGGCACGTATCAAAGGCGCAACCATGACCCACAAACGTCGTAAGAAGATGCTGAAGCTGGCCAAGGGCTTCTACGGCTGCAAGAGCAAGCACTTTAAGATGGCCAAGCAGCAGGTCATGAAGAGCGGCAACTACGCTCTGGCTGGCCGCCGCATGAAGAAGCGTCAGTTCCGCAACCTGTGGATCTGCCGCATCAACAACGCAGTTCGTCCTCTGGGTATGAACTACTCCACCTTTATGGCTGGCCTGAAGAAGGCAGGCATCGAGCTGAACCGCAAGATGCTGTCCGAGATGGCCATCAACGATCCTCAGAGCTTTGCCGCTCTGGTCGAGACCGTGAAGAACGCCTGATAAAGACCTTGCATCGTGACGCCCGCGCGTATACGCGGGCGTCCGTTTTGTATCCGGGCATTTTTTGCGGCCAGGGAAACAAGGCAACGGGGCAGCGCCCTGCCGCAGAAACCTGCGGCAGACGCTGCCCTTTTTCTATTGTATCCATAGCAATTCAACTTTATAATGCGACGGCAACAGCGTTGAATTGCATATCGCAAATATGCTGTTTGGATACCGCATTGATTTCTTGACTTGCGATAAAGCAAAAGCAGACACACCTGTTCAGGAGGAACGCATGGACGAAAAGATCACCAGCCGGGAAAACGCAAAAGTAAAATATGCCTGCCGCCTTGCTTCCAGCGCAGCATTCCGCCGCACCGAGGGGCGCTTTCTGGCCGAAGGGCGCAAGCTGTGCCCGGAGCTTTGCCGGGGCGCAGAGCTGGAGACCCTGTTTTATACCGAAAATGCGCTGGAAAAGTGCCCGGAGCTTGCCGCTTTGCCGGGCGAGCATTATCTGGTAGAGGATCATGTGGCGGACAAGCTGGCAGACGTGGGCACCCATCAGGGTGTGTTCGGGGTGTTCCGCACCCCGGTGCACACCTTGGAAGAGGTGCGCCCCGGCGGGCGGTATCTGGCGCTGGAACGGGTGCAGGACCCCGGCAACGTGGGTACCTTGCTGCGCAGCGCTGCCGCCTTTGGCTTTGACGGCGTCATCCTCAGCGAGGGCTGCGCCGGCGTCTACGCCCCCAAGACCCTGCGCGCTTCCATGGGCGCGGCGGTGCGCATCCCGGTCATTGAGACCGGTGCCATGCCGCAGGCCATTGCCCTGCTGCGGGAAAAAGGCATCACCTGCCTTGCGGCGGCGCTGTACCAGTCCCAGCCGCTCAGCGCGGCAAAGGCCGGGTATCCCGGCGGCGTCTGCGTGGTCATCGGCAGCGAGGGGCAGGGCCTGACCGATGAGACCATCGCCGCCTGTAACAGCACGGTGCGCATCCCCATGACCGACCGGGTGGAAAGCCTGAACGCCGGCATCGCGGGCAGCATCCTGCTGTGGCACTTCCGGGAGGAGAGCTTGTGACCGGGCAGACCAGCCTGTTCCCGCCGGAGCCTGCACCCGACCCGCTGCTGTGCTGGCTGTGGCTGTCGCAGGTGCTGGGGCCTGCCAGTCTCCACGCCGGAAAGGTGCTGGACGCCTTTGGCGGCGCACAGGAGGCGTGGGAAGCGCAGGAGACCGAGGAGTTCCGGCAGGCGGCAGGGGATACGGCCTTTAAGCGGGCAGCACAGCTGGATGCAGAAAGCTTCCACACGCTGGTGATGCAGTGCGATGCCCTGCGGGTGCGCATTCTGCCTTTTGACGACCCGGACTACCCGCTGGCGTTTTCCCGCATCCCGGATATGCCGCTGGTGCTCTACTGCACCGGCGACCCCCGCTGGCTCAACGAGCCCGGGGCGGTAGGCATCGTGGGCAGCCGCAAGCCCACGGAATACGGCCTGAACGCGGCGGCGGATATCGGCGGGGAACTGGCAAAAAACGGAGCCATTATCGTCAGCGGTCTGGCCGATGGGCTGGACAGCGCCGGACACCGGGCGGCGGTGATGAACGACTGCCCCACCATCGCGGTGATGGGCGTACCCATCGACCGTACCTATCCGGCAGCCAATGCCGCTCTGCGGCAGAAGATCGAGCAAAAGGGCTGCGTCATCAGCGAGTACCCGCCATACAGTGAATATATTGGTCCTACCTGCTTTTTGCAGCGCAACCGGCTTATCGCGGCGCTTTCCTCGGCGGTACTGGTGGTGGAAGCGCGGGAAAAAAGCGGCACCATGTCCACCGTTGCCCACGCCGAGCGCTACGGCAAGCCGGTGTACGCGGTGCCGGGCAGCATCTACTCCCCCAACTCGGCGGGCACAAACGGCCTGCTGCGGGACGGACGCGCCCGGGCCGTGGCCGGTGCCGCCGACCTGCTGGCGGCGCTGGGCCTGCACACCCGGCAGGCAGCACCGGCGGCTGCAAAGCAGCCTGCACCCCTGAGCGATACCGAGCGCCGAGTGCTGGCGGGCATCGGACCAAAGCCTGTGGGTATCGAGGAGCTGTGCGTGAGCACCGGCCTGCCCATGTCCGCACTGCTGGGCACCCTGATGAAGCTGGAACTCACCGGCCGGGTGTACAAGCAGCCCGGGCAGCGGTATGTGCTGCGGTAAAATTGTGGAATATTTCCGCTGGTAAAGCACACAACAGCTGTGGTACAATAATATGAGCAAATGACCGTGCATCCCTTTGGGCGCACGTTGCAGATAGAGGAGAAAAGAAGAAATGGCGAAACTGGTTATCGTGGAGTCGCCTGCAAAGGCGAAAACCATCGGCAAATATCTGGGCGATGACTACGAGGTCACCGCCAGCATGGGCCATATCCGCGATCTGCCCGCATCTCAGCTGGGCATCGATGTGGAGCATGGCTATACCCCGCAATACATCAGCATCAAGGGCAAGGAAAAGCTCATCAAAGAGCTGAAGAGCAAGGCCAAACACGCCGACGGCGTGCTGCTGGCGACCGACCCGGACCGCGAGGGCGAAGCCATCAGCTGGCATCTGGCAAACATTCTGGGGCTGGACCCCCACGAGCCCAACCGCGTCACCTTTGACGAGATCACCAAAAAAGGCGTGAAGGAGGGTATGTCCCATCCCCGTGCCATTGATGAAGATCTGTTCAACGCCCAGCAGGCACGCCGCGTGCTGGATCGTCTGGTGGGCTACAAGCTCAGTCCGTTTCTGTGGCGCAAGGTGCGCCGCGGTCTGTCCGCAGGCCGTGTGCAGAGCGTGGCGGTGCGGCTGATCGACGACCGGGAAAAGGAGATCGAAAACTTCAAGCCCGATGAATACTGGAACGTGGACGCCACCTTAGGTGCCGGGCACAAGAGTTTTGTGGCACGCCTTGCCACGGACGCCAACGGCAAAAAGCTGCTGCCCAAAAGCGAGACTGAAGCACGCGCCATCGAGAAGGGTTTGGAGGGCGCAAGCTATGTGGTGAGCGAGCTCAAGCGCGGCAAGCGCGCAAAGCAGCCCACCCCGGCCTTTATCACCAGTACCCTGCAGCAGGAGGCATCCCGCCGCTTGGGCTTTACGGCCACCCGCACTATGCGTGCCGCCCAGACGTTGTACGAAGGCGTGGACATTGCCGGGCACGGCATGATGGGTCTGATCACCTATATGCGTACCGACAGTCTGCGTATCTCGGACGAGGCTGTGGCCGCCGCCAAGGAGTATATCGCCGGTGCTTACGGCGAGGCATATATCTGCCCCTATAAGCGCACATGGAAGACCAAGAGCGCCACGGCAGCACAGGACGCCCACGAAGCCATCCGTCCCTCTGTGCCCTCCCTGACCCCGGACGAGGTGGACAAGAGCATCAGCGGCGACACCGCAAAGCTGTACCGCATGATCTGGAGCCGCTTTATGGCCAGCCAGATGGCAGACTGCCAGCAGGACACCGTGTCGGTCACCGTCAGCGCGGCGGATTACCACTTCAAGGCCAGCGGCTACACCGTGACCTTTGACGGCTTTACCGCCCTGTACGAGGAAGCCACCGACGAAAAGGAAAAGAAGGAAACGAACCTCCCCCCGCTGGAGCAGGGACAGGTGCTCAAGCTGCGGGAGTTGAAGAGCGAGCAGAAGTTCACCCAGCCGCCCGCCCGCTATACCGAAGCTACCCTCATCAAGGCGCTGGAAGAAAACGGCATCGGCCGTCCCTCCACCTATGCGCCCATCATTACCACCATCATCGACCGCGGCTATGTGGAGCGCGACCAGAAAAAGCTCAAGCCCACCCTGCTGGGCCGGGCTGTGGACGGGTTGATGCTGGAACAGTTCCCTCACATCGTGGACGTGGATTTCTCCGCCCAGATGGAGAAGAATCTGGATAAGGTGGAAAGCGGCAAGGCCGACTGGCGCAAGACCGTGGATGACTTCTATCAGGGCTTTGAAGCCAGTTTGGAACAGGCTGAAAAGAACATGGAGGGCAAAAAGGTCAAGGTGCCGGACGAGCCCTCCAGCGAGGTGTGCGATCTGTGCGGACGCCCTATGGTCATCAAGGTGGGCAAGTACGGCAAGTTCCTCGCTTGCAGCGGCTTCCCGGAGTGCCGGGGCACCAAGCGCCTTGTCAAGGATACCGGCGGCATCTGCCCCAAGTGCGGCAAGGGACGTCTGCTGGAACGCAAGAGCTCCAAGGGGCGTATCTACTACGGCTGCGAGCGTTACCCGGACTGCGATTTTATGACATGGGATATGCCGGTGGCTACCAAGTGCGAAAAGTGCGGCAGCACCCTGTTCCGCAAGGGCGGCAAGCTGTACTGTGCCAAGGAGGGCTGCGGCTTTGAGATGCCGGTGCCCAAAAAGGACTGACAAAAACCGAGGATGACGCACATGGTCAGCATCCTCGCCCTCTCAGTCAAAGCCTGTCGGCTTTGCCAGATTCCCCCTTTTGTCGCTGCGCGACATCTTCCCCCGGCCGGGGGACGTCGGCCCTCAAAGTGGGAGCCCTTGGCAATCCACGCAAAGTTCATCTCTTTGCCAAGGCCTCTCCCTTTGGGAGAGGTGGATGCGAACAAAGTGAGCAGACGGAGAGGGCGAGCCTGCTAGAGCAAAACTGCAACATAAATTCGACGATTTTCTAAAACCCAAAGGAAAGACTAAATGAACGAATACAAAGTAACCATTCTGGGCGCGGGTCTGGCGGGCTGCGAAGCGGCTCTCTGGCTGGCGGGCAAGGGCGTGCAGGTAGAGCTGTACGAGCAGAAGCCCGTCCACTTTTCTCCCGCCCACAAAAGTGAGGGCTTTGCGGAGCTGATCTGCTCCAACAGCCTGAAGGCTGAGCGGCTGGACTCTGCCTCCGGTCTGCTGAAGGAAGAGATGCGCCGCATGGGCAGCCGGCTGCTGACCGCCGCCGAGGAGACCCGCGTGGCTGCCGGCGGTGCGCTGGCGGTGGATCGCGATGCCTTCAGCGCCGCCGTTACCCGCATGGTGGAGCAGTGTGAAAATATCACCGTCCATCGGGAACAGGTGGAAACCATCAACGAGAGCGCTCCCATTCTGGTGGCCACCGGCCCCCTGACCGACGGTGCACTGGCCGATGAGATCGGACGCCTGACCGGGGACGAGCGGCTGCACTTCTATGATGCCGTTGCGCCCATCGTCACCGCCGAAAGTCTGGACTACGGCAAGGTGTTTGCCGCTTCCCGCTACGACCGGGGCGAAGCCGACTACCTGAACTGCCCCTTCAACAAGGCAGAGTACGAGGCTTTCCACGCCGCGCTTGCTGCTGCGGAGCGTGCCCCTTTGCACGATTTTGACACCGGTGCCGAGCAGAGCGCAAAGCCAGACCCGGACGCCCACGGCAAAAAGGCCGATACCGTCACCGTGTACGAGGGCTGTATGCCCATTGAGATCATGGCTGCCCGGGGTGCCGACACCATGCGGTTCGGCCCGCTGCGTCCGGTGGGTCTGGTAGACCCGAACACCGGCCACCGTCCTTGGGCAAACGTGCAGCTGCGCGCAGAAAATAAGGAGCGCACCCTGTATAACATCGTGGGCTTCCAGACAAACCTCAAGTGGGGTGAGCAGAAGCGGGTGTTCAGCATGATCCCCGGGCTGGAAAATGCGGAGTTTGTGCGCTACGGCGTGATGCACCGCAACACCTTTCTGGATGCGCCCCGGGTGCTCAGCGCCCAACTGTGCCTGAAAGCGCACCCCAACGTGTTTTTTGCCGGGCAGATCACCGGTTTTGAGGGCTATATGGAAAGCGCCGCCTGCGGTCTGCTGGCAGCACGCAATCTCTACGCCCGCCTGGAGGGCAAACAGCTGCCCCCGCCGCCCGCCGATACCATGTGCGGCGCGCTGGTGCAGTATCTGACCACCGAGAACAAGAACTTCCAGCCCATGGGCGCAAACATGGGCATTCTGCCGCCGCTGCCCGCCGAGACCCGTCCCCGGGACAAGCGGCTGCGTTACATGGCACAGGCCGAGCGCGCTGTTGCCAGCTTCCAGCACTGGCTGGAGGAAACTGCTCTGTAAGGCAAACCACCTGAAAGGAGAAAACAGGTATGAAGATCATTGTGGACATGATGGGCGGCGACAACGCCCCGCTGGCTGTTCTGGAAGGCGCTGCACAGGCCGTCAAGGAGTACGGCGTGCAGCTGATCGGCGTGGGTAACGAGGCGCTGGTGCGCAAGACCGCCGCCGAGCACAACATTCCGCTGGACGGCATTGAGCTGGTAAACTGCACCGAGACCATCGAGATGTGCGACGAACCCGCCCGCGCCATCCGCCAGAAGAAGGATTCCTCCATCGTGGTGGGTCTGAACCTGCTCAAGGAGGGCAAAGGCGATGCCTTTGTCTCTGCCGGCAGCACCGGTGCGCTGCACGTTGGCGCAAGCCTTATCGTGCGCACTCTGCGGGGCGTCAAGCGCCCGGCACTGGCTACCATGGTGCCCGCAAAGCAGCAGGCTTATCTGCTGCTGGACTGCGGTGCCAACGTGGAGTGCCGCCCGGAGATGCTGGCCGCTTTTGCGGTCATGGGCAGCTGCTATGTGAACAAGGTGGAGGGCCGCAAGAGCCCCAGCGTGGCGCTTGCCAACAACGGCGCCGAGGAGAGCAAGGGCACCCCCGTGCTGCGGGACGCCCACCAGCTGCTCAAGACTACCCCGGGCATCCGCTTTGTGGGCAATATCGAGCCCCGGGATGTGCCCAACGGCGAGGTGGACGTGGTGGTCTGCGACGGCTTTACCGGCAATGTCATCCTCAAGCTGACCGAGGGCGTGGCTAAGATGCTGCTGGGAATGTTAAAACAAATGTTCCTCGCAAACCTTGGCGGCAAGCTGGCGTATCTGCTGCTCAAGGGCGGCGTTACTGACCTGAAGCACCAGATGGACAGCGAGGAATACGGCGGCGCACCCTTCCTTGGCGCAAAGCAGCCGGTCATCAAGGCACACGGCTCCTCCAAGGCAAAGGGCATCAAAAACGCCATCCGGCAGGCAAAGATCTGCGTGGAGAACGATCTGTGCGGCACCATGCAGTCCGCACTGGACGAGCTGGCCGCAGCACAGAAAACTGAGGAATAAAAGGGAGTAAAAACGACCATGAGCCATCAGTTGGAAACTATCATCGGTTACAAATTCAAAAATCCGGAGCTGCTGGAGACCGCGCTTACCCACACCAGCTACGCCAACGAGAGCCGCACCCCGGTCAAGCATAACGAGCGGCTGGAGTTTCTGGGCGACAGCGTATTGCAGATCGTATCCGCAGACTACCTGTTCCACGCCTACGCCGACCGCCCGGAGGGCGATCTGACCCGCATCCGCGCCAGCCTTGTCAGCGAGGGTGCGCTGTTCCAGTTCGCACAGGAGATCGACCTTGGCGAGTATCTGCGCCTTGGCCGCGGCGAGGAGCGCTGCGGCGGCCGCACCCGCCCCAGCGTGGTGTCGGACGCCTTCGAGGCCGTTATTGCCGCCTTGTATCTGGACGGCGGCATGGAGGTAGCGCGCAAGTTCATTCTGCCCTTCATCACCGAGGGCAAGCACGCCGAAGCGGACTACAAGACCCGTTTGCAGGAGATCGTGCAGCAGAACCCGGAAGAGCGCCTGAGCTATGTGGTAGAAAGCGAGTCCGGCCCGGATCACGACAAGCACTTTGTGGTGGCGGTGCGCTTTAACTCCGACCGTGTGGCGCGGGGCGAGGGACGCAGCAAAAAGGCCGCCGAGCAGTGCGCCGCCAAGGAAGCGCTCAAGCTGCTGGGCGTGATAAAGGAAAAGTAAATGGTATTCAAGGAACTGGAGATCCAGGGCTTTAAAAGTTTTCCCGATAAAGTAAAGATCAGCTTTGATACCGGCGTTACCGGCGTGGTGGGGCCCAACGGCTCCGGCAAGTCCAACCTTTCGGACGCAGTGCGCTGGGTGCTGGGCGAGACCAGCTCCCGCCAGCTGCGCGCTGCCGGCAAGATGGAGGACGTCATCTTCGGCGGCACCCGCAAGCGCAGCCCTATGGGCTTTGCGCAGGTGCGGCTGACGCTGGACAACACCGCCCACACGCTGGATGTGGACGCGGACGAGGTGACCATCGGCCGCAAATATTACCGCTCCGGCGACAGCGAGTACACCATCAACGGGCAGGTATGCCGTCTGCGGGACGTGTACGAGCTGCTGCTGGATACCGGCATCGGCAGGGACGGCTATTCGGTCATCGGGCAGGGACGCATTGCGGAGATCGTGGCAGCAAAAAGCAGTGAGCGCCGCGAGATCTTTGAGGAAGCCTGCGGCATTGCCAAGTACCGCTACCGCAAGACCGAAGCCGAGCGCCGTCTGGCTGCGGCGGGCGAGAATCTGGAGCGCCTGCGGGATATCCTTGGCGAGCTGGAAAGCCGGGTTGGCCCGCTGGAAAAAGAAAGCGCCAAGGCACAGAAGTTTCTGGAACTGAGCGCCCAGCGCAAAACGCTGGAAGTGACTCTGTGGACCGACGGGGTGCACCGTGCCCGGGAAGCCGTGCGCCAGCAGGTGCGGGACTACGAGACCGCCCAGACCGACTACGAGCGTTTTGACCGGGAGACCAAGGCCGCCGAACAGGAGGCTGAGGAGATCCGTATGCAGGCACAGCAGCTGACGGTTGCCGTCGAGCGCCTGAATGGGGATATCCGCAGCATCACCCAGCAGATCAGCGGCTCCGAAAGCCGCATCGCCGTGCTGGAAAACGATATTCTGCGCAACGACGAGAGTGCGGCTTCCCTGCAGCAGGAGATCGCCGCCGGGCAGCAGGATACTGCCGAAGCGGATGCCGCGTTGCAGCGCCACCGTGCCGTGGCAAAGACCATGGAGGCGGCGGGCGAAAAGCTTGCGGCAGAGATCGAAGCGCTGAACACCGAGCTTGCCCGGCTGGCAGATGCCAGTACCGCCAGCGGTGCCCGCAAGGACAGTCTGCGGACAGAGCTTGCCGACTGCACTGCAAAGCGCACCGAAGCACAGGTGGCACAGGCAGCCGCCGAAGCCGCCGGAGATACCGCCCGGCAGCGTCTGCCCGCGCTGGAACAGAGCGCCCGGGATGCCGCCGCACAGCTGGAAGAGACCAAGCAGGATCTGGCTGATACCGTAAAGTACCGCCAGACGCTGGAGGAAAACGAAAAGCAGCTGGGCAACATCCGCTCCGGTCTGGAGCTCAAGCTGCGCAGCCGCAAGGCCGCGCTGGACGAAGCCGATGCCGCCGAGCAGCGGCTGGGCAGGGAACTGGATGCCGCCCGGCAGCGCCTTTCGGTGCTGCGGGAGCTGGAAAAGAACATGGATGGCTACCAGAACTCGGTGCGTGCGGTCATGCGCGCCGCCGGAGCCCGCCGCCTGCGGGGCGTTCTGGGGCCGGTGTCCACCATCCTGAAAGTGGAGTCCGGGTGCGAGGTTGCCATCGAGACCGCGCTGGGCGGCGCGCTGCAGAACATCGTAGTGGAAAACGAAGCCGCCGCGAAAGCCGCTATCGCCCTGCTGCGCAACGACCATGCAGGCCGCGCCACCTTTCTGCCGCTGGATACCGTGCAGCCCGGCGCGTTCCGAGGACGGCTGTCCGGCACGGCACGGCTGGCCTCTGCACTGGTGCAGGCCGACCCCCGGTACGAGAATATCGTCTCGAACCTGCTGGGGCGCATCATCGTGGTGGAGGATATCAACGAAGCCTCCCGTGTGGCGCGGGACAACGGTTACCACAACAAGGTGGTCACCATGGACGGACAGGTGATCAATGCAGGTGGCAGCTTTACCGGCGGCAGCGTGCAGCGCAGCGCCGGTCTGTTCACCCGCAAGCAGGAGATGGAGGAGCTGCGCCTGAAGGCGGCGAAGCTGCAAAAGGACTGCATTGCCGCACAGGAAAAGACCGACCAGTGCAAAGAACAGGCAGATGCCTTGCAGGCAGAGCTGACCGCCACCGCCAGCGAGCAGATCACCGCTGCCAACGACCGCGTGCGTGCAGAAGCCGAGCAGAAGCGGCTGGAAGCCGCCGCTGCCCAGTTGGAAACTGCCGTGCAGAATGCGCAGCAGCAGATGGACGCCTTGCAGGCTGCCTTGAACGACAGCCGCACCAAGGCGGATACCGCTGCCTTGCAGCAGGCAGAGCTGACGGCGCAGATCGAGCAGCTGACTGCCGAACTGAGCCGCATCGCGCAGGGCAGCGACAGTTTTCTGACCCAGCAGAACCAGCTGGCACAGGCGCTCAGCGCCAAGCGGCTGGAACAGGTGACCCGCCGCAAGGACGCGGAACTGGCTTACAGCCAGATTGCTGCGCTGGAACAGCGTGCCAAGGACGCCGCTGCCCGCCGCACCGCGCTGGAAGAAAGCCTTGCCGCCCTTGCTGCCCGCAGCGAAGCCTGCCGCACCGAGATCGCCGCCATCCGCAAGGCCAAGACCGACAGCCAGACTGCCATTACCCAAAAGGAGCAGGCCATCCGCGAAGCTACCGAAAAGCGGCTTGTCTGCCAGCAGAAGGAAACGGAAGCACTGGCAAAAGCCCGCACCGCCTCCGACAGCCGCGAGGAGATGGGCCGGGAGATGGCACGCCTTGCCGAGCGCAAGGCTGCTGCCGAGACCGAGTACGACCAGACCGTGGCAAAGCTGTGGGACGAGTACCAGCTCTCGGTCAGTCAGGCCGAGGAGCTGTGCGTGGAGTTCGACAGCCTGACCGCTCTGCGGGCACAGGTGGCTGACCTGCGCGGCAAGATCCGCGCCCTTGGCAGCGTGAACGTGAGCGCCATCGAGGAATACAAGGAGGTCAAAGCCCGTTACGATGAGCTGTCCCGTCAGGTGACCGACGTGGAGGAGAGCCGCAACGAGCTGAGCCGCATGATCGCAAAGCTTTCCGCCCAGATGCGGGAGATCTTTACCGACAGCTTCCGCGCCATCAACGAAAACTTCAGCCGCGTATTCACCGAGCTGTTCGGCGGCGGCGAAGCCAGCCTTGTGCTGGAGGACGAAAGCGATGTGCTGGCCTGCGGCATCGGCATCCGGGTAGCCCCGCCGGGCAAGGTGATCAAAAATCTGGAAGCCCTTTCCGGCGGCGAGCAGGCGCTGGTGGCTATCAGCATCTACTTTGCCATTCTGGCGGTGAACCCCGCGCCCTTCTGCATTCTGGACGAGATCGAAGCCGCCTTGGACGATGCCAACGTGGTGCGGTTTGCCCAGTATCTGCGCCGCATCAGCGACAAGACCCAGTTCATCGTCATCACCCACCGCCGCGGCACCATGGAGGCCGCCAACGTGCTGTATGGCGTTACCATGCAGGAGGACGGCGTGTCCAAACTGCTCAAGCTGGATCTGGAACAGGTTGACGCAACGCTGGTTTCCTGATATAAAATAAACAGAAAATAGATAGGAGGACCACTATGGCGTTCTTCGGATTTGGAAAAAAAGAAAAAGATAAAATGAAAACGGGTCTGGAAAAGACCCGCACCGGCTTCTGGGGCAGCATCATGAATACCCTGACCGGCAGCGTCATCGACGATGAGATGTACGATGATCTGGAAGAAAAGCTGATCCTTGCCGACGTAGGCGGCGAGGTAGCGGTGCATCTGGTGGACAAGCTCCGCGACCGTGTGCGCGACAAGGGGCTGAAAACCGGCGAACAGGCCGCAGATGCCCTGCGCGACATCATTGCCGAGGAGATGACCCCGGAAGCTGAGATGGCGCTGGACGGCAAGCCCGCCGTCATTCTGGTCATCGGCGTCAACGGCGTGGGCAAGACTACCAGCATTGCAAAGCTGGCTGATTACTACACCCGGCAGGGCAAGCGGGTCATGCTGGCTGCCGGCGACACCTTCCGCGCTGCTGCCAGCGAGCAGCTGGAGATCTGGGCAAGCCGCGCCGGTGTGCCCATCGTCAGCGCGGGCGAGGGCGCAGACCCCGCCGCCGTCATCTTTGATACGGTCAAGTCTGCTACTGCACGCGGCTATGATATGGTCATTGCGGACACCGCAGGCCGTCTGCACAACAAATCAAACCTGATGGCAGAGCTTTCCAAGATCAGCCGCAGCGTCAAAAAGGCAAGCCCGGAAGCCAGCCTTGAGACTCTGCTGGTGCTGGATGCCATCACCGGGCAGAACGCCATCAGTCAGGCCAAGGAGTTCTGCAAGGCTGCAGATGCCACCGGCATCATCCTGACCAAGCTGGACGGCACCGCCAAGGGCGGCTGCGTTGTGGCGGTCAAGCAGCGTCTGGGCCTGCCGGTGCGCTTTATCGGCGTGGGCGAGGGCATCGATGACCTGCTGCCCTTTACCCCGGAGGGCTTTGTGGAAGAGCTGCTCCCCCGGGAATGGAAGCACTAAGGGGGCGCGGAAAATGAAAATTTGTGCAGCCACCGGCAACGCCGGTAAGCTCCGCGAGCTGCGCCGCATTCTGGAAGCGCAGGGACATGAGGTGGTCAGCCAGAAAGAGCTGGGCATCACCATCGAGCCGGAGGAGACCGGCACCACCTTTGAGGAAAACGCTCTCATCAAGGCCGAGACCATCTGCAAGGCCAGCGGCCTGCCCACCATCGCCGATGACTCCGGCCTGTGTGTGGATGCGCTGGACGGCGCACCCGGCGTGTACAGCGCCCGCTACTGCGGCCACCACGGCGACGATGAAGCCAACAACGATAAGCTTTTGGCTGCCATGCAGGCGGTGCCTGCCGGGCAGCGGGGCGCAAAGTTCGTCTCGGCAGTGTGCTTCATCCTGCCGGACGGCCGGCACCTGACCTGCATGGGCGAGTGCCCGGGCAGCATTGCCTTTACGCGGCTGTGCGGCGACTACGGCTTTGGCTACGACCCGCTGTTCATCCCCGCAGACTGCGGTGTGGGCAAAACGGACAAGCGTCCCAACACCGAGAACCGCAGCTACGCCCAGCTGACCCCGGACGAAAAGGACGCCATCAGCCACCGCGGCAACGCGCTGGCAGCGCTGGAAAAGCAGCTGCCCAGCTTTCTGAGTGCAGTCACGGAAGAAGGCGTTATCGCACAGGTGTCTGGAAAAGTAGAGATCAAGCTGAAATGATCGTAAGTCCGAAGATGGCTCGCCCTCTCCGCCTCACCTTGTTCGGCACCTCTCCCAAAGGGAGAGGCCTTGGCAAAACCACAAACTTTATCTCCTCGCCAGAGGCTCTCCCTTTGGGAGAGCTGGCGCGAAAGCGCCTGAGAGGGCGAGGTCGCTGACAGATACGCCCCATCCCGTGAAAAAGTAAAATTGAAAAATCCGAAATATCAACCTCAAAATAAAGGAGAAAAACTATGCTGACAAGCAAACAGCGCGCCATTCTGCGCGGCAAGGCAAATACCATGGACCCCGTTTACATCGTGGGTAAGGGCGAGATCGACGAGACCCTGATCCAGGGCGTGAAGGACTGTCTGGACGCTCGGGAACTCATCAAGCTCAAGGTGCTGGAAAACAGTATGTACAACGCCCGTGAGGCCGCTACCAAGCTGGCAGAGGCCACCGGCGCAGACTGCGTGCAGGTCATCGGCTCCAAGTTCGTGCTGTATCTGCAGAAGAAAAAGGACAGCGCCTACGCTGCCCTGCTGAAGTAAGATGAAGATCCTTCTCTATGGCGGCAGCTTTGACCCGCCCCATAACGGCCACCTGAATAACCTGCGTGCAGCGGCAGACCGCGTGCGCCCGGATAAGATCGTGGTGATGCCGGCAGGTACTTCCCCCTTTAAGGAGGGGACAAATGCCTCCGGTGCGCTGCGGCTGGAAATGTGCCGGTGCTTTGCGGCACTGGCGCAGGAGCCGGGTATGCCGCCGCTGGAAGTAAGCGGCTGGGAGGTGGCGCAGGCCGCAGCGGGCAGCCGCAATTATACCGTGCTCACGCTGGAAATGCTGGCGCGGGAAAACCCCGGCGCTATACTGTATCTTGCTATTGGCAGCGATATGCTGCTCAGCTTTGAGGGCTGGCACCGCTGGCAGGATATCCTGCGCATTGCGCGGGTGGTGGTCACCAGCCGGGATATCGGCGATGCCCCGGCGCTGCACGCAAAGGCAAAGCAGCTGGACCCGTCGGGCGGACGCATCCTGTTTGCCCCCGTGCAGGCGCTGCCTATGGCCAGCAGCCAGCTGCGGGCCCGGCTTGCCGCCGGAGAGGAATGCGAAGCCGAACTGCCGGAAGCGGTGCGCACCGTCATCCGGCGGGAGGGACTATACCGGAACACAGAAGGAAGTAGCAGATAAATGGAGCTGAAACAGGCAAAGGAACTTGTGCGCGGCCGCTTGAGCGATAAGCGCTACGAGCATACCATCAACGTGAAAAAAATGGCCGTCAAACTGGCCAAGCACTACGGCACCGACCCGGAGCAGGCCGCACTGGCGGCGCTTTTGCACGATGCCGCCAAGGAATTGCCCAAGGACGAGATGCGCGCTATCATGCAGGCATACCCGCAGTATGCGCAGGGCGGCGAAGCACGCCCCACGCCGGTATGGCACGGCATCTGCGCCGCCATTCTGGCGCGTACGGAGTGGGGCGTCACAGACGAAGCCGTGCTCAGCGCCATCGCCTGCCATACCGCAGGCAAGGCGGGCATGACCCAGCTGGACAAGATCTTGTATCTGGCCGATATGACCAGTGCCGAACGGGACTGGCCCGGGGTGGAAAAGCTGCGCAAGCTGGAAATGAAGGATTTGGACGCGGCCATGCTGGCGGCGCTCAAGCAGACCAACGGCTTTGTGCTGTCCGAGGGCAAGCCCCTAGACCCCGAGAGCAAGGCCGCCTACGAGGATATCTTAGCGCACAGCGGGCAGAATGAAGGGTGAAAAGCCGGGCACCGATTAAAAATGGTTTCGGCCATCCCCGGATAAAACAATTGCAGATTTTGCCGTACCATGCTATACTGAAGGATATGACAGGTCTGCAGGTAAAAAACTCTGCAGAGCAGTGAAAAGCTGGAGGATATAAAAGCATGAGCCAGACGCCACGCCATATCAATACAGACCGCTCGCTCAGCCGCCCGGATCAGGCGGCGCGTGCCCCGCAGGCTGCCCCGGAGCAGAACACCCGCAGCACTGCCGGGGCGCAGCACGCCGCGCCGCCCCGCTATGCAGCACAGCCCGATCTGGGCGGGGACGATGCACCGCGCCGCCGCAAAAAAAAGAAAAAGACCCCGTTGTGGCTGCCCTTTGCCATCGTGATGGGCGTGATTGCCGTGATCTCCGGTGTGGTGGTGTACGGTGTGAGCCTTGTGAACAAGGTGGAGGACAGCATCCGCCCGGCAGAAAGTGCCCCCTCCATCGTGGAGGAGATCCAGACCGCCGAGGAGTACAAGGGCGATGTGGTCAACATTCTGGTCTGCGGCATCGACTTTGAAGAGGGACGCTCTTACAGCGACACCAGCTCCAACGACGGCATGACGGATATGATCCTGTACTGCCAGTTTGATATCAAGGGCGGTGCGCTGCGGATGCTGCAGATCCCCCGCAACACGCTGGTGACCACCCAGAACCGCAAGCTTACCCTTTCCAACGGCAAGACCTATGCCGTTTCCAACTACCAGATCAACTCGGTGGCGCTTTCCAACGGCGGCAGCATTGCCGCGCTGGCAGATGTCATTTACGACCAGTACCACCTGCCCATCGACTACTATGTTACCATCGATATGCAGGCGCTGGTGGAAATGGTGGATAACTTCGGCGGCATCGAGGTGTATATCCCCCGGGATATGTCCTACGGCGGCAGCAAGCTGCTGAAAGGCTACCGCAATCTGGACGGTGCTTCGGCGGAGTTCTTTGTGCGCTGCCGCCACGGTGACGGCTACGCAAACTCTGATATCGACCGCTTGAATATGCAGCGCTACTTCTACGCAGGTCTGTTCAAGCGCGCCCGCGCTATGGGCATTACCGATATCCTGAACCAGCTGCCGCTGATATTCAAGGACTATATCCACACGGATATGGATATCACCACCATCGCAAAGCTGCTGGCGTCCTTCCTCAAGATCGACAGCTCCAATATCATTCTGGCGCAGACGCCGGTGTTCATGGGCGTGCCCAACGTGGGCAAGACCGACTCCTTTGCCGGCTACTCCTGCGTGGTGCCGGATGCCGGTTCCATCGCAAACCTGCTCAACCAGTATTTCTGCACCTACACCGGCCCGGTGGAGGTAAGCGAGCTGCACATGGTCACCGACCAGTGGCCCCACGGCAGCGCATCCACCGATGCCAACGTGCAGTATATGGGACGCATCGATAAGGAATCCGACGACGCCATCCTCAGCGGCGATACCGACCTTTCCGGCGCTGTGACCACCGATGGTCAGGCAGCGGGCACCGGACAGTAACAACAAAAACAATGCCCTGCACACCGGGTGCGGGGATGTTCCGACAGAAGGGAGAAACACATGGATAATTTCAACGACAGCAAGGCGCTTGCCATTGAGATCGCCAAGATTTTGGACAAGAAGAAGGCACAGGATGTGCGGGTGCTCAAGGTGGAAAGCCTGACCGTCCTGACCGATTATTTCGTCATCGCCTCCGGTACCTCCACCACACAGGTGGCGTCTCTGGCAGACGAGGTGGAGTACGAGCTTTCGCAGAAGGGTCTGGAACCCTACAGCACCGAGGGTCACGACACCAAGAACTGGGTGCTGCTGGATTACTCCAACGTCATCGTGCACGTCTTTGTGCCCAACAGCCGCGCTTACTATGATCTGGAGCACCTGTGGGCAGACGGCGAGCCGGTGGACATCTCGGAGTACCTGACCCCGGATAGCAGCATTGAATAATTAAGGCAAAAAGGTTTGCTTCTGGCAGGACCCGCTCCGTTATTGCGGCGCAATAGGGAAAGTTGGCAGAAAAGCTCCCCCCTCGGGGGAGCTGGCAGGGAGAATGCCCTGACTGAGAGGGTTTGTACCGGAAGTACCTTAAAAGCATACGCCCCCAAGCAACGGTATTTTGGTTAAAGTCTGGAGCTGATTACAAACATGAAGTATGATTACAAGGCTGTTGAAGCCAAGTGGCAGAAGGTGTGGGAGGACGAAAAGACCTTCCATGTTGAGATCGACCACAAAAAACCCAAGTTCTATGCCCTTGTGGAGTTCCCGTATCCTTCGGGTGCGGGCCTGCACGTCGGCCATCCCCGCAGCTACACCGCGCTGGACGTGGTAAGCCGCAAGCGCCGTAAAAACGGCTACAATGTGCTGTACCCCATGGGCTGGGATGCCTTCGGTCTGCCCACCGAGAACTTCGCCATGAAGAACCACATCCACCCCGCCATCGTCACCAAGAGCAATGTGGACCATTTCCGCAGCCAGCTCAAGGCGCTGGGCTTCTCCTTTGACTGGGATCGCGAGATCAACACCACCGACCCCGAGTACTACAAGTGGACCCAGTGGATCTTCCTGCAGCTGTACAAGCACGGTCTGGCTTACAAGAAGGAAATGAACGTCAACTGGTGTACCGGCTGCAAGTGCGTGCTGGCAAACGAGGAAGTTGTCAACGGCGTGTGCGAGCGCTGCGGCAGCGAGGTGGTGCACCGCGTCAAGAGCCAGTGGATGCTCAAGATCACCGCTTATGCCGATAAGCTGATCGACGGCTTGGACGGCCTGGATTACATCGAGCGCGTGGCCACCCAGCAGAAGAACTGGATCGGCCGCAGCCACGGTGCAGAAGTGAACTTCGGCACCACCGCCGGGGACACCCTGACCGTGTACACCACCCGCTGCGATACCCTGTTCGGTGCTACCTACATGGTCATCTCCCCGGAGCACGCCCTGCTCAAGACATGGCTGGAAAAGGGCATCATCAAGAACGCCGATGCCGTCAAGGCTTATCAGGCCGAAGCTGCCCGCAAGAGCGACTTTGAGCGCAGCGAGCTGAACAAGGAAAAGACCGGCGTGCAGCTGGACGGTGTGATGGGCATCAACCCGGTCAACGAGACCGAGATCCCCATCTTCATCTCCGACTACGTTCTGTCCACCTACGGCACCGGTGCCATCATGGCTGTGCCCGCCCACGATACCCGCGACTGGGAGTTTGCCAAGAAGTTTGGCCTGCCCATCATCGAGGTGGTCAAGGGCAGCACCCCGTCCAATCTGGACGAGGCTGCCTTTACCGATGTGGCTACCGGTACGCTGGTCAACTCCGGCTTCCTGAACGGCCTGTCCGTGGTCGATGCCAAAAAGAAGATGATCACTTGGCTGGAGGAGAACGGCAAGGGCCGCGATAAGGTCAACTACAAGCTGCGCGACTGGGTGTTCAGCCGTCAGCGTTACTGGGGCGAGCCCATCCCCATGGTGCACTGCGACAAGTGCGGCTGGCAGCCCCTGCCCGAGAGCAGCCTGCCGCTGACTTTGCCGGACATCACCGACTTTGAGCCGGGCCCGGACGGCGAATCCCCGCTGGCACGCCACAAGGACTGGGTCAAGACCACCTGCCCCTGCTGCGGCGGCCCCGCTACCCGCGAGACCGACACCATGCCCCAGTGGGCCGGTTCCTCCTGGTACTTCCTGCGCTATATGGACCCCCACTGCAAGGATGCTCTGGCCTCCAAGGAAGCGCTGGAATACTGGTCTCCGGTGGACTGGTACAACGGCGGCATGGAGCACACCACCCTGCATCTGCTGTACAGCCGCTTCTGGCATAAGTTCCTGTACGATATCGGTGTGGTGCCCACGGCGGAGCCCTACCAGAAGCGTACCGCCCACGGCATGATCCTTGGCCTGAACCCCCACAGCTTTGTCAACCTGCCCGCTGAGGAGCAGGAGAAGCTGCTCAAGGAGTACGGCAGCCAGAAGGCCGCCGAGAAGGCACTGGAAGAGAAGTACGGCGAGATGGCGCGCCATCCCATCGTGAAGATGTCCAAGAGCCTTGGCAACGTCATCAACCCCGACGAGGTGGTGGATCAGTACGGTGCCGACACCATGCGTCTGTACGAGATGTTCATGGGCGACTTTGAGCAGGCTGCACCGTGGCAGACCTCTGCCATTGCGGGCTGCAACCGCTTCCTTGACCGCGTGTGGGCACTGAGCGACAAGCTGGTGGAGGGCGAGGGCTACCGCCCCGCCATGGAGACCCTGATGCACCAGACCATCAAGAAGGTCAGCGCAGATATTGAGGGTCTGAAGATGAACACCGCCATTGCCCAGCTGATGACGCTGGTCAACGCCCTGTACGACAACGGCGGCGCCACCAAGGCCGAGTTTGAGACGCTGGTGCAGCTGCTGAACCCCTTCGCTCCCCACATGACCGAGGAGCTGTGGGAGAAGCTGGGTCACAGCCACGATGAGCAGCTGGCCTACTATCCGTGGCCTGCCTACGAGGAAGCCAAGTGCGTGGAAGCTGCTGTGGAGATCGCCGTGCAGGTGAACGGCAAGGTGAAGGCACGCCTGAAGGTGCCCGCAGACATCACCGCCGAGGACGCCATTGCCGCCGCCAAGGCAGACCCCGCTGTGGCTGCTGCGCTGGAAGGCAAGCAGCTGGTCAAGGAAATCTACGTCAAGGGCCGTCTGGTCAATCTGGCTGCCAAGGGCTGAGTTTTGCTGCTCCGCTGAATAAGCGTGAACATATCATCACCCGCAGAGGCGGATTTAGCGCAGGAAACACCCGGCAGCGTCTGTTCAAAAATCTTTCAAAAGTTTTGAGTAAAAACTTTCAAAAAAAGGTTGACGAACCGGATAAAATGCGCTATACTGTCTACTGTTAGTTACCATGTAACAACGAAATTCCTGCCTCACGGTCCAAGGGAGGGAATAAGATGTCGGAAATTCGTGTTAAAGAGGGCGAGTCGCTGGAAAGCGCACTGCGTCGCTTCAAGCGCAGCACTGCTCGCAGCGGTGTGCTCGCAGAGGTTCGTAAGCGCGAGGCTTACGAGAAGCCGTCTGTTAAGCGCAAGAAGAAGTCCGAAGCAGCCCGCAAGCGCAAGTTCAAGTAATCACTTGCTTGGAATCGCACGTTGCTTTAGATTTTAAACGCGTTGCTAACGCCGATGTAGGGGAGCCTGTTTATGCAGGTTCCCCTATTTTCATTTTAAAGCTGCTTTGCGCAGGGCAGACTGAGAGGGTCTATTTATGCTCATTACCCCCGAATATGTTTTTAAGGACGTTACCCATATCACGCCGGAATGGCTTGCCGCTAAGGGCATCACGGCTCTGGTGCTGGATATCGACAACACCCTGACCGCAGACCGCAGTCAGGAGCTGCCGGAGGAGGTGGCCGCGTGGCTTGCCGCCATGCGCAAAGCCGGGGTAAAGCTGACCATCGTTTCCAACGGTGCAGAAAAGCGGGTGCGCCCCTTTGCTGAAAAGCTGGGGCTTGCCTACTTGTACCGCGCAGCCAAACCCCTGCCCTTTGCGCTGATGGTGGCGCAGCACCGCATGGGCGTGAAGCACCGCCAGATGGCCATGGTGGGCGACCAGCTCTACGCCGACCGCATGGTGGCGGCGCTGTACGGCATCCCCGGGCTGATGGTCATCCCCCGCGGGCCGGACTTGGGCGCACAGGTCATCCTCAAGCGCAAGTGGGAAAAGAAACACTGGCAGAAGTACTACGACCGGGGAGGTAAGACCCTATGAGTGAAGCTTGGAACATCCGGTTCGGCACTGCAGGCACCAGCGACAGCTTTGCCGCCCAAGGCTACAAAAGCAGCTTGGACGTGCCGGAGTACACCGCCAAAATGGGGCTGAACGCCTTTGAGTACCAGTGCGGGCGCGGGGTGCGTCTGGGGCTGGATAAGGCCGCCCGCATGGCTGCCCTTGCCGCAGAGCGGGACATCCTGTTCAGCGTCCATGCACCTTATTATATCAGTATGTCCAGTCTGGAAGAGGACAAGCGGCTGAACAGCATCCAGTACCTGCTGCAAAGCGCGGCGGTGTGCCGGGCGCTGGGCGGCAGACGCATCATCTTCCACTCCGGCAGCTGCGGCAAGCAGAGCCGGGAGGCGGCGCTGGAAAAGGCGCTGGATACCATGCGCCGCGCCGTGGCTGCGCTGGACGAGGCTGGCTTTGAGGATATGACCCTGTGCCCGGAGACCATGGGCAAGGTAGGGCAGTTGGGCACGCTGGACGAGGTGCTGGCGCTGTGCGGCGTGGACAGCCGCATCACCCCCTGCATCGACTTCGGCCACCTGAACGCCCGCACGCTGGGCGGCATCCAGACCAAGGCGGACTATGCCGCCATTCTGGACCGCATGGCCGAGGTGCTGGGCGATGACCGCGCCCGGCAGTTCCATGTGCACTTTTCCCGCATTGAATACTCGGCGGGCGGCGAAAAGCGCCACTGGACCTTTGCCGATACCCAGTTCGGCCCGGAGCCCCAGCCCCTGATGGAGCTGCTGGCACAGCGCCAGCTGACCCCGGTGGTCATCTGCGAGAGTGCGGGCACACAGGCCGAGGACGCGCAGACGATGCAGCAAATGTACCGCGCAGCGCGGAATGCGTAAAAGATTTTGTGTTTTTATCGTCTTTTTTGCCCAAACCCCTTGCCAAACAGGGGCAGATTGGGTAAAATAAATAGAGATATGCGTTAAGCATCTGAGATTAAATTTATGGAGGAATTCCTATGATTTCTGCAGGCGAGTTTCGCAATGGCGTGACCTTTGAGCAGGACGGCCAGGTTCTTCAGGTCGTTGAGTTCCAGCACGTCAAGCCCGGCAAGGGCGCTGCCTTTGTCCGCACCAAGACCAAGAACGTCATCACCGGCTCTGTGGTCGAGACCAGCTACAACCCCACCGCAAAGTTCCCGCAGGCTTTCATCGAGCGTAAGGACGTGACTTACAGCTACGAGGACGGCGATCTGTACCACTTCATGGACAACGAGACCTACGATGACATCCCCGTCAACGCAGCCGACGTGCCCGATAACTTCAAGTTCTGCAAGGAGAACGAGCTGTGCAAGCTGCTGAGCTACAAGGGCAAGGTGTTCAGCGTCGAGATCCCCAACTTCATCGAGCTGGAAGTCACCCAGACCGAGCCGGGTGTCAAGGGCAACACTGCTACCAACACCCTGAAGCCCGCTACCGTTGAGACCGGCGCCGAGATTCGTGTGCCTCTGTTCATCAACGAGGGCGATCACATCCGCATCGATACCCGCACCGGCGAGTATATGGAGCGCGTCTGATCATTTGTCGCATACCGGGCAGCGGGCAACCGTTTGCCCGGTTTTTGTATTACAAACAAGGAGGGCATTTCAGATGGAACTGAACAAGAAAGCAGCCTACCTGCAGGGCTTAGTGGACGGTCTGGGCGTGGATGAGAGCACCAAAGAGGGTAAGATCATCAAGGCCATGGCCGCTCTGCTGGGCGAGATGGCCGATGCCATTGCCGCCATGGACGAGGATCTGACCCACGCCTACGACCAGATCAACGATCTGAGCGAGGAGCTGGAGGATCTGGAAGCCGACCTGTACGAGGACGAGGATGCCGAGGACGAGGACGACGACGCAGCCGACGAGGATGAGGATGCGGGAGATGACGACATCGCCAGCGAGCCCTTCTACGAGGTAGCCTGCCCCGCCTGCGGCGAGACTGTCTACGTCAGCGAGGATGATCTGGATGCAGGCGAAGCCAACTGCGCCCACTGCGGTGTGACCTTTGAGGTCGCGCTGGAAGGCGAGGAGGACGAAGCTAAGGACGCCCCTGTGCAGTACGAGGTGACCTGCCCCGCCTGCGGAAAGACCGCCGTATTTGAGGAGGATGAGCTGCTGGACGGCGCACCCAAGTGCCCCAACTGCGGCGAGCCGCTGGACTTTGAGGTGACCGAGGAGTAAGATTTTCTCTTATTCCTGTGAAAATGGGATCCAGAAAATAGCGCTTTTTGCTGCTGTTTTCCTTTACGACCCCGCTCGTGAAAAGGCAATTTTGGAAAATCCGCAGATTTTCCAAAATTGTAATCAAAAAAGAAATTCCTATGAATATGGCCAAAGCGCACGCGGAGGCCATTCCAAATTGTCCCTGTAAAAACGCAATGCCGGGCAGTCCGCAGACTGTCCGGCATTGTTCATTTTAATTTGATTCAGCGGGTCTCGTTGGCCTTCTGCAGCCAGATGCCGCCAATATCCAGCGCGTTGTACAAGCCGTGCTTGGTGGTCTGGCGCGCTACGCGCTCCTGCGGTGCCTTGGTGGTATCGGTAGAAAGCAGCATCAGGTGTACCTTGTCGGCTACCTGCTGCTCGCCCACCGGGGTGGTGGTCAGGATCTGCAGATACAGCACATAGGGGTCGGTCATGCTGCCGTAATACAGCTCGTTGTCCTTGCGGACGAGGGGCTTGCCTTTATAAGTCAGTTTCGGTGTATATGCCATCGTGAAAGCCTCCCTGTCGTTTGATTCATCTTAGTATAACACATTCTGCCTATGGGATGCAAGCGTTTGCGGCAGTGCTCTGTCAGTTTTGCACCAAAACAGCCCCGTACCGTGCAAAACCGGCAGCACATTTTTGGCAAATGGGGTTTGCTGTTGGGTGCAGTTATGCTATACTATAAATAGAACAGCCCGCATTCCGGGCCGGAAGTGAGGGAACGACAATGGCAGATTATCAGGAATACCGGCGGCGCATCCTGCACCGGCGCTGGCGCAGGGTATTTATCATCGTCGCCCTTCTGGCGCTGGTGGCGCTGCTGAGCGCTATCGGCATTCTGTGGAAGGTGCTGCACCGGGAGCGCGTGGATACCGCCCTGAGCCAGAACACCATTCTGCGGCAGGTGACCACGGATAATACATGGAACACGGTCAACTACCCGTTGGCGCGGCAGCTCCGGGTGCAGACGCTGGAGGGAAGCACCGAGACCGCGCTGGACTTCCGCATGGCGGCGCTGCCGGCCAGCGCTCCGGTGGAAAAAAGCTGGTTTGCGCAGGTCAGTTTTGTGGGCGACAGCCTGACACAGGGCTTGCAGATCTACGATACCGGTCTGCCCGGGGCGCAGTTCTGCGCTTATAAGGGGGTAGGCCCCAACGCCTTTGTCAACGGCACCAGCTGTAAGCGGGCAGACGGCGTGACAGAGATCCCGCTGGACGCTTTGACCGCCCAGCAGCCCAAGGCCGTCTATGTGCTGCTGGGCAGCAATGTGCTGGGACGGGACACCGATTACACCAGTTTCCTGACCTACTACCGTCTGATGCTGGACATGATCAGTCAGGCGCTGCCGGATGCAAAAATTTATGTGCAGTCCATCACGCCGGTAAGGCCGGAGGTGAGCGCACAGGAAAACCACGCAGGGCTGAACCGTGACCGCCTGTGCCGCATCAACAACGAGCTGGCTGCCATTGCGCTGGAAAAGGACTGCTATTTCCTCAACCTGTGGGAGGTGCTGGCAGACGAAAACGGCGACCTGATCGAAAGCTACGCCCAGCCGGACGGTTACCACATCAAGCCGGAGGGCTATGCCGCATGGGTGGACTACCTTTGCAGCCACACCATGGAGTAAAAAGAACGTAAAAGGCGCTGTCCTTGCGGACAGCGCCTTTTGTGTTTTATTAGGATTTTTTATCAGAACAGGCCGGTGATTTTGCCATCGGCGTCTACGTCGATGTTCACGGCGGCGGGCTTTTTGGGCAGACCGGGCATGGTCATGATGTTGCCGCAGATGACGACCACGAAGCCTGCACCGGCTGCCAGACGCACCTCGCGCACCTCCATGGTAAAGCCGGTGGGCGCACCGGTCAGCTTGGCGTTGTCGCTAAAGCTGTACTGGGTCTTGGCAATGCAGACGGGCAGGTCGCCGTAGCCCATCTCGGTCAGCTCGGCCAGCGTCTTGCTGGCGGCGGCGCTGTAGTTCACGCCATCGGCGCGGTAGATCTTGGTGGCAATGGCGTTGATCTTGTCCTTCAGGGGCATCTCCAGCGGGTAGGTGTACTGGATGGGACGATCCTCCAGGATCTCCAGCACCTTCTCAGCCAGTGCCTTGCCGCCCTCGCCGCCCTTGGCGAACACCTCGCTTAGCACGCAGGGCACGCCCTGCTCGGCGCAGACCTGCTCAACATAAGCCTGCTCCTCGGCGGTATCGGTGGGGAAGGCGTTGATGGCAACCACTACCGGCAGACCGAAGCCGTTCTTCAGGTTGTCGATGTGACGGATCAGGTTGGAAGCACCGGCCTTGACAGCTTCGAGGTTGGGCTGGTTCAGGTCTGCCTTGGCTACGCCGCCGTGGCTCTTGAGAGCGCGTACGGTAGCCACCAGCACACAGGCAGAGGGGGCAATACCGGCATAGCGGCACTTGATATCCAAGAATTTCTCCGCGCCCAGATCGGCACCGAAACCGGCTTCGGTGATGGTGTAGTCTGCCAGCGAAAGGCTGAGCTTGGTGGCCAGCACGCTGTTGCAGCCGTGGGCAATGTTGGCAAAGGGGCCGCCGTGGATGATGGCGGGGTTATTCTCCAGCGTCTGCACAAGGTTCGGATCCAGTGCGTCCTTCAGCAGGGCGGTCATGGCACCGGCTGCGCCGATCTCACCGGCAGTCACCGGCTTGCCGTCGTAGGTATAGGCGCATACGATGCGGGACAGCCGCTCCTTCAAATCGGAGATGCTGGTGGCAAGGCAGAAGATGGCCATGACCTCACTGGCCACGGTGATGTCAAAGCCGTCCTCGCGGGGGGTGCCATTCACCTTGCCGCCCAGACCGTCCACGATGAACCGCAGCTGACGGTCATTCATGTCCATGCAGCGCTTCCAGGTGATGCGGCGAGGGTCGATGTTCAGCGGGTTGCCCTGCTGGATGCTGTTGTCGATCATGGCAGCCAGCAGGTTGTTGGCGGTGCCAATGGCGTGCAGGTCGCCGGTAAAGTGCAGGTTGATATCCTCCATGGGCACCACCTGTGCGTAACCGCCGCCGGCAGCGCCGCCCTTCACGCCGAACACGGGGCCAAGGCTGGGCTCGCGCAGGCAGAGCATGGTCTTTTTGCCCAGTGCGTTCATGGCATCGGCCAGACCTACGCTGGTGGTGGTTTTGCCTTCACCGGCAGGGGTGGGGCTGATGGCAGTGACAAGGATCAGCTTGCCCTGCTTTTTGGCGTTGTGGATCAGCCGGTGGTCGATCTTGGCCTTATAGCGGCCATAGGGGATCACACTTTCGTCCTCCAGGCCCAGCTGAGCTGCGATCTGGGTAATAGGCTTCATTTTGGCTTCCTGCGCGATCTCGATATCGGTCTTCATACAGACATCCTCCTTGATAGCAAAAAAGGACAGCTTTGCGCAGCAATTGCGCAAGGCTGCCCAGACGGTCGGCATTGACATCCCCAGCACCCCTGCACTGTGGTGCTCCACAAGGTTCCGTCAGCAGGGATGCGGTCTATGCTGTAAAGATAGCACACCACCGGGGTGTTTGTCAAGGAGGTACAGTTACAAAAATCACCCATAAATGCATAAAATTTTTTGCGTTATCCAAGGGTTTGTGCTATACTTATTCTGGGTTATTATGAAAACAACGACAGAAAGCAGGAAATCCGTTTATGCTGCAAAACCCTCAGTTACATTATCTGGACAACGCGGCCACCACCATCGTAGCGCCGGAGGTGGCGGACGTCATAAACAAGGCCATGCGGGAGCACTGGGCAAACCCTTCCAGCTTATACGGCCCGGGCGCGCGCAGTGAGGAGGCTTTGAATGCCGCCCGCGCCGCCGTAGCGCGCACGCTGGGCTGCAAAAGCCGGGAGCTGTATTTTACCTCCTGCGGCAGCGAGAGCAACAATCTGGCGCTGCTGGGCGCGGTGCAGACCCGCACCTTTGGCAAGGGCATCGTGGTGTCCGGCTTCGAGCACCCCAGTGTGCAGCGTCCGCTGGAGCGGCTGGCAAAGCAGGGCTACGACGTTACCGTGGTAGCCCCCCGGGCAGACGGCACGCTGGACATTGCCGCCATGCTGGAGCGGGTGGACAAAAACACCATCCTTGTGGCCTGCATGATGGTGAACAACGAGATCGGCACCCGCAACGATGTGGAGCGCCTTGCCGCCGAGGTGAAGCGCCGCAACAGCCGCACCATCGTCCATGTGGACGCGGTGCAGGCGTGGATGCGTGTGCCCATCAAACTGGACAACATCGATACACTCTCGGTAAGCGGCCACAAGATCCATGCCCCCAAGGGCATTGGTGCGCTCTACCTTTCCGACCGGCTGGTGCAGGCCTTCCAGCCGCCTTATCTGGGCGGCGAGCAGGAGCGGCAGATGCGCCCCGGCACTGAAAACCTGCCCTACGCCATGGGTCTGGCCGCAGCGGCCACCCGCCTGGCAAAGACCATGAAGAGCCGGGACACCGCCATGCGTGCGCTGAACCGGCAGCTGCGGGAGGGGCTGAAAGCCTTCCCGGAGGTGGTCATCAACAGCCCGGAGAACGCTGTGCCCGAGGTGCTGAACTTCAGCGAGATGTGCATCAAGAGCGAGACCATGCTGGCTTTTCTGGCCGAGGAGCAGATCTACGTTTCCTCGGCCAGTGCCTGCGGGCGCGGTCAGCCCAGCCACACGCTGGCGGCCATGGGGCGCGACCCGCTTGCCATCGACACTGCCATCCGGGTGTCCTTCTGTGCCGATAACACCCCGGAGGATGTGGATGCCTTCCTCAACCGCTTCGAGGACGGCATGAAGCATTTGCAGAAGATCAGAAAGTAAAAACTGAAGCCGCAGAACGGCTGACAGCTTTCTCTTCGGACACGAATCGGGCCATTCCATCGCCCGCCCTATTGCCCTGCGGGCAACAGGGTCCCACCCCAGCGGACGGTCCTCAGAGAAACTGTCAGCCGTTCTATGGGAAGATGCAGCTTACCTGCACGACCCCGATTTGTGAAAGAGTGAATGGAAAATGACCGCAGTCATTTTCCATTCACAAATAAAAATAATTCATCCGCTGAATATGGCCAGAGCGAAAGCGGAGGCCATTATAAATCCCACATCAGGAGATGCAACATTTATGAAGGAAATTATTATGGGCTATCAGGGCGAGATGTCCCTGAAAGGCCTCAACCGCAACCAGTTCGAAGCAGCCATGATGAAGATCCTGCGCTACCGCCTTAAGACGGTGGGCAAGTTCAAGGTGTACTGCACCCAGTCCACCTTTTATATGGAGCCCGAGGAAGAGGACGTGGATATGGACCTTGCCTTTGGGCGGGTCAGCAAGGTGTTCGGCCTTGCCGCGCTCAGCCGCGCCGTGGTGTGCGAAAAGGATTTCGATACCATTTGCCAGACCGCCGAGGACTATCTGGGCAGTGCGCTGCACGGCATCCGCACCTTCAAGGTAGAAGCCCGGCGCGCCGATAAGACCTACCCCATGACCAGCCCGGAGCTGATGCGGGAGCTGGGTGCTTACCTGCTGGGTAAGCACAACTACCTGAAGGTGGATGTGCATAACCCGCAGTTTAAGGTCATTGTGGAGATTCGTGATTACGGTGCGTATATTCACGGCCCGAAAATACCGGGTGAGGGCGGTCTGCCCGTGGGCACCAGCGGCCGTGCTCTGAATATGCTCTCCGGCGGCATCGACAGTCCGGTGGCAGCCTATCGTATGGCAAAGCGCGGTCTGGCACTGGATCACATCCATTTTGCGTCCCCTCCGTATACTTCTGAGCGCGCAAAACTGAAGGTAAAGGCTCTGGCGCAGCTTATCACCGTGTATACCGGCAGTGCCAACCTGTTCGTGGTGCCCTACACCAAGCCGCAGGAATACATTCGGGACAACGCCCCGGATGTGCTGTTCACGGTGCTGATGCGCCGCAGCATGATGCGCATTGCAAACGTGATCGCCAAAAAGCAGGGGTGCGAAGCGTTGGTCACCGGCGAAAGTCTGGCACAGGTGGCAAGCCAGACCGTCAAGGCTTTGCAGTGCACCGATGCCGCACAGGATCTGCCCATCCTGCGCCCGCTCATCGGTATGGACAAGACCGAGATCATCGAGACCTCCCGCCATATCAATACCTTTGAGACCAGCATCCTGCCCTACGAGGACTGCTGCACCATCTTCACCCCGCCGCACCCGAAGATCCGCCCCGAGCTGGAGGAGATCCTTGCCGCCGAAGCCGCCATGCCCGGCCTTGCCGCGCTGGAAGCCGAAGCCGCAGAGCAGACCGAGCGCATCCGGGTGCGCATCACCGATCAGGTAGAATTCGAGGGTTGATTTGTCCATGACAGCAGAGATCATCAGTGTGGGTACCGAGCTGCTGCTCGGCAATATTCTTAACACCAATGCCCAGTACCTCAGCCGGGAGCTGGCCGCGCTGGGCATCACCGTCCGGCGGCAGAGCACCATCGGCGATAACCATGGCCGTCTGGCGGATTTTGTCAACGAAGCAAAACAGCGGTGCGATCTGCTGGTGTTCACCGGCGGGCTGGGCCCCACGGCAGACGACCTGACCAAGGAGACGGTGGCCGCCTGCTTTGGCGACACCCTTACCTTTGACCCGGACGAGTGGCAGAAGATCGTGGACTTCTTTACCCGCACCGGGCGCGAGACCACCCCCAACAACCGCAAGCAGGCCATGGTGCCGGTGCACGGGCATAAGGTGGTCAACCACCACGGCACCGCGCCGGGCGCATGGTTCGAGCAGGACGGTCACTGTGCCGTGCTGATGCCCGGTGTTCCCCATGAGATGAAGGCCATGTGGGAGGAAAGTGTGCGCCCGCTGCTGCTGGCGCGGCAGAGTTGTGCCCTGCACAGCCTGACGCTACGGGTGCTGGGCGGCGAGAGCAATCTGGAATACCGGGTGCGTGCGCTGCTGGAAAACCAGAACCCAACCGCCGCCATCTACTGCAAGACCGGCGAGTGCGAGATCCGCATCACCGCCCGGGCGCAGAATGACGCCGAGGCGCAGACGATGTGCCGCGCCTACGCCAAAAAGTTCTATGATCTGCTGGGTGATGCGGTGTATGATGAGGATGTCGCCGGGTTAGAAGAGACGGTGGTGCACACGCTGCAGGCCAACGGCCTGACCATTGCCACCGCCGAAAGCTGCACCGGCGGCATGATCGCCCAGCGCCTGACCAGTGTGTCCGGCGCAAGCGAGGTGTTTGGCTACGGCTTTGTGACCTACTGGGAGCAGGCCAAGGCGAAGCTTGTCGGGGTGGACCCGGCGGTCATTGCGCAATATAATGTGGTGTCGGCTCCCGTGGCGGCGCAGATGGCGCTGGGCGCGGCAAAAGCCGCCGGTGCGGATATCGCGGTCAGCGTTACCGGTCTGGCGGGCCCCGGCGGCGGCGATGCCGTCCGGCCTGTGGGCACGGTGTATCTGGGTGCTGCCCGGGGAGACAAGGTGTATGTGAAAAAACTGTTCGTCTCCCGCCCGGACCGTGCGCTCATCCGCGCCCGCGCCGCACAGACTGCGCTGGAACTGGCGCTGCGTCTGGCACAGGGCAAGACCCCGGCCGGTACGCAGGTGCTGGCCGAAAGCGCACAGCATGACCCCGCCGCCCTGACCGCCTTGGACGAGACCCTGCGGGCAGAGTGAGAGCGGCCCCTGCGGCCGCAGGGGGGATGCGTCATGACAAATAAGGAAGAGCGCCCGGCAGGCTGCGTGCTGCGGCTGTTCGGTGCACCGGAGCAGACCGTGCAAAAGGCTGTGGCAGCCCTGCCGGACACTTGGCAGGGCACGGTGCACTGCCGCACCCGGGGCGCGGAAACACTGGTGGCGCTGCAAAGCAGCACCCCGCAGCAGCTGCACCGGGCGGTACAGCTGCTGCGGACAAGCTTTGCCCCGGCGCTGTACGGGGAAGGAGAGCAGACCCTTGCCGCCGCCGCAGTGCAGGCACTGGAACAGCACCGCAAGCTGCTGGTGTGCAGCGATGCTGCCGCCGGGGCGCTGCTGGAGACCCGGCTGGAAAATCTTCCCGACGCAGAAAAAGTGTTCGATTTTGGTGCTATGAGCTATGCCAATGCCGCACGCAACGCCCGACTCAGCCGCAAGATGCGCAAAGCACCGCAGGCAGAGCCTGCCCGCACACTGGCGCGGGTGCAGGCCATGCAGCGGCTGACCGGTGCCGCGCTGGCGGTGGGCTGTGTGGAACTGCCCCACAGTCGGCTGTTGCTGGTGGGCGGCAAAAAGGGCTGCTGGCTGCGGTGCGTATCGCCGGATGAGAACCCCGGGCTGTGGCTGCTGGATATGCTGCGCCGCGCTGCCTGCGGTCTGCCGCAGGCAGGGGGCACAAGCTGGCAGCCCTACGGTAAAGCAGTACCGGATACAGCTCTGATGCCTGCCGCCCTCACGGCTGTACCGCTCGTGCCGCCGCGCCCGAAGCGCCGCAGGTTGGGCAAGGCGCTGGCAGTGCTTTTGCTGCTGGCACTGGCAGCACTGGCTGCGGGCTGGTACTATACCGGCGGCGACCTTGCCGCCCTACCCCAAAAGCTGCAAAGCCTTGGTGCAGAAAGCCTGCCCCACGCCGGGGCAAGGCTGATATAACAAAAAAAGTGCCGGAAACGATCAAGGTCGTTTCCGGCACTTTTGCTGTTTACTGGTGATCTGCCAGCCAGCGCAGCGCCATATAGGTGTAGGCTGCTGTGCCGCGGTACAGGATGCTGTCGTCAAAGCGCACTTTGGGGTGGTGCTGGCCGTAGGTGTAGCCCTCCTTGGCGTTGCCTGCGGCTAAGAACATACTCACGGTGGGCACTTCATGGCTGACAAAGGCAAAATCCTCACTGCCGCCGCCGGGTTTGCCGCCGGTGAGCGGGGTCATGTCCATAGCGCCCTTACCCAGCAGCTCGGTCATATAGGTCAGGGCATTGCCTGCCAGCGGGGTGTCTACTACCATGCAGGGGCAGTAATCGCTGAACTCCACCTCGGCGGTGCAGCGGTAGGCGGTGGCCACGCCCTGCGCAATTTCGGTCATGCGCTGGTGGATAAGGGCGCTGACCTTCTGCTCCGGGTCTACGGTGCGGATAGTACCCCACATATCGGCAGTATCCGGGATGACGTTGGAAGCCTTGCCGGCCTCGAACCGGCCGGTGGTGAATACACCGAACCCGGCGGGGTCCAGCTCGCGGCTGTTGATCTCCTGCAGGGCAATGTGGATGTGCGCCGCTGCGGTGATGGGGTCGATGCAGGCGTTGGGCATGGAGCCATGCCCGCCCTTGCCGTGCACAACGATGTGGTACTGCTCGCAGCTGGCCATGGTGATGCCGCCGCCCGGCACCAGCACCATACCGGCGGGCAGGGGCATCCCGGCCAGCACATGGAACATGACCGCTGCGTCCACTTTGGGATTTTCCAGCAGGCCGCTGTTTATCATATCCAGCGAGCCCTGAAAGATCTCCTCTGCGGGCTGGAACTCCAGCTTTACCGTGCCTTCGATCTCGTCCTCGTGCTCCTTGAGCAGCTTGGCCGCACCCAGCACCATGGCGGTGTGCATATCGTGGCCGCAGCCGTGCATCTTGCCGGGCAGCTCAGAAGAGAATTCCTCGCCGGATTCCTCCTGCAGGGGCAAAGCGTCCATATCGCCCCGCAGCAGGATCACCTTGCCGGGGCGCTTGCCCCCTGCAAGCGCCACCACGCCGCACTTGCCGCAGTCCTGCGGGGTGTAGCCCATCTCGGTCAGCGCCTTTTTGACCAGTGCCTTGGTCTGGGGCAGGTCAAAGCCCACCTCCGGGTGACGGTGCAGCGTGCGCCGCCACTCCTGCAGCTGGGGCTCCAGCGCCTTGGCGGCTTCCAACAGTTTTTCCGGTGCGATCATTGTAAAATCAACTCCCTCTGAATTTATGCGGAAAACCCTCTCGGCCACGGCAGGGAGGGCTTTGCCTTACAGTTATTCTTCCCCGCCGTTATTGCCATTGGGGTGATACTGGGCGCAGGTGCACTTTTTGAACTTCAGGCCGCTGCCGCAGGGGCAGGGGTCGTTGCGGCCAATCTTGACCACACGCACCGGCTGACCCTTGGGGCTGCCCTTGACGCCGGGTGCACCGTTGCCGGGCACAAAGCCTTCGCCGGTGGGTTTTGCCACCTGCTCCCGCTTGGGAGCGGAACCGGCGGCGCGCAGTTCGATGGTCAGCAGCATCTTGACGCTGGACTCCCGGATGGAATCCACCATCTGGTCGAACATATCAAAGCCCTCGATGCGGTATTCCACCACCGGGTCCTTCTGGCCGTAGCCGCGCAGCGCGATGCCCTGCCGCAGCTGGTCCATGTTGTCGATGTGGTCCATCCACTGGCGGTCTACGCACTTGAGCAGGCAGATGCGCTCCAGCTCGCGCATAACGGGTGCTCCGTAGCGCACTTCCTTGGCTTGCAGGATCTGCATCCCGCGGTCGTACAGCATATCGGCAATGCCCTGCTGGGAGAGGTTGTCAAAGTCCGCCACAGTGTAGTGGAAGTCGGCATCGGTGGTCAGCCAGCCCTGATAGTGGCGGCGCAGCGCACCAAAATCCCACTCGTCCTTCACATCGCCGGAAAGGAACTGGGCGCAGCTGGAATCAATGTTCTCCCGCAGCATCTTGTGCATCTCGGTGCTGATGTCCTCGCCGTCCAGCACCTTGCGGCGCTGCCCGTAGATGATCTCGCGCTGCTGGTTCATCACATCATCGTACTTCAGCACGTTTTTACGGATCTCGAAGTTGCGGCCCTCCAGCTTCTTCTGGGCGCTTTCCAGCGTATTGGTGATCATGCGGTTCTCGATGGGGGTGTCCTCGTCGATCTTCAGGGTGTTCATCAGGCCGGACACCCGGTCGCCGCCGAACAGGCGCATCAGGTCGTCCTCAAGGCTCAGGTAGAAGCGGGAAGCGCCCGGGTCGCCCTGACGGCCGGCACGGCCGCGCAGCTGGTTGTCGATACGGCGGCTCTCGTGGCGCTCGGTACCGATGATGAACAGGCCGCCTGCGGCGCGCACCTCGTCGGCTTCGGCGTCGATGGCGGGCTTGTACTGGGCGTACAGCTGGTCAAAACGCTGACGTGCCGCCAGAATGTTGGCATCGGTGGTCTCGCCGTGGCCGTTGGCTTCGGTCAGCAGCAGCTCCACGGCTGCCGGGTCGGCGTCCTGCGGGGTCTCGGGGCTGAGCAGGTTCTCGCAGAAGTGCTCCTTGCGCATCTGGGCCTTTGCCATGAACTCGGCGTTGCCGCCCAGCATGATATCGGTACCGCGGCCTGCCATGTTGGTGGCGATGGTGATGGCACCCTTTTTACCGGCCTGCGCTACGATCTCGGCTTCACGCTCGTGGTTCTTGGCGTTCAGCACGTTGAAATCCCGGGTGTGGCGCTGCAGCATTTTGGCGAGCGTTTCGCTCTTTTCCACGCTGACAGTACCCACCAGCACGGGCTGACCGTTTTTGTGGCACTCCATCACCTGCTCGATGACGGCGCGGTATTTGCCCTCCACGGTCTTGTAGATGGCGTCCGGGTAGTCCTTGCGCTGCACCGGGCGGTTGGTGGGCACACTGACGATGTTCAGGCCGTAGATCTCGGTGAACTCGGTGGCTTCGGTGCGGGCAGTACCGGTCATACCGGACAGCTTTTTGTACATACGGAAGTAGTTCTGGAAGGTGATGGTGGCCAGCGTCTTGCTCTCGGCGGCGATCTTCACGCCCTCCTTGGCTTCGATGGCCTGATGCAGACCCTCGTTGTACCGGCGGCCGATCATCAAACGTCCGGTGAACTCGTCCACGATGATGACCTGACCGTCCTTGACCACATAGTCAATGTCCCGCTGCATCACGCCGTAGGCCTTGATAGCCTGATCAATGTGGTGGGCAAGGGTCATGTTCTCGGCGGCGGCAAGGTTCTCTACCTTAAAATAGGCTTCAGCCTTTTTGATGCCGGTAGCGGTCAGGGTGCAGGTCTTGTGCTTTTCGTCCACAACGTAATCACCATCGGCCTGTTCGTCGGTGGAGACCTTATCCTCCAGTTCCACCACCACGCTCTTGTGCAGGGTGCGCACAAAGCGGTCCACCTGTGTGTACAGGCTGGAAGAATCCTCGCCGCGGCCGGAGATGATCAGAGGAGTGCGGGCCTCATCGATCAGGATGGAGTCCACCTCGTCCACGATGGCGTAGGCGTGGCCGCGCTGCACCATGTTGGCCTTATAGGTCACCATGTTGTCGCGCAGGTAGTCAAAGCCGAACTCGTTGTTGGTGCCGTAGGTGATATCGGCGTTGTAGGCGGCCCGGCGGGCGTCGCCGTCCATGCCCTGCACGATCAGACCGACGGTCAGCCCCAGCCAGCGGTAGAGCTTGCCCATCCACTCGCTGTCGCGCTTGGCCAGATAGTCGTTGACGGTAACGATGTGCACCCCTTCGCCGGTCAGGGCGTTCAGGTAGGCGGGCAGGGTAGCCACAAGGGTCTTGCCCTCACCGGTCTGCATCTCGGCAATATCGCCGCGGTGCAGGGCAATGCCGCCGGTCACCTGCACGGGGAAATGCTTCATGCCCAGCACGCGCCATGCGGCTTCGCGGCAGACGGCAAAGGCATCCGGCAGGATGTCATCCAGCGTTTTGCCCTCGGCCAGCTGCTGCTTAAAGGCGGCAGTCTGCGCCTGCAAATCGGCATCGGACATGGCCTGATACTTGGGCTCCAGCGCCAGCACCTGTTTGGTGATGGGATTTACCTTTTTCAGCTCCCGGTCAGAGAAGCTGCCAAAAAGTTTTTCAACAAGGGACATAGGTCACACCTCATAAATCTTAAAAATCGGGCTGTGATGCGCCCGGGATCGCGCATAACAATACAAGTATATGATACACCAAAGCGGCAGACACGTCAAACCTGCAAGGCTATTTTAGCCCGCTTTTACATGAACTTTCTGTAAAAAGATGCTGCAGGCCGTTCACAGTTCCCCGATACCCCGGCAGTACGCTTTATTTTCGCCCTATCGCTTTTGGGGGAATCGTGGTAGAATAGGGCTATCATTGATAGGGAGGGCTGTACTTATGCTCAAACGGCTGCGCACCGCGCACCCCATTCTTTATTGTATCCTGTCCGAGGTGCTGTTCCTTGGCAGCATGGTCGTGTTCAGCCTGCTGGCTACTATCGTGCTGGCAGCGGCAGGCGCGGACTTTGACACCATGGACGGCTATCTGTTTGGCTCTGTGCAGGAAGCTGTCGGGCTGGCGGTGGCACTTTTGCTGCTGACCCGCACCGGCAGGCTGGATCTGCTGCGCCGGCGCGGCTGCGGCTTTCTGAACGGGCTGCTGGTGGGGATGTACCCGCTGTTCTTCATCGGGTACACGGCCTTTGGGACGCTGGCCTTTGGCCGCCCGGACACGCCGCTGCTGCCGCTGCCCCGCATCCTGACCTTTTTGCTGAACATGATCCTTGTGGGCGTGGCCGAGGAGCTGGTGTTCCGGGGCATCATTGCCCAGACCCTGCTGGAGCGCTACGGCACCGCCCGCGCCGGGGTGTGGAAAGCCTGCCTTGTGTCCGGCGTGCTGTTCGGCGCGGCGCACCTGAGCAACCTGCTCGGCTCGGCACCTTTTGGCGTGCTGATGCAGTGCGTGTTTGCGGCTTCGCTGGGCGTGATGCTGGCCGCCATCTACTTCCGCACCGGCAATTTGTGGGTGACGGTGTTCCTGCACAGCGCCATGGACATTGCCGCCATGCTCATCGGCGGGTTGTACGGCACCACCAGCGTGGCCGAGAGCGTAAGCGGCTACGATGCTTCGCGGCTGCTGTCGGTGGCGGTGTACCTGATCCCTACCGTGTTTCTGCTGCGCAAAAAGAAGCTGCCGGAGGTGCAGCTGTACTGGGGCGGCATTGTAAAAAATTAAGGCTTACGGACAAAAATCTTCTTGCAATCTGCTGTGCAATCTGGTATACTGTATCTGTTACCGTGGTACGGGGCTGGGAGTATGCCCGCTTTTGGGAGAACCGTTTCCCGCCGCTGTGCCATAGGCAGATAAATTACTTGAAAGAGGTACTGTATTATGAATAAGCAGGAAGTTATGGCCAAAGTCGCTCTGACCGAGAAGGACACTGGCTCCCCCGAGGTTCAGGTCGCTCTGCTGACCGCTCACATCAACGAGCTGAACGAGCACCTGAAGAAGAACCCTAACGATCACCACAGCCGCCGCGGTCTGCTGAAGATGGTTGGCCGTCGCCGCAATCTGCTGGCTTATCTCCAGAAGAAGGACATCGAGCGTTACCGTGCTCTGATCGCAACTCTGGGTCTGCGTAAGTAATTTTAACGGAGGGCAGGTACCGCAATGGTACCTGCCCTTTGCTTTATGTATAGCTCCATGTATCCCATGCGCACAAAATAGCGGTGGCAGCGTATTGCAGCAGTAAATCGAACGCCCGTGCCTGCGGGCAGGGACGCTGGATTTATTGCTATAATGCGCACGCCACGGCTTTTTGGATAGAACGATCCGAAAAACAAGGAGGCAGAAACAATGGCAATCGAATTTGGTTCCCGCAAAGAGACCTTTGACAACTTCAAGGTCTACGAAACCATGCTGGCCGGCCGCCCGTTCAAGGTTGAAATGGGCAAGATGTGTGGCCTGTCCAATGCCAGCGCACTGATCCGCTACGGCGAGACCTGCGTGATGTGCAACGTGGTCATGAGCCCCAAGCCCCGCGAGGGCGTGGATTTCTTCCCGCTGAACGTGGAGTACGAGGAAAAGCTCTACGCCGCAGGCCGCATTCCCGGCAGCTTTATGCGCCGTGAGGGCCGCCCCGGCGAGCGCGCCATCCTGACCAGCCGCGTGGTGGACCGCCCCATGCGCCCGCTGTTCCCCAAGGAGATGCGCAACGACGTGTGCATCACCATGACCGTCATGAGCCTTGACCCAGATTGCAGCCCCGAGATCGCCGGCATGATCGGCGCTTCTCTGGTGACCGCCGTGTCCGATATCCCGTGGAACGGCCCCATCGGCGGCGTGCAGGTGGGCTTGGTTGACGGCGAGATCGTGCTGAACCCCACGCAGGAGCAGCGCAAGGTGAGCGACCTTGCTCTGACCGTTGCCGCCACCATGGACAAGATCGTGATGATCGAGGCCGGCGCCAACGAGGTGGACGAGGACACTATGCTGACCGCCATCAAGACCGCACACGTTGAGATCAAGAAGATCATCGAGTTCATCAACAAGATCGTGGCCGAGCGCGGCAAGCCGAAGATCGACTTCCAGGTTGTGGGTCTGGACATGGACGTGTTCCACGCCATCCAGAATAAGTACTTGGACGACTTCAAGGCCGCTATGGACACCGACGACAAGAACGTGCGTGACGCAGCCCTGCTGCCCATCATGGACAAGATCGCCGAGGAATACCCCGACCTGTCCGCTGCCGATCTGGATCTGGTAAGCTACAAGATGCAGAAGTTTGTGGTGCGCCGCTGGCTGCTGGATGAGGGCAAGCGCGTGGACGGCCGCGGCATCAACGAGATCCGCCCGCTGGCCGCAGAGGTGGGCATTCTGCCCCGCGTGCACGGCTCCGGTATGTTCACCCGTGGCCAGACGCAGGTGCTTACCACCTGCACGCTGGGCGGCACCAAGGACAACCAGCTGATGGACGATCTGACCGACGAGCAGACCAAGCGCTATATCCACCACTATAACTTCCCGCCGTATTCCGTGGGCGAGGCACGCGCACCGCGCAGCCCCGGCCGCCGCGAGATCGGTCACGGTGCACTGGCCGAGCGTGCTCTGGTGCCGGTGCTGCCCTCTCTGGAGGAGTTCCCCTACACCATCCGCTGCGTGTCCGAGGTGCTCAGCTCTAACGGCTCCACCTCTCAGGCTTCCATCTGCGGCTCTACGCTGGCACTGATGGACGCAGGCGTGCCCATCAAGGCTCCGGTTGCGGGCATTTCCTGCGGCCTGATCACCGAGGGCGAGCGCTGGATGACCATGCTGGACATTCAGGGCGTGGAGGACTTCCACGGCGATATGGACTTTAAGGTCGGTGGCACCCGCAAGGGCATTACCGCCATCCAGATGGACATCAAGATCGACGGCCTGACCTACGACATCATTGCCGAGGCCTTCGAGAAGTGCCGCAAGGGTCGGCTGTATATTCTGGACGAGATCATCAAGCCCGTGATCGCCCAGCCCCGTCAGGAGCTGAGCCGCTGGGCACCCAAGATGTTCAGCATGATGATCCCCACCGACAAGATCAAGGACGTCATCGGTAAGGGCGGCAAGGTCATTCAGGACATCTGCGCCACCTGCAACTGCAAGATCGACGTGCAGGAGGATGGCCATGTGTTCGTCTCCGCCGTGGATCAGGAGGACGCAAAGCGCGCCATCTTTACCATCAAGACCATTGTGGAGGACCCCGAGATCGGTGCCATCTACAAGGGCAAGGTGACCCGCCTGATGAACTTTGGTGCCTTTGTGGAAATCGCTCCGGGCAAGGAAGGCCTTGTGCATATCTCCAAGCTGGACACCAAGCGCGTGGAGCGGGTAGAGGACGTGGTTGCCGTGGGCGATGCCATCGTGGTCAAGGTGACCGACATCGACCAGCAGGGCCGCATCAACCTGAGCCGCCGCGATGCCATTCTGGCACTGGAAGCCAAAAAGGCTGCCCAGCAGCAGTAAAACATAATACGGACTGCATAAATCAAGAGCCGCTGTACTTTTTGTACAGCGGCTCTTTTGCGTGGAGAACTCCCTCAGTCAAACCCTGCGGGTTTGCCAGCCATGCCGGGAACGGGCTCGCCCTCTCCGTCATCGCTGCGCGATGCCACCTCTCCCAAAGGGAGAGGCCTTGGCAGTACGGTAAAGTTTCTGGTTTTGCCAAGGGCTCCCCCTTTGGGGGAGCTGGCGCGTTAGCGCCTGAGAGGGCGAGCTCGCTTTGTGCTGTGGTACAGCCTTGCGGCAACACCCCCTCCCGTGAAAAGGCAATGCTGGAAAATCCGCAGATTTTCCAGCATTGCAAATTTAAAAATATATTTCCGCTGATGATGCGCAGAGCAACGCGGAGCGCATTTTAAATCGTGCCGTGCCCGGCAGGGAAGAGGGTACAAAAAAACTCCCCCTTGCGGGGGAGAGGGCACGGCGCGCCGTGCTGGAAGGGAGTAGGGTTCAGTGTTCCTTTTTGCCCTGACGGTTCAGCACCCAGCCGACGGCAAACAGCAGCACACCGCTGCAGGCCAGCACCGGCACAGGCCAGTTCAGCTGACCGGTCTGGGGCAGAACAGGCTTATCCGGGTTGGAAGGGGAGACCGGGTTATCCGGGTTCTCGGGGCTTACGGGATTGTCCGGGTTGCCGGGACTTACCGGGTTATCCGGTGTGCCGGGGCTCACCGGCGTATCCGGGGTGTCCGGCTGCTCCGGAAGATCGGGGGTGTCCGGCGGGGTCTCCGGCGTATCCGGGATGGTAGCGCCTACCTTGGGGGTGGCGTCCACATCGTAGATCCAGCTGTCGCCATCCGGCAGGGGAATGGACACAAGGAAGGGCTTGATGGCTTCGTAGCCGTGGGAAGCCTCGGTCTGCATGACCAGATACAGCCCCTGCGGCAGCTTGGTAAAGTCGGCGTAGCCTTCCTCGTCAACGTTCTGCTGGGCGGCAACGGCGGGCACGGTGGGCAGATACTTTGCCAGTTGGTCAGCCAGCGTGCTGTCGGAAAGATCGCCCAGCGGCACGCCGCAGCCCGTAAAATCGCCGGTATAGGCGTAGGACAGGCTGCCGCCGGTGCGCTTGACGGCGGCAACCTGATACAAGGTCAGCTCGCCGCCGCGCAGGGGCACATCGTTGTGGGTGTCGTACAGACGGACGTGGAGCGAGCCCAGCCGCCCGGACACAAGGCTGGCACTGGTGGCAAACGCCGGCAGGGCGCAGCATACCACAAGGCACACAGCCAGCAGCACAGCTGCCAGACGATGACGCAGATCAATGCTTTTCATGTTCTTCACCTCTTGTTTTCTTGCGTTTGCGTGTGGAAAGCAGCATACCGATCAGCAGGATCAGCAGCATGGGCAGCGCCATGACGGGCGCAACGATGATAGGCTCTATCTTGAGCGCTTCGGCAGTAACACGGATGTGCTTGTACTGATCCGGGGTCTCCACGCGGTGACCGCGTACCAGCAGGCGGTGGGTGTTGATGCCGTAGGGGGTGCAGGTCATCAGGGTGACGTAATCCTTGCCTTCGGCGATCTTCAGCTCGTCGGTCTCGGTGGGCAGCACGATGGAAATTTTGTCCACCTCGTAGGTGAGCACCCGGTCCAGCACGGTGATGGTAAAGGTATCGCCCACTTCCAGCTGGTCAAGGTTGGTAAACAGCTTTGCGCTGGGCAGGCCGCGGTGCGCCGAGATGACCGCGTGGGTGGACGCGCCGCCCACCGGCAGGCTGGTGCCCTCCAAATGGCCTGCGGCGATCTGCAATACGCTGTCGCTGGTGCCGTGGTAGATGGGCAGCTCCACGCCTATTTTGGAGATGGTGATGTAACCCATAATGCCCGTGCCGGTAATATCCAGCGTGTCGGCGTAGCCAGTAAGCTGATCCGGGCGGTAGAGCGCGTACTCGTTGGCGGCTACCTGTGCGTTAAAGGCATCGGCGGCGTCAAAGTATCCGCTGTAATCCGCATCGGTCATGTTGTCCACGTCCTGCGCGTAGCTTGCCACCGCGCGGGACTGGTTGCGCTGGTTGACGTAATCGCTGATGGTGGGGTATAACATCACGGATAGACCCACGAAAAAGACGAGGATCAATATAATGGTGCTTTTGTTCTTTTTCATGGGCTACTCCCTAACGTTATAGTTTCAGGACCAGAGCAGGGGGCTTTACAGCCCCGCTCTGTGCAGGGGAAAAGGAGAAGTTAGCGGTTCTCCATGCGCTTTTTGGTGATGAGCAGGATGGCTGCAGCAACCATCAGGCCGCCGCCGATCACGTAGAAGATGGTGGTGCCGATGCCGCCGGTGCCGGGCAGGGTAGTGCCGATATTATTGACGACATCTGTAGTCAGAGTGCCAGCTTTTTTATCAACATTAAAGGTGATTTCGCCAACCTTCTTCTCGCCGCTCAAAGAGGTCAGAACATTATCACGAGTGGAAATAGAATCCCAATCAATTTTATGATCAGCGGTGACAGTAAAGGTGATGGGGCTGATGGTGTTATAGTGGGCGGGGGTTACAGTCTCGGTCAGCGTGTACTCGCCGTCATCCAGACCGGACAGCGTAAACTGAGTCAAGGTAGTGTTAACGTCCATAGTCTTGACAACATCCGTGCCGTTCTTGGTCTTTTTGGTCAGAGTGAACTGTGCACCTTCCAGAGGATCACCAGCCTGATCGATCTTGTTCACAACCACCTTATAGGTAAAGACGATGACGTTATCCCAAGGAGTTTCGCCCTTGCCGTCACCGCGCGGGTTGTTGGAGTACTCCAACTGTGCCTTGTTGACGTTGCCGTGTTCGCCCAGAACAGCGTTCCCGTTCAGCTGAGACTTGTAGGTAACGGTAATGATAGAATTAGCAGTAACACCGGAAACTTTTTTCAGATCATCAAATACGATCTCAAAGGTGCAGCCATCGGCCGGGCTGGTATCGACAGTATAATTGCTAGCATCAATCTTAGTACCGGTCTCTTCATCGCCAACAAAAACTTTCACAGAGCTGGGGTCAAAGGTCAGACCCTTTTCTTCCACATCGTGGAAAGCGTAGTAATACGTCTTATAGGAATCAAAGTCCTTGGAAACAGTGCCCTGCAGGCGGAAGGGGATGTCATCGCCGATATCATAGTCGGCAGAATCCTGCCAGCCGGAAATAGCGCCGGTAGTATCGTTGGTGTCCTTCAGCTTTTTGGTAAATTTAGGAACCTCATTGCTCTTCGGCTTGATGGTAATATCGCAAACAACGGAAACGATGTAAGGAGTATAAGTCTCAGAGGAAGGCACAGTACCATCCTGGTCCTTGATCAGGTAGTAACCGCCAACAACATCATTAGCAGTACCGCCATTTGTAATAGTCACTAGAGGAGCGGTGCTCAAATCAATATATTTTTCGATAACGGTAAGCTTATCATTGTCGCTTGTGTAGGAAGCAACCTTGGAAAGTGCGTCCAGAACAGTCTGCTCAACAGCATCACCAGCCGTACCAGTGCCGTTTTTGCCCCACTTGATGTTGGCGAGCATGGACGGTTGGGATGCATCATAATCACCGGTAAAGATCTGGTAGATCTCGTAGGTGTGACCGTTTTTAGGTGCGGTGATCGTGTACCGGGTAACAGCAGCAGTGCTGGTAGAGCTGCTGCCATCTGCAAACGCCGGGATCGCCATGGCGCAAACCATAGCAACTGCCAGCAGCGCAGCCATGAGTTTCTTCATTGCTTTTTTCATGGAAAAAGCCCCTTTTTTTTTTCTGCCCCTTGCCGCCCCCTGCATTTTGTGCAGGGGGGGGGGGTAGGGGTGTGGTCTTGTTCGGATTATCGCGTAAACTTTGCGCTGGGCGGGCGGGGTTTAAGCTCCGGGCGTCCGGCAGGGAAGTGCAGTTTAGTCATCTGCCCTCCCTTCGCGTCTGCGCTTGCGGTGGATAAAGCTATATGCCAGCGCAGACAGCATCATTGTGCCGCCCACGGCTGTGTACGGGAGTGTACCGGACCCGCCGGTAGAGGGGAGTTCGTAGTCGGCGTTTTCCTTTTCCTTGTTGGTCACAAGGATGGTGCCGGTGCCCTTTACATTGTTGTTGGTGTAGATCACATCATAGTTCGCGCCGGTGGAGGTCTCCTTCACATAGAAGTAGCATTCAAGGTATGCAAGAGGAACATCGTAGGAGCACTTCCAGCCATTACCAGCGTTAAGCGTGTAGGTGTCTACATACTCGCCTACACTGTTCGTGTCGGTACGCCTGTAAAGCTCCACTGTAATGTGATCTGGCAGCTTGGTGGTTTCGTCAATGGCGTTGCCGTCCTTGTCGTACCACAGCTTCTGGATGGTAAGGCGATTGCTTGTGTTCTTTACACGCAGGGTAATGCTTTCGTTGTGGTAATAGTAGTTGATCTTGTTTGTGTCAACACCAATCATGCTGGCTTTGTCGCCTACTGCATTACTGTATGCGGTTGCGGCACTGGCCGAATCCGTTGTCCAGATGAAGTAGTAGGGCGTTTCGTCCAGTGCGTAGCCATCGGGCGCCTTGGTTTCCACCAGCTTGTAGAGATAATTGTAAGGACGGATGATCTTACCGTTCGAATCAGTGCCGGGTTTTAAACCGGGAGCTTCAGAGAAGGTCAGTTCGATATTGCCATGATCATCGGTCGTTTCGGTCTGAATGTCCTTATACTGGCCATCAGAAGGATCAAACCAACACAGCTTGAACTCTGCGCCGGGCAAGGCTTTGACGGAGTTCTGACTATCCACCTTGTGGATGGTCAGACTGTCTGTGTGAGCACTGCCGCCTGCACTATTATGCTGAACCTGAGTTGTAATAGTTTTGGTGACGTAGGAGGAAAGCTGAGCCTTATTTTCCATGGAATAATCGGTATTGCTGGTATTTGCATACTGGTATTCCAGCACATACGCAAAGCCGTTCGGCACTTCAACGGTAAGAGTGTAGGTGTGCGGATTGCTGCTGGTTTCTGCATAGTCCACCCGATAGGAATCGGAGGGAAGCTCTGTACCCTTTTGGCCGGTGGCTGCATTATAAGAATACAGCTTGACCGTAGATTCAACCAGCGCTGCGCTATCTGTAGAAGCACCATTGATGACCATTGTGTCGGTCAGTTTGATCATTTCGGCATCGCCAAGCTTCAGCTTGTCGGGGTTGATAATAATGGAGTAGTTGACCTTATTGCCACTCTTGTTGTAATCAGCACTCTTTTTCAGCAGGGCAGTGTTGTATTCCACTGTAGTATCAGTTTTGGAATCGCCTACGCCCTCCCACTTTGCGAAGTTGGAGAACACCTTGTGCTGGGTAGTAAGGCTCGGTATCCAGTTGCTCTTATCCACCTTGACCGCATAGCGGATGTAGAAAGCGTTGATTTCACTTGCGCTTGGATAGTGGAGATATTGAAGCCTGTCTTTTAATTTAAAAGTAAGCGTATTTGTTGTATCATCCAAGGTGCATTCGAAAAGATCGCTGCTGCTCAGATCAACGCTGGGTTGATATCCTCCTTCACCCGCAGGGAATTGGAACTGAGCTGAAGTGTGGTGTTCATAAATTTGACTGTCAGTGCCGCGTGCAGCTACCAGATAAGCCGAATCGGGAACATAGGTCACGTAGTCGGGCAGCTTATCGGTAACGCTAATGGGGAAGCTGACGGCGGTGTTATGCGTGACCAGTTTGAGCTGGTAGTAGATATAGGTCTCGCCATCTGCGCCGTTGCCCGAGTAGACGGTAGTGCTGCCGGTCTTAAAGTCACCGGCTCCGTTGCGGGCAGGCTCAGTACCAGAGGACATCTTGATCAGTTCTTTGGTAGAGTTGCCCGGGATGGTGTACTCGTACTGATCGGAACTGCGTTTGGATTCGTTCTTGAAGTAGATGGTCTGTCCTGCGCCAAGTCCGCTGGCATCGCCCAGTGTGGTGTACTTTCTGATTTCAACAGATTCTACCGGATCCCTGTTGTCAAAGCTCACCTTATGGAACACCAATTTGAAGGACTTGATCTTCTTATCTGCGTACTCAGCCGGAACAGTTTCAGTGCTGGAGTTATCGGTTCTTAACGTATGACCGAGCTTGGTATTTGTGTCAACGTTTCTGCCGGTATAGTACCGTACCTCAAGCCGCAGACCATTGCTTGCGAGATCTTTATACTGGATTTCTTTACCACTTTGAAGCGTAACAACAAGGCTATCTATGATCTCTGCCTGCAGGTCTTTCAGGATAGCATAGTGATCGTTGCTTTCATTCTTGCCAGAAGAAACCCAAGGATCATCGATGTAGTCCTTGATCTCAAGGCGGTTATCCCGCACACCGTCTTTTTCGCCCCAAACAATGGGTGGAGTGACCTTCAGACTCCAATGCATCTTGAAGACATTATTGACGGCATCGTCTTTTTTGAGGGTGGTATCGTCCAGCGCTTTCTTCTCATGGATCTGATCACGGTCATCGTAGGTAGCTTCGCCGGAAGTCTCCCACTTTTTGTGACCATCCAGCTCCAAAGAAGCGCTATTGGTAACGCTGTTGCCGATCGTGAAGTCTGCCGGAGCTTTGGTCTTGTAGGTGACGGTATACTCATAATCGGGATTACTGGTATTGAACTTTGCGTCATCGAACTTATAGGTGAATTCGGTAGCGTCCTTAAATTTATTGGTTTCTTCCAAGATCGTACCAGAGGAGCCGCCGGAAACCTTGAAGTAACCGGTCATCGTGTGGCCGGTAGGCAGGGTATCCTTGAGCACAAAGTTGTATATGGACGCACCGTTGGGTTTGATTTTGATTTCCCATGTAATCTCGCCCGTATCAGGGTCATAACGGCCGTTCTTGTTCAGCTCATTTTGGAAATAGATATCGCAGTTACCCTTTTCGCCATTGGCATAGGCGCGGTTGGACAGGTTTTCAGCATTCAAGCCGTCATGATCTACAACTACATCGTATTCAAGGACATAGCTCTCATTCTTGCCCAGTTCGGGCAGACCAGAAACACCGTCTGTAGCAGTGATCTTGATGCCCGGGTTTCCATCAGCAACGCCATCGCTGCCTAAACCGCTGCTGGTGTCGTCCTGAACGATGAAATCCGTATCTTTGGTTAGCGGTTGTTCTCCGGTTTGTGTTACTTTTTTGACTGTGACAGTATTTTTTTCATAGCTTGCATTCTTAAAGGAACTGCCCAGATTCAGATAGTCACTCAGCACAATGGGTTTGCCGCTGCCATTATCAGAACTGGCTGTGACGGTGTAGTGCATTTTGTATTTGCCGTCCTCCGTCCGGCCACTATGCACACCCGTTTTTCCCACAGTAAGGTCGGTTTCTTTCTGGAACTTGATAGTAGTGCCAGTGCCGGGGAAAGTGATTTCCTCTTGGCTGGTGGCAGTATTCTTGTCGACCTTGCAGTCAACATAGAAGTGACCGGTGGTCTGCTTGCGGTCCAGAGTTTTATCAAAGGTAAGGGTGACCTTGCCGTCCGTATCAACTGTTATCGTGCCGATTTTATTAAAGGAGTTATCCTGCATTTCAACATTAGTAATAGCAGTATCCAGTTTAAAGCCGGCCGGCAGCTGGTAAGTCAGCGTTGTAGTGCCCGTAGGCAGGCTGCTATCATGAGGAATCGTGAAGTGATAGGTAAGATTAACACTTCCGCCATTCTTGACCGTAAGGTCGGGGAAAGCAGTGGAATCATCTTTATCTTTTACTGTATGCGAAGTGCCATCGACGGTAGCAATGATTTTGGTGATCCAGTCATCACTCAGATCAGCCGATGCTCCCGCCGCCAATGCGGGCGCACGGTTCGGGCGGCTGGTGGAGATGGTGGGCAGCTGGCCGCCGTATGTGTCGGCGTACTGAGCAGCGGCAACATCCACCACACCCACGACCTCGGTGTTGAACAGTGTTACCTCAGCCACCTTGCCGTCCACGTCGCCGGAAATAACGGTCAGCGTGTCGGCATCCTTGTCAACACTGCTCACGATGCCCACGGTCTCCACGGGCAAAGCGTCGGTCACGGTGGTGGTCTGCGGCTCAGCAGCGGGGGATACCACGCTGGGGGCAAGGGTGTCCGCGCCGGACACAGAGGTCACGGTGCTGGGTGCAGCGGTGTCAGCGCTGTCCACCGGCTTTTCGGCGGGCTGCTCCGGCTGCGGGTCAACGGGCTCGGGGGTAAGCACAGTGTCCTGCGTGCCGGAGGTGGCTGCGGTATCCTGTGCGCCGGTGCTGTCGTCAGCACTGGGGGCTGCATCCAGCGCAGAAACGCCGGAGTCCTCAAGCTCTGCGCTGTTTTCAAACTCTGTATCCACGCTGAACAGGTCGTCCAGATCCGGCTCTGCACTGTCGGCGCTGCTGTCCACAGCCACGGTGCGGGTGACGTACTTATTATAAATAACGATGTCGCCGGGCTGGGCGGCGCTGCCGTCCTCTTCCAGCAGCCAGTCCATGCCGCTCATGGAGCTGCGCAGGGCAAGCACGCTGGCCTCCTGCGGGATGGCGCTTTGGGGAATCTCGGCGTACTTCAGGCAGTAGGCAAGGAACATCACGTCCCACTCGCCGTAGGCATTGCCATAGGACTGACCGTAGCGGGAGTAGTAGCGCAGGGTCACGCCGTCCGCCGGGTCGATCTCGAAGTTTTTCTCGCTCTGCTCGTAGCCCAACTGGGTCTTTGCCACGCTGAGCAGATCCTCGTTCCACTCGCCGGTGATCACGGCATCGGCGTTGGCGGCCTGCCACTCCTCGGGGGTCTCAAGGTCGGCAGAGGTATCGCTCAGGCAGCTTACGGTGTGGTGATGCTCCGGCAGGGGGCACACCAGCACTTCCTCGTAGCAGGCGTCGGTATGGTGGTGGTAGATGGGCTCCACAGTGTCCACCACCGGCTCCAGCGCCACAGGCTCTGCCACCGCCATGGCCACCAGCTCGGCGCTCTGGGTGGGCTCTACCACCTGCTCCACAAGCTCGCCCTCTTCCAGGCCGCAGGTCAGCTCGTACTCGGTGGTGTAGCAGCTTTCATCGTGGGTATGCTCAAATTTTTCACAGATCAGGGTGCCGTCCTCGGGGTCGTAGCAGTCATCATCGTGGACGTGCTCTTCCTCCATGCAGGTCAGGGTCTGCACTTCGGTATAGCAGTCATCGGTGTGCTCGTGGGGCACAAACTCGATCTGCGGCTCCAGCTCCAGCGGCATGATCTCTTCCTCGGCGCTGCTCTGGGCAGCACTGGCGGCGGCAGCTTCGGCAGCGGCAACTTCGTCCGCATTTTCAAGCTGGCCTTCCGTGTAGCCGCAGATCAGCACCTTGTCGTAGCAATCCGCCGTGTGGGCGTGCTCCACCTCGCCGCACTGGTACTGCGCGGTCATAGAGATGCCAACGCCGTGCAGCTGCCAGTTGACGAACAGGGTGGTGATCATGGCAAGCGCCAGCACAAATGCGGTGTAGCGCCGCAGCGTGTGCCGGTTTTCGCGGAACTGCTCCTTGTAGGTTTTAAGGATGTCGTTCATAACTTAGAGTACCTCCTCCCGGGCTCAATGGATCAACGAGAAACTGGACAGGGGCCATACCCTTAAAAACACCCTGCCAATGATCTGACTTTTTTCCACGCAGCCTATCACGCTGCTGCGGCTGTCGATGGATGTGGAGCGGTGGTCGCCCAGCACGAAGTAGCGGTTTTCCGGCACCTGATAGGGGAACCGGATGTCGCATTCGCCCACGGTCAGCGCGTCCACATAGGGCTCGTCCAGCACCTCGCCGTTTACCGAGACCACGCCGTTCACGTCCATATCGATCACATCACCGGGCTGCCCGATGATGCGCTTGAGCAAAAGCTTGTTCTGCCAGTAAAAGCCGCATAACTCACCGTTTTCAATGTGGTTGGATTTTACCAGCAGAATAATGTCCTTATCCTTTAATGTAGGGTTCATGCTGTCGCCGGAGACCTGAAGCACCGGTAAAAACAGCGTAGCCAGCAGCACGGCCGCTGCGGCCACCACCACCAATATATAGACCGTACTGCGCAGCACCCGCTGGTAGCGGTTCTGGTACGCAAGACGTTCACGTTCTGCGGCCACTTCCTCGGTGGAGGGGATGGAAGCAAACCGGATATCGCGTTTTTTCATGTTTCCTCCGAAGGCTGGCTGTCGGCGCTGCGGTACTGGTCCAGCAGCGCGTTGGCCTTGCGGTCAAATGTCTGCCAGCGCTGCTGCACCTCCTGCTCGGCCTGCTCTACCATGGCGCTGCATTCCTGCCGGGTCTGCGCCTTCAGGCTGTCGGCGTCTGCCTGTGCCTGCTCCAGAATGCGTTTGGCCTCGCTGCGCGCCTGCGAAAGGGTGTTGGCAGCGGCGGCGTCGGTGTCTGCAAGGTTGGCCTGCACCGAGTGCAGATAGTCATCGGCGGCGGCCTGCGCGGCGGCGAACACGTTGTTCAGCTCCAGCGCAGCCTGCGCGATGGAGCCGGCCTTTTCCAGCCGGAGCTGCCGGTCCTGCAGCTGCGCGGTAAGCGCGGCGTTCTGCGCCTTGAGCTGATCCTCGCTCTGCTTCAATGCATAAATAATCTCTATCAGTTCAGCGCGGTGCATCCGCCGCAGTTCACGATCTGCCATGTATGTCCAAACTCCCAAACTATAAAGTACAAGCCAACGAAAAGGTTTTCGTAAACTACGAAAATACTTAACGAAAACGGCTTAAAATGCGCTTGCCGCCATAGGATTTGCGGGGTGTAAAGGGTGCGGAAGCGCTCCTTTACAAGCTACCTTATTTTACCACATCCCATGTAACAACAATATAACAAAACAGACACAAAATCAAGAGATAACGCCGAAAAAATATCGCATTTTTTTATATTTTGTGTGTATTTTTCCCCAAAAACGACTGAAAGACCCCAAAAACTTAAAAAGTTTGTTCATAATTTTGAGATGTGAAGTTTTGTACACTACTGTACTGAACTGCTGCGCGCACGAAAAAACGGGAGCCGCACTTTTTCGAAAAAAAGCGCGGCTCCCGTATGCAGACTTTGGGGTCAGCCTTTTACTTGCCAAAGCTGGTCAGCAGGCTGTTCAGCGAGACAAAGGACTGGTAGATGACGTTGACGTTGTTGATGATGGAGCTTGTACCGGAGAAGATGCGGGCGATGTAGTTGAACACCTTGCCAACGTCCAGGAAGGACTGGTAGGCGCTGCTTGCACCGCCGTCCAGATAGGTCATCTCCTCGGCGTCGATCACGGCGTAGCTGGCGGGCAGTTTCATGGTAGAAGTAGTCATGGTAAGATCCCTTTCTTCATTGGTATCAATGCGTTTTACAACGTTGTTCAGAACATGGTGGAGACCAGCAGGGTGGTAAGCAGGGCACCGGCTACCAGTGCGGGCCCTACATACTTCTGCCACTGAATCGCGGCGGGCTGGGTGGCGGGCTGCGGCACGGTGGAAGCACCGGCCTTGGCGATCCAGTGCGCGTAGATGGTAGCGTCGGAGGTGAACACGGTGGAAGTGGTCACCTTGCTGCCGCCTACCGGCTCGGTGTACCAGCCGTCAAAGGTGTAGCCCGTCATGGTAGGCTGCTCGGGCGTGCTCTCCAGTTTGCCGGACAGGTTCGTGTAGGTTACCACAGTAGAGCAGATGCCGCCTTGGGCATCCATACCAATGGCGTACACGTTCTGTTCCTTTTTGCTCCCTGAAGTGTTGCCGGCAGCAAACGCAGCCGGCAGCGCACAGCACAGCAGGGTGAACAGGCAGATCCCGACCACCAGCGTTTTCAGGAATTTTTTCATGAGATCCCTCGCTTTCCTTTACAAAGATGGAGACCCTGCCCCACCCGGGCGCAGCCCGGACAGCGGAGAAGTTTCTTCAATCTATATTTATCACATCCAGTGTACCAGAACCGCAACAAAAAATACAGCTTTTGGCTGAAAAAATAATAAAAATTATGAAAAAATGATTTTTACCCTTGCAAGATGAATTTTATGCCCAGATAGACCGCATTTTTTGAAAATTGCATCCTTTAAAACTTGTCTTTCGTAAAAACATGGCAGGAAATGGAAAGCATAAAAACAGCGTCTAAAAGCCCAAAAAATGACAAAAAACGCCGCAAACGCTCTGGGTACTGCGGGGAAAAGGCTGCAAAAATGCAGCGTCCCTCTTGTGGAACGGCAGAAAATATGCTATACTTAGCTGCATGATGCGCCATCGCCAAGCGGTAAGGCAGGGGACTTTGACTCCCCCATCGTAGGTTCGACTCCTGCTGGCGCAACCAGAATGCCCCGGCGGCCTTTGCGGCTGCCGGGGCATTTTTGCGTCTGTTCAATAGCGGCGGTGGATCTTTTTAGTGGGCTTGCGGCGGTTCCAGTTGGCACACAGCAGCCACAGCCCGTAGATCAGGGCGGCGATCAGGCTGAGCACCAGCACCACCTTCAGGTACAGGCTGGTGAAGAACTCCTTCACCTTGTCCACCCCGAACAGCAGCGGGTTGCGGGCTACGTCCTGCCCGGCGATCAGATCCACCACGCCGATGGTCTCGCCCGCCAGCTTCAGCTCCACCGTGCCCACCACATCGCCCTGCTGGATGGGGGCGCAGATATAGTCCGGCAGGTGGAAGTATTTCTGGGTGACGGTGCCGTCGCTGGTGGAGGGCAGCAGGGTCATCATGCTGTCGTTGGGGTACAGCTGCAAGGTGTCGGTGTCGGAAGAATACTTTACCGGGATCTCCGCAATGGTCAGGTCGGTGTCCAGCGCAGCCTGAATGGAAAAGCTGTCGAACACCCAGTCCATCAGTTTGACTGTCTCGAACAGGGCAGGGCGGCGGTTGGCGTAGCCAAGGGTATCGCAGCTGTCGGGGCTGTCCATCACGCAGAAGATATAGGTGGCACCGTCCTTGTTGCCCCACGAAACATAGCTCTGGGTGCCGGTATCATTTTTAAAGGCGGTCACATTGCACATACCGCCCTGCATGGCGCTGCGGTAGTAGCTGCCGCCGCTGGCTTTGCTCAGTGCGGCATTCTGGCTGACCAGCACCGAGGAGGAGCGGTGCTTCTCCTTGGCGGGCATGGTAAAGCTGGGCGCACCGGACACCTCTACAAAGGCGTCAAAGCTCATCAGGTAGCGCAGAATCAGGTACATATCCACCGCGCAGGTAGTGTTGCCGCTGTCGATGCCGCAGGCGTCCGTCCAGCTGCTGGCGGTGGTGCCGATGCGCTTGGATAAGGTGTTCATCTGCGCCACCCAGCCGTCCAGATCGCCGCCGGAAAGGGCGTATGCCACACCCATGGCGGCCTCGTTGGCGTTGCGGGTAAGCATGGCGTACATGGCTTCGCGGTAGGTGAAAGTCTCGTTGGAGCGCATATCTGCGTTATTGGTATTATAAACATAGTCCGAGATGGCAAAGGGCATCTGGAAGGTGTTGTCCAGCTGGTCGGCGTAGTTGGTCAGCAGCACGGCAAGGGTCATATATTTGGTCAGACCGCCGGCAGACACCTGCTTCGTGCTGTCTTTATCGTAGACGATGATGTTGGTATCGGTGTTCACGATGTAGGCGCTTGCAGCCTGCACCTGATACACCGGGCTGGGGTCGAACATGGCCCCGGCGGGCAGCACAAGGCAGCTGAGCAGAAATACAAGCGAGAGAACCAGTGCAAAAATACGTTTCATGTGGACAATTCCTTTAAAAAGCGATAAAATATACTAAATAAGGCTGCGCGGTGCAGCGCGCCGGAGGATCAATTTTGCAGCAAAAGTGCTGTGTTCTATAATAATAACAGGTTTGCCGGGGTGTTACAAGAGCCTTGCGGTGTTTTACACCGTTCTTTCGCTCCGGCAGGGAGGGCAGGAATGGTATATCTTACAGGGGACACCCACGGCGATATCCAGCGCTTCAAGCAGGGCAAACTGCGCTGGCTGGGCAAAAAGGACACCGTGGTGGTGCTGGGGGATTTTGGCTTTGTATGGGACGGCAGCGCCGCAGAGCGCAAGCGGCTGGACTGGCTGCGCAAGCGCCCTTACACGGTGCTGTTTCTGGACGGCAGCCACGAAAACTACGACCTGCTGGCACAGTACCCGGAGACCGAGCTGTTCGGCGGCAGGGTGCAGAGCCTTGGCGGCAACGTGTACCATGTGTGCCGGGGCAGCGTGCTGGAGCTGGAGGGCAAGACCTATCTCTGCTTCGGCGGCGCGGAAAGTCAGGATAAGGACGACCGGGAGCCGGGCGTGAACTGGTGGAAGCAGGAGATGCCCAGTGACGAGGAGTACGACACCTGCCGCCGCAACTTAGAGAAAATAGACTACAAGGTAGATTATGTGCTGACCCACGATGCACCAAGCAGATTTTTGGATTTTACCGCCCTTGCCCTTGGCGCGAGCAACCGTCTGCACCTGTTTCTGGACGAAATATTGCTCAAGCTGACCTACGAAAAATGGTTTTTCGGCTGCTACCACAAGGATGTGCAGCTTTCCACCAAGAGCCGGTGTGTGTTCTGTGATGTCATCCCTATGGGCGAGCGGCGCACCAGGCTGTTCCGCTGACAGGAGGGAGTATGGAAGTTGCGGTAAAACTTGCCACCCGGGAGGGTGCGGCGCACGTCAGCGGCATTCTGGCGGGCTTTACCCTGCTGGCAAAGCGCGGGGAACTGACTTTGCGGGTACAGGACGAGCGGCAGGGCAGTCCCATTGCACGGGAGGCGCTGCTGGAAACGGAAATTGACGGCCGCACGGTGGTGTTTGACCTGATGGACGGCTACTTCTACAACGACCCTGCGGCGGTGCTGGCGCTGTTCCGCCGGGCAGATGTGGTGTTCAAACGCAGCTTTTCGGCGGAGAAGAACCGGCAGTTCCCGGGCGGTATTCCCGCAAAGCTGCGGCCATTGGGGCTGAACTACTACGTTACCTGCCCGGGCTCGCCGCTGGAAGCGGAGCGCAGCGCAAAGAGCCGCCTGAAGCAGTGGGCGCTTTCCACCCGCTGCTACCCGCAGGACTTTGAAGCCTGCCTGACCCGGGTGCGCAAAAAGCCGCGCATCCTCTTTCTGACCCGTCTGTGGGACCCGGAGGAGCCGGCGGTGCAGCAATACCCGGAACTGCAGGCAGAGTGGCGGCAGGTGAACGCCGACCGCATTGAGCTGCTGCACCGGCTGCAAAGCGCCTTCCCGGAGCAGTTCACCGGCGGCGTATCCGACAACGCCTGTGCCCGGCAGCTGTGCCCGGAGCTGATCGTGCCGGACAAGCTGACCGGCAAGCGGGCGTATCTGCACCGGATGCAGCACACGGAAATTTGTGTAGCTTCTACCGGACTGCACGGCTCTACCGGCTGGAAGCTGGCCGAGTATGTGGCGGCGGGGCGCGCTATCGTCACCGAGCCGCTGCGGTACACCCTGCCGGGCGGCTTTGAAGAAGGCAAAAACTATAAAATGTATACCTCCCCGGCGGAGTGTGAGACGCAGCTGCGGCAGCTGCTGACAGACCCGGCGGCGATCTTGGCTATGGCGCAGCACAATGCGGCGTACTATCAAGCATGGCTGCGGCCGGAGCAGCAGGTGCGGCAGGCCTTGCGGCAGCTGGAAACAGGGGAGAGATAAGGGGGAAAACGGGGTATGGAAGAGCAGAAACGGCACAGCGGCTTTGAGACGATGCGTATCCTCAGTATGGTGATGATCGTGCTGATGCACGGCATCGGGCACGGCGGGCTGGGCAGTGCGGCACCGCAGGGGACAGCGGCATTCTGGATATACTGGCTGCTGTTTATTCTGGCGCGTGTATCCACCAACTGTTTTGTAATGCTTTCCGGCTATTACCTGTCGGAGCGCAAGGGGCCTGTTCATGCCGGGCGGCTGTTCCGCATTGGGGCACAGGTGTGGTTTTATTCCATGCTAACTTTCTGTGTTGCGGTGAAAGCGGGGGCGGTCCCACTTTCGGCTGTTGCACTGCTCCGGGCACTTTTACCTCTTACCTCCAACGGCTACTGGTTCGCCTCGGCTTATTTTCTGATGTACCTCTCGGTGCCGGTGCTGAACGCGGTGGTGCAAAGCCTTGACAGGCGGCAGTACAAAACACTGCTGCTGGTGGCGCTGTTGCTGCAAAGCGTGTGGGGCACGCTGTTCTACTGGGCAACGGATGCGACCTTTGTGAATAACGGATACAGCTTTATCTGGTTCTATACCTTGTATTTTATGGCTGCCTATTTCCGCAAATACCGGGTGACCGTGTCCAGCGGGCTGTGCCTAGTGGCGTATCTGGCGGCTTCGGCGGCGGGGCTTTTCAACCGGATGCTGGCACTGCGGGTGGAAAACGCTCTGCACCTAAACGGCTTTGTAAATACCGTCAACGGCTATCAGGCACTGGCTACGGTTATCGCTTCGGCAGCGATATTTCTGCTGTTCCAGAATATCCGTATCCGCTCAGACTACTGGCGGCGCTGGGTCTTTCGGCTGGCACCGCTGTCCTTTGGGGTGTATCTGCTGCACGACAGCGATTTTACCCGGGCGCTGCTGTGGCAGCTGGTCGACCTGCCCCGGTTCGGCGGGGCACTGCTGCCCTCACTGGCTTACCTGACCGGTGCGGTGCTGCTGGTTGCCGCTGCGGGCTACGCGGTGGATGCCGTGTATCAGCGGCTCTACCGCCTGCTGCGTCTGTCCGCACTGGAGGAAAAGGTGGACGCGCTGACCGCCCGCATCCTGCAAAGGATTGTCGGGAGCAAGGAAACGTAAAGAAAAGCGCTGTCGCACGAGTTTTTCGTGTGACAGCGCTTTTTTAGTTCATCGGCCCGGCCTTGTCGAACATCTGCTGCACCTGCGCAGCCAGCAAAGCGTGCGCAGGGCTTTCCAGCAGCGGGTCGGCGGCCAGCAGGGCGGCGGCTTCGCTCTGGGCGGCGTGCAGGGTGCGGGTGTCGTTCATCAAATCGGCGATCTGTAAGGTGGGCAGGCCGTGCTGGCGGCTGCCGAAAAAGTCGCCGGGGCCGCGGGTCTCCAAGTCGTACTGCGCCACGGCAAAGCCATCGGTGGTGGAACAGAGGAATTTCAGCCGCTTCTGCACGGCTTCGCTGGTGTTGTCGCTGACAAGAAAGCACCAGCTCTCGGCGGCACCGCGTCCTACACGGCCGCGCAGCTGGTGCAGGGCACTCAGACCGTAGCGCTCGGCGTTTTCGATCACCATCACGCTGGCGTTGGGCACGTCCACGCCCACCTCAATGACGGTGGTGGACACCAATGCATCCAGCCGCCCGGCCTTGAAATCCTCCATGACGGCGGCTTTTTCCTTGGGTTTCAGCTTGCCGTGCATCAGCCCCACCCGGCGGTCGGGCAGCAGCGCCTTGGCAATGTCCTCGTAGTAGGTCTTGACGGCGTTCAGCCCGCCGTCCGGCACATCCTCGATGGCGGGGCAGACCAGATACACCTGCCGCCCTTTGTCGATCTCGCTGTCCAGAAAGCGGTACAAGTCCTGCCGCCGCTTGCCGGTGATGCACCGGGTCTTGACCGGGGTGCGTCCGGGGGGCAGCTCGTCCAGAATGGAGATGTCCAAATCACCGTAGATCAAAAGCCCCAGCGTGCGGGGGATGGGGGTGGCGCTCATGACCAGCAGGTGCGGGTTTGCGGCCTTTTCGGCCAGCGCGCCGCGCTGACGCACCCCAAAGCGGTGCTGCTCGTCAATGACCGCCAGACCCAGCCGGGCAAACTCCACCCCTTCGCTCATCAGGGCGTGGGTGCCCACCACAAGGTCGGCTTCGTCACTGCGGATAGCGGCCAGCGTGGTGCGGCGGGCAGCGGCTTTCATGCCGCCGGTCAGCAGGGCGACCCGCATCCCGAAGGGGGCAAGCAGCCGGTTGAGCCCCTCGGCGTGCTGCGCGGCCAGAATTTCGGTAGGGGCCAGCAGCGCAGCCTGATACCCCGCCCGGATGCACGCCCAGATGGCGGCAGCAGCTACCAGCGTTTTGCCGCTGCCCACATCGCCCTGCAACAGGCGGTTCATGGCGGTATCGCCCGCCATATCGTTTAAAATTTCCTCCACTGCGCGGCGCTGCGCCCCGGTGGGGGCAAAGGGCAGACTCTGCCAGAAAGGAGCTGGGTCGGCGCGGCGCATGGGTGCGCCGGTGGCCGCAGCGCCACGGCTGCGCATCCGCCCGATACCCAATTGCAGCACCAGCAATTCCTCGTAAATGAGCCGCCGCCGCGCCGCTGCAGCCTGCTCCTCGGTGGCAGGGCAGTGGATGGCGCACACCGCTTCGGCCTTGGGGAGCAGACGGTATTTTTGCAGCATCTCCGGCGGCAGCGGATCTGGCAGCAGCTCTGCATGGGGCAAAAGCTGCCGGATGCAGCGGGAGATGGCGCTGCTGGTAAGCCCCTCCGTCTGGGGGTAAACGGCTTCAAAGGGCGCGGCTTGTATCTGCTCGGCGGTGCGCACCTGCGGGTTGACCATCTGACGGCGCAGCATTCCGCCGGTGACGATGCCCTGAAAATAGTATTCCTGCCCCAGCTGCAATTTCTGGGTGGCGTAGGGGTTATTGAACCATGTGATCTCCAGACTGGCTACAGCGTCCCCGGCGGTGATGCGCTCCATCCGCCGCCCGCCTGGCAGGATGCGTCCGCCGGGCTTTGCGAATACCTCGGCCTTCACCACACATTCGGTGTCGGCGGGGGCTTCTGCGATGGAGTAGGGCTTGGAAAAGTCGATATACCGCCGGGGGTAGTGGCACAGCAGATCTGCCAGCGTTACGATGCCCAGCTTCTCGAACCGTTCTGCGGTCTTGGGACCCACCCCTTTCAGGTAGCGCACCGGGGTGTCCGGCGTTAAGGTGGTGCGGTTTTCGGTGGGCATGGCGTTTCAACTCCCTTCCAAGCGTAGTATAGCCATTGTAACACGGACGGAGAACAGATGCAAACACTTTGCCTTTGCGCGGCAGCTGTGGTACACTGAATAGAAAAAAGAGAAGGGGGAGATACCATGGAGATACGCAACGCAACTACAGAGGATCTGCACGCTATTGCCGCCGTGGAGGCAGCCTGTTTTCCGGCAGCAGAGGCTGCCACGGCCGAGGAATTTGCCGGACGGCTGGCACACTATGCCAGTCATTTCTGGCTGTTGTTTGAGCATGGGAAACTGGTGGCCTTTGTGGACGGCTTTTGCACCGACACGCCCGACCTGACCGATGAGATGTACGCGGACGCCGCCCTGCATGATGAAAACGGCGCATGGCAGATGATCTTTGGGGTGAACACCCTCCCGGGCTGCCGCCGCCGTGGCTATGCCGGGCTGCTGCTGCAAAGAGCTATCGCAGATGCCCGCGCACAGGGGCGCAAGGGGCTGGTGCTGACCTGCAAGGAGAAGCTTTTGCGCTATTACGCAAAGTTCGGCTTTGTGAACGAGGGTGTTTCCGCTTCCACCCACGGCGGGGTGGTGTGGTATCAGATGCGGCTGCGGTTCTGAGGTAGCGTTACTTTTATTATAGCAATGCCGGAGCGTCTGCGGACGCTCCGGCATTGCATTTTCACGGGAGGGGGTGCTGCGGCAGACTTTTTGGTTTAACCGCAAAGTGACCGGTTTCGCCAGAGGCTCTCCCTTTGAGGAAAGACTTCCCCCGGCCGGGGGAAGATGTCGCGTAGCGACAAAAAGGGGAATCAGTCACCGCAGCTGACTGAGAAGGCGAGGACGCCGGCAGGGGACAGTGAAAAACAAAAAATCCCGGAAGCCGAAGCTTCCGGGAATCTTTTGGAGGTGACGACCAGATTTGAACTGGTGGATGAGGGTTTTGCAGACCCTTGCCTTACCACTTGGCCACGTCACCATATAGGGAGTGATGAATACCACTCCAATGGAGCGGCCGACGAGGCTCGAACTCGCTACCTCCACCTTGGCAAGGTGGCGCTCTACCAGATGAGCTACGGCCGCATATTCGGTGCATTTATCCCTGCACCCTCCCGTTCTTTTTAACGGGGTCCCCGCAAAAATTTGCGAAGCAAAGTTTTGTGGGGAAGAGGAGAAAGTCTGGCGTTCATCACAGCAGTCTTGCTTGCAAGACTGCACGATGAACAGCAGGACTTTCGACGAAGCGACCCGGATCGGGCTCGAACCGACGACCCCCAGCGTGACAGGCTGGTGCTCTAACCAACTGAGCTACCGGGCCATACCGGAGCAACTGTTGCTGCTCCTTAATGGAGCGGCCGACGAGGCTCGAACTCGCTACCTCCACCTTGGCAAGGTGGCGCTCTACCAGATGAGCTACGGCCGCATATTGGGAAACCCGAATGGGTTTCCTTTGCTGGTGCCTCCGATCGGAATCGAACCAATGACACGGGGATTTTCAGTCCCCTGCTCTACCGACTGAGCTACAGAGGCGCACCGGACGATGATTATTATACCTGAAATTTCGATTTTGTAAAGGGGTAAATGCAAACTTTTTTGAAAAAATTGAAAAGTTTTTGTTTTCCAGCGTCCCTGCGCACAAAATAAGAACGACTTTTTTCGCGGTTTTCGTACCGGAGCGCTGCGCGGGAAAGATAGAAAGAACATTTGACAAGTTTTACAACCTATGGTTTAATAAAAGAAAAGAACACAGGCGCTTATGTCCGCAGAGATGCTATTATATTTCTTATATAATAGCAAGGGCAGGCGCTTGCTTTGATTACAGAACGGCCTGCCCAGCACAGCTGCGGCGGGACGGGAGGAGCAGCATGGCAAAAAAACAGGAATATGGCAACGAGAGCATTACCTCGTTAAAGGGTGCCGACCGTGTGCGCAAGCGCCCGGCGGTCATCTTTGGCTCGGACGGCGTGGAGGGCTGTGCCCACTCGATCTTTGAGATCGTGTCCAACTCCATTGATGAAGCCCGCGACGGCCACGGCGATACCATCAACGTGACCCGCTGCAAGGACGGCAGCGTCATCGTGGAGGATTTTGGCCGCGGTATGCCCGTGGACTGGAACAACGGCGAAGGTCGCTTCAACTGGGAGCTGCTGTTCTGCGAGATGTACGCGGGCGGCAAGTACGGCGAGGGCGAGGATAACTACGAGTTCAGCCTTGGCCTGAACGGTCTGGGTCTGTGCGCTACCCAGTATGCATCGGCGTGGATGACAGCCGACATCTACCGCGACAGTTACCACTACCATCTGGACTTTAAAAAGGGCGAGAACGTAGGCGGCCTGCAAAAGGAGCCCTACAAGGGACGCCGCACCGGCAGTATCATCCACTGGAAGCCGGACGATGAGGTGTTTACCGATATCGATGTGCCCGGCAGCTACTATAAGGATGTGCTGCGCCGTCAGGCTGTGGTCAACGCCGGGCTTACCCTCAACTTTACCGATGAAAAGGAAAAAGACCCCGCCACCGGCAAGCCGTGGCACGAGAGCTGGTGCTACCAGAACGGCATTGCGGACTATGTGGCAGAAGTAGCAGGGGAGGACACCCTGACCCCGGTGTTCAGCTGCGAGAGCGAGGCCGTGGGCCGCGACCGCGAGGATCAGCCGGACTACAAGGTGCGCATGGGTGCGGCTTTTTGCTTCTCTAATAAGGTACAGCTGCTGGAATACTACCACAACTCCTCGTGGCTGGAGCACGGCGGCAGCCCGGAACACGCGGTGCGCACCGCCTTTGTCTACCAGATCAACAAGTACCTGAAGGAAAAGAATCTGTACAAAAAGGGCGAGAGCGCCATCAGCTTTCAGGACGTGCAGGACTGTCTGGTGTATGTATCCTCCAGCTTTTCCACCCGCACCAGCTACGAGAACCAGACAAAAAAGGCCATCACCAATAAATTTGTCTCGCAGGCCATGACCGACTTCCTCAAGCATTATCTGGAAGTGTATTTTCTGGAAAAGCCGGAGGAAGCCCAGAAGATCTGCCAGCAGGTGCTGGTGAACAAGCAGAGCCGCGAGCACGCGGAAAAAACGCGTCAGAGCATCAAAAAGACGCTCTCTACGCAAATCGACTTAGCCAACCGCGTGCAGAAGTTTGTGGACTGCCGCACCCGGGACGCCGCCCGCCGCGAGCTGTATATCGTGGAGGGCGACTCGGCTATGGGCGCGGTCAAGTCCAGCCGGGACAGTGAATATCAGGCCATCATGCCTATCCGCGGCAAGATTTTGAACTGCCTGAAGGCGGATTATGCCCGCATCTTCAAGTCGGACGTCATCGTAGACCTGATCAAGGTGATGGGCTGCGGCGTGGAGCTGGGCGGCAAGCACAACAAGGAACTGGCTACCTTTAACCTCGAAAACCTGCGGTTCAACAAGATCGTCATCTGTACCGATGCCGATGTGGACGGCTACCAGATCCGCACCCTTGTGCTGACCATGCTCTACCGCCTTACCCCCACCCTGATCAATAAGGGCTATGTGTATATCGCGGAGTCGCCTTTGTACGAGATCACCACGAAGGACCGCACTTATTTTGCTTATACCGAGCCGGAAAAGGCCGCTTTTCTGGAAAAGATCGGGGACAAAAAATACACCATCCAGCGCTCCAAAGGCTTGGGCGAGAACGACCCCGAGATGATGTGGCTGACCACCATGAACCCGGAAAGCCGCCGTCTTATCAAAGTAATGCCCACCGATGTGATGCAGACCGCGCAGGTGTTCGATATCCTGCTGGGCGACAATCTGGCAGGCCGCAAGGAGCATATCGCTCAGCACGGCGCAGAGTATCTGGATGATCTGGACGTGAGCTGAGAGATCGACGGCCTCGCCCTCTCCGTCTGCTCACTTTGTTCGCATCCACCTCTCCCAAAGGGAGAGGCCTTGGCAAAAAGATGAACTTTGCGTGGACTGCCAAGGGCTCCCCCTTTGGGGGAGCTGCCGAGCAAAGCGAGGCTGAGAGGGCGAGCTTGTTTGCCGAAAAAGAACAGGCGTAATAAACAAGAGGAACTGTAATGGCAAAAAAATCGACCAAGAAAACCTTAAAGCCGGTGCGCCCGCAGCTGGGCGACGGCGTTGAAATTTTAAATGCAGGCAGTGTGCTGGAAGATCCCATTACCCGCACGCTGGAAACCAACTATATGCCCTATGCCATGAGCGTCATCGTCAGCCGCGCGCTGCCGGAGATCGACGGCTTCAAGCCGGCGCACCGCAAGCTGCTGTACACCATGTACGAGATGGGTCTGCTCAAGGGCGCACGCACAAAGTCCGCCAACATCGTGGGCAGCACCATGCACCTGAACCCCCACGGCGATGCCGCCATCTACGACACTATGGTGCGCATGGGCCGCGGCAACGAGAGCCTGCTGGTGCCCTTTGTGGACAGCAAGGGCAACTTTGGCAAGGCGTACAGCCGCGATATGTCCTGCGCTGCTGCCCGTTACACCGAAGCAAAGCTGGAAGGCGTGTGCGAGGAGCTGTTCCGGGATATCGACAAAGAAACCGTGGACTTTGTGCCCAACTACGACAGCACCACCACCGAACCCACCCTGCTGCCGGTCACTTTCCCCACCATTCTGGCAAACAATACGCTGGGCATCGCGGTGGGCATGGCCTGCAATATCTGTTCCTTCAATCTGGCAGAGCTGTGCGCCACCACCGTGGCGCTGATGAAGGACGAGCACCACGATATCGGCACCACCATGCCCGCCCCGGACTTTGTGGGCGGCGGCCAGATTTTGTATGATGAAGCGCAGATGCGTGAAATTTACGAGAACGGCCGCGGCAGCGTAAAGGTGCGCGCCCGCTACAATGCAGTGCCGGGCGAAAATATGATCGAGGTCACCCAGATCCCGCCCACCACCACGGTGGAAGCCATCATGGACAAGATCGCAGAGCTGGTCAAGACCGGCAAGGTCAAGGAGATCAGCGATATGCGCGATGAGACCGACCTGAACGGCCTGAAGCTGACGCTGGATCTCAAGCGCGGCGTGGATGCCGACAAGCTGATGGCAAAGCTGTTCAAGGCCACCCCGCTGGAGGACAGCTTCAGCTGCAACTTCAACATTCTGGTGTCCGGTCAGCCCCGGGTCATGGGCGTGCGGGAGATTTTGAAGGAGTGGACGGCCTTCCGCGTTGAGTGCGTGCGCCGCCGCACCTACTATGATCTGCACGGCAAGGAAAAGCGGCTGCACCTGCTGCAGGGTCTTGCCGCCATTTTGCTGGATATCGACAAGGCCATCCGCATCATCCGCACTACCGAGGAGGAGACCGAGGTGGTGCCCAACCTGATGATCGGCTTTGGCATTGATGAAGTGCAGGCAGACTATGTGGCAGAAATCAAACTGCGCCATTTGAACCGGGAATACATCCTCAAGCGCACCGGTGAGATCGAGCAGCTGGAAAAGGATATTGCCGACCTGAACGATGTGCTGGCAAAACCTGCCCGCATCCGCCGCATCATCATCAATGAACTGAACGATGTAGCGAAAAAATACGGCAAGCCCCGCTGCAGTGAGATCTTGTACGACCTGCCCGAGGAGGACGCTGCCGCCGAGGAAGAAGCTGTGCCGGACTACCCGGTGACCGTGTTCTTTACCCGGGAGGGCTACTTTAAAAAGATCCCGCCCCAGAGCCTGCGCACCGCCGGTGCGCACAAGCTGAAGGAGGGTGACGAGATCATCCAGCAGCTGGAGACCCGAAACAACGTAGAAGCGCTGTTCTTCACCGACAAGCAGCAGGTGTACAAGGTGCGTCTGGCAGAATTGGAGGACGGCAAGGTAGCGCAGATGGGCATCTTCATCCCGGGACGGCTGGGCATGGACGAGGGCGAAAACGTGCTGAGCATGGTCATTACCGGCGATTACAGCGGTTTTATGCTGTTCTTCTTTGCCAGCGGTAAGTGCGCAAAGATCCCCCTCAGCTCCTACGCCACCAAGCAGAACCGCCGCAAGCTGCTGAAGGCTTACAGCGATAAGGAACCGCTTGCCTTGATGCTCTACCTGCCGGAGGAGACCGAACTTGCCATCCGCACCAGCGCCAGCCGGATGCTGCTGGTGGGCACGGCGCAAATCGCCGCCAAGACCACCCGCGACAGTCAGGGCGTGGCAGTGGTCACCCTGAAAAAGAACCAGACCATCGCCTCGGTGGTGCCGGCAGATACCTTGGAGCTGGCAAATCCCCACCGCTACCGCGTGCGCAGCCTGCCCGCCACCGGTGCGCTGATCCGCGCCGAGGACGAGGGCGAGCAGATGAGCCTGCTGTGATGGCAGGCGGCGGAGAGCTTTCCTTCGCAAATGAGTCCGGAACCCCCTGTTCCGCCCCAGTGCTGCGCACCGGGGCCCCACTTCGCCGGAATTTGCGCAGGAAACTCCCCGCCGCCTTTCCGAAAAGTCCTCTCCCATGAAAAAGTAACTCCGAAACGACCGCAGTCGTTTCGGAGTTACAAATTATAAAAAATTTTCCGCTGTTATTGTCAGAGCGAAGCGGAGACAAGTTTAAATCGTTTAAGCCTGAAAAGAGGAAGCTGTTATGCAAAATATCGACCTGATCTGTGTGGGCAAGCTGAACGCCAAATATTTTGCCGAGGGCGTGGCAGAGTACCAGAAGCGTCTGGCGGCTTTTGCCGCCTTTCGCATCATTGAACTGCCGGAGGAAAAGATCGAGGAGAAAAACGCCTCGGACGCGGTGGTAAAAAAGGCGTTGGATAAGGAGGGAAAAGCCATCCTTTCCAATGTGCGCAAGGGGGCTGCCATTGTAGCCATGTGCATCGAGGGCAAACAGATCTCCTCCGACGAGCTGGCGCAGTTTCTGGCACAGCGTGCCGGCAGCGGGGCAGGGGACGTGGCCTTTGTTATCGGCTCGTCCCATGGCCTGTCCGAAGAGGTGAAAAAGGCCGCTGCCCTCAAGTTCAGCATGGGGCGCATCACCATGCCCCATCAGCTGGCGCGACTGGTGCTCACGGAGCAGATCTACCGCGCCTGCACCATCAATGCGGGCATGAAGTACCACAAGTAAAATGGCTTTTTCGGCTCCCGGAGCGTTCGCAGGCGCTCCGGGAGCCCTTTTTGCGGAAAAGTGTAGAATCTGCCGGAAAAGTAATTTTCTTCTTTTCTTTTGGAACAGTTTTTATTATACTGATAGCGTGGAGCATTCTATTACAAAAAGCAGCAAAAAACACAGGATGGAAGAACCATGAAAAAACACAGAAGAGGACTGCGGCTGGCGGCCTGTTTGCTGACGCTGGCGATGTGCGTGGCGCTGCTTTGCAGCTGCGGGCGTACCGAAAAAACGGATGACTATACGGCTGCAATGCCGGTCATTGTGGTGGGCAGCGATAACTACCCGCCCTTCAACTATATGGGCACGGACGGTGCGCCCACCGGCATTGACGTGGAACTGGCCACCGAGGCGTTCGGGCGGCTGGGCTACCGGGCAAAATTTGTGACCATCGACTGGGAAAAGAAGAAGGAACTGGTGGAAAACGACACCATCGACTGCATCTGGGGCAGCTTTTCCATGGATGGCCGCGAGGAAGAATACCAATGGGCAGGGCCGTATCTGCACAGCCGTCAGGTGGTGGCGGTGCGCTCCGATAGCGACATCCGCACCCTGCAGGATCTGGCCGGTAAGGTGGTGGCGGTGCAGTCCACCACAAAGCCGGAGGAACTGTTTTTGAATGCGGAGCAGAATGGTCTGCCCCGGCTGCGCAGGCTGTATTCCCTGCAGAACCGGGATCTGCTCTACACCACCCTGCTCAAAGGCTACGCGGACGCCTTAGCCGCCCACGAAAGCGCCATCCGGCAGTTCATGAAGGATTACAGCGTTGAATACCGCATTCTGGACGAGCCGTTGATGACGGCGCGGCTGGGCGTTGCCTTTGCCAAAGAGCGCGGCGATGACCTGCCGCAGCAGCTGACGGAGGTTTTTCAGGAGATGCTGACAGATGGCACCGTCCGGCAGATCGTGAGCCGCTATCTGGACGACCCCGAGCACTATCTGGATGGACTGGAGGACAGTACCCATGCATGACGGAATGGAAAAGAGCCAGAGTATTTTCAACCGGAAGCAGTTCATCATGGTGTGTGCACTTGCGGGACTGTTGCTGCTGGGCGGCGTGCTGGGGGTCTCGGCGCACAGCGACCTGCAAAATGCAGAAAAGCAGTTTGAGGATACCATCAGCTATGTTAAGGAGCAGTGCACCGGTTACGACAACCTGAACCTTGCCACGGAGACCAAAAGCCTGATGCGGATGATGGAAAACGCCCAGCATCTGTGCAGAGAGATCGCGCACGACCGGCAGGATGACCCCGCGCGGGTACTGGACGATGCCGCTATGGTGGAATATCTGCGGGACTATACCCTCAGCGGCGCACTGGTGCTTTCAACAGAGGGCAAAATTTTGTGCGCAGCCTCACAGGATGGCCGGACGGCTGACCTGCAGGTCCGGGAACAGATGGAAGCGCAGCTGGCCGGTTCTATCGTGCTGAAGGTGGCCGACCACCCGGAGCAGGTCTACGCCGGGCGGTCGGAAAATGAGGATGGCTCCTATGTAGACACCGCAGCCTGCGCCCGGAAGGACGGGGACGGGGTGCTTGTGGTGTACTACCGCACCACGGCAGAATATGTACGCAATTACAACCTTTCCTACCAGAACTGCGTGCAGGGCTATAACCCCGCCGTGGACGGCACCATCGTGGTGACCCGGGGCGACCGCATCGTGGCCAGCAACGACACCTCTTTGCTGGATACCACCGTGGACGATAACCCCACCCTTTCTGCCTTAAAAGCGCGCAGCACCGACGGCGGCATGATCCATGTGCACAGCACCACCGGGCAGCAGTACGCTTACGGCATCGTGGGGCAGGGGCGCAGTTTTTACATCTATGTCTACCGCCCGGAGCGAGAAGTATATGTTTCCACCATGCGCAATGTGAGCATGGCTGCCTTTACCTACATGGTTCTCCTGTTTTTGCTGCAATTGCTGCGCGGCAAGACCGACCAGCGCTACCGGGAGCAGCAGCTGCGCCAGGAGCAGGAGTACCAAAAGACCCTCAAGGCGGCTGCGCTGAAGGCGGAGAGCGCAAACCTTGCCAAGACCGAGTTTTTGCAGCGCATGAGCCACGATATCCGCACCCCCATCAACGGCATCCGGGGCATGGTGGAGATCGGTGACCGCTGCCCGGAGGATATGGCACGGCAGGCCGACTGCCGCAAAAAGATCTGGGAGGCATCCACCCTGCTGCTGGAGCTGGTGAACGAGGTGCTGGACATGGGCAAGCTGGAGTCCGGCGAGGTGGTGCTGGAAAGCGTGCCCTTTGATCTGCCCGAGCTGATGCACGAGATCACGGACGTGCTGGAAAAACAGGCGGCAGAGCGCGGCATCGTGCTGCACCGGGAATACGGAAAGCTGCCGCATCCCCGGCTGGTGGGCAGCCCGCTGCACGTCAAGCGGCTGCTGATGAATGTGCTCAGCAACGCCATCAAGTATAACCGGGACAAGGGTCGTGTGATGCTGGACTGCTTTGAGTTGAGCTGCACCGGGGACAAGGTGCAGATCTGCTTTGTCTGCGCGGACACCGGCATCGGCATGAGCGAAGAGTTCCAGAAGCGGATGTTCGAACCCTTCACGCAGGAGAATGCCGGGGCGCGTTCGGTATACGGCGGCACCGGCCTTGGAATGTCCATTACCAAAAGCCTTGTGGATAAAATGGGCGGCACCATCGGGGTGGAAAGCCGGCAGGGCGTGGGCACCACCTACACCATCACCCTGCCCTTTGTCATCGACAGCACCGAAGCCGCAGAGCCGGAGCAGCAGCAGACAGACCTTGCCGTGCTGCAGGGACAGCGGGTGCTGCTGGCCGAGGACAACGCCCTGAACATGGAGATCATGGAGTTTTTGCTGAACGAGGTGGGCATAAAGGTGACCAAAGCCGCCGACGGACAGCAGGCGGTGGAAGCCTTTGCAGCCTCGCCGGTGGGCGGCTTTGACGCCATCCTGATGGACGTGATGATGCCGGTGCGGGACGGCCACGAGGCTACCCGCGCTATCCGCGCCATGGACCGCCCGGACGCAAAGACCATCCCCATTTTTGCCATGACGGCAAACGCCTTTACAGAGGACCGCCGCAAGGCGCTGGAATCCGGCATGAACGAGCACCTGCCTAAACCAATCGACCCGGATGCCCTGTACCGCCTGCTGGTAAAATACCTGACAGAGCGCGGCTGAACTGTTTGCCGGGCTTTACAAGCGGGGCAAAACATGGTACAGTAAATATACTGTGCTTGCGCAAGCCGCAAGCACGCCCGGCGGTGGGGAAAGCCGCCGGAACACAACACGATACGACACGGCAAACCAGCCGCGGACGGAAAGGATGTACTACAATGGAACAGAGCGAAAAGACCCTTGACATGATCGTCAATCTCTGCAAGAACCGTGGTTATGTGTTCCCCGGTTCCGAGATCTACGGCGGTCTGGCCAACAGCTGGGACTACGGCCCCCTTGGTGTGGAGTTCAAGAACAACGTCAAAAAGGCATGGCTGAAAAAGTTTGTGCAGGAAAGCCCCTATAACGTGGGTTTGGATGCTGCCATCATCATGAACCCCCAGACATGGGTGACCACCGGCCATGTGTCCAGCTTCTCGGACCCCCTGCTGGACTGCCGCGCCTGCAAGGCACGCCACCGCGCCGACAAGCTGATCGGGGAAGAGCACCCCGAGGTGAATGTGGATGCCATGAGCTTTGACGAGATGGACGCTTTCATCGCAGAGCACGAGGATATCGTCTGCCCCGTGTGCGGCAAGCACGATTTTACCCCCATCCGCAAGTTCAACCTGATGTTCAAGACCGCTATCGGTGTGACCGAGGATAGCTCTTCCACCTGCTATCTGCGTCCCGAGACCGCACAGGGCATCTTTGTCAACTTTGCCAACATCCAGCGCACCACCCGCCGCAAGCTGCCCTTCGGTGTGTGTCAGGTGGGCAAGGCCTTCCGCAACGAGATCACCCCGGGCAACTTCACCTTCCGCACCCGCGAATTCGAGCAGATGGAGTGTGAGTTCTTCTGCAAGCCCGGCACCGATCTGGACTGGTTCGCTTACTGGAAGGACTACTGCGAGAACTGGCTGCTGAGCCTTGGCATCAAGAAGGAGCACCTGCGCCTGCGTGACCACGAGCCTGCAGAGCTGGCCTTCTACAGCCGTGCTACCACTGATATCGAGTATGCCTTCCCGTTCACCGACTGGGGCGAGCTGTGGGGCATTGCAGACCGTACCAACTACGACCTGACCCGCCATCAGGAGGCTTCCGGCAAGAGTCTGGAGTACTTCGACAGCGAGACCAACGAGCACTACATCCCCTACGTCATCGAGCCTTCTCTGGGCTGCGACCGCGTGGCGCTGGCCTTCCTGTGCGAGGCCTACGACGAGGAGCACCTGACCGACAGCAAGGGCAAGGAGGATGTCCGCACCGTGCTGCGTCTGCATCCTGCTCTGGCTCCCTACAAGTGCGCCGTGCTGCCCCTGAGCAAGAAATTGGGCGAGAAGGCCATGGAGATCCGCAACGAGCTGAGCAAGTACTTCATGGTGGATTACGACGATACCGGTTCTATCGGCAAGCGTTACCGCCGCGAGGACGAGATCGGCACTCCGTTCTGCGTCACTGTGGACTTTGACACTGTGGGCGACGAGGCCAAGGGCATTGCTGCCGACAACTGCGTCACCGTCCGTGACCGCGACACCATGGAGCAGGTGCGTATGCCCATCAGCGAGCTGAAGAGCTACATCGAGAGCAAGATCGAGTTCTAAAAAATACACTGTTACGCAAAAAGCAGCCCCGCCGGAGCACCGGCGGGGCTGCTTTTTTGCGTTGTGACGCCTGAAAAAAGTGGCCCGGAAACATCCGCAGACGTTTCTGAGCCACAAAATTAAAAATCGTCAGGCGGGCAGCTTACTGCTGGGCGAAGATCTTTACCTCGTCCTTGTCCATAAAGGCTGCGCCTGCAAAGCCTGCGGCTTCCAGCTGACCCAGCTGCTTGCCCAGCTTTTTGCCCTGCGGCAGTACGGTGACGTTGTACTGCTCGCGTAGCGCGGCAGCCTTGCGCAGCACGGCAGGGAAGTCGGTGTCCTTGCCGTACAGCAGGGCGATCTTCTGCTTTGCGCCGGGGATCTGGTAGCCCTGCTCCAGCAGAATGCCGCACACCCGCTCGAAGCCGATGGAGAAGCCCACGGCGGGCACCTGCACGCCAAGGAACTTGCCCACCATGTTGTCGTAGCGTCCACCGCCGGCCACAGCACCGCTGAACTGCGGGCAGGTCACCTCGAACACCATGCCGGTGTAGTAGCCCTGACCGCGTACCAGACTGGGGCAGTAGGCTACCTGATAACGGCCTGCAGCCAGCGTGTTGGCGGTGGCCAGCACATACTTCAGGTCATCGGCGATGGCGGGGTCGGCGCAGCGGGCAGCTACGGCGTCCAGCGTCACGTCCCCGGCGGCAATGAAGTCTGCCAGTGCGTGGATGGCGCTTTCCGGCAGCTGCTTCTCGGTCAGCTCAGCCTTCACGCCCTCGGCACCGATCTTGTCCATCTTGTCAAAGGTGATGCAGACGGAGTCCAGCGTGTCGGCGGCAAAGCCCATGCTCTCCAGCATCCCGCGCAGGATGCGGCGGTCGTTGATGTTGACGGTAAAGCCGGTAAAGCCGATGTTCAGCAAGGCGCGGGTGGTCACATCGATCAGCTCCACCTCGGCGTTGGGGGAAGCATCGCCCAGAATGTCGATATCACACTGTACAAACTCACGCAGACGGCCCTTCTGCGGGCGCTCGGCGCGGAACACCCGGTCGGTCTGGATGACCTTGAAGGGGCTGGGCAGCTTATCCTTGTTGGCAGCGTAGTAGCGGCTCAGCGGCAGGGTGAGGTCGTAGCGCAGACCCATGTCGGACAGCTGCTTGGGGTCACCGGTGTTCAGGGCAGCGGTCAGCTTGTCGCCGCGCTTGAGCACCTTGAAGATCAGGTTCAGGTTGTCGCCGCCCTCGGACTTGTCCAGATTTTCCATATCCTCCAGCATGGGGGTGGAGATACGCTCGAAACCGGCAGAGCGGTAGGTCTCCAGAATCTTGCCCTGAATGTAGTCGCGCAGGGTCTGTTCGGCGGGCAGCAGATCCCGCATACCCTTCAAAGCCTGTGTTTTCATAACAGTAATTCCTCTCTATCTGTAAATTGTACCCGCCCTCGATGCCTGAAAAGGGGCGGGAGCGTTTTTAACTCAGTACTTTACCATTATAAAGGATAATGCCGGATTGTCAATCCAAATGGGCACACTATCGCAAATTGCACAAATCTTTGAGGTGAAGGTATGAAACAGCAGTTTGCAGCAAAACACCCGTGGAGCATTCTGGCTGCGGGGGCAGCCATTCAGGTGCTTACCGGCTTACCGGCGGCGTGGGGCGTCTTTCAGAAGCCGGTCATGGAGGAATACGGCCTTTCGGAGCAGGGGGCGGGCTACGCCTTTGCCCTGCTCATCGCCGCCTTTGGGGTGGGGTGTGTGCTGGGCGGCTTTTTACAGGATAAAAAGGGTCCGCGCTGCGCGGCGTTGTGGGGCACAGCCCTGCTCTGCGGCGGCTTTTTTGCAGCGGCCTTTCTGCCGGGCAGGGCAGGGTGGGGGTTCTTTCTGGCTTTCAGCATCCCGGCGGGGCTGGGCACGGCCTTTTTGTACCCCTCTATCCAGTCCTGCGCCCAAAAGTGGTACGCAGGGCGCAAGGGACTGGCGACCGGGGTCATCGGCGGTGCAGTGGGACTTTCCGGCGCGTTCCTTACCCTGTTCGTCCGGGCGGCGCTGCGGGGCTTTGGCCCGGTGCAGGGCATCCGGGGTGCGTTCTGGGCGCTGGGGGCGCTCACCCTGCCGGTGTGCCTTGCGGGCAGTGCGGTACTCAGCGACCCACCGCAGAAAAAGCAGCAGCCAAGCGGCAAAAACACCCTCGACCTTTCCCCGGGGCAGATGCTGCGCACAAAGCAGTACTGGCTGTGTGCGGGCGCGGTGTGCTTTTCAACACCGGCGGTGCTGCTGTTCAGCCCCATCATCCTAAAGCTGGGCATGGAGCGCGGGTTGGACGAGACTGCTGCGCTGTGGAGCATCGTACTGGGCAGCGTGGGCAGCGCTGCGGGACGGATGCTGATGCCCATGCTCAGCGACCACATTGGCCGCCGCGCCACCGACCTTGGACTGTTTGCAGCTTCGCTTGCGCTGTCGGCGGCGTTCTGGGCAGCGCAAGGCTGGTGGGTGGTGGTGTGCTACGCCGGGCTCACCTTCTGCTACTCGGCGTTGGCGGCGGTGCTGCCTGCCCTTTCCACCGACCTGTTCGGTCTGCCCCATGCGGGGGTGAACTACGGCTTTCTGGCCTTGGGGCAGAGCGTGGGCAGCCTTGCGTTCCCCTTTGCAGCCAATCTGCTGGCGCTGGAAAACGGGCGGCACCTGCTTGCTATGGCCGGTGCGGCGGCGGGCTTTGCGGCCATCTGGGCGCTGCATCCGGTGCAGAAAGACCCGCGCTGAAACGCGCAAAAAGTAAAGGCTGCAAAAAGTTTGCCGGTGCTTACGGCAGAATTGACAAAAACTTGACGATTGTTTTGTATAAAGCGGTGGAAATGACAGTTAGCGATGGATGACCGTAAAACCCGGCTGTACTTTTTGCAGGAAATGACTTGCAAAATTCGTCCGTTTTCTCTATAATAAAACCATGCGTGGTAGTACCGGTGCAGGCGCTGAAAGAGAGCAGCGCACCCGGTTCGGATGCAAGCAGTATGGAGCAGCAGCTGTGCCGGCAGGGCGCGGCGGCGGTTTTATGCTGCCAAAGCGACATTTGTCAAAAGGAGAGTATGATTATGACCTATTCGCAGCAAGTACAGAATATGTGCCCGATCACCAAAGGTCCTAAGCATGGTCCGGCTCCCATCCCCGAAGAGGGTGCATGGGTCAAGGCCTATGAGATCAAGGACATCAGCGGCTACACCCATGGTGTGGGCTGGTGTGCACCCCAGCAGGGCACCTGCAAGCTGTCCCTGAACATCAAGAACGGCGTCATCGAAGAGGCTCTGGTGGAGACCATCGGCTGCTCCGGCATGACCCACTCTGCTGCTATGGCAGGCGAGATCCTGCCCGGCAAGACCATTCTGGAAGCTCTGAACACCGACCTGGTGTGCGACGCCATCAACGTGGCTATGCGCGAGCTGTTCCTGCAGATCGTCTACGGCCGCAGCCAGACCGCTTTCTCTGAGGACGGTCTGCCCATCGGCGCAGGTCTGGATGATTTGGGCAAGGGTCTGCGCTCCATGACCGGCACCATTTTCTCCACCAAGGAGAAGGGCGTGCGCTATCTGGAGCTGACCGAGGGCTACATCAACAAGCTGGCAGTGGACGCTAACGATGAGGTCATCGGCTATCAGTTCGTCAAGCTGGGCAAGATGATGGAGGATATCCGTCACGGCAAGACCCCCAACGAGGCTTACGAGAAGAACGTGGGTACTTACGGCCGCTTCAGCAAGGAGCAGGGCGCTGTGAAGTACATCGACCCGCGTGAGGAATAAGAGAGGAGGAACAACTCAATGGCAACTTTTGAATCTATGGATCGCCGTATGCCTAAAATCGAGGCATGCCTGAAGGCTAACGGTCTGGAGTCTCTGGACGCTTGCAACGAGATGCTCCTCGCTAAGGGCATCGACTGCGACAAGATCGTCCGCGGCGTGCAGCCCATCTGCTTTGATAACGCTGTCTGGGCTTACACTTTGGGCACCGCTATCGCTGTGAAGCGCGGCCTGACCGACGCTGCCGAGTGCGCAGCTGCTATCGGTGAGGGTCTGGAAGCTTTCACCATCCCCGGCTCTGTTGCTGAGCAGCGTCAGGTCGGTCTGGGTCACGGCAACCTGGGCGCTCGTCTGCTGAGCGAGGACACCACCTGCTTCGCTTTCCTGGCAGGCCACGAGTCCTTTGCTGCTGCTGAGGGTGCTATCGGCATCGCCCGCACCGCAAACAAGGTCCGCAAGACCCCCCTGCGCGTCATCCTGAACGGTCTGGGCAAGGACGCAGCTTACATCATTTCCCGTATCAACGGCTTCACCTATGTGCAGACCGAGTACGACATCCCCACCCAGACCCTGACTGTGGTCAAGGAGATCCCCTTCTCCGAGGGTGAGCGCGCAGCCGTTAAGTGCTACGGCGCTAACGACGTTATGGAAGGCGTTGCCATCATGAAGAAGGAGGACGTGCAGTGCTCCATCACCGGCAACTCCACCAACCCCGTCCGCTTCCAGCATCTGGTTGCCGGTACCTACAAGAAGTGGGCTATCGAGAACGGCAAGAAGTACTTCTCCGTTGCTTCCGGCGGCGGCACCGGCCGTACCCTGCACCCCGATAACGTGGCTGCAGGCCCCGCAAGCTACGGCCTGACCGACTCTCTGGGCCGCGTGCACGGCGATGCTCAGTTCGCAGGCTCCTCTTCTGTGCCCGCACACGTTGAGATGATGGGTCTGATCGGCATGGGCAACAACCCCATGGTCGGCGCTACCGTTGCCTGCGCTGTTGCTGCAGCTCAGGCTAACGCCTAATCTTTTCCTAAGTTTCAGCGAGGGGAAGCTGCTCTCCGAATGAGCAGCTCCCCCTTTTTTGCTGATAGATATCCGAACACAAGCAACCCAAAATAAGAAGGATGAAACAATGAAAAAGAATCAGATCCGCAAGAGCGTGGCTGCGCTGGCCATGGCGGCTGTTGTAAGCGTCAGCCTGCTGGGCTACGGCTGCGGCAGCAAGCCTGCCTCCTCCACCGCAGGCGTGTCCGGCGAGTTCACCGGCACCGCCAAGGGTATGGGCGGCGATGTTACCGTCACTCTGACTTTGACCGATGGCAAGATCACCGGCTGCACCGCCGAGGGCAAGGACGAGACCCCCGGCATCGGCACTATGGCTCTGGAGCAGCTGCCCGGCGCGATTGCCGAGAGCGGCAGCATTGCCGTGGACGGTGTGGCCACCGCAACCATCACCTCTGACGCCATCAAGGAAGCTGCTGCTGCCGCTCTGGTCGCAGCCGGCCTGAACGCTGACGACTACAAGACCGAGGTCAAGGCTGAGGAGAACAAGGCCGAGGACTCCACCATTGACGCAGACATTGCCATCGTGGGTGCAGGCGGTGCAGGTATGACTGCTGCCATCACAGCTGCTGCCGAGGGCAAGAGCGTGGTCATTCTGGAGAGCCAGCCCATGGTGGGCGGCAACTCTGTGCGCGCTACCGGCGGCATGAACGCTGGTGACACCGTGTATCAGGACGAGAACGAGTTCGGCGAGTCCGCAGGCGTGGAAAAGACCCTGAAGACCGCTGCTGAAAAGTACGCTGACAACGCTACCATCACCGCTCTGGCTAAGACCGTCTCTGAGCAGTGGGCAGCTTATCAGGCAGACCCCAAGGGCTACTTCGACTCTGTGGAGCTGATGGAGCTGGACACCATGATCGGCGGCAAGGGCATCAACGACCCCGCTCTGGTGGAGACTCTGTGCTCTAACAGCGCTGACGCCATCGACTGGCTGGACGAGCACGGCATCACCCTGCACAGCGTTTCCAGCTTCGGCGGCGCATCCGTCAAGCGTATCCACCGCCCCGTGGATGCTGAGGGCAAGACCCTTTCTGTGGGCTCCTACATGATCCCCCTGCTGCAGGAGAACTGCGACAAGGCCGGCGTGCAGACCCTGCTGAACACCACCGCTACCGAGCTGCTGACCGATGCAAACGGTGCCGTTGTGGGCGTGAAGGCTACCGGCTCCACCGGTGAGACCATCACCGTGAATGCCAAGTCTGTGGTGCTGACCACCGGCGGCTTCGGCGCAAATCTGGACATGGTCACCGAGTACAAGCCCGAGCTGAAGGGCTTTATGACCACCAACGCCGCAGGCGCACAGGGTCAGGGCATTGAGATGGCTACCGCTGTGGGCGCTGACACTGTGGACATGGATCAGATCCAGATCCACCCCACCGTGGAGGCTAACACCGCCGCTCTGATCACCGAGGGTCTGCGCGGCGACGGCGCTGTGCTGATCAATGCCGAGGGCAAGCGCTTTATCGACGAAGTGGGCACCCGTGACGTGGTTTCCGCTGCCGAGATCGCTCAGACCGGCAGCTACAGCTGGCTGGTGGTGGATCAGGCTATGGTCGATGCTTCCAGCGTCATTCAGGGCTACATCAAGAAGGGCTACACCGTGACCGGCCAGACCTACGAGGAACTGGCAAAGGCTATGGGCGTGGACGAGGCTGCTTTTGCCGAGACCATGAAGACCTGGAACGGCTACGTTGAGGCCAAGAACGATCCCGACTTTGGCCGTACCAGCTTTGCAAAGGCTCTGGATACTGCTCCCTACTACGCCATCAAGGTCACCGCAGGTGTGCACCACACCATGGGCGGCCTGAAGATCAACACCAACACCGAGGTGCTGAAGGCTGACGGTTCTGTGATCCCCGGCCTGTTCGCGGCAGGTGAGGTGACCGGCGGTGTGCACGGTGCAAACCGTCTGGGCGGCAACGCTGTGGCCGACTTTACCGTCTTTGGCCGCATTGCCGGTGCAGCTGCCAGCAAGTATGCTGCATGAGCATAAAGCAAAAAAACTCTGACACCGCCGCCCCCAAGGGCAGCGCGTGGAAGAAAAATGTGATCTTTGCACTGGTGGTGCTGGCGCTGGCCGCAGGTGTTTTTCTTGCGGTGCGGGCGCAGCATCCCGCCAAGGGCAGCGGCCTGCAGGCCGTTGTAGATTTCGGTGACGGCGTTACCGAGACTTTGACCCTTGCGCAGGATCACGATTATCTGTACGAGGTAGGAGACTACGTTGTGCACCTGCAGGTGAAGGATGGTGTCATCGCGTTTTTGGACAGTCAGTGCCCGGACCATGTCTGTGAGCAATTCGGCTGGCTGGATAAGGACGGCGCATGGGCCGCCTGTGTGCCCGCAGGCGTGTATGTGGTGGTAGAGCCCACCGCAGACGCAGATTCAAAATGAAGTGATCAGGCTTCCATGATGGATGTCTCCCTGAATACAAAGGGGAGACATCCATTTTGTTTTACGGAAACAGGTGTTGCCCGCGCACCAAAATGCGGGCAGACGATGCTTTGCCTGCGCGATTCTGCATCTTTTTGTTGACAAACCCGCACTTTTTGCGTATGATAGAAGCAACACTGAAAATTGTGTCAAATTGGCTGTGAAGAGAAGAGTACGCACCGTCTGCGCCTGACAGAAAGCCCGAAGGATGGAACCGGGCAGGCCGCGCGGTGCCGAAGATGGTCTTGGAGCTGCGCAGGTGAACAATGAGCCTGCGACGGGGTGCGCCCGTTACCGCGCAAAGGCCGGTTTTTGCCGGCTAAAGGCTGCGTCCGCAAGGGCACAGCGAAGCAAGGTGGTACCACGAAGGTTCAGCGCTCTCGTCCTTGTCCGGTTATACCCGGCAGGGCGGGAGCGCTTTTTGCTTGCAGAACCAAAAGAAAGGAAGATAGAACCCCATGAGCGAACACAAAACATTTTATATCACCACCCCTATCTATTACCCCAGCGATAAGCTGCATATCGGCCACAGCTACACCACCGTGGCCTGCGATGCGCTGGCCCGCTTTAAGCGGATGCAGGGCTACGACGTCATGTTCCTGACCGGCACCGATGAGCACGGCCAGAAGATCCAGGATAAGGCCGCCGATGCCGGCGTCACCCCCAAGGAGTATGTGGACAAGATCGTTGCTACCGTCAAGGATCTGTGGAAGCTGCTGGACGTCAGCTACGATCGCTTTATCCGTACCACCGACGACTACCACATGGAAAGCTGCCAGAAGATCTTCACCAAGCTGTACGAGCAGGGCGATATCTACAAGGGCGAGTACATCGGCCACTACTGCAAGCCCTGTGAGAGCTTCTGGACCGACAGCCAGTTGGTGGACGGCAAGTGCCCGGACTGCGGCCGCGAGGTCTACGATGCCCACGAGGAGGCCTACTTCTTCAAGACCAGTAAGTACGCTGACCGCCTGCTGAAGCTCTATGAGGAGAACCCCCAGTTCATCCAGCCCGAGAGCCGCAAGAATGAGATGATCGCCTTTATCAAGCAGGGCCTGCAGGACACCTGCGTATCCCGTACCTCGGTCAAGTGGGGCATCCCCGTGCCCTTCGACCCCAAGCACACCATGTACGTCTGGGTCGATGCTCTGAGCAACTATATCTCCGCACTGGGCTACGGCAACGAGACTTATCATGATTACGATAAGTTCTGGCCGGCCGACCTGCACATGGTGGGCAAGGAAATCCTGCGCTTCCACACCATCTTGTGGCCTGCCATGCTGATGGCACTGGATCTGCCCCTGCCTAAGCGGGTGTTCGGCCACGGTTGGCTGCTGATGAACGGCGGCAAGATGTCCAAGTCTGTGGGCAACGTGGTGGATCCCGTCATCCTGTGCGACCGCTACGGCGTGGACGCCATCCGCTACTTCCTGCTGCGCGAGATTCCCTTCGGCAACGACGGTATGTTCACCAACGAGGCACTGATCAACCGCATCAACAGCGATCTGGCCAACGACTTGGGCAACCTGCTCAGCCGTACCGTGGCCATGTGCGAAAAGTACTTCGGCGGCACTGTGCATAACGTGGCCGGTACCGAGGCCATCGACACCGAGCTGGAGACCATGGTCAGCGCGCTGACCGCCAAGGTCACTGCCGATATGGATGACCTGACCATCCCGCAGGCGCTGATGGAGATCTTTGCGGTCATCCAGCGCGCCAACAAGTATATCGATGAGACCGCACCCTGGGCACTGGCAAAGGACGAAGCCAACAAGCAGCGTCTGGAGAGCGTGCTGTACCACCTGTGCGAGGCACTGCGCGTGTGCGGCATCCTGCTGAACGCCTACCTGCCCACCACCGCCCCCAAGATGATGGAGCAGCTGGGTCTGGATGCTTCCGCACTGGATCTGACCAAGACCACCTACGGCGCACAGCAGACCTACACCGTGCACAAGGGCGAGGCACTGTTCCCCCGCATTGACGTGGCTAAGGAGATCGCCCACCTGAAAGAAGAGGACGAGAAGCGCAAGGCCGCTGCCGCTGCTGCCAACAAGGCCAAGGAGGAAGCCGAGAAGAAGGCTGCCGCCCCCGCAGAGGAGAGCACCGTGGACTTTACCCACGAGGAAGAGATCGACTTTGACACCTTCTGCAAGGTGGAACTGCGTGTGGCTGAGGTGCGCGCCTGCGAGAACCTGAAGGAGAGCAAGAAGCTGCTGCACCTCACCGTCTTTGACGGTGAGCGGGAGCGCTGCATCCTGTCCGGCATTGCCAAGTGGTTTAAGCCGGAGGATCTCATTGGCAAAAAGCTGGGCATCGTGTGCAATCTGGCACCCCGTCCCATGCTCAAGGGCAAGTACGTCAGCGAGGGCATGATCTTTGCTGCCGACACCGCCGACGGTGGCTGCTCCATTGCCTTCTACGGCGACGATACCCCCGTGGGCAGCCGCATCCATTAAGTGAGGAGCACCATGTCTGATAATACAGCCGTCCGTGCGGCAAAGCTGGATAAGATCTTCGGTACGCCGGTGTGTGCCGTGCTGCTGGCTATTTTCTGCAATGTCCTGTGGGGCTCGGCCTTTCCGTTCATCAAGCTGGGCTACCGCCTGTTCTCCATCGACTCCGGCAACACGGCCTCCATCTTCTGCTTTGCAGGGGTGCGGTTCATGCTGGGCAGCGTGCTGGTGCTGCTGGGCAGCATCCTGCTGCAGGGAAAAGCACCCCGCCTGCCCCGGGGCAGGGTGGCAGCCGAGTGCTGCGCGCTGGGTCTGTGGCAGACCACGGCGCAGTATGCGTTCTACTATATCGCCGTGGCCATGCTCACCGGCGCGTTTGGCGGCATTCTGAACAGCACCCAGAGCTTTCTGGGCGTCATCTTTGCCCACTTTATTTATGGCAATGCGGACCGCATGACCCCGGCAAAAACGCTGGGCTGTGCTGTGGGCTTTGCGGGTGTGCTCATCGGCACCCTTGGCAACCACGGCAGCGGCAGCGGCTGGGGCGTGTTCTGCATGATGGCGGCGACCGTCATCTTCACTCTGTCCGGCCCGTGGAACAAGTCGGTCACCAAAAAGGCCGACAGCTTTGCCGTCTGCTTTCTGAACCTGTTTGTGGGCGGGTTGGCGCTGTTTGTGCTGGGTACCGTTATGGGCGGGCGTCTCCATGTGCAAAGCGCTCTGGCTGCGGTGGTCATGCTGTATCTGGCCTTCATCTGCGGTGCAGGCTATATCCTGTGGGCACTGCTGATGAAAAACAACCCGGTCAGCCGCATCGCCATCTTTGGTTTTGTCAACCCGGTGGTCAACGTGCTGCTGAGCGCCGTGCTCAACGGCGAGCCGCTGTTCCGCTGGCAGTATCTGGCGGCGCTGGTGTTCGTGTGCGTGGGCATCTGGCTGGTGAATAAAGCCCCTGCCCAAAAGGAGAAGGTATGACCGGACCTATTTTTGACACCCACGCTCATTACAGTTCCCGCGCCTTTGACGCCGACCGCTTTGCTCTGCTAGACAGCCTGCCCGGCAAAGGTGTGGTAGGTGTGTGCGAGCAGGCCACCCACTCCGGGGATGCGCCCCGGGTGCTGGAGCTGGCACACCGCTACCCGTGGGTGGTGGCAGCCATTGGCATCCACCCGGAAAGCCTGCTGCCCGCTGCCGATTGCGGCGAGGACGGCCCCGCGCCCACGGTGTCGGTGTACGGCGGCGATTGGGCTGCTGAGATGCAGGCGCTGATGCCCTACTACAACGACCCCAAGGTGGTGGCGGTAGGGGAGTGCGGGCTGGACTACCACTGGCCTGTGCCCAAGGACGCCCAGCTGGCGCTGTTTGAAGCCGAGATCCGGCTGGCGCTGGAACTGGATAAGCCCATCATCGTGCACGACCGGCAGGCGCACGCAGACGTCTACGCGCTGCTCAAAAAGTACCGTCCCAAGGGCATCGTACACTGCTATTCCGGCAGCGCCGAGGATGCTGTGCAGCTGGCGGCGCAGGGGCTGTATATCGGCTTTGGCGGTGCCTGCACCTTCAATGGTGCCAAGCGCGCAGCCAAGGCCATCGAAGCCCTGCCGCTGGACGCCATCGTGCTGGAGACCGACTGCCCCTACATGGCACCGGAGCCGGTGCGCGGCACCCGCTGCGACAGCTCCCTCATCCGCTATGTGGGTGCATACATCGCCCAGCGCAAGGCGCTGGAGCCGGAAGAGGTGTTCCGCACCACCGCCGCAAACGCCCGCCGGGTGTTCGGGCTGTAACTGTTTTCCGCAGGTCGCGGGGCAAAGCGCTCCGCTTCTGAATAAAAAGCTGATATTTTTAAACCGATAAGAATAAGGAGATCACTATTATGAAGGCACGCATTCCCAAACACCGCGAGTTCATCATCAACTTCCCTGACAGCATCGACCAGAACAAGGCCAACGAGGGCTGGGCAAAGCTGCAGCAGATCGTGGAGGACTACAAGAAGGCACACAACGGCGCTTCTGTTTACGCTCCCACCTTCATCGAGGACTGCGAGCCCGAGGTCAAGAAGCTGCAGGAAGAGTACGGCTTTGAGTACACCGTGGAGTTCGTTCAGTAAGTTCAGTATTGCCTGATAGTAAAAGGGTCATTGCACAAACCGTGCAATGACCCTTTTTGCGTAAGTTCATCCCATAAAATAGCATACCGGAGCGTCCGCAGACGTCCCGTATTAAACCTCGTAGTCCAGACAGACGCGGTTTTTGTAGTAGGGGCGCACCTTGCTGTTTGCCACTGCCACATGCGCCGGGTGGGTGGAGTAGCCCTTGAGCGCCTCGGCGCTCTCAAAGGTGGTATCCAGCATCAGGTCGGCGTTGGAGGAGGGGAGCGCATCAATGTTGACATGGATGTCCACAAGCCCCGGAATCTTGCCGGAAAGGTTTTCCAGCCCCTCTTTGATGCCAGCCTTGACGGCGGATTTTTCCTCGGCGGACAGCTCGTCCTTCAGCTGCCAGAGAATAACGTGCTTGACCATAACAAAAAACCTCCTGCGTTTTTTCTCATTGTAACAGGGCGAGAAAGAATCCGCAAGAGGAAACAGGAAAGTCTTATGTGGGCGCGAACAGCAGCACCACCAAAAGCACAGCACAGAGCACTGAAACTACGATGCCCTCCAACCGGGTCAGCCGGATGTACTCCTCCGTAGGTTCGGGCACCTGCGTATACCGCCCACGGGAACGCAAGGCAATGGCATCCTCCGGCTGCAGCGCCATAAAAATACCGAACCCGATGCCGAAAAGCGCGACCAAGATCGATAAGATGACTTCCATGGAAAACCCTCACTTTTTGTTTTTGTCGTCCCTGCTCAGGGTATAGCACAGATGTGAGATCAGCAGAGCAGCACTGAACACGAGCGCCGCCACCATCAAAATAGAGCGTAGCGGCTCTACTCTAGGTAGAAAAATGTTGACCAGATAGAGTGCACCGCAAAGGAGCGACAGGATGCCGAAGGGTCTGTGGAAGTGGTTCTTTTCGTCCTCACTGCTCCAGCCAGTGCCGGTGCCATTGTAAAGGTCCCGGATGCCGCGGTATAAAAACAATACGCCCAGTGCTGCGTTCAGCCAGGCTGAAGTGGAAAGGTTCAGGTTCATATAGTTGTACTTGCCTCCCGGCGGCTCAATCCGCGCTGTGCTCCCAGATTTCATACAGGATCAGGTAGATCACATCAACGATGACTGTAATGGTGCGTACCCCGTTGCTCAGGGTAGGGAAGTTGCCCAGAAACTGCGAAGAAGCAAGAACCATTGCGTTGAAGATCTCCCACACGCCGTTTTTCTTCTGCCACATGGCGCGGTATTCCGGGTCGCGGTCATATTGGTTGAAAAAGGTGTGGATCAGCGGGTCTTTGCCCTGCAAGTCGCGGATGCCCATCCACAGTGCCACAAGGCAGAACAAAAGCTCGATAATGTTGTACCAGCCAAACGCCAGCTGCATAAAATGCACCTCCCATCTTTTACCATATTATAACATAGGGGGACGAAAACACAAGGACGCTATTCAACCTTCCTGCGCAAATTTTGCATAAATTGCGCATCAACTATTTGTTGAAACAACATAAAATAAAACCAGCCGGACGAGGCGGTTGCAAGCCCTCGTCCGGCTGGATACTTACTTCTTCGGAGTCATAAGCCTCTTCTCCTTGGTGACCTCATTTTCGGAATACGGGTTTCATAGGGTGACTCTCCTTAGAAACGTTTCTTCAGAATTTAGGTGCTTTACAAGGGGATGAAAATCAACTGTACATTGGACTGACCCTTTTCTCAACTGTTGGACTGCGGCAAACGGTTCATGAGGATGAATTTCATATTACCACATTCTTTCGAGTTAGATTTGCAAGGGAAGCGTCTTACTTAGTACATTGGTAGAACTCCTTTTCAGCTATTCAAATAAGGTTCTCCGGATCATTGATACTTTCATAAGAATCATCTCCAGCGGATCTATCTGAACGCTCTGGGGAAGAATTGAATCGACAGGTTGTCGTGTTATCGCATTATTGATGCTCAAGACCGGCTCTGTTTTTGTGTTTTTATACGGGGGAAACATCCCGTTTGTGGTGAGCCTCTATTTTGCTTCTCAGCGAACCCCGACAGCCTGTCCCTGCTGTGCGGGTTCCATATCAACCATCGGTCTTCGCTCCTTTCTTCTTAAAGTCAGCGGGAGTAACTCTCTTTTGAGCTTCTGCTGTACTTCTCTGGTTTCTGGCTTAATTATACAGGAAGATGCACGTTTTGTCTATTGGCAGACCGCACAAAGAAAAGATTTTGTTTTTGTGCAATGTTAAAACCTGCAGCGGTGCGGAAAAATTGCCCAGAAGTTCCGGGCCGTTCGTGAAGGATTTTTCACAAAAGGGGAGAAAGTGCCCGCAAGGTATTATGCACCAGTTCTATTTGTGCTAAAATAGCGTCAATGAATGGTAGTCGCCGCCGCCCCGCGAGATGAAAGTTTCGCGGGGCGGCTTTTTTGCGGCAAAAATTTGCATAAAAAAGAAACGGAGAATCAATCAAAATGCCTAAAACTTTACCGGAACGCATCTTCTTTACCATTGTCATGGCCGCTATCATGGTCTATGGCATGATCGTCTACAATGTGGCGTTGAACACAAACGGCGTGACCAATGCTACTTTTGTTATGGCTCTGCACGAAATGCCGATCATGGTGCCGGTGGCCTTTGTGCTGGAATTTTTTGTGGTGGAAAAGCTGGCCACAAAGCTGGCATTCCTGTTTATGCGCCCCACAGACCGCCCGCAGTTCATCACCTACGCCATCTCGCTGATGATCGTGTGCATCATGTGCCCGGTGATGAGCCTGGTCGCAACGCTGCTGTTCAAAGAGCCGAGCTTTGGGATGTGGGTACATACTTGGGGCTGCAATATGCCCATGGCGCTGTGCTGGCAGATGCTATACTGCGGCCCGCTTGCCCGTGCCATCTTCCGGCTGGTGTTCCGCCACGGGGAAAAGCAGACCGCGTAAGGTGGTTGCCTGCGATTCTATAATAAATATGTATAAGGAATATACATAAGATGCTGCCCAAACATACCGGGGAAGATACCTATACGTTTTTTATATACCTGATATATAAAAGCTATACGGTACGGCTATTTTTGCGGAAATATTTCCAAAAACCGGCAGAATGCGCCTGCAAAGCACTGGAAAGATCCAAGAAAGTTGTACAGATTATATGCTTTTTTAACTTGCAATTGTGCACCCTGTACAACAGTTTTGTTTTGTCGGTGCAATGCTACCGGGTAAAATGTAGAATGTGCACAAATACCCTTGCCAATTTTGTGCAATCGTACTATTATACACAACGAAAAAAGACGAAACCGACAAAGAAAGGGGAGGGCGCAGACAGCATTCAGGCAGCGCCTTCCTTGCTTTTTTCACGGTGCACAGTCTTTTCTTCGCGCGATAAGAAGGTGTGAAGGGGCGCGGAGCAAAGGTGTGCGGCAGATCCTTGACCGTGGGACTGCCGCAGACCCGGCTCCCGCCCGCAAGCCCCTATCCCTGCAGGAAGGAGGAAAAGCAAATGAATAAATTGACGCAGGCTCTGATGGAAGAGCTTACCGTGGAGTATGTCAAGGTCGGCTCGCTGCAGATCCCGGAATCGGTGGTCATCAGCTGGGTGATCATGTTGCTGCTGGTGGTGGGCTCCATCCTGCTTACCCGCAACCTGAAGGTGGATCACATCAGCAAGCGTCAGGCAGCACTGGAAGCGCTGTACTCCCTTGGCAAAAACTTCTTTGAAGGGTTGCTGGGCAAGGAGGGCAGCCGCTATGTGCCCTACCTGATGACCGTGGCGCTGTACATTGCCTGCTCCAACGTGATCGGTGTGTTCGGCGTAAAGCCCCCCACAAAGGATCTGGACGTGACCGCTGCGCTGGCGCTGATGAGCATCGTGCTCATCGAGTATGCAGGCGTTCGCGCCCGGGGCGGCGCGGGCTTTCTCAAGAGCCTTGCAGCCCCTACCCCCATCATGACCCCTATGAACATCCTCGAGATCGCCATTCGCCCCACCAGTCTGTGTATGCGACTGTTCGGCAACGTGCTGGGCGCGTTCGTTATTATGGAACTGCTCAAGCTGGTGGTGCCGGTGTTCGTCCCGGCGGTGTTCAGCTTGTATTTTGACCTGTTCGATGGTCTGATCCAGACCTATGTTTTCGTGTTCCTGACCGCACTGTTCATGAAAGAGAGCATCGGCGGCGAGGAATAAACAACAAATTTTAAAACTGTAATTACAAAGGAGATAGAACTATGAGTGGTTTGGTAGCTCTGGGCGCTGGCATTGCAGCGCTGACCGGCATTGGCGGCGGTATTGGCATTGGTATTGCAACGGGTAAGGCAACGGAGGCTATCTCCCGCCAGCCGGAAGCTTCCGGTAAGATCCAGACGAACCTGCTGCTGGGCGCTGCTCTGGCAGAAGGTACCGCAATTTTCGGCTTCGTCGTTGCACTGCTGATCATCCTGTTCCTGGGCCAGTAACGGAGGCGTGGACGAATGCTGAAGTTGGATTTGAACCTGCTGTGGACCGTGGTGGATGTCCTGATCCTGTATGTGCTGCTGCGCAAGTTTTTGTTCAAGCCCATCCAGAACGTGCTGGATCAGCGCCAGAAGACGATCGAGGCAGACATTGCAGCGGCACAGACCTCCAAGACCGAGGCCGCCGCAGCACTTACGACTGCGCAGGACAAGCTGCGTAATGTGGACAACGAAGCCGCAGCCCGCCGCGAAGCCTACGAAAAGCAGGCCGAGGTGGAGAAGCAGCAGCTGCTGGCCGATGCGCAGAAGCAGGCCGACGAGATCGTGGCTGCCGGTAAGGCTGCTGTGGAGATCGAGCGCCAGAACAAGCTGCGGGAAGCAGATGCACAGGCTACGGCACTGGCACGCTCCATGTGCGAAAAGCTTTTGAAACATAATTTGACCGCCCAGGATGATGATCAGCTGCTGGACGATCTGCTGCAGAAAGCAGGTGCAGGCAATGGCAACTGAATTCAGTCGTGAATTTTTTGCGGATAACCGCATCGTCAAGGCCAGCCTGCGCTGCGCCCATAAACTCCGCGAAAAAGATCTGGACCGCATCAAGTCGGAGATCAAAAAGCTGTATGACGCCACGGAAGTCATCCTGAACATCACCGTGGACGAGAGCCTGCTTTCCGGCTATGTCCTGCAGGTGGGCGACCGCGTGTTCGACAATTCCGGCCGTCATCAGCTGGACAAAATGATGGAGGGCAAGCCCTCGCTGGCTACCCTCAAGACCCGCATCGAGGACTACAAGCCCGCCGAGACCTCTGCAGAGGGCGGCGTGGTCATCTCCTCTGCCGATGGCATCGTGCACATTGACGGCATGAACCGCGCTGTGTACGGCGAGATCGTCACCTTTGAAAACGGTGCCAAGGGCATGGTGGAAAGCGTGGAGCCCGAGCAGCTGGGCGTTATGCTGTTCGATGGTGCCGAGACTGTTGGTGTGGGCACCATGGTCACCCGCAGCGGCAAGCGCGCCGGTATCCCGGTGGGTGATGCTTTTCTGGGGCGTGTCATCAGCCCGCTGGGCGAGCCCATCGACGGCAAAGGCCCCATCGAGGCCGAGGGCTACAACCCCATTGAGAAGCAGGCACCCAGTATTCTGGAGCGCCAGAGCGTGGACACCCCGCTGCACACCGGTATTCTGGCCATCGACTCTATGTTCCCCATCGGCCGCGGTCAGCGTGAGCTGATCATCGGCGACCGCCAGACCGGTAAGACTTCTATTGCCACTGATGCCATCCTGAACCAGAAGGACAAGGATGTGCTGTGCATCTATGTTGCCATCGGTCAGAAGGCTTCCTCCATCGCCCGCGTGGCAGAGGATCTGAAAAAGCATGGCGCTATGAGCTATACCACCATCGTGGCAGCTACTGCGTCGGATTCTGCCCCGCTGCAGTACATTGCCCCCTATGCAGGCACTGCACTGGCCGAGTACTTCATGGCCAAGGGCAAGAGCGTGCTCATCGTTTACGATGACCTGTCCAAGCACGCGGTGGCCTACCGTGCCATCTCGCTGCTGCTGCGCCGCTCTCCGGGTCGTGAAGCTTACCCCGGCGATGTGTTCTATCTGCACTCCCGTCTGCTGGAGCGCTCCTGCCGTATGCGGGATGATCTGGGCGGCGGCTCTATCACCGCACTGCCCATCGTAGAGACGCAGGCCGGCGATGTTTCGGCTTACATCCCCACCAACGTCATCTCCATCACCGATGGTCAGATCTTCCTGGAGAGCGCCCTGTTCAACGCCGGCAACCGCCCGGCTGTCAACGTGGGTCTGTCGGTTTCCCGTGTGGGTGGCGCTGCCCAGACCAAGGCTATGAAAAAGGCCAACGCAAACCTGCGTATCGAGCTGGCGCAGTATAAGGAGATGGAATCCTTTGCACAGTTCAGCTCCGATCTGGACGCTGAGACCCGCCGCCAGCTGGAGCACGGCAAGGCACTGATGGAAATGCTCAAGCAGCCGCTGTGCCAGCCCAAGTCTGATGCCGAGCAGGTGGTCATTCTGGTGCTGGCCTCTCATGGCCTGCTGGACACTCTGCCCACCGCAGAGCAGCGGGAAAAGACCGCTGCCTTTGTGCGGCAGTTCCGTGCAGACGTCTCCGGCACCATGCAGAAGATCGATGCCGACGGCAAGCTGGAGCCCGACCGGGTGGACGCCATCCTGAACGCTTGGAAAGCTTATGCGGGAGGCAATGACCATGTCGTCCAGTAAGCTGCTGAAGGAGCGCATCGAGAGCATTCAGGATACCATGAAGATCACCAATGCCATGTACCTGATCTCTTCGTCCAAGCTGCGCAAGGCACGGCAGAACTACCAGAATGTGTCCCCTTACTTTAACCGTATGCGGGATACCATCTCCCGTGTTGTGCCGCATCTGCCGGAGGAGCCGGAGCACCCCTTCTTCCACGAGCGGAATCTGGAAAACCCCCGGCGGGCGTATCTGGTGCTTACTGCCGATAAGGGCATGGCAGGTGCTTATAACCAGAACCTGCTCAAGTTTTTGCGGGAGCACGCAGACCCCAACGACCGCTTTTATGTCATCGGTCAGGTGGGCTACCGCGCTCTGCGCCACCGGGACCCCCGCCTTGTGGAGGAGTTCCGTTACAGCGCTACCGCACCTACCCTGCAGCGTGCCCGCGACATCACGGTGGACGCCATTGATGACTTCAAGTCCGGCAAGCTGGACGAGATCTACATCGTTTACACCAAGATCCAGAACGCCCTTACCAGCGAGCCTGTCATGGAGCGTCTGCTGCCGCTGGATCGGCGGTTTTTGCAGCCTGCTCCCAAGGGTCTGGGCGACCCCAAGGGCGAGGTGGAACTGGTGCCGGACGCATGGACGGTGTTCGAGCAGATCGCACCCATCTATATGCACGGCATGATCTTTGGTGCCATGACCGAGAGCTTCTGCGCCGAGCAGAGCGCCCGCATGACCGCCATGGATTCTGCTACCAAGAGCGCCAATGACATGATCCGGGATCTGCAGCTGGAATACAACCGCACCCGTCAGGGCTCCATTACACAGGAGATCACCGAGATCATCGGCGGCGCGGCTGCCGTGCAGGATCGGACATAATAAAGGAACTTTCTCTGGCATCGCGCAGCGATGGCTAAGAGGGTTCGTTGGATAAACAAGATTTGACAAGAGGCAATCCAAATGATACAGGGAACTATTATTCGCGTAGCAGGCCCCGTGGTGGATGTGCAGTTCACCGCCGGCAGGCTGCCTGCCCTGCAGGAGGCGCTTACCGTGACCGCAGAGGGCACCGAGCGCACCATGGAGGTGACGCAGCACGTCAACGAGACCACGGTGCGCTGCATCATGCTTTCTGCCAGCGAGGGTCTGGGCAAGGGAATGCCGGTGGAAGCTACCGGCCACGGCCTGACCGCCCCTGTGGGCGAGGGCACACTGGGCCGTATGTTCGACCCGCTGGGCCGCCCCATTGACGGCAAGGGTGCTGTGGACGAGCTGCCGCACTGGCCCATCCACCGCAAGGCACCCGGCTTTGCAGAGCAGAAGCCCGCAACTGAGATTCTGGAGACCGGCATCAAGGTCATCGACCTGCTGGCACCTTACGCAAAGGGCGGCAAGATCGGCCTGTTCGGCGGTGCCGGTGTGGGCAAGACCGTGCTGATCCAGGAACTGATCCATAACGTGGCCACCGAGCACGGCGGCTACTCCATCTTCACCGGCGTAGGCGAGCGCTCCCGCGAGGGCTGCGACCTGTGGGGCGAAATGAACGCCTCCGGCGTGCTGGACAAGACCGCACTGGTCTTTGGCCAGATGAACGAGCCCCCGGGAGCCCGTATGCGCGTGGCCGAGACCGGCCTGACCATGGCAGAGTACTTCCGTGAGGAAACCCACAAGGACGTGCTGCTGTTCATTGATAACATCTTCCGTTTCGTGCAGGCCGGCAGTGAGGTCTCTGCCCTGATGGGCCGTATGCCCTCTGCCGTGGGCTACCAGCCCACGCTGGCCAACGAGCTGGGCGCTCTGCAGGAGCGCATCACCTCCACCAAGGACGGCTCCATCACCTCGGTGCAGGCCGTCTATGTGCCTGCCGACGACCTGACCGACCCCGCCCCTGCCACCACTTTTGCCCATCTGGACGCCACCACCGTGCTGTCCCGTAAGATCGTGGAGCAGGGCATCTACCCGGCTGTGGACCCGCTGGCTTCCACCTCCCGCATTCTGGAAGCAGACATCGTGGGCGAGGAGCACTACCGCGTGGCCCGCAAGGTGCAGTCCATTCTGCAGCGCTATCAGGAGCTGCAGGACATCATTGCCATTCTGGGCATGGATGAGCTGGACGAAAACGACAAGCTGACCGTCATGCGCGCCCGCAAGCTGCAGAAGTTCCTGTCCCAGCCCTTTGCTGTGGCCGAGAACTTTACCGGCCTCAAGGGCAAGTATGTGCCCCTGAAGGATACCGTGCGCAGCTTTGCCGCCATTGTGGACGGCAAGGCCGATGACCTGCCGGAGTGGGCATTCTTCAACGTAGGTACGCTGGAGGAAGCGCGCGAAAAGGCAGAAAAGAAGCTGGCTGAGGAAAAGGGCGGTGCCGTCTGATGAACAAGTTCATGCTGAGCATCACAGCGTCCAGCGGCGAGTTCTATCAGGGGGACTGCGAGGATCTGACCCTGCCCATCAGCGATGGCATCTACGGCGTACAGGCCGGGCATAACCCGGTGCTGGTGGCGCTGCACATGGGCATCCTCCACTTTGTGGTGGACGGCAAAGCCCGGGATGTGCTGGTGGGTGACGGCATTGCCGAGGTGACCCCCGCCTATGTGATGGTGCTGGTGGACAGCGCCGAGAACCCGGAGGACATCGACAAGAATCGTGCCGAAGCCGCCCGCATCCGCGCCGAGGAACGCTTGCAGCATAAGCAGAGTATGCACGAGTATTACCAGAGCAAGATCGCACTGGATCGTGCCATGCAGCGTTTGCAGACCGCTGCAAAGTATAAGCGCTAAGGCAGTATCCCTTTTACCTTATAGGATAGGAAAAAATCCCCCGTTTGCCCGTGGCAGCAGTGCCCGGGCAGGCGGGGATTTTTTTGTTGGAAGCACTTGACAGCTTCTTTTTAAAGTGATATGATTTTGATATCAGAAAGAAATGCTTCCGACCCTGATAAGGAGGGACTTGTTATGGAAGAGAAAATTTTGAATACCCGCAAAAACGGTATGGCCATGCTGCTGCTCACCTTGCTGGGCTATGTGGCATCCATCGCCCTGTTCATTTACAGCATCACCCTGCTGAATGCAGACCGGATGCTTCTGGGCGTGCCGCTGCTGATTTTGTCCATTGCGTATTGGATTGCGGGCATTTTCCTGTTCTGTGGCCTTAAAGTGTTAAAGCCGCAGGAGGCGCTGGTACTCACCCTGTTTGGTGATTACATCGGCACCCTGAAGGGACAGGGCTTTTACTGGGTAAACCCCTTCTGTACCGCCGTCAACCCCGCCGCCGGTACCCGCCTGAGCCAGAGCGGAGACGTGAACAGCAAGGAAAACAGCGTGGCTGCGCTGTTTGGCAATAACGGCCAGAATGCTCAGATGAGCATCGAGTCCATGAGCAAGAAGATCTCGCTCAAGATGATGACCCTGAACAACTCCCGCCAGAAGATCAACGATTGTCTGGGCAACCCGGTGGAGATCGGCATTGCGGTCATCTGGCGCGTGACCGATACCGCCAAGGCTGTGTTCAATGTGGATAACTACAAGGAATATCTCTCCCTGCAATGCGACAGCGCCCTGCGCAACGTGGTGCGGGTGTACCCCTATGATGTTTCTCCCAACGTGGACACCACCGGCGACGGCGTAGCCGACGAGGGCAGTCTGCGCGGCTCCTCTGAGGTGGTGGCTGCCCGCATCCGGGACGAGATCCAGAAGAATGTGGCCGAGGCAGGCATCGAGGTAGTGGAGGCCCGCATTACCTATCTGGCCTATGCGCCGGAAATCGCAGCGGTCATGCTGCAGCGCCAGCAGGCCAGTGCCATCATTGACGCCCGCAAGATGATCGTGGACGGCGCTGTGGGCATGGTGGAAATGGCGCTGGATCGTCTGAACGAGAACAAGGTAGTGGAGCTGGACGATGAACGCAAGGCGGCAATGGTGTCCAATCTGCTGGTGGTGCTGTGCGGCAACCGGGATGCCCAGCCCATCGTGAACAGCGGCAGCCTGTACTGATGGCCGAGCCGAAAAAACAGGTGCCCCTGCGCCTGAACGCCAAACTCTACGATGCCCTTGCCGCTTGGGCAGAGGATGACTTCCGCTCGGTGAACGGACAGATCGAATATCTGCTTACCGAGTGTGTGCGTCAGCGCAAAAAGAACGGGAAATATATCTCAGACCAGTTGGACGTCCCGCCGGAACTGGATCTCCATTGAAGCACCCGTGACAAACGCAAATTATTAAAACAGGCTGCTGCACAAGACCGGTGCAGCGGCCTTTTGTTTGTTATGAGAAAGCTGCGCTTTCCAAGGAGCAGAGAGGACAAACGAAGAGAGAATTGATATACCAATTTGTTGCATAATGCTCCGGTATTTCGTCGAAAAAGCAATCGATGAACTGGAATTTTGGCGAAAACGCTTCTTTTTTGGATTTTTCCAGAAAATAACTTGCCTAAAAGTTTGCGGCGTGCTAAACTAACAGCGGGGAAATGCTTTACGTAAGCAGACAGGGGGTGAAGCTATGAAAATACTGGTCGTGGATGACGGTCAGCTTGCGATCAATTCGCTGATCCGCATCCTGTGCCGGGTCGCGCCGGACTGTGACTATATCAGTGCCATGACGACCGACGATGCTTTGACGTGGATGCGGCAGGGACCGATGGATGCAGCCTTTCTGAACTTGGAAATGCCGGGGATGAACGGCCTTGCCCTTGCCCGTATGATCCAGAAGCTGCAACCCCGCTGCAACCTCATCGTGGTCACCGAGCACCCGGAGTATGCGCTGGAAGCATTGCAGATCTTTGTCAGCGGCTTTCTGCTCAAGCCCGCCAACGAGTCCGATGTGCGCAATGTGCTGGAAAATCTGCGCTACCCGCCGGAAACGGCGCCTGTGGGCATCAAGATCCAGTGCTTCGGCAACTTCGAGATCTTTGTGGGCGGACGTCCGCTCTCCTTCAAGCGCAGCAAGAGCAAGGAGCTGCTGGCTTACCTTGTGGACCGCAACGGTGCCACCTGCACCAACGGCGAGATGCTGGCTGTCCTGTGGGAGGATAAGCCCGATACCGCTTCGCTGCACAGCCACCTGCGCAATTTGATCTTCGACCTCAGCCATACGCTGGAGGATGCAGGGGTCAACGGGCTGCTGGTACGCGGCCGCAGCACATTGGCGCTGGATACCAGCAAGGTGGACTGCGATTATTATAATTTCCTGCGGGGAGACCGCTCGGCGTTCAATTCCTACCGGGGCGAGTATATGACCCAGTATTCTTGGGCAGAGGTCACCCGTTCGGCGCTGCGCCAGCAGGCCGCAGCTACGCCCAAAAGCGGGTCTATCCCAAGCTATTACGTCCCGCCCACGGGCTTTTAAAACTGCATAAAACACCAAAGGCTGCTGTGCATTGTTGCGCAGCAGCCTTTTTTGACTGACTTTATAACTTGCAGGCCGGGAAAATATGCGTCTCTTTCTGTGAAAATGGGATAACGGAACGCCCGCAGGCGTTCCGTCATCCCGAAATAAATTTTTCAAAACCTTTCCAGTTCCAGCAGATATTCCTTGATATCCAGCCCCTCGGCGTAGCCGGTCAGGCTGCCATCTGCGCCAATGACCCGGTGGCAGGGCACCACGATGCACAGCGGGTTGCGGTGGCAGGCGCTGCCTACGGCGCGGCTTGCCTTGGGGTTGCCCAGCGCCGCCGCCAGCTGTCCGTAGGTGCGTACCTCCCCGTAGGGAATTTTGCGCAGCTGCGCCCATACCGCCTGCTGAAAGGCCGTGCCTTTTGCCGCCAGCGGCAGGTCGAACTCCCGGCGCACCCCGGCAAAATATTCGTTCAGCTGCTCCTCGGCCTCCTGTAACAGGGGCGTTTCCACCACCCTGCGGGGCAGCGGTTCCAGCTCCGGCGCACCGTCCGGGCAGAAATGTACCCCGCACAGCGCGTCGTTCTCCTCCTCCAAGCAGATGGCTCCAAGGATGCTGTTGATGTACCAGACGTTCAAAACCGGCCTCTTCCTTTCCTGCAAGAATGTGCTATACTGGTACTATCTTAACACAAAAGCTTCCGTGAGGAAAGGGGCGTTTCAACTATGGTCAAGGCACTGGAAGACATCATTGCAAAAAGCAGCAGCATTGTCTTTTTCGGCGGCGCGGGTGTTTCTACAGAAAGTGGCATCCCGGATTTCCGCAGCGTGGACGGGCTGTACCACCAGAAATACGACTACCCGCCCGAAACCATCCTCAGCCATACCTTCTGGGAGGAAAACCCGGAGGAGTTCTACCGTTTTTACCGCGATAAGCTGATTGTAAAGGGTGCAAAGCCCAATGCCGCCCATCTGCGGCTGGCAAAGCTGGAGCAGCAGGGCAAGCTGCGGGCGGTGGTCACCCAGAACATTGACGGTCTGCATCAGGCGGCGGGCAGCAAAACCGTGTACGAACTGCACGGCAGCACCCTGCGCAACTACTGCACCCGCTGCGGCAAGTTCTACGATGTGGATTTTATCGCAAACAGCACCGGCGTGCCCCGCTGCACCGAGTGCGGCGGTATCGTAAAGCCGGACGTGGTGCTCTACGAGGAGGGCTTGGACGAGGAGGTGCTGTCCGGCGCGGTGGATGCCATCCGCCATGCCGATACCCTTATCATCGGCGGTACCAGTCTGGTGGTGTATCCCGCCGCCGGGCTCATCCGGTACTTCCGGGGCGATAACCTGGTGGTCATCAATATGCAGCCCACCGGGGCTGATGCATCCGCCGACTTGTGCATTGCAAAGCCCATCGGGCAGGTGCTGAGCGAGGACATCTCGCTGGACTGATTTTTGCGCTTCAGGCGCGCTGTTTCGCGCCGGTTCGCACGCAGTTTTCCGTATGCTGTTTGACAGAACAACAGAACGGAGGAACTGCAAATGATCCAGGTATGCGACCTGCCGCGTCAGCGGCAGGTACGGCGGCTTTCCGCCGAGGAATTTTTTACATTGGTGCGCTGCGGCGGGGCGGGGTTTTACCGTCCCTGCTCCGAGGTGCTGCGGATGCTGACCGTAGGCGAGGCGTGGGGCACAGCCGGGGCGGCGCTGCTGGTGCTGCCCCTCGCCGCCGATACTGCCGCCGCAGCGGCACTGCGCAGCTGGCTGGGACGTAGGCAGCTGGAAGGCGGTTGTCTGCTTACACCGCCGGTGAGTACCGGTACAGAGCTGCCCGCCCGGCTGGTGGAAATTGCCGCCGCCCGGGCAGACCGGCTGCGCCGCAAGGGCACGGCATGGGCAGTGGTGGAGTGCACCGAAACGGCGGCAGCGCTGTTGCCGCTGTATTTCCGGCAGGGCTTCGGGCTGCGGGCGCTGCGCCCGCTGGAAAGCCTTGCGCCCTGTTTTTTGCTGCGCACCGGCTGCGTGCCCGCCCGCACTGCGCCGGTGTGGGTGCCGCTGGAAGATAGGGTACAGCTGGCATTGCTGCTGGCAAAAGGCTATGCCGCGCTGGACAGCCGCCCCTACGGCGGCAGCCTTGCGCTGGCGCTTTATCCGCTGAAAGAAACGGAATAACGTAAACCAGAGAGGGAATGAGAAAGCTATGAAGGCAGTGATCCTTGAAAGCTATGTGATGGAAGAAGGAGACTTGGACTGGTCCGGGGTAAAGGCACTGGTGCCGGACACCACCAGCTATGTGCACACCGACTACGCCGACATTGCGCCCCGCATCGGGGATGCAGAGCTGGTGCTCATCAACAAATGCCGCATTGACGAAGCAGTATTGGCACAGTGCCCGAACCTTAAATGGGTGGGCATCATCGCCACCGGCACAGATAATATCGACCTTGAAGCCTGCCGCCGCCATGGGGTGGCAGTGGCCAACGTGCCGGGCTATTCTACTTACAGCGTGGCGCAGATGACCTTCAGCCTGCTGCTGGCCATCTGCCAGTGCGCCCAGCGGTACGACCGGGCGGTAAAGGCCGGGTACTGGCAGCTGGGCATCCCGGCAGAGTACGGTCTGCTGCCGCAGGTGGAGCTGCTGGGCAAGACCTTTGGCATCTACGGCTACGGCAGCATCGGCCGTCAGACCGCACGCATTGCAAAGGCCTTTGGCATGGAGGTGCTGGTGTGCACCCGCACGGTGCGCCCGGAGTACGCCGCCGACGGGGTGGAGTTCGTGGACTTTGACACCCTGCTTACCCGCAGCGATGTGCTCAGCCTGCACTGCCCGGCCACCCCGGAAACCCGCGGGTTGGTCAGCCGGGAAGCCCTTGCCCAAATGAAGCCCGGTGCCATTCTGCTGAACACTGCCCGGGGCGCACTGGTGGACGAGGAAGCCGTAGCCGATGCACTGGAAAGCGGCAAGCTTGCCTTTTACGGCGCAGACGCCTTTGCCACCGAGCCGCTGCCGCCCCAAAGCCGCCTGCGCGGCCTGCCGGGCGCGGTGCTCACCCCGCACATTGCATGGACCACCAAGGAAGCCTTGCAGCGGCTGATGGATATTACCACCGGCAACCTGCGCAGCTTTCTGGCCGGTAAGGGCGAGAATATCGTCAACTCTTGATTTTGGCAGAAGAAACTGCCGTAAAATAACGTATGCACAAGAGCAGCCGGCAGCTTTGCCGCTGCTCTGAGGGAGGTAAAAATGAGTTACGCTATCGTATTCAGCAGCAAAACCGGCAACACCGCACTGCTGGCACAGACCCTGCAGGAGCAGCTGCCGCAGGCAGACTGCTGCTATTTCGGCGCACCGGACACTGCCGCGCTGGCAGCAGATACCCTATATGTGGGCTTTTGGACGGACAAGGGCAAGGCCGACGCCGACACGCTGGATTTTTTGAAACAGCTGCGCGGCAAGCGGGTATTCCTGTTTGGCACGGCAGGCTTTGGCGGCAGTGCGCCCTACTTTGAAAAGATCCTTGCCGCCACCCGGAAGGCGCTGGACGGCAGCAATACCGTCATCGGCAGCTTTATGTGTCAGGGCAAAATGCCGGTGTCCGTCCGGCAGCGGTACGAGGCCATGAAGGCAAAGCCTTTGCACATCCCCAATCTGGACGCCCTGATCGAAAACTTCGATAAGGCGCTCTCCCACCCGGATGCCGCAGATCTCAAGCAGCTGAAACAGGCTGTAAAGTGAGTAAAAAAGAGCGACCGCACATGGTTTTGTGCGGCCGCTTTTTCTGTATGGGACAAACGCTAGTCGATGGTGGTTTTGGTGCGCCCGATGCCGATGACGGCGGTGGAGATCTTTTTCCAGCTGTCGCAGCCGCACACGCCGTCCACCCGCAGACTGGTGCGCTTCTGGTAGCCGCGCAGAGCCTGCTCGGTGCGGGCACCAAAGATACCGTCGATGCGGCTGCCGGTCTGGTAGCCAAGGGTGGAAAGTGCGTCCTGCAAAACCATGACATAGCAGCCCCGGCTGCCCCGGCGCAGGGTGGGGTAACCGGCGGTGGTGCCGCTGCAGGCCGGGGTGCCGTAGCGGCGGTCAAAGTGCACCCATGTGGGGGTCTGGCTCAGCGGCTCCACATAGCCCCACGCGCCGGTAGCGCGGGCGGCGTTGTAAATTGCGGTGCGCTGGCGCTGGTCAAGGCTTTGCCCCACATCGAACGCTACCCCCGCGTAGTGCTGGCTGCGGGTGCCGTGACCGCCCTCCCAGATGCGGCGGAAAGCGTACCCCACCGGGATGCCCCTGCCGTATTTGCGGCGGGTCAGGTTCCACGCTTCCATGGCGGCAATGGTGGTCCACAGGGTAGGGCTGGACGATTTGCCCCGGAACTCCCGCAGCCGCAGGGTGGTCAGGGTGCTGTAAGGCATGGGGTCGTTCTCGTTCAGGTTTGCGTAGGTGTACACCTTGTTTTCGTAGGCGTCATAGATCAAAAGGCGTGCCATCCCTCATTCCTCCTTCTCGCAGCCGCAGGGGTCGGTGCACTGGGCTTGCAGAGCGTGCCATGTTTCCCGGTACACGATGCCGTTTACCGGCTGCAGCCCCGCCTGCTGCTGGACAGCCCGCACCGCGGCGGCGTCTGCCGCGCCAAAGCGGTTGTTGTCGGCCACATAGTCCTCGCCGCAGGAAAGCTGTGCCCGGCGGTTGAGCCAGCGCTCCACCTGCCCCACCTCCTGCCCGGCGCTGCCCTCGGCGATGGCGCGCCCCGGGTAAGCGGTGCCGGGTGGCGTGTCTCTATCGGGGTTCGGGGCGTGAGCAGCCAGCTGCAAGCTCAGCGCTTCCACCGCCGTCCATGTGTCGGCATCGGCAATGCCGGTCTGCTCCAGCCCCAGCAGCTGCTGGGCGCTGCGGGTGGCGGCGGCAGTCTCATCGGTATAACGGTCAGTAAGGGGCGGAGCTTCCACGCTGGAAAAATAATAGGCGATGCGCTGCAAAAGCAGATTGTAGTACAGCACGGTATCACCGCTGCTGCCCACCGTCAGCGGGGTGCCGGGGTAGGGCAAACGCTTTAAGGTGACCACCGGGCCGGAGGAGCGCAGCTGGCTGGCGCGGCCATAGAGAGAGTTCCATGTGGTGCGCCCCACCACGCCGTCCACGGTAAGCCCCGCAAACCGCTGGTACGCCCGCACCGCCCGCTCGGTATCCGTGCCAAACTTTCCGTCAATGCTTACCGGCGGGATGCTGCTTTCGTAGGCGCTCATGAGGTAGAGGTAAAATTGCAGTTCCCGCACCGCCGTGCCGGCAGAGCCGGTGCGCAGCACGCCCGGGTACTCGCCGGGGCGCAGGGAAGAGGAGAGCAGCCGGTTGGCGATATCGTTGTACACCTCGTACAGCTTTTGCCATGTGGTTTGCCCCACCACGCCGTCTGCCGTCAGCCCGAAGTAGCGCTGGAACCGCCGCACCGCCGATGCCGTGCCCGCGCCGAATTTTCCGTCCACGGTCACGCTTTCAAGGCTTGTGTATACCGTGCGGGCGATCTTCAGCCAGAACTGCACCAGCCGCACATTCTGCCCGGCAGACCCCTCCCGCAGCGGCGTGCCGGGGTAGGCGTTGGGGGTGCCGTTGTCGGACTGGATGCTCAAAAACTCGTCGTACAGCTCCTTCCAAGTGGTCTGCCCCACTATGCCGTCTACGGTAAGGCCGTATTTGCGCTGGAAAGCACGCACCGCATTGGCGGTGGCAGTGCCGTATACGCCGTCTACCTTTACGGCGGGGATGGCGCTGTCGTACTGCGCCAGCGTGTTCAGCCAGAACTGTACCTGCTCCACCGCGCTGCCGGAAGCACCGGTGCTCAGCACCGTACCGTTCCATGTGCCGTTGGACAGGGTGCCGGTGGAAGTCTCGCCCTCGCTGGTCAGCTCGGCGAGATCTTTTACCGATACATAGATATAGCTGATCTTGTACCATGTCTGCCGCCCCACTACGCCGTCGGCGGTCAGGTTGAACTGCTTCTGGAACGCCCGCACCGTGGCGGCCATCCGGCTACCGAATACGCCGTCTACCGTCAGCTTTCCAAGGAAGGGATAGTCCTTGGTAATGCGGTTCAGCTGCCTTTGCAGGGTGAACACCGCCGCGCCGCGGCTGCCCTGCCGCAGTGGTGTGCCGGGGTAGCTCTGCGGGATGGAGCGGATGTTTTTGGTGCGCACGATCTCGATGCTGCTGCCGTAGTAATAGCGCAAGATCTGCAAAGCGCTGCGCCCGTTGTTGGCCAGCGTCACCGTACCCCACTGCTTGAGCCCCGGGCAGGTGACCGACTTGCCATCGCAATACTCGGAATAATAAGGGTTCACCGTGCCGCTTTTGCGCAGGTAGGTGTTGAAGATATCGTCCGTGATGCGCACCATCACCTCGAACACAGTGCGCCCATGGACGTAGTACTGGTCGTAGCTGGTGGAGTTGGTGATGTTGAAGGTATAGCCCTTGCTGGGGTACCACTCGGTGTAGATACGGTTCAGCGCCAGCGAGATCTGGCAGTGAATGTTTGCCCGCAGTGCCTGCTCCGGCCACGGGGAACACCATAAACCAACGGACGAAATAAATGCTGCATCGTGTATTTTGCGGCGTATAAAAAGCGGCTGCTGCACAAAATGCTGTGCAGCAGCCGCTTTTTTGGGGAGCTGATGAAACGCTTACGCTTCCGTTTCGGGCTCTTCCTCGGGCTTTGCTTCGGAATGCCGCCGACGGAACCAGTCGGCGGGGATGCCGCTCTGGGCAGGGGTAAGATCCGGCGCGGGGTGACCGTCCGGCAGGTGCGCACCGAAGGCAGGGACAAAAAAGAACTTGCGCACGATGAAAATCAGTGCGATCGCGCCAACGCTGAGCAGGTTCTCCACGGCGGAATCGTGCCCCACCACCAGATGGCGTGCAATGGCGTAAAGCAGCACCTCAAGGCTGCTGCCGGGGCTGTGCTTAGCCAGCATCTTGATGAACTCGATGCCGATCACAATATCCAGACTGCGCTCCAGAAAGGTGCGGATCTCTGCTTCGTTGCCATCGAACAGCAGGCCGGGCATCCAGCGGATGAGGGGCACAACGCTGAGCAGCAGACCGATCAGCACCAGCCCGGACAACAGCACCTCCAGCAGACTGGAAGCCTGAATAATGCGGTTGCGCAGGGAAGTGCGCCAGTGGCTTTCTACCGGGTGAGAGGGATGTTCCATAGTAAGACCTTCCTTTCGGCATTCTGCTGCATAAAGATCGACAAAATCCTGCCTTTATTGTAGCAGACGAGAGAAGGTCTGTCAATTTCAATCCACGATGGTGACGGTGGTCTGCGGGCCGACGGCCACATAGCCGGACTTTTTGATGCAGTCCTGCCCGGCGTCGGTGTCCAGCCAGTCGTACAGACGGCGCTCCGGGCTGTCGGCAGCAGCATCCGGGTGGATGACGGCGTAGAAATCGTTGCACAGGGGGTAGCTGCCGTCGGCAAGGGTGTCGTTGCTGGGGGCTACATCGTCCACCGCCAGCAGCCGCAGCCCGGGTTTGGAGTACATCTGGTCGATGTAATAATACACCGAGAAGCCGATGGCGTTGGCACTGTTGTTGTAATCGGCAATGCTGTCCACCAGCTCACCCATGGCGGCGGGAGCCAGCTCAGAGGGCGGGGTCATCAGCTCACCGCCCTGAATGAGCAGTTTTTTGAACAGGGTCTGGCTGCCGGAGTCCTCGCCGCGCTGGAAGGCAACGATTTCCTGATCCTTGCCGCCTACGTCTTTCCAGTTGGTGATCTTTCCGGCGTAGATGTCCCGCAGCTGCTGCTGGGTAAGCGCCTGCACGGGGTTGTCCTCGTTGACGATGAACACCAGCGCGTCCACTCCAATGGGCTTCTGCTCCAGCTCCACGTTGGCCTCTTGCAGCTCTTCCTTTACATAGTCCGGCGCTTCGTATACCACCAGCATCCGGGTGGTGGTGTCGTACAAGCCAAAGTTTTCCCATGCGTAGGCGGTGGTGCTCACCGTGATGCTGCTGCGGGCTTCTTCCAAGTCCATACCGGTGGTATCGGCCAGCATCTGCGCCATCAGCGGGATGCAGGCGGTGCTGCCGTCCAGCGGGGGAAAATCCTCCACGGTCAAAAACGGCGCTGCCTGCTGCACAGCAGAGGAAGCAGCAGAGGATGCAGGCTGTTCTACCACAGAGGAGGCGGTGCTGCCGGAGGGCGCATCCGTGCCCTTGCAGGCGGTCAGTACCCCGGCAGCGGAGCAGGCAGCCAGCCCCAGCAGAAAGCTGCGGCGGGAAATTTTAGCGTTTTTCATAAGAAAGCCCTCCTAACTCAATAGCCGTAACTCGGTTCATCGTCCGCAGTGGCAGACGAGAAAATACTCTGGCAGTACAGCCAGTTGCCGCTTGTGTCCATCCAGCCCACATAGAAGCCCCGTTGTGCAGCAAACACATGGTCGGGCAGGGCGTTCAGGCTGTTAGAATAGTACCCGGCGCAGCTGGCAAGCCCCTGTAATACTACCTTGCCGTCTGCGTCCAGCACATCGCATACGTTGCCGTAGGCGCTGCCCACAGCGCTGCGGCTGCCGTAGAACATGGGTCTGCCGTCGGGGTCGGTGGTCAGGTAGTTGACGTAACTGTATTTGCCCTGCAGGGCGGTCAGGTCGCTGACAAGCCCCTGCGGGCCGTACAGCCGGGTGGCGGTGGTCTCGTAGCGGTCGTTGTCCTGCAATTTCAGCCAGACGTAGCCGCTGCCGTAGTTGCTCATCCGTACCCGCTGCTGGTGCTCCACCGGCTCTACGGTGGTGTCGGTCAGCAGCTTGCCGTTGTCCTTGCTGTACACCCGCAGGCTGCCGTCCAGCGCGTAGACGGCTATGGTGTTATCGGTGGTGTTCACATCGTATAGCGGGGTCTTGGTGCCGGTTTCCAGATCATAGAGCTCGTAGCCATGATCCTCGCCGCTGTGCCATGTTACCACATAGCCCGGGAAATATTGGCTGGGCTGCTCGTCAAAGACGGCAATCAGTCCGCGGTCCTCTGTGGTCATATCCCGCAGTTCGTACCGGCCATCGCCGGTGGAAAAGCTGGCAAGACCGCCCGGGTAGACCTGCAAAAAGCCCGTGTACTGCTCGCCGGTCTGGGTGTTATACAAAATCTGGTCGGTGGTCTCGGCTCCGGTGGCAACGTCCAGCTCCACCCAGTCGCTCAGGGTATCGCTGTCGTAGAAAAGGCGGTATGCCGAGGCGGCATCGGCGCGGTAGACGGGGGTGCCGTCCTTTTCCTGCACAACTACCCAGCGGTTCTGTTGGTAATCCATATCCCAGTCGTAATCGTCCAGCCCTTCCGGGCGGGCGTAGCAGCTGAACACCAGCTTATCGCCGCATAGGGTGCAGCTGTATGCGCCCTCCGGCACCGGCAGCGCTGCGCCGGTGGCAAGGTCGATGACCTGACAGGTGCCGTAGCCGGACTCCGGGACGTAGCCGCCATCGACAAGGCGGCTCTCCTGCAGCACCAGCAGGCCGTTTTGCAGGGTAGCGTTCTGCTCGCCCTCAAAGGACATCACCTCAGTGCCGGTCTTGTCGTACAGGGCGGTGCGGCGTCCGCCCCGGCCGGTGGGGTCGGACCAGCTGCGCAGCCAGTAGTCCGCGATGCCGGTGGCACTGTCCTCCACCAGCGAGACGTTCTCGCTGCGGGCAGCCTGATGCAGCGGGGTGCTGCCGCACAGGATGGTGGTGCTGCTCCCCGCGCGGTCATAGCAGTACAATACCCGCAGACGGTCATCGTTCAGCACGGCGGGGTCGTACAGGGGCTTGCCGCTGTCGTCCGTGGGCACGGAAACGGCAGAGCTTGCAGCGCCCGGCACGCCGGTGGCGGGCGGCAGCAGGGCACAGCCGCAGCCCAAGGTAAGGGCAAGGGCTGCGCAGACCGCCCCGCAGCCGATACGCAAGACAACACGCTTCATAAAAACCACTCCTTTGCAAAAAACAGGGAGGAAAATTTTTCCGTTCACTCAGAATACGAAACAGCCGCATTTTTCATTGCAGAGCTTGCAGAAAAATGCGGCTAAAAATGGTTACAATTGCATTACAGCTGCGCCGGGGCATGGGACGCTTCTGCCTTGTCCATCTGCTCCAGCTGCCGCAGAAAGGCCAGCAAAAAGGGCAGCGAGATGAAGAAGGTGAGCGCATCCGCAATGGGCTGGCAGAGCTCCACACCCACAAGACCCAGCACCCGGGGAAGTACAAGGATCAGCGGGATAAAGCACACGCCCTGTCGGCAACAGGCCAGAAAGGTGGCGCGCCCGGCCTTGCCAACGCTCTGGAAGGTCATGTTGGCCACTACGATCACCGGCTGCAAAAGGACGGCAAAGCACTGGTAGCGGAAGGCAGGCAGCGCCACGGCGGTGACTTCCGGGTCGTCCCGGAACAGACGGATCAAAGATTCATCGTTCCACCAGCACACCGCGATCAGCACCACCAGCAGCGCAAAGGCGGCTTTCAGGGTAAAGACGGCGGCCTGCCGTACCCGGCGGTACTTGCGGGCACCGTAGTTGAAGGACGCCACCGGCTGCAAGCCCTGTCCCACGCCGATGGCCACCGAGAGGATGAACATAAAAATACGGGACACGATGCTCATGCCCGCCACGGCGGCGTCGCCGTAGCTGCGGGCGGCAATGTTCAGCAGCATCCCGCCGATGCTGTTCAGACCCTGACGGCCAAAGCTGGGCGCGCCGCCTGCAAGGATCTGCAAAAACTCGCGCGGCTCCCGGGTGACGGCAGAAAGCCGGAACTGGCTGACCGTTTTACCCCGCAGGAACATATACAGCAGAATGCCAAAGCTGATGGTCTGACTGAGGGCGGTGGCAATGCCGGCACCGGCAGTGCCCAGCCCAAGCCCGAACATGAACAGCGGGTCCAGCGCAATGTTCAGCAGCCCGCCAGTGACCAGCCCGACCATGGCAAGGTTCGCCTTGCCCTCATACCGCAGAATGTTGTTCATCACCAGACTGGAAATCATCAGCGGTGCGGCAAGCAGGATGGGGCGGGCGTAGGCGCAGGCGTGGGGCAGAATGGTCTCGGTGCTGCCCAGCAGCATCATAAAGTCCGGCAGGGTGGCAAGGCCGGCCACCGCCAGCACTACGCCAAAGGCCAGCGCCGTAAAAAAGCTGGTGGAAGCAAAACGGGTGGCGGCGTGGGTATCCTGACTGCCCAGGCGGCGGCTGATGATGGTGCCGGAGCCGTGCCCCAGCATAAAGCCCAGCGCCTGTATGATAGCCATCAGGCTGGAAACGACGCCCACCGCACCGGAAGCGCTGGTGGAGATGCGCCCCACAAAAAAGGTATCGGCCAGATTGTAGATGCTGGTGATCAGCATACTTAAAATGGTGGGCGCGGCCAGACTGAGGATCAGCCGGGGGATAGGGGTCTCGGTCATTTTGTGATACTGCACCGCAGTGCGGTCCTGCTGGGTCATGGGCAAATATCCTCCTTCAAAAACGAGAAAGCCGCCCCTTCCAGAGCGGCAGATAAGCTTTGTAAAAACAGTATAACGCAGTTGCGGCAAAATGTCGAGAGGGAGAAAAACGGCCCTTTCTCCCCTGCGAAGGGGCGAAAAAGCAGGTGAAAACAGGGTGCTTTCTATATAAAATGCTAAAGAATTGTCGAATTGCTTGTGAAAAATCACGATATGTGGTATTCTTTATAAGAAGGAATTGGAAAAATCTGTGCATTTTATGATTGGGAGGGATTTGTACATGAAATCCGTAGCACAAACTGTGATCGAAGCCGACCGCTTTTATACCATTGCCGCTCACACCGGCAACGTCATTCAGGCAGTGGAAGGCAGCAAGGACGGCGGCACTGTCCGTCTGGGCAAGTATGACCACAAGCCCGAACAGGAGTGGAGCTTTGTCCGCGAGGGCGATGGCGTGTACCGCATCCGCAACCGTGCTTCCGGCAAGCTGCTGGATCTGACCATGACCGGCACTGCCAACGGTACATGGCTGCATCTGTGGGAGGACGTGGGCGGCACGTCCCAGATGTGGAAGGTAGAGCACACCCCGGAGGGAACCGTGCGTCTGCGTTCTTCTTGGGCAGGCGGCAAGTGCGTGGACACCGTAGGCATCGGTGCCGCGGTGGGCGCTGTGCTGCAGATCTGGCAGGAAGTGCCCGGCGGTGGTGACCAGCTGTGGGTCATCTCTGAGGTAAAGGACCGCGTAAAGCGTGCTGCTAAGGTCGAGGAAGCACCCGCACCCGCTGCTGAGACTACGGCAGCACCGGTCAAGGAAGCCGCTCCCGCCAAAAAGCCCGCAGCCCGCAAGCCCCGCACCACCAAGAAGGTGGAGGAGAAGTCCGCTGCAAAGGCCGCAGAGCCGGTCAAGGCAGAAAAGCCCGCCGTGAAGAAGGCTGCTAAGGCAAAGGCTGAGCCTGCTGCCCCCGCCGCAGAGGTGAAGGCTGCGCCCGTTGTGGAGACCAAGGCTGAGACTACTGCTCCTACAACTAAGGCTGCATCTGCTGCGGAAGCTAAGACTGCCCCCGCCGCCGCAAAGCCCAAGGCAAAACGTGCACCCTGCAAAAAGACCGTAAAGAAGTAAGAGATCATAAAACGCAAAAAAATCGGACAGACCGCAGTCTGTCCGATTTTTTTGCGTTTATAGAAGCTTTTTTATGCAGCAGGGGCGGCAGCATCATCGCTCTGGGCGGCGGTCTGCACGAACTGCACGATGCTTTCGATGGTCTTGCGCAGCTGCACAAGGCTTTCCACGTCAGAGTCCTGCATCCGGGAGGTGGGAGCGGTCACCACGGTCTGGGCGGCAGTCACCGTGCCGGTCAGCTCTGCATGGATGTGGTGGGCGGGCACGTCCAGCAGGATGTGCACCTTGGGGGACAGGGTCTTGAGCAGACCCTGCTTTTCAATGCCCAGAATCAGCTGCGGCGCGCCCTCCCCGGCAGTGAGGTTCGGCAGCTGAAGGTAGAGGTAGCCTTCCTTGGCGTTGGCGGGCTGAACGGTTTTGAGCTGTTTGAGATCCAGCTGAAAGTCGTTCACCTGCTGCAGTGCGGTGGCGGCGGGGTCTACCCCCAGCAGGGTAGCCAGCTGGTCCTGAGAGATATAGCTGCCCAGCGACCAGCCCGGCAGCAGCAGGCTTGCCAGTGGATACTCGGCTACAACCGTGCTGCGCAGCTTGTTGTACAGCTGTCCGGCGTCGTACAGGGTCTCTTCCTCGCTGATGTACATCCGGGTCAGAGGGGCATCGTTGACGGTGCTGGTGCCCGTTGGGTACAGCGCCAGCTGCACCGCCCGGGGGGTGTACTGGCCGGTCAGACTGCCGGTGGTGCCGCCGAACTTGTCCAGCAGGGCGTAAAGAGCAGGGGGCTCGGCCTCGGTGGAGGTGATGGTGTAGTCCAGCGCAAAGCTGGCACCGCTCTGGAATGCCTTGATTTTGCGGCTGACGAAGCTGTACAGCACTGCCGCAGCCACCGCGCACACCAAAACCAGACACAGCAGAACGATCAGCGCCGCCCGCAGACCGGTGCGCTTTTTGTGGGAAGATGCCATGGAAAAACCTCTCCTTCCGGTAAAACGTATTTGTTTCAGCATAACGGAACTGCCCGCAAATGTCAAGCGCCGCAAACTGCGGACAAAACAAAAAACCTGAAACATTTCTGTTTCAGGTTTCTGGCGGAAAGATGGGGATTCGAACCCCAGAACGCTTTTGACACGTTACACGATTTCCAGTCGTGCGCCTTAGACCAACTCAGCCATCTTTCCACATCTTTTGTTCTGCCTTTGGGCGGGTGCCCTTGGCGCTCCACTATAATACCTGAAAGCAGGCTTTTTGTCAAGGATTTTTTTGAAAAAAATCAGACTTTTTTAAAAAAGACGAAAAAACGCGAAAAGACGTTCTGCCGCATGGACGGAAAGCACATAAAGCCCTTGACGCACCTTTAAAATAGGTCTATATTGAGGGCAAAGAGCGCTGCGGCGGGTCATTTTGTGCCGCAGCGGCGGGAAATATAAGGAGGATGCTTTTATGACTTATCCTGAAGTGCTTGCCAATGCCCGTACCTGCATTGGTCAATACTGCAAGGCCTGCCCGGTGTGCAACGGCGTGGCCTGTAAAAACCAGATCCCCGGCCCGGGTGCCAAGGGCGTGGGCGATACCGCGATCCGCAATTATAATAAGTGGGCCGATATCCGGGTGAACATGGATACCCTGTGCCCCGGCGGTGCACCGGACACTACGCTGGAGCTGTTCGGCAAAAGCTTCCGCTATCCCTTCTTTGCAGGCCCTGTGGGCGCAGTGAACCTGCACTACTCCGATACCTACACCGACATGACCTATAACGATGTGCTGGTGCGCGCCTGTGCCGAAAACGGCATTGCGGCCTTTACCGGCGACGGCACCAACCCCACCGTGATGGAGATGGCAACTCGCGCCATCGGCGCTGCGGGTGGCTGCGGTGTGCCCACCATCAAGCCGTGGAACATCGACACTATCCGCGAGAAAATGGCACAGGCCAAGGCCAGCGGCTGTTTTGCCGTGGCCATGGACGTGGATGCAGCGGGTCTGCCTTTCCTGAAGAACATGACCCCGCCCGCCGGCAGCAAGAGCGTGGAGGAACTGGCCGAGATCGTGCAGCTGGCAGAGCGTCCCTTCATCGTCAAGGGTGTGATGACCGTTAAGGGCGCACTGAAGGCAAAGCAGGCCGGTGCCGCTGCTATCGTGGTGTCCAACCACGGCGGCCGTGTGCTGGACCAGTGCCCTGCCACCGCCGAGGTGCTGCCGGAGATCGCCGCAGCCCTCAAGGGCACCGGCGTGAAGGTGCTGGTGGACGGAGGTATCCGCACCGGTGTGGATGTGTTCAAGGCGCTGGCGCTGGGAGCAGACGGCGTTTTGATCTGCCGCCCCTTCGTGACTGCTGTCTACGGCGGCGGCGCAGAGGGCGTAAAGTGCTACATCGATAAGCTGGCTGGAGAGCTGGCCGACACCATGCAGATGTGCGGTGCCCATACGCTGGCCGAGATCACTCCGGACATGGTGCGGGTCTGAGGTTTCTATTATAAGTAACAAAAAGGAGATGCCCGGCAGGACATCTCCTTTTTTGTTACTTCAAAGTGCCATCCAGCACCTGCTGGTAATACCACGGCTTCGGGGCGTGGAAGGTCTTGCCGCTGAGGAAGGCAAAGTCCGGCTGGGTGAAGCGGGGCATGGTCAGTTCCCATGCGCACAGCGCCTGATACTTCAGCTTCAGCTCCCGGTTGGCGCTGTTGTTGCCGTACTTGCTGTCGCCAAGGATGGGGCAGCCGATGCTTGCCATGTGGGCGCGGATCTGGTGGGTGCGGCCGGTGATCAGCTGCACCTTCAGCAGGGCCAGACGGCCGGAGACGGCGATGGTCTCGTACCGGGTCTCCACCTCCTTGGCACCGGGCTGCTTGTCCTCCACGATCTTCACGATGCCGCGGTCAGCGTCCTTCAGCAGATAGCCGCCCAAGGTGGCGTCCGGCGGCATGGGACGGCCAAAGGTGACGCAGAGGTAGGTCTTTTGCACCTCGCGGTTCTTGATGGCAGAAAGGAACAGCTCCTCAGCCTCCGGGGTCTTGGCAATGATCACAAGGCCGCTGGTGCCGGTGTCCAGCCGGTGGCACAAGGCGGGGGTGTACAGGTCGTTCTCTTTGTACTCGCCCTGCTTGTTCAGGTACAGCAGCGCGCGGTTCAGCAGAGTATCGTCCTCCGGGCCGTCCACCGCAACGCCGGCGGGCTTGTTCACGATCAGGATCTGCGGGCAGTCGTACACAACCTGTGCCGGGGTGCGGGCGTTCTTCCACGCGGGGCCTTCCACCCGGCGGTCGGCGTCTAGCACGTCGTCCAGAATGAACAGCTTGATCTCATCGCCCGCCATCACGCGGGTGGAAAGCGGCTGCTTTTTGCCGTTCAGCTTGATCTTGTTCTCCCGCAGCGCCTTGTTCAGACGCCCGGGGGTCAGGGCGGGGTACTGCTGGGTCAGATAATTGTCCAGCCGGGTGGGGGCAAGACATTTTACTTTTAAAATTTTCACGGGAAATTCCTCTCTATCTTAAAATCAGTTGCAATAGAATGGGTTGTTGATTCGTTTTTATTGTAGCGGAACGGAAACGTTCCGTCAAGCAAGAGAAAGAAGGTTTTCGTATGAGATGGAACCATAAAATAGTGACACTTACTGTGCTTTTGGCTATTGGAATAACAATGGTGGGCTGTGGGGCGTCCAGTTCCACGGCTGGAAGCACAGCGGCTTCCGCGGCAAGCACGACATCTTCGGAGGCGCAAAAAACGGAAGTACACCCAATGCAAGGTGTTTTACTGAGTGACCCACTTTCGGATGGCACTTATCACATCAGCTTTGAAAGCGATAAAGTATGGGTCGGTGAACGCAAGAATACCATCAACAATGCTGTTGTATACGACTATGACCGGTACACAGCCGCAGATATTGAAGCATTGAGCGAAGGAGATACCATTATAACACATCTAAACGGGACAGAGGAAATTACAGCCCTAACAGTGGAAAGCGTTGAGAGAGAAAACAACTATGTGACCATCAACGGTGGAATAGAAGAAGGTGGTATTGACTTATGCAAAGAGGATGACCACTACCGGACTCTGACATGGGATGATTTTCCCGCTTATTATGAAGTTGGAGTGGTTAAGCAACTTGTTATGGCAGACGATATCGAACTATCGGACGGTGCAGCAGACTTTGAAGCCGACCCAGTGATCGTAAAGGGAGATCGGGCGGTTTGTGATGCAATGAGCAATGAAGAAGATGCTTATGGGTGGAATGCAGGAAACACGACCGTGACCATCCAAAACGGCGAGATAACCCGTGCAGACCGCATCTGGGTACCGTAAATTTTGCTCAAAACCGTTGACAAACGTTTTGCGTATGCTATAATTTAGCTGTACGCAAAGGGGCGTTGTGTCTGCTTTGCGGAATGTAAAATTATGACAGATGGCAATGATGGGGTCAGAAATGCACACACCACCGTCCAGAGAGAGTGCCCATGGCTGTAAGGTGCTCCGGTCGGGATCATTTCGCGCCACCCCGGAGCTTCCGGCGAATGTAAACCGGACGCTGCGCAGCGTTAATGCGCCGAAAGCGGCAGGGGACAAGTGATCCTTTGCAATTTGGGTGGTACCACGGAGTTTGATGCACAAGCAGCCTTCGTCCCTTTTGGGATGAGGGCTGTTTTTTGTTTTTTCTCCGTGCCGCCCCTCTGCCATAACAGCATAAAAACGGCGCCTGAGCGCCAAAAACGATTGAGGAGAGAAAGATCTATGCAATGGACCGGTTTGAATGAACTGCGCGAAAAGTACCTGAGCTTCTTTGAAAGCAAGGGTCATCTGCGTCTGGACAGCTTCCCCCTGGTACCCAAGAACGACCCCAGCCTGCTGCTGATCAACAGCGGCATGGCTCCCATGAAGAAGTGGTTTCTGGCACAGGAAGAGCCGCCCCGTCATCGCGTGACCACCTGCCAGAAGTGCATCCGCACCCCGGATATCGAGCGCGTGGGCATCACTGCCCGCCATGGCACCTTCTTTGAGATGCTGGGTAACTTCTCCTTCCAGGATTACTTCAAGGACGAGGTCATTCCTTGGGCTTGGGAGTTCCTGACCAGCGATGAGTGGATGGCGATTCCCAAGGACCGTCTGCACATCTCTGTGTACGAGGAGGACGACGAGGCCTACGATATCTGGACCAAGAAGGTTGGCATTGCCCCGGACCACATGGTGCGTCTGGGCAAGGAGGACAACTTCTGGGAGCACGGCTCCGGCCCGTGCGGCCCCTGCTCCGAGATCTACTTTGACCGCGGCCCCGAGTACGGCTGCGGCAAGCCGACCTGCGGCGTGGGCTGCGACTGTGACCGCTATATGGAGATCTGGAACCTCGTGTTCAGCCAGTTCGATGCCGACGGCAAGGGCCACTACGAGCGTCTGGCACGCCCCAACATTGATACCGGCATGGGCTTGGAGCGTCTGGCCTGCGTGATGCAGAACGTGGGCAACCTGTTCGAGGTGGATACCGTGCAGAGCGTGCTGCACCATGTGGAGCACATTGCAGGCAAGACCTACAAGCAGGACCCCAAGACCGATATCTCCATCCGCGTCATCACCGACCATATCCGCAGCTGCACCTTTATGGTGTCTGACGGCATCCTGCCCTCCAACGAGGGCCGCGGCTATGTGCTGCGCCGTCTGCTGCGCCGCGCTGCCCGCCACGGCCGGATGCTGGGTATCGACCACCCCTTCCTCGTGGATCTGGTGGAGACTGTCATCCAGTCCAGCGAGTCCGCTTACCCCGAGCTGCGCGAGCATGACGCCTATATCAAGAAGGTCATCGGCACCGAGGAAGCAAACTTTGCCCGCACCATCGATGCCGGCATGAACATCCTGAACAACATGATCGACCGTCTGGAGAAGGCACACCAGAAGCTGCTGAGCGGCATGGACGCCTTCAAGCTGAACGATACCTTCGGCTTCCCGCTGGATCTGACCAAGGAGATCGCCGCCGAGCAGGGTCTGGAGATCGACGAGGACGGCTTCCATGCAGAGATGAAGAAGCAGAAGGAGCGCGCCCGCGCCGAGCGTCTGAAGAAGAACATCTCCGGCTGGAGCGAGGATCTGTTCGGCGCACTGGAAGCTGAGCCCACCGTCTTTACCGGCTACGACACCCTGACCGACAAGGGCACCGTTGTGGCGCTGAGCGATGAAGAGACCCTGACCGATGCCATTGCCACCGACGAGGAGGCAAAGGACGGCGTGCTGGTGGTGCTGGATAAGACCCCCTTCTACGCTGAGATGGGCGGTCAGGCTGCAGACCACGGCGTGCTGAACGGCACCGAGTGCAGCCTGCGCGTGCTGGATGTGAAAAAGACCCCCAAGGGCTACTACGTTCACACCTGCGTGCTGGAAAGCGGCATTGTGAAGGTGGGCGATGTGCTGACCGCACAGGTGGACAAGGGCTACCGCATGGCCATTGCCCGCAACCACACCGCTACCCACCTGCTGCAGGCTGCCCTGCGTGAGGTGCTGGGCGACCATGTGCATCAGGCTGGTTCCTATCAGGATGCCTCCATCACCCACTTCGACTTTACCCACTTCAGCGCCGTGACCCCCGAGGAACTGGCACGGGTGCAGAAGATCGTCAACGATAAGATCTTTGACTCCATGAACGTCACCGTGCAGGAGATGCCGGTGGAGGAAGCCAAGAAGCTGGGCGCAATGGCTCTGTTTGGCGAAAAGTACGGTAAGGTGGTCCGCGTGGTGGACATCGAGGGCTGGTCTACCGAGTTCTGCGGCGGCACCCATGTCAAGAACACCGCCCAGATTGGCGGCTTCAAGATCGTCAGCGAGTCCTCTGTGGCTGCCGGCATCCGCCGTATCGAGGCTGTCACCGGCCGCAACCTGCTGATCCGTGCAAACCTGCAGGAAGCTATGCTGCATGATGTGGCGAACACCCTCAAGGCCAACAACGTGGCTTCTCTGCCCGCCCGTGCCGAGGCTGTGATGGCCGAGAACAAGGCCATGAGCCGCGAGCTGGAGGAGATGAAGGCAAAGATCGCCGCTTCCAAGGTGGACAGCCTGTTCGACAATGCCGAGGAAGCAGACGGCGTGAAGATCGCTTCTGCATACTTTACCGGTACCACCGGCGACACCCTGCGCGGTATGTGCGACAGCATCCGCGACAAGGCCGTGAACCCCGTGGTGGCTGTTCTGGTGGGCAAGGCCGAGGATAAGATCACCATGGCCGTTACCGTGAATAAGCTGGCACAGGAAAAGGGTCTCAAAGCCGGTGTGCTGGTCAAGGAGCTGTCCGCTATCGCAGGCGGCAAGGGCGGCGGCAAGCCGGACTTTGCAATGGCAGGTCTGAAGGACGAGACCAAGATCGATGAAGCACTGGCTGCTGTGAGCGCCATCGTCAAGAAGGCTCTGGGCTAAAAAGGATCCATGTCCCCGCCCGGTGCCGGATGCGCGCCGGGGCGGCGGGCTTTTGTAGAAGCAGGAAGGAGTGTTCCCCCATGGAAGATTGTCTGTTTTGCATGATCGCAGAGGGCAAGATCCCCTCTAAAAAGCTGTACGAGGATGACCAGGTGGTGGCATTCTACGACATCAACCCGCAGGCAAAGGTGCATTTCCTTGTGGTCCCCCGCAAGCACATCTCCTCTGCCGCTGTGCTGACTGAAGAGGATGCCGCTCTGCTGGGTCACATCTTTACCGTTATCGCAAAGCTGGCCAAGGAGCAGGGGCTGGAAAACGGCTACCGCATCATCTCCAACGTGGGCGAGGACGCAGGCCAGACCGTGAAGCATCTGCATTTCCATGTTCTGGGCGGCGAAAAACTGCCTGTCTGATTCCAACACGAAAGGGAGATTTTGATTATGGCTGAAACTTATACCCTGCACGTTGCAGGCCTGACCCGTGAGCTGACCATCTGCAAGGTGAACGACCACATGGACATTGCCGCTTTCATCATGCTGGGTGATGCCGAGCTGACCGTGGCCGCCGCTGCGGAGCTGCTGAAGAAGTGCCCGGATTTTGATATCCTGCTCACCGCCGAGGCCAAGGGCATCCCGCTGGCACACGAGATGAGCCGCCAGAGCGGCAAGCCCTATATCTGCGCCCGTAAGGGTGTCAAGCTGTATATGCCGGACCCCGTTGTGGTGGAGGACCAGTCCATTACCACTGCCGGTAAGCAGAAGCTGGTCATCGACCGCAAAGAGCTGGAAAAGATGAACGGCAAGCGGGTGCTGGTGGTGGACGATGTCATCTCCACCGGCGGCTCTCTGAAGGCGCTGGACGCGCTGGCTGAAAAGACCCAGTGCACCATCGTGGGTCAGGCCGCTGTTCTGGCCGAGGGCGATGCTTCCGAGCGCAAGGATATCATCTTCCTTGAGCCGCTGCCCCTGTTCTTCCACTAAGCCGGGATGCGCCGCCCGCTCTGCGCGTTCTGCGCCGGAATGATGGGCCTTAGTTTCCTGTGGACTTTTTTGCCGCAAACGGAGTTTTTTATGCCGTTTGCGGCATTTTTTGTTGCCTTTTTGCTGCTGCTTTGCATCCCACGCCGCAGCCGCAAGCTGGCGGTCTGCCTGCTGTTGGGTGCACTGGCAGGGCTTTGCGCGGTGTACACTACAAACGCCCGGCTGGAGCGTGCCCGGGCAAATTACGCCGGGCGCACCGTGCTGCTGACTGCCGAGGTGGAGCGCGCGGACAGCACCTATTTTTCGGACACCGTGGACGCGACCCTGTGGGTGGAAAGTGTGAACGGCAGACGTGCGGGCTTCCGCATAGCCTGTGCAGAGCTACCCGCCTGCGCGGCAGGGCAGCGGGTGCAGGGCTGGTTCACGCTGCAACAACCGGACATGGAAGAACGGATGGCGCAGTACGCGGACGGCATCGCGCTGCAGGCAGAGCCGTTGGCAGAAAAGCCGCAGCTTACCGTGCTGGGCGAGAGCGGCAGTTTCCGTGCCCGCACCCACCGCTTGCAGCAAAAACTGAGCGAGAGCCTGCGCCGGGAGATGCACCGGGACACCGGCGGCGTGCTGGCTGCCATGACGGTGGGCGACCGCAGCGGGCTTTCGGCGCAGCTGCGCAGCGCCTACCGGGGCGCGGGGCTTTCCCATGTGCTGGTGGTCAGCGGAATGCACGTTTCCATCCTGTGCGGGGATATCCTGAGCGTGCTGCTGCCCTATCGCTGGGAGCAGAGCTACCGCCGCCGCAGACGGCGCACGGTCTGGAAAAGTCTGCTGGCGCTGGTGCTGATGGGTGTGACTGGCTTTACACCCTCGGTGCGCCGCGCCGCCGTGGCGGTGTGGGTCAGCGCCTTGGGTGTGTGGGTATGGGGCCCGGCGGATACTCTCACCTCGCTGGCGGCGGCAGGCATCCTGATGACCGCCGTCAACAGCTATGCGGTGTGGGATATCGGTTTTGAGCTTTCCTTTGCAGCAGTGGCGGGCACGGTGGCGGGTTCTGCCTGCATCCGCCGGATGCGGGATGCCCACGACAGACGCTTTTGGATCAAAGCCGGGGAGAATCTGCAAAAGCCGGTCAGGCGCCCGTGGTTCAACAGGCTGCCGGAGCGTTTGCAGGGTCTTGCAGAGAGCGCCTGTATTGCTGCCTGCGCCTCGGCGGCTACCTTCCCGGTGCTGGTGCTGCGGGGCCTGAGCGTCAGTGCGTGGGCGATGGTCTCCAGCATTGCGGTGCTGTGGATGGTGCAGCCGCTGCTTTTGCTGGGGCTGGCAGTGGCTTTTGCGGGGCTGGTGCCGTGGCTGGCACCGGTGCACGGGGCGCTCTCCCGGGCGGCAGACCTGCTCACCGGCCTATTGAACGGCTGGGCGGTCTGGCTCTGCACAAAGCCCGGGGCGTCCATCTACTTTGATACCGCCTACGCGGCGCTGGTCTGTCTGCTGCTGTGCGGGCTTGGGGTGCTGGCTTTCCGCTGGCGGGTGCGTCTGCGGGTGGCTCTGCCGGGCATCCTGCTGGCAGCAGCGGTGGGCATCGGGCTGGGCAACGCCCTCAGCCGGGACGTGGTGCACATCGACCTTGTGGGCAGTGCACAGGCACCTGCGGTAGTGGTTGCCCAGAACGACCGGGCAGTGGTGCTGTTCCGGGGCGGCAGCGCCGCCCAGCGTGCGGTGGAAAACCAGCTGGCGCGGCGGGGCGTGCGCACCGTGGAACTGGTGGCAGACCTGCGCATGAATGCAAAAACCGCCTGCACCCTGCCCGCACAGCAGGGCATCCGGGCAGAGCGTCTGCCGGTGAACACAGCACGCAAACTGCGCTGCACTCCGGCGGCGGTGGAGCTGCTGCGCACCCGGGAAGGGTGTCTGGTACGGCTGAGCATCGGCAACCGGCAGTTTGTAACTTTAAGCGGCAGGGCAGAGCTGGCGCAGCCGCTGCAAACGGAGTGGCTGATCGCTACGCCGAAAAAGCCGGAGACGGTGCGGTACCAAAAACTGCTGGCGCTGCGCCGTTACAGCTGGATGGCACCGGAAACGCAGTACACCGCCTCCCTCAGCCTGCGCCGCACCGGCGGCGAAAGGCTAGGGTAGCGCTTTGCAATCCGGGCCGAGTGTGGTACAATACAAAGAGCATTTTATAACAGGAAAGGGGCATTTGCATGGCCACGGAAGCAAAACTCCGGCAGCTGGCCGACAAGGGCTGCCCGGTCTACTATTTTTATTCCAGCGAGCGGTATCTGGTGCGGCAGGCGGTAGCGGCGGCGGTGCGGGTGCTGTCGGCAGACAGCGACGAGGACGCCACTATACTGGACGGCGCTGCCCCGGAGCTGGAACAGCTCATCATGGCGGCGGGCACCATCTCATTTTTCGGTACCCGGCGCGTGGTGGTGCTGCCGGAAATAGACCCCGCTGCCTACGGCAGCAAGGACTTGGATGAGCTGTGCAGCACCCTTTCCAGCTTGGAAAACGCTGTGGCAGTGCTGGGCAGTGTGTTCCCGCTGGAGCGCAGCAAGCTCAAGCTGGGCAAGCAGGCGCAAAAGCTGCAAGCCCAGTGCAAGGCCATTGGCTACACGGAAGAACTGGCAAAGCCCCGCCCCTTTGAACTGAAAAATTTGATGATGGAGCGCGCAAAGGCGCAGGGCACAGCCCTGCCGGACGGCGCAGCCACCGCATTGCTGGAGCGCTGCGGCGAGGACCCGTTTCTGCTGGAAAACGAGGTGGACAAGCTCTGTGCCCTGTCCGGCTACCAGACCGTGAGCGCCTCCATGGTGGCAGAGATGGGCACGGTAAGCCTTGATGCAGACGTGTTCGAGATGATCCGCATGATCACCGCCAAAAACGCCACCGGAGCCTGCAAAAAGCTGCAGACCCTGCTGCGGCTGCAGCAGGAGCCTATCGCCATTACAGCCGCCATGATCGGCAGTTATGTGGATCTGTACCGGGTAAAGCTTGGGGCGGCAAAGCGGAAAAATTACAGTGCGGTGCACAAGGATTTTGGCTATAAGGGCAGCGACTACCGGCTGAAGCGCTCGGCAGAGACTGCCGCCCACTACACCCTGCCCCAGCTGGAAGCCTGCTTGCAGGTGCTGCTGGAGCTGGATCAGAGCCTGAAAAGCCAGCCTGTGGCGGCGCAGACACTGCTGGAAACAGCACTGTGCCGTCTGGCGCTGGCGGGGAGCGGAAGATGATGCAAAACGAGATGATCCATACCGACCGCGTGCTGATCGTGGAGGGCAAATACGACGCCGTCCGTCTGGCGCACCTGACCGATGCCATGATCCTGCTGACGGATGGTTTTGGCATTTATAAAGACAAACAGCGCCAGCAGCTGTTCCGGGCGCTGGCGCAGAAAAACGGCCTGATCTTACTCACGGATTCGGACGCGGCAGGCTTCCGCATCCGCAATTACATCACCAACATGGTGGGTGCGCAGAACGTGGTGCAGGCCTATGTGCCCGCCATCCACGGCAAGGAAAAACGCAAGGCGCAGCCCGGCAAGGAGGGCTTGCTGGGGGTAGAGGGCGTGGACGATGCCCTTGTGCGGCAGGCTCTGCTGGACGCCTTGGGTGCGGAAGCCGGTGCCGCGCCGGTGCGCCCGGCAGGGCGGCAGATCACCTACACCGATCTGTACGAGTGGGGGCTTTCCGGCAAGCCCGGCAGCGCCGAGCGCAAGGCCAGACTCTTGAACGCGCTGGGCCTGCCGCTGCGCCTTTCCAAAAAGGAACTGGTGGAGGCCTTTAACCGCCTATATACTTTTGAACAACTGGACGAGTTGCAGTTGAAAATTTTACAGGAGTAAAAACCTAGCCGTTTTTACCCCACGCCTGCCGCAGCAGTTCCAGCGCGTGGGTCTCCAGCCGGGAAACGTAGCTGCGGCTGATGCCCAGCAGCCCGGCGGTCTCCAGCTGGGTCAGGGGTGGCTGTCCGGCCAGCCCGTACCGCAGCAGTAAGATCTGCCGCTCCCGGGCGGGCAGAGTGTCCAGCAGCTGCCGCAGCCGCCGGACATCCTCCTGCCGCTCACAGCTGTCCTCCATGCAAAAGCCGTCCTGTATCACGTCTGCTAAGGTCAGAGCCGAGTCTCCGTCTGCCTCCAAAGCTTCCTGCAGGGAGACGGTCTGCCCGTTCTTGCGCTCCCGCCGGAACTGCATACGGATCTCGTTTTCAATGCAGCGGCTTGCATAAGTGGAAAAACGCGCCTTGCGTGTGGCATCAAAGGTATCTACCGCTTTCATCAGCCCGATGGTGCCGATGGAAACAAGATCCTCCTGATCGCCCGGCAGGGCGTAATATTTTTTTACGATGTGCGCCACCAGCCGCAGATTGTGCCGGATCAGCTTTTCCCGGGCGGCGGCGTCCCCGGCGCGCAGGGCGCTGAAAGCGGCGGCTTCTTCCCGGGCTGTGAGCGGACGCGGAAAGCAGCCGCTTTCCAGATGGAGCGCCAGAAACAGAAATTTTGTGGCGAAAAATTGCAGTAAGGTCAGCAGCACACGATATCCCTCCCGGTACATAGTTGTTAGATTGTATGAGCCGGGGCGCGGATAGTTGCCGGAGAAGCCTTTTGTGCGCGGTATCTTTTCCGCAGGAAAAAAGCGTGGTATATTGAGGGGGATAACTCGGAATTTAGAGGTGTAAGATGGAATATAAAGAATATGGCTCAAAGAATAATGATATTGTAATTTTATTACACGGTGGAGGTCTTTCTTGGTGGAATTATATAGATGAAATATCCTTGCTTGAAAATGAATTTCACATAGTTATTCCTATATTAGATGGACATTCAGGAAGTGATACAAATTTTACTTCTATTGAAAGCAATGCTCTAGAAATAATAAATTTTATAAATAAAAATTATAATGGAAAAGTAAAACTAATTGGAGGGTTATCATTAGGCGGACAAATTTTATTGGAAATATTATCTAAAAATCCTAATATATGTGAATGCGCTATTATTGAAAGTGCTTTGGTAATGCCAATGGACTTTACCTATAAAATGATAGAGCCAATATTTAATTTATCATATTGTTTGATAAGTAAAAAGTGGTTTTCAAAACTACAATTTAAAAGTTTAAAACTTAAAAAAAGCTTGTTTGCTCTATATTATGAAGATACTTGTAAAATTACAAAAGATAATTTAATTGCTTTTATGAAGTCGAATTCTAATTATGAAGTAAAAAACACTTTATCGCATACTAAAGCAAAGACCCTCGTATTAGTTGGAAGTAAAGAAAGACCTATTATGAAAAAATCAGCAACTAAAATTGTTCATTTAATACCAAATAGTGAACTTGAAGTATTACAAGGATATTATCACGGAGATATTAGCATAAATCATGCAGATGATTATGTTGAAAGAGTAAAGAGATTAGTTCGTTAAATTCCCATTTATCGAGTGACGAAAACAATACATCCTTCTGCGGACAACCCCAAAACGGTTGTCCGCTTTTTATACGCTGAAATCTGAAAAAAGACAAAAGCGCCAAGTGAAACCGAAAAATATCTCATCTTTTGCCGCTGCTTTTGGCAGCACAATATATTGCTTTAAAATTTGTGCATTTTCAACAGATGCAAAGTGACCAATGATTTCCCGCGCTAGTTGACTGAACACCGATGCAAAGACCCTGTACAGCATCTTGCTGGACCGCATGGGACTATCCGCTAAAAACGGATGGTTAGACGGGCAGGGGGAGAGTGTATATCATTTTTCCTGTGCAGGAAGTGATGGATGCACTGGGCTGCGCAGACATTGCCATCAGCATGGGCTGGCAGCAGCCCGATGAACTGCCTGTTACGCTTTCTGCCCTGATGGCAAAAGCCATGAACGACCAGTGCATCCCGCCCGATGAGGGCATCCTGCACCATGCGGAAGGCGTTGACCTGATTCCGGCTAACATCGAACTGGCAGGGCTGGAAGTGGCCCTTGTCAACAGTATGAGCCGGGAAAAGATGCTCAAACAGGTGTTGGACAGCGCCCGGCGGGAATACGATTATATCCTGCTGGATTGTACGCCGTCTTTGGGAATGCTGACCGTAGTCGCTCCGCTTCTATGGCTAGCGGTACGCACTATGTGCGAATTTATAATTATCTCCTGTGGAGATACCGCCATCAATGCACTGGCCGCAGCGGATACCACTCTGATTCCGGTGCAGGCGCAGTACCTTTCGGCAAAGGGACTGGAGCAGCTGCTGCAGACCATTCAGAAAGTGCGCCGGCAAATCAACCCGAAGCTGAAAATCGAGGGTATCCTGATGACCATGACGGACAGCCGCACCAATTACGGCAGGGAAATCGATGCACTGATTCGGCAGGTGTACGGCAGCAAAATCCGGGTGTTTGAGCAGCCCATTCCGCACTCTGTCCGTGCGGCGGAAATCAGCGCGGGGGCAGGAGCATCTTTGCCCATGACCCCAAAGGCAAGGTGGCAGCGGCCTATCAATCTTTGACGAGGGAGGTGCTGGCCGATGCCGAAAAGCAACGCAAACTTGGCGCTGAAAGGTCTCGATGAGATGTTTTCCACCGAAGAATCCCGGCAGGAACAAAAACGGGAGCAAGTGCAGCAGATTCCCATCGAGGAGCTGTTTCCCTTCAAGGAGCATCCATTCAAGGTGCTGGACGATGAGGCTATGCAGCGTACGGTGGAAAGCGTGGCACAGTACGGCGTACTGGCTCCGCTGATTGCAAGGCCCCGCCCGGAAGGCGGATATGAGATCATCTCCGGGCACCGCCGCCAGTATGCAGCTAAACTTGCCGGGCTGGATACCCTGCCGGTCATTGTCCGGCAGATGTCGGACGATGGTACTGTGATATTGATGGTGGACAGCAATCTCCAACGTGAACACATCCTGCCCAGTGAGAGGGCTTTTGCCTACAAAATGAAGCTGGACGCAATAAAAAATCAAGGTGCTAGGTCAGATTTGACTTCTACGCAAGTTGCGCAGAAGTTGTCCGTCGAAAAAGTTGGCGATGATGCTGGGGTAAGTAAAGATACTATTCGCCGTTTCATCCGCTTGACCAACCTTATCCCGGAACTGCTGGATATCGACATTTCCGGCGTGGTGGGCGATCTGGAAACTCAGCTTGCCGACTGGAGTGTGGGCGCCCTGCTGGGGCTATGGTTCCAGAGCGTGTTCGTGGGGCTGTGTACGCAGATACTTTCCATCTGTATCTTCCTGGTGATCTACGGCAGAATGATCGAGGTGTATCTGGTGACCTCCATAGGCCCCATCCCCTTTGCCACGATGGTCAACCGGGAGTGGGGCTCCACGGGGCAGAACTACCTTCGCTCCCTGCTGGCCCTGGGCTTCCAAGCATTCCTCATTATGATCTGCATGGGCATCTATGCGGTGCTGGTGGAGGGCATCTCCACATCCGGCGACAACATATCCGCGGCCATCTGGGGGTGCATGGGGTATACGGTCCTGCTGTGCTACACCCTGTTCAAGACCGGTAGCCTGGCAAAATCTCTGTTCGGTGCCCACTAAATGAGCAAAGCCACCTCTTACGAGATGGCTCAGCTGGTTAGAAGTATTCAGTTTTAGGGACGGCCAGACTTGTTTTTCGTGGGGTCATTCATCACATAAGTCTGACCAGGTTTCTTGGTCGGAGGCATTGGCTCACCCTTCACGACGGTAACTTCATGGTTGATTTTACCGCCGCGAGGACCAACAACGCCGTACTGACCGGAGGCAGGCGCCTTCTGACCGGGTTTCAGTCCCATAGACATCCTCCTTTCTTGGCGATTTAGTACTTTATGAATGCGAGTGCTAAATCAGTGTAATACTAAATTTTGAAATTGTCAATAGGACAAACCACAATATATTGTGATTGGAGGCGCAAACATTGGCTTATGTAACGATCCCGAAGGACCTGAGCCGGATACAGAGCAAGGTCCTGTTCGGGCTGACCAAACGACAAGTGATCTGTTTCGGAGCGGCGGCACTGGTAGGCGTGCCGCTTTTCTTTTTGGCAAAGGCGAGCCTGGGGACCACCACGGCGGCGCTTTGCATGATTCTGGTGATGTTGCCCTTTTTCCCGTTCGCCATGTACGAGAAGAACGGGCAGCCGCTGGAGGTGTTCCTGGGTCATCTGATTCAGAACAAATTCATCCGGCCGAAGGTACGTATCTACCAGACCAACAATCTCTATTCCGCCCTGGTGCGGCAATCTGAGCTAGAACAGGAGGTGAAGCAGATTGCGAGAAAAGGCAGAAAAACCGGCAAAGCGTAAGATCACCCGTGCCGAGCGCAAGCAGATCGAGGCGGTGATCCGGCAGGCGAAGGGCGACGGGAAAAACCATACGGTGCAGGACAGCATCCCGTTTCAGAATATGTTTCCCGACGGCCTGTGCAGGCTGGAGGGCGGCACCTTCTCCAAGACCATCGCCTTTGAGGATGTGAATTACCGCCTGGCTGGGCCGGAGGATCAGCGGAGCATCTTTGAAAGCCTTTGCGACTTTTATAACGGCTACGATCCCACTATTGGCGTCCAGGTCACTTTGGACAGCCACAGCGGAGGCAGCGCCGCCGATGAAATGTTTGGTATCCGCAGACAGGGCAACGACCTGGACCCCATCCGGGACGAGGCGGTGGATATCCTGCGGATGCAGTACAAGCGGGGCAACAACGGCTATGTGAAAACCAGGTATGTGACCCTGACCATCGAGGCGGAGAACCTCCCTGCGGCCCGGGCGCGGTTTGCCCGCATTGAGACCGACACCCTCAACCGCTTCAAGGTCATGGGGGCGGCCGCTCATGTGCTGGACGGAAAGGAACGGCTGGAGCTGCTTTACAACATCCTCCACCCGGAGGGTGGGCAGTTCGCCTTTGAATGGGACTGGCTCCCGGCCAGCGGCCTTTCGGTGAAGGACTTCATTTCGCCGTCCTCCTTCCACTTCGGGGAGACCCGCACCTTCCGCATCGGCAGGCGGTACGGGGCGGTGTCCTTTCTGCAAATCCTGGCGCCGGAGATGCACGACCGCATCCTCACCGACTTCATGGAGGCGGACGGGAATATCATGGTGACCATGCACATCCGGGGCATCAACCAGAACGAGGCCATCAAAATGGTCAAGCGGAAGATTACCGACCTGGACGCCATGAAGATACAGGAGCAGAAACGGGCGGTACGCAGCGGCTACGATATGGACATCCTTCCTTCGGACCTCTCCACCTACGGCGGTGCGGCGAAGAATCTTCTCACCGACCTGCAATCCCGCAACGAGAGAATGTTCAACATGACCTTCCTGGTGCTGCACACGGCGGAGACCCGGCAAAAGCTGGAGATTGCCGTATCCCAGGCGGCCAGCGTCGCCCAGACCTACAACTGCTTTCTGACCCGTCTGGATTTCCAGCAGGAGGACGGGCTGATGTCCTCTTTGCCCCTGGGGCTCAAGCGCATCAAGATCGAACGGAGCCTGACCACTTCGGCCCTGGCGGTGTTCGTCCCCTTTGTCACCCAGGAGGTGTTCATGGGCGGCGACGCCATGTACTATGGCCTCAATGCCATCTCCAACAACATGATTCTGCTGGACCGCAAGCAATCCCGCTGTCCCAACGGCCTTGTATTCGGCACGCCCGGCAGCGGAAAATCCATGAGCTGCAAACGGGAGATCACCTTTATCATGCTGATGACCCAGGACAACGTCATCATCTGCGACCCGGAGGACGAGTATTCGCCCCTGGTGAAGCGGCTGAGCGGTCAGGTAATCCGGCTGTCCCCGTCCAGCACCGACTATGTGAACCCCCTAGACATCAACCTCAACTACTCCGAGGAAGAAAACCCGCTGGCGCTGAAAAGCGACTTCGTGCTGTCCTTCTGTGAGCTCATCATGGGCAGCAAGACGGGGCTGGAGGCCATCGAGAAAACGGTTATCGACCGGGCGGTGCAGATGATCTACCAGCCTTACTTTGCCAATCCCCGGCCAGAGAATATGCTGATTTTGGGCGACCTGATGAACGCCCTGCTGTCCCAGCACATCCCGGAGGCCGACCGGGTGGCCCAGGCGTTGGACCTGTATGTAAACGGTTCGCTGAACTTCTTCAACCACCGCACCACTGTGGACATCTCCAACCGTCTTGTCTGCTTTGACATCAAGGGCCTGGGCAAGAACCTGAAAAAGCCCGGGATGCTCATTGTTCAGGACGCGGTGTGGAACACCGTTACCATCAACCGAGCCATTGGCCGGTTTACCTGGTACTTCGTGGACGAGTTCCACCTTCTGCTGAAGGAGGAACAGACTGCGGCGTACAGCGCCGAGATTTGGAAACGGTTCAGAAAATGGGGCGGTATCCCCACCGGGGCGACCCAGAACCCCAAAGACCTGATTTCCTCCCCGGAGATCGAAAACATTCTGGAAAACAGCGACTTCATCTATATGCTCAACCAGGCGGCAGGCGACCGGAAGATACTGGCGGAGCGGCTGAACATTTCTTCTGAACAGCTTGCCTATGTGACCAATTCCGAGCCGGGCCACGGGCTGCTGTTCTTCAACAATGTCATCCTGCCTTTTGCGGATGACTTCACGAAGGATACCGAGCTCTATAAATTGCTTACCACCAAGCCCAGCGAGATGGAACATGAGGAAAGGATGGGATAAGGAAATGGGACAGGAAAAGCTGTATGTCATTGAGGAAAAGACCTACGAGGCCCACATCGACGAGGAAGTCCATCTCTATGGGCTTCTGCACCAGCTGGCTTTCCTTGCCGGGAAGACCAAGGACCGCCAGGACATGGAGAACCTGATTGACACCGCCCGGCGGTATGGTGAGATCGCCGACCAGATGTTTGACCGCTGGAGCATCCCCGGCCGCTACCTGGTGTTCGGCGACAAGGCCGACCTTGCCCGGCTGAAGGCCCTGGAGCTGTGCGAGCTGGACGCCTTCTATGTGGACTGTGAGGACGACGAGGACCAGCCCCATGCCTGACCGCCTCACCCATGTCAGCCTGTTTTCCGGCATCGGCGGGCTGGACCTTGCGGCAGAGGCGGCGGGCTTTGAAACGGTCTGTCAATGCGAGTGGGCGGATTACCCCTATTCCATCCTGCAAAAGCATTGGCCGGATGTGCCGAAGTTCCGGGACATCACCACATTCACGAAGGAGGCGTTTTTTGAGAAAACAGGACTTGAAACTATCACCATCCTCTCCGGCGGATTCCCGTGCCAGCCCTTCTCCACCGCAGGAAAGCGGCGGGGCTTTGCGGATGAACGCTACCTGTGGCCGGAAATGTGCCGCGTTATTGCCGAACTGCGGCCCCGTTGGGTGCTTGGGGAAAATGTTGCTGGATTCATCAATATGGGGCTCGACAAAACGATTTTTGACCTGGCAAAAGCGGGATACGCTGTTCTCCCATTCGTATTTCCGGCTTGCGGCGTCGGCGCATGGCATGAGCGCCAGCGAACTTTTATCGTTGCGGCTGATGTTTCCCACGCCCCTTGCCTCCGACAAATCCACGGGGCGGGATGCTGCCAGCCTGGATGTGTTCCTGTCGGAGGGGGGGATACTCCGCAAGCGGAACAAGGACGGTTCGATCTGGAGTCTGTCCCTGTCGGCGGCGGTGTTCTACCTGACCCCGGCAGCGTCGGAGGGCTACCGTACCACCCTGAAACCCGCGGTCTTCCGGGACAAATCCCCGTCCTCCAACCTGTCGGCTCAGGTGATTCGGCAGGAGCAGCCCCTTTCCGAGAAAGCGGCGCTGAACCCGGACTGGGTGGAATGGCTTATGGGATTCCCCACGAAATGGACGGACGCATCCTATGGCGTGCCGAGCCCGAAGGAGTCCCCCGCATGACCGAGGATACCGACAACCGAGCGCTGCGGCTGAAAACCTTGGGGAACGCGGTCTGCCCGCCCCAGGCCTATCCCATTTTCCAGTACATCGCCATGATCGAAACCGGGGCATGTGTCAACATCTGCCCTTATGGAATAGGAGGTGACGCACCTTGAAAGAATGGAAAGCCCCCGAAAAGGAGGCGCAGAAGATGACCCGTGACGGGGCGGTATCCGTCAATCTGGTTACGGGCGAGACGACCTATCCCTCTGACCGGGCGCCGGAGCAGGACCATTCCGTATCCAGCGACACGGCGGGCGCCGCTGGAAAAGCGGTGGATCGTGTGGAGTTGCACCATGAACGAAGATCGGAAAAGAAGCAACGCCGGAAACGGCGCAGGGCTTATCGGGAGGGCGAGGCGGCAGCGGGCCGTCCATCCTCCCGATTGCAGTTTTCCGAGGCAGACCAGGCCAAACCGGAGCTGCAAGGAGCCATCCGCAAGTCGGACAAGGCGGCGGACCGGTTGGACGCGGCAAAGGTTGCTGTTCCGTCCAAACCGCCATCCCCCCAGCATGCCAATCCGCTGTCCCGCCCCATTCAAGAGGCAGGCGCCGCCATCCACGGCAAGGTCCGGGAGGTGGAGCAGGAAAATTCCGGCGTCCAGTCGGGCCACCTGGGGGAACGCAGCTTTGAGAAGGCTGTGGGCTACGGAAACCGCCGTGTCCAGAACTGGCGGGCGGAACGCAAGCTGAAACCCTGGCGGGACTCGGCAAAAGCGAAACAGGCGGCAGTCAAGGCCAATGCGGATTTCTACTATCGGAAAGCCGTGGCGGATAACCCCCAGCTTGCATCCAATCCCATCTCCCGCCTGTGGCAGAAACGGAAACTGCAAAAGCAATATGCAGCGGCATACCGGGCGGCGGGCAAGACCGCCCAGGCCGGAAAAACAGCGGAGGCTACGGCAAAGGCATCCAAGAAAACCGCCCAGGAGTCCAAGCGCACCGCCCTTTTCCTGAAACGGCATTGGAAGGGCGCGCTGATCGTGGGCGGCATCGGCCTTCTGCTGGTGATGCTGCTGGGCTCCCTGCAATCCTGTTCCTCCATGTTCGGCGGCGGGGTGTCCAACATCATGGCGTCCTCCTATCTGTCCGAGGACTCCGATATGCTGGCGGCGGAAGAAGCCTACTGCGCCAAAGAGAACGAATTGCGGGAATACCTGGATACCTACGAGGCCACCCACGACTATGACGAGTATCACTTCGACCTGGACGAGATCGAACATGACCCCTATGTGCTGGTCTCCATTCTGTCGGCACTTCATGAAGGGGCGTTCACCATCGACCAGGTACAGGGGAACCTTCAAACCCTCTTTGACAAGCAATACATTCTCACCGAAACCGTGACCACGGAGACCCGCTATCGGACGGAAACAAGGACAGACAGCGAGGGCAACACCTATACGGTTCGGGTGCCCTATACCTGGACCATTTGCACCGTCACACTGGAAAACTTCGACCTCTCCCATGTGCCGGTCTACATGATGGGCGAGGAACAGCTTTCCTTGTATGCCACCTATATGTCCACTCTGGGCAATCGCCCCGACCTGTTCCCGTCCTCTGGGTATGTGAACAAGTACATCGACAACCCGCCCACCGCCTGGGAGATTCCCGCTGAATACCTGACGGACGAGCGGTTCAACACCCTTATCACCGAGGCGGAAAAGTATCTGGGCTATCCCTATGTGTGGGGTGGCAGCAGCCCCAGCACTTCTTTCGATTGCAGCGGCTTCGTCAGTTATGTGCTGACCAACAGCGGCCTGTGCAACACCGGGCGGTTGGGCGCCCAGGGGCTCTACAACATTTCCGCCCCGGTATCCGATCCCCAGCCCGGCGATCTGGTGTTCTTCGTGGGAACCTATGACACCAGCGGTGTGTCCCATATGGGCATCTATGTGGGCGACGGGATGATGCTGCATTGCGGCGACCCCATCCAGTATTCCAACCTGAACACGAGCTACTGGCGGTCCCATTTCTACGCATACGGCAGACCGCCGTACAACTGATGGAGGTGATGAAGCATCAATATGGTTTCCTATGGGGGCGGCGCCAACAGCACCGCTCTTTTGATCGGGCTGCACCAGCGCCGTATCCCGGTGAACCTGATTCTCTTTGCGGATACGGGGGCAGAGCATCCCCACACCTACGCCTATCTGGATGTGATGAACCGCTGGCTGAAGGACCACGGGATGCCTCCCATTACCAGAGTGTATAAGACCACCTGTGACGGGAAACGGCTGACGCTGGAGGATGAATGTCTGCAAAGTTGCAGCCTTCCGTCCATCGCCTACGGCTTCAAGCGGTGTTCCCTAAAACACAAGATCGGGCCGCAGGAAAAGTTCTGCAGCCATTACCCGCCGTGTCAAAAGGCGTGGGCGGCGGGCAAACGGGTGGTCAAGTTCATCGGCTACGACGCAGGCGAGGGCTACCGCAGCGACAAGGTGCTGCTGGGAGACCTGGCCGACCGAAAATACAGCAAGTGGTATCCCCTGATGGAATGGGGATGGACGCGGGACGATTGCATCCGGCAGATCGAGGCGGCAGGGCTGCCCCAGCCGGGAAAATCGTCCTGTTTTTTCTGCCCCAGCATGAAACCCGACGAGATCACCGCCCTGCGGGAGCAGCATCCCGATTTGTTCCGCCGCGCCCTGGCGCTGGAGGACAACGCCCGGAAAAACCTGAAAACGGTCAAGGGCCTGGGGCGAAACTATTCCTGGAGAGAACGATTTGGAAAGGAGTTTTGCACACATGGCAACGGTTGAGAAGATTCGCAAAGACATCGAAAAGACGAAGGAGAAGATCTCCGCCCAGCAGAAGCGACTTCGGGAGCTGGAGGCGCAGCTCACCGAGGAAGAAAACCTGGAGATCGTCCGCATGGTCAAGGCGGTGTGCATGGACAACAAGGAGCTGACCGCCTTCCTGAAGGCCTACGCCAGCGGCTTGATCACCCTGCCCGACGGGATGATGGAGGCGGAGGCGGCGCCGGACCCCGACGATGCGGATATGGAAGGAATGGAGGACGGCGAAGATGAAGCGTAACAGAGTTTTCCGCCTTTTGGCGTCCCTGACGGCGGTGGTCCTGTGCATGACCGCCTTCTCCGTCACCGCATTTGCGGGCGGCGGGGATGGCGACTACTACACCGGGGAACCCGCCACCGGGAGCATGGAGCCGGAGGGTCAGCCCCTTACCCCGGAGGGCAACGCCACGCTGGTGGACGACTATTACGGCGACAAGCAGCTTATCACCGTGACCACGAAAGCGGGCAACTATTTTTACATCCTGATCGACCGGGCAAACGAGGACAAGGAGACCGCCGTTCACTTCTTGAACCAGGTGGATGAAGCCGACCTGATGGCGCTACTGGAGGATGGGCAGACGAAGGAACCCCCTGCGGTCTGTACCTGCGGCAAAAAATGCCAGGCCGGTGCGGTGAATATGAGCGAGTGCGCCGGAAAAGCGCCGGAGGTGGAGCCGGAGCCCGAACCGGAGCCGGAGAAAGAGTCCGGCAGCGGCGGCGCCCTGGTGCTGATCCTGCTTCTGGCGGCCCTGGGCGGCGGCGGAGCCTTCGCCTACATCAAGTTCATCAAGCCCAGGCAGGGCGCAAAGGTCAGCGCCGACCCGGACGACTATGAGTTCGAGGACGAGGAATACGAAAACGAGGATGATAATTCACAAAACACGAAAACCTAAAGCGGTAAAATAATTGGGTGCCTCGTATTGGAGGCACCCAATTATGATGCAAGATTAGGTTGTATAGATTCCAACTTAGAGACCAAAGGCGTCGAATCGCTCTCTTTCCATTTTTCAAAATCAATCTGAAGATCCCCGCGCATATACAGCGGATAATAGACAAAGGCAGAAATACTTTCAGGATGCTCACAAAATGCATCAACCAGATAATTTCTTTCGATAGTGCGAGAAATCCTTTGCGTCTGGCAGGTACTTTCAACATTTTTCAAATCATCAAGTGAACGACACGCCTTAAGCGAACTAGGACCAGTTTCATCGTAGGTGCTCTTAAAATAATCCATCAGAGATGTGCCATAGTTTGAATTGATGTGTGACAGCGCACACTCATGCCACCGCAAGCTAGATGATTTTAAAATATATAACGACATTGCTTCGCAGAGAGTTTCTTCAAACCATCGGACAATGGCGTCTTTATCTTCTTTATACTGACGAATAACATAGTGTGTTAGTTCGTGAGATGTCTGGTAAATATACTGTGCCCAATACCGGAGAGATTTTGAACATGTCCGGAGTTGAATGGGAGTGCGATTGGTAATAAGCATCGGGCAAGGGGCTGTTGAATCATTATAGGCTATGCATTGTTCAGCGCCCAATATTGTTTCACCAAAAATTTCAACGAATTGCAGCAGAAGGAACTCAAATAATGGACGCATATATTTTTGGTCATCTTCTGTGCCTATAGCAAGAGTCCAATTAGTAAATGTCATTTGTGATACTCCTAAACAGATTTTTTTAATTATACCCCTTCCTCTTACTAATAGCAATTCACTACTTAATACAGGAGTTAAACTATGAAACTTGTAAGCTGTGAAAAACCGAGTGTAGCAAAGAGTATCGCGTCGGCTCTGGGTGTCGCATCCAGGGCCGATGGCTATTTTGAGGGCGGCGGCTGGCTCATTTCCTGGTGCATCGGGCATCTGGTGGGGCTGGCAGATGCGGCCGTCTACGATGACCGCTACAAGAAGTGGCGGTATGAGGACCTTCCCATCCTGCCCAACCCCTTCCGCTATGTGGTGTCCGAGGAAAAGGCCGCCCAGTTCTGCATTCTCCGTTCCCTGATGGAACGCCCCGATGTGGCGGAACTGGTCAACGCCTGTGATGCAGGGTAGTGCGGTTAGGTGACTTAAGAGAAAGAAAAAAGAGACCTCATCTCGTTGAAAATTAAATTTTATGATCATTAAAGGAGTAATTCAAATGAAACGAAATCAGAATTCTGACCATAATCCCCCTCAAAAAGTGCTTTCCTGCCGCTACAACATGAACACCAACCGGCTGGAAGCCCAATTTAATGATGGAACTATTCTTTCCATCGACTGTATCGCCGTTGAGGACGAATACGGCAACACCCCTACGCAGCGAGCAGAGCTAGATTGGCTACTCTACAACAAGCCCTTGGAGTATGCCCAGCTTGTGCTGGGTAGTGAGATTGAGCATTATCTCTCGCTCGGCTGTGACCATGGCAGATTAGAAGATTGACCTTTAATTAAAATATTCCAAACAAACCATCAGCCCTCTACTTGCAGTTCTCGCAAATAGAGGGCTATAGCTATACTCCAGTATCCTTTATTATACGCCACTATTTCCACGAGAGCTAACGCTCATTGGCGGTGTTGCACTATAAAAAGCTTTGCCGTTTACGGTGCCCTGCGTCATGCCAATTAAATCGATCAGCTGATCCTCAGAATATGCAACCGGACAGTTTTTCAGTTTCTTGGTGCTACACGAATAAGCTCCATCTGTTAAGGTGACTACACCCATCCGTTCCAGACTTGCCAGCATCTTTCCAAGTTCTTTTCGGTCACATTTTATTCCTTTTTCCGAAATAGCTGTTGCAATCTGGGATGCCGACAATGTTTTTTCAGTTAGCAACATGGCCAATGCAAACTTTGCTCCTTTTAAGTAGTAGGGGATGATTTTATTGCGTATCCAAATTCCCTTTTTCATGTTGCAGTTCTCCTCTCAGAATCTGCCCATCCTCGATCCGAATGACTTGCTGCGCCTTCTGCGCAATTTCCGGGTTGTGGGTAACAACGATAAGCGTTTGTCCAAACTCCGCAGCGCATTCCATCAGCAGCCGCATCGTATCCTCACCCGTCCGTGTATCCAGATTTCCGGTAGGCTCGTCTGCAAAAACGATGCGGGGCTTTGCGATGAGCGCACGAGCGATCGCCACACG
>NZ_PRLD01000058.1 GCF_003287405.1 Faecalibacterium prausnitzii
GCCATGGACTGCATCAGAGAACTGGGGATCAGCATGGCAAAATTAACGATCTTGCACGCCACACCGTAGCCGGAAGATGCCTCCAGCCCCAACCGGTTGACGAAGGCGCAGAGCGCCAGAAAGGAAAGCTGGGTCAAAAACTCCTGCAAAGCCAGCGGCAGACCGATGCCCAGAAATTTTTTGCACTGGGGGTTCAGCTTGAAATCAGAGCGATGGATTTTGAAGGGCAGCTCCTTCTTCAGCAGCATTGCGATTGCACAGATTACGCTGACAGCTTGTGCTGCTACCGTAGCAATGGCGGCACCGGCAGCATCCAGATGAAAACCAGCCACCAGCACCAGATCGCCAATAATATTCACAATGCACGCCACCAGCACAAAGATCAGCGGAGAGCGGCTGTCGCCCAGACCGCGGAAAAGAGCCGAGAGCATATTATAGGCTACAATAAAGAAGATGCCGCTGCCGCAAATGCGCACATAGCTGGCGGTCAGGTCTAGGGCTTCGGCAGGAGCCTGCATCAGACTGGCAATAAACCGTGCAAAAAACACCAGCACCACGAACAGTGCAGCTGCCAGAAGGGTGAACACAATAGCTGCCCCGCCAATGACTTGCCCGATGTACTGCGGTCGTTTTTCGCCCAGATAGCGGGCAATGAGCACTGTGACACCCATGGCAAGCTGGGTGACAACAAAGGTGACGAGGTTGAGTACCTGACTACCGGTGGAAACCGCAGACAAGCCTGAAGTGGAGCCAAAGCGCCCCACTACCAGAAG
>NZ_PRLD01000046.1 GCF_003287405.1 Faecalibacterium prausnitzii
GGTATTTTTCAAGAACATCAATCTAAACTATTCTGTCGGAAAAGTTCGATTGCGTCCATGGGCGGAAATGGGCGGTTGTATTGCAACAAACGCAACAACTTTTAACCGAGAACTATTGATCGTAGAAAAAGCAAACGATGGAAAGCCTTTTGAACTCCACACCTCCTATGCCGATAAAGAAAAATACTACCGCACTTTGCGTAACCCATGGCTATTCCTGCTGCTTCTATTTGCACTGTTTGCCATTATCAAGCATTCTATCATCTTGGGTATTTTTTCATTGGTTTCTGCAATTCCCAGCATTCTATACCAGCTCCAAATTATAAATGTCCGACAAAAAGCCAAAACATGGGAAAAATAAATAACAATCAAGAGGGTGACAACAAAAGCTGTCGCCCTCTTGATTATTATTTATAGAAATACAAAAAAGATTGCTCAACAGCTTTTGAGGAACAGCATCGTGCAGAGCTGACAGCATACCGGGTGGCAGGAGCCTATTTCAAGGCAAGCAACATCACCAAGCTGCCCAGCCCGAAAAAGCTGGAAGCCGAGTATGCGCAGCTGGCATCCGAAAAGGCAACGTTCTACGAGCAGTACAAGGAAGCCAAAGAAGAACTGCTCAAACTGAAAACCGCAAAGCAGAATGTTGCGTCCTTTTTCCGGGAGGAAGATCAGACGCAGCAGGAGAGATAAAGGAGTGTGCGTATGATCAATCTGAAAATCGACCCGGAGTTCCAGTCTCAGATTCCCCCTCTGACCGATGATGAATTTAAGCAGCTTGAAGAAAACATCCTCAAAGAGGGCAAGCTGATTTCTCCTTTGATCGTGTGGAACAACACACTTGTTGACGGACACAATCGTTATGCAATCCTCCAAAAGCACCCAGAGATTTATTTCTCCACCATGCCGCTCCGATTTGAGAACCGCGAAGAAGCCATTGCGTGGATTTGCCGGAATCAGTTGGGACGGCGAAACCTGAGTCCCGAACAGAAACGCTATCTGCTTGGGAAGCAGTACGAAGCCGAGAAGAAGGCTGCAAAAATCTTTCGGGGCAATCAGTACACTTTAGCAAAGAAAAGTGGTGGTGCTCACGATGATAACCACCACTCCGGGAAGAAAACCTGCGACCGGATCGCAGAAGAAAACGGTGTCAGCCGTGCCTCTGTTCTCCGTGCCAGCCACTATACACGAGGCATCGACATTGCGGACAACCTCTCTCCCGGCATCAAGCAGAAAGTCTTTTCCGGTGAAGTGAAGTTCACCAACGAAGAAATGTCCAAGCTTGTGCAGGCAAGTGTCGAGCATCGTTCAGATGTCCTTGCTCAAATCCTGCATCCAGAGGCATTGGAAGTGTTGGAATCTGCCAGCGCTGAATTTGAGCCTGAAAAAGCGGAACCCGTTCCCATGCCCACGCCACAAACAGAAGAATTCCGGTGCTATCATGTACCGGACGAGTTTATGAAGGTTTACAAATCCTTGAGCCGTGCGACCGAAATGATGAAAAACTCATGGAAGAAAACGCTCAAAAACAATCCCAGCTATTTCACTGACCCGGAAAAGCAGAAGGTTCTCCGCTTCGCAATGCAGAGACCTGCTAACTACCTGACTGAAATCGAAACCTATCTGGAAAAGGCTCTTGCAGAAGCCCTTGAAGGAGAAAAGACCGCATAACGACAGGCACTTGTAAGCCATCAACGAGCCACCAGCCGCAAGTGCAGGGCGGAAAGCATCCGCGCCCTTGCGCCTGATAAAAATTGGAACCTTGATTTTCTCGCCCGGCTTTGCTGCGGTGGGACGATCAAAGGAGCGTGCGTTTGAACAAAAAGAAAAAGTCCACAAACACTTCCCCCTATCCCGATGAAGCCATCGAACGTCTGGCACGGGCATTCTACCCGGCCATCCTTGCCTGCTGGAACAGTGAGGAAGGTCAGCGGGAGTTTGCCGCGTGGCAGGCGGAACAGGCTCATATTGCAACCAAAGAAAAACAGGAAGTTCCCGCTGGGGAACTCCCTGCCTTACTTATCGTGTGTGGATTTTTGCAGGGTGCGTCCG
>NZ_PRLD01000047.1 GCF_003287405.1 Faecalibacterium prausnitzii
TTTTTCTCAATGGAAACTTTCTGATTTTCGCACAAGACAATTTGCTGAAGATTGTGAAATTCGGCTTCGCTGACATTTCCATTTAACGCTTTCCATGTATTGCGGCGTTCTGTAACCAGCAAGAAATCAGACAGCATTTCCATAAAAATGACGGCGAAAAATGCCAGAGAAAAGAACCACATACCGCTCCATTGGCTTGCTGTCAAAGTATCTCGGAGCGTTGCCGGTTTCAAGGACTGTACCGCAATGACATAAAGTACGGTACTTTGTTCACAGTTGTTCTCCTTAATCTGCTGGCACCTATACACCGTTATTCCCATCATGTCTAAAAGCGAATTGATTTTGCAATTTCCAATGCCTGGCTTTCCGACACAGAACTTGCTTCAAGTTCAATTGCAACAAAGCATTCTTTCTCGTTATCATAAGCGAGAACGCCTAAATTGTTTACTGGTTCTGAATTTGCACCATCTTGAAAAATTACCGTTGTAAGTGCAGTCGTTCCGCGTTCCGTGGTTTGTATCACATCGTATTTATTATCCGTGTCAAACCTGTAAACCGATCCTAGCCGAAGTGCAGAGTAAACAATCTGCACGGAATCTCTATCACCTTCATATGGTTCATAGGTACTGTATCCAACCGCGCCAACCAACACATGATTTTTGTCATAAATATCATATACTGGATAAGACGGATTCAGGCTTGCAAGAGCAAGTGGTTTATTTTCAGCACGTTGCGTTTGTTCTCTCTTTTGAATTTTCCACCCTTGCGGAAGTTCGATTGAAATAACACTGCTCGCTTGTCCTAATTCTTCAGTTTGAAATTCAATTTGCCGATTTGGTTTCTCCTTGTTTTCAGCTTGTTCTCCTAAAATATCTGATGCGATTTGTCCATATTCTTTATCAGTAGTGATGGATTCCAGATACTGATAAAGCGTATTTCTTTCTTCATCCGATCCTCTATAGGGAAGCTCTGTTTTTATGCCGGATAAAACAAGCTGCTGAAAGTCTTTATCATTCATCAGTTTGTCATATTTCAACACATACAGTGTGTCTTGAGGGAATTTGATAAGACGATTTGTCAACACCGAAAAGCAATCTTCTGTATACCCACCATCCGATTCTTTAAGCTTTTGCAGTATTTGGCTTGTGCTGGCGTTTTCAAGATTAGATAAAAATTCCTGCTCGCTTGTCACCGATGTCGATATAGGAGAGTTCATAGAAGTTGAAGAGGATACTTTTGTTGCGCAAGCTGACAATCCTATGATTGTCGCAACCGAAATTGCAATGAAGCTCCTTTTCATATAGAGCATACACCTCCCGTTTGTTTCCATCAGAAGCTTTTACTTAGACAACGCAGCAACCAACACATTTGTTGCAAGATTTTCCAAATTTGTTTACTTAAACAAAAATCCATCCTCACATTTGTGCTCATCTACAAATATCTAGGCATTTTGCCGTTAATAAATACTTTCTGCAACCTTCATCAACTCATCCAATGAACCATCGCCCATAATTGTGCAGGAAACACCCTCATCCTCCCAAACCAAAATATAACAGGTGACCTGCCCCGGAATCTCACTTGTTCCAAGTGTTGCTTCCTTATCTCCAATCTTTACAGTTGTATAAACGGTATGTTCATTATCGAATGTTTCAATCTGTCCGTATGCGGTTATAATTGAACAATCCACAAAATAGATTTCTCCGGCAGCATTAACATACGCATGAGAGAATGTTTCCTTTTTATCATAGCCTTGCGTATAGTCACGCCAAAATCCGACTTGTACATAATGTTCACTATACGCATCGGGAAGCTGCTCTAATGGTTCTCCCTCAACTTTATAAGTGACTTGCATCTCAATTGGTAAGAACTTCTGAATCATCGTATAGACTGTCTTGCGGAAGTCTGCGCTTACTGCAAGCGCACCGAGAGTTAAAATTACCAGCGTCAGGGCTGCAACAAGCACCCGTTTCAGCA
>NZ_PRLD01000059.1 GCF_003287405.1 Faecalibacterium prausnitzii
CAGCAGCGTCTCTATTTCCTCGTCCGAAACGCCGGCATCTGCGGCAATGCGGCGCAGTTCGTCCTCCGGCAAGGCGCAGACAGTCGTGTTCAGCGTTCCCTTTTCTGCATTTCGCAGCAAGCTCGGAATGTCCGTAAAGAAACCGTTATCCTTGACCCAGATATCGGCAAGCATATGGCTGGACTGGATCTTGTCTGATGTCACTGTATAGGTATCGGTCAGATCAATTGCAGCGGAAACCTCTTCCACACCGGGCAATGCAGCAAGATCCTCTTTCAGAGAAAACGGCATCCCGGAGGTTCCGTTCATCTTGATGGACAGACAGGCATACGGTGCATCCAGATCATATGGCAGCATGACACGCCAGCCGACATACAAACAACTGACGGCGATCAGCAATACCGCGCAGCCGACACCGATCTGCGGTGCAAGCGGCAGCTGTGCCAAGCGGAATTTTTTTGCAGGCTTCTCTTTGGGTTTTGTGATCTGCGGGCGAACCAGCACCGCAGGCAAAAGTGCGCCCAGCAGTACGGAGAGCAGAAACAGCACCGCCAGCGGCACAAGAGATGCAGCGGGGACCACTAAGAACGAAAGGTGCTTCTGCAACCCCAGACCGACTGCCGCAGCACCGCAGCCCAGTGCAAACCCAGCAGCAACTGCTGCAAGCCCGGCAAAAAGCGCCTCCCACAGGCACATGAG
>NZ_PRLD01000060.1 GCF_003287405.1 Faecalibacterium prausnitzii
GTAAAGATCTGCTCTGCCTGAACGATGGACGGAACGGAGAGAAAATCGTTCACCAGCAGGCAGTGGGTCGGCTGGGTATACTTTTTTGCAGCCTTGCTTGTCAATGTGGCCACGATCAGCGTGGGCGAGTAAAAATTCCCCACATCGTTCTGGAGAACGACTGCCGGACGATTCCCGCTTTGCTCTGAACCGGTGGCGTTGTCGAAACGGGTGAAGAAAATGTCTCCACGCTGGAATTTCCAGTTTTGAATCAAAAGCTGCCCTCCTTTTTTCAAAATATGTACACCGCCCGCTGCACCTCCTTGGCGGTGGGCGGTGTGTTTGTTCAGCGGTTCATCACAACGTAGTCATGACCGCGCCGGGTCTGGCAGACAGTGCAAGTGTCCATGCTTCGGTCTGCGCTGGGAACAATGGCGATTTTGAACGCCTTGGATTCTACAAAACTGCAAAGGCAGGCACCGCAGAGCGTGCGGATGGACCGAATCATCTCCGGGGTCAGTTCCATTTCCTCGTAGATTGCTTGCTCTAAGGTGGTACGGTCGTTTTCGTTCATAAAACCTCCTATGTAGGATGAAAATGTGGATATATGGAATAAGTAAAAAGAACAGGCGTGGACGAAGGCCGAAAACAGCATTCGGCCACGCCTGATTTAATAAGTTAAGGTCTCGCATATTCGCCCTCGGCTCCCTGCGAGTGGG